>JBLIOE010000031.1:0-50348 GCA_047639555.1 Candidatus Aldehydirespiratoraceae bacterium
CGCCGACGCGGCGACCGTCTTCCACCAGATTGATCTCCCACAACACCTTGTCGAGCGCGTCGGCCGAGCTGATCGTGGGGTAACGCAACGGCGTCTCCGCGGAGACGCATGTGCCGATCGGCGCCAGCAGGGTCCAGGGCGTGGGATGGGCGAACTGCACCACGGAGTAACGATCGCCCTGCTGGCCGGGAGCGGAGACCACGCGGTGGATTCCCGGCGGAATCACCCCGTTCGTCAGTCGCTCCAGCATGAGCCCGGTGTTGATGATGGCCCGGTTCGGGGGCGGCGACACGTCGACCCAATCACCGTCGACCTTCACCTGCAGGCCCGCCGCGGTCGCCCGGGGGAGAGCCGTGATCAGGTTGATATCGGCGTGTTCGCCGGCCCACACGTGTTGCTCGCCCGGCGCATTGGTCATCGCCGGATAGTGGATCGCCCGGGTGAGAGTGGCGCCGTCAACAAGCATCTCGTCGAAGAATCGCCCGTCGACACCGAGGCCGGCCGCAATGATTCGCAGCACACGCGCCTGCAAAGAGGCGATGGTGTCGTGAAAGTCGAGCAGCAGTTGCTCCACGCCGGGAAGGTCGGCCTCGGGGAGTGTCGGCGGGCCGTAACGATGCGGATATTTATCGCGCAGTGGATGACCGACACCGAGCGGGCCGCCCCAGTTCAACATCTCTTTCCAGTCGGGCACGTCGGCGCTGGCGGCCGTCTCCACGAGGAGCCCGGTGTAACCCGTCTGCCCGTTGGAGCCGGGAACGATGTAGGCGTCCTTCTTCTCTTGGGAGAGCGTGAAGAATGCTTCGAGCTGGCCGTACACGTCATCGATCATGTCGACACTGAGATCGTGCTCGACGTAGACGAATCCGGTGCGCAGGCTCTGCATCACGCCATCGATTACCGCCCTACGGGCGTTGGCGTCGCCCTTCTCAAAAGCTAACAAGTCGACGTCAAGGATCTCCATCCCCCGACGCTACTCCGTTCTTCCCCTTCCGAAATCTCGACCAAGGGGTGGCGCGGGCGCCAGGTTCGTGGGTTAAACGGGTGGTATGGCAATGGGCGATGGAGACCGAGAGGAGGCGTTCGAGATGTTTGTGATGCAGGTGCAACCAACGCTCGAACGCGCGCTCGCCGGACACCTGCCCAAGGCGATGGTGGGCGACGCCGTCGGCGAAGCGCTCGCCTACGCGTGGGAACACCGAGAACGGGTGATGCCGATGACCAACCCGGCCGGCTATCTCTACCGAGTCGCCCAGTCGCGATCGCGCCGCCGCAAGCAGGGGCTGCTGCCTTGGAAATCGGACAATGCGATTCCGGAGATTGAGCCTGGCCTGCCCGCCGCCCTCGCCGCGCTCTCTCCGAAACAGTCGCGGGCAATCTGGCTTGTCCACGGCGCCGGCATGAGTCACGGCGAAGCAGGCGAGGCGATGGACATCTCCGCCTCCACGGTGGCCAACCACCTCACGCGAGGCATGACCCGCCTCCGCGGCCACCTGGGGATCGACCTGTGAGCCTCGAAGATCAGATCCGCCAGATGGGCGACGCCAGGGCTGCCGATGTCACCACTCCCGTATGGGCGCCGAGTGCCGGCTCCCGTCGGTGGGGTCGATGGGCCATCGCGGCCGTTGCCGTAGCTGCGATGATCGCGGGACTCGCTTTCGCGATGACCGGAGACGACGTCGACGATCTGGAGACCGTCGACGCCATTGACCCGGCCAGCTTTCAACGTTGGATTCCCGCTGCCGGCGTTGGGTGGATCGAGTATCCGGGCGAGTACGAACTCTGGTCCAACCTTGTCGGGTGGCAAGAAGTTGCACTCATTACATCACAAGACAGTGCGACGATCACCGCTGATGGTTACACGCGCATCCTCGCATCTCCGGGTTGGTCCGCGAGCGGCGAACTACCCGCGACCGGCTACCGAATTTTCGAGCGAGACACCGGGACGATCGAGCTTGACCTGACTCGCTCAGATGACGAGACAAGGGTCGCCCGCGTGGAGACAACAAGGTTCTCCCGAGCCGAAGTTGAGGCTCGGGCGACTGCTCTTGTGCCGCTCGCCACAGACCTTCAGGCCCTGGCCAACGCTGTTGCATCGTGGGCCGATGACCTCGAGGTTGCCTATGTCGGCGTCCCGGTTCCCACCGATGCAGTAATCCGCACGGAGGAGGACCAACGCAGTGACGGTCTCCTGTGGCTCGACACGAAATCGGCGGCGCAGTTTGCTGCGACGTACGGACCACCGGATCAGTCACTGGAGCTCCACTTGGACTTCTTCGCGCTCTCGGATGCTGACGGCTTTGCGCTGACCGAGGAGTATTGGAGCCTCAATATTCCCGACGACCTGGTTGCGGTGAACGAGAACGAATGGGTTGCCATCGTTGAAGAACTCCTCGGCCCTAGCCCCGAGGTGACGTTCCCTGGAAGCGAGCTCTTCGCTCTCTCACCAGGTGACCCGGATATCGAAGGTGCGACGGCGAGTGCTGTACAAGGCGCCCGCGGCTTTTGGACGGTCCAGCTTGAGCTGGCTGACCCGCTGACCTTCCGCGATGGCGGCGCAATCGTGATCGGCGTGGGCCCGGTCTCTCTCACGTTTGGACCTGCCATTCCCGGAGAATCGTTCGACACGCTCCGCGTTCCGTCCCGCCTCTCGAAGGAAGAGGCCGAACGCTACGCGGCAGAGATCAACGAGGAAATCGAGGGGATCGAGGGGATCGAGGGGATCGAGGGGATCGTGGATCCCGAACCCGTCTGTGTCACGCCAACCGACGACGAACTCGATCGGGCGACGCACCTCGCCGCGAATCAGACCCCGCTCGACATCGATCAGGACGGCGTCGCCGACGAACTCTTCACCCTCGACACTGACGATGGAACCTTCGTCTTTGCGCGACTCGCAGACGGGTGGACGGGTCGTGCCCGCGCCTCGGGCACGTTGCTCGATCAGCCCGACGGTGGCGCCGCGGCCCGAGACCTCGACGGCGACGGCTGGCTCGAGTTCTTCATGTACTCGCCGACGCTCTATCAACTCGTCTCGTTGCCACAATGCGACGAAACGCCCACAGAAGCAGTGATCATCGCTGCCGAAGGCGAATGGTGCATCCCCACCGGCTGCGACGTGCGGATCACCTGCAGCGGGAACACCGTTGTCAGCGAAACGAGCCTCCCGAACGAGATGGCGGACCATCCAGATGACACCGACCACATGTGGACACGGCGCGAGTATCGACTCGGCGAGTCCGAAGAGTCGACGGGGCTCCCGCCAACACACTTCCGCTACGAAGACCCCCCGCCCGGCGTGCCCACTGCAGCCGATACGGGCGTCGTGGCGTGCTCGCCAGACTTCAATGTCGATGTAAGCGCACCGATCCGACCGGAGTGTGTCGGGAACCCACCGCCGCCCGACGACGCTCGTCGCCTCGATGACGGGATTGATATCGACCAAGACGGCTTCCCCGATGCCCTCTACGCCTGGACCGAAAATGAACGAGAAGGAGCAGACGGGCTTCTCGTCGTCGACTTCGGCAACGGCTACACGTCGCCCGCGGTGATTCCCTACAACTGGGGCGGCGGTCCGGAATACACCGGCCATTCCCACGACTTCGACGCCGACGGCAACCTCGAGTTCTTCCTGACTGCACCTTCGAATACGGCTCGAAACATTGTTGGACTTTGGCTGTCCGACTGCGGGTTGCGGGTGATCGACTACGCCAACTTCCCAGCCGACGATCCGGCGATCGCCGGCTTCATCCTGGATGGCGTCGGTGGCAACTCCTGCTTCCCGATCGGCTGCGCGCCACGCATCACCTGCCGCGCCGACCTTCTCATCACGGAGATCACGCGGCCGATCACCGCTTGGGACTTCGAATCGGAGGTCGTCCTCGCTGAATTCGAAGTGGAATGGTCAACGACCACCTACCAGTTCGTTAACGGCTGGTGGGAACACATCGACGAGTCGTCGACAACATTCTTTGCCGATGCGCCTCCACCTAGCTCACCCATGAGCGAAGACCGGTTCCACGACTGCGCGCCATAGCAACTACTTGGTGACTCGCCTGTACCTACCAAGTATCATCGACCTATGGCCAGCGTCGAGCAGTACCTCATCTCCACATCCGGGCAAATGTCGCTTCCCGCCTCAGCCAAACACCGATGGGGCCTCTCGGAAGGAGGCCCCGTCGATGTGCTCGATCTCGGGTTCGGCGTGCTGACGGTTCCCGCAGGGACGGGCCGCAAACTCTTGGACGACCTCCTCAGCGCAGATGATCATCGGGCATTCGTGGCGGCGCTCAATGATCCGGAGCTCGCGACGACATGAGCCATGTCGTCCTCGATGACTACCTTCTTCGGGACCTCCTCGCCGACGCTCCAGCGCCAGCCCTTCGTCGAATCTTGCGGACGCGGGAGGCAGCGACGACCAACCTCTACTACCTACGCCTCTGTCGAAGCGTTGTGAGCAGCAACGGTGGGGCATTGACCGGCCGCTGGGCCCCAACCCTGCGCCGCAATCTTGGACGGACCCTGGTTCAGCTGCCGGACGAGATCCGGGTGGTTTCGATGAGGGTAATCGGTTTCGACATGGCGGAGCTGGCGAACGAGCACGGCCTGTCGAGTCTTGGCGCCGAAGCGATCGCCTCTGCTCGCATCCTTGATGCCCCGCTCTATGTCCACGAAACCGACGACGGTCCGAGAATCCGAGCAACAGCAAGAGCGATCGGCATTACCTACCGAACCGTGGCCTAACCCAAGCGCGAGTGCGCAGGGGGAGGATCGCTGGCATCCTTGCGGGTATGGCTATTACTGATCGCTCTGAAGGCGCCGACCTCGACCTCACAGCTGTCGATGTCGCTGGCATCGTCTCCCGCGTGCGCGACACCTACAACAGCGGCCGTACGCGCCCAATCGAATGGCGCGAGGAGCAGCTCGACGGGCTGGTTCGCATGCTCAAGCTCGAGAGCCCGCGCCTCGAAGCTGCGCTCGCGGCCGACATGGGCAAACCGGCGATGGAAGGTTTCACCACCGACGTCGGCTTCATCGCAACCGAGATCTCCGCCATCCGCAAGCACGTTGCCAAGTGGGCGAAGCCCCGCAAGGTCCGCCTGCCAATCACCGCGATGCCTGGCAAGGGCTACATCGTCCCAGAGCCGTTGGGCGTGGCACTCGTGATCGCGCCGTGGAACTACCCGATCAACCTGCTCCTTCTGCCCATGGCGGCCGCCATCGCCGCCGGCAACGCCGTCATCGCGAAGCCGTCTGAGCTGGCGGGCGAAACCAGCAAGGCGCTGGCCGAGCTCATCCCCCGTTATGTCGACCCCGAAGCGATCGCCGTCATCGAGGGAGATGTCGTCGTGGCGACAGACATGCTCGAGCAGCGCTTCGACCACATCTTCTACACAGGCTCCACCGACGTCGGCCGCATCGTCGCCACCGCCGCCGCCCGGTTCCTGACCCCGGTCACGCTCGAGCTCGGCGGAAAGAGCCCCGTACTCGTCGACGACTCGGCCAACATCGAAGTCACCGGTCGCCGTCTCGCTTGGGGCAAGTGGCTCAACGCCGGCCAGACCTGCGTGGCGCCGGACTACGTCCTCGTCACCGAGAAGACCCGCGACGCACTCGTCGACAGCATGCGAACGGCGTTCGACGAGTTCAGCGACGGCAAGGGAACGAAGGACAACCCCGACTTCACCTCAATCATCAACGAGCGCCACACCACGCGGCTCCAGGGCCTGCTGGCCGGTCACGGCGGCACGATCGCGCTGGGCGGCGAAAGCAATATCGAGACCAAACACGTCGAGCCGACAATCGTTGTCGACCCCGACCCCGACTCCGCGCTGATGCGCCAGGAAATCTTCGGGCCGATTCTGCCGGTGATCACCGTCGAATCGATGAACGAAGCGGTCGAGTTCGTCAACGACCGCGAAAAGCCTCTCGCCCTTTACGTCTTTGCCGAGGACGACGACACGGTCGACGAACTGCTGTCCCAGACCACCTCCGGCGGCGCTTGCGTGAACCACGTGATCCAGCATCTCGTTCCTGCCGATCTGCCCTTCGGTGGAGTGGGCGAGTCGGGCACCGGCCGTTACCACGGCCAGTCGGGCTTCGACACCTTCTCCAATCTGCGCTCGGTGCTCAAGAAGCCCACGAAGATGGACCTGAAGATGCTCTACCCGCCGTACACATCGAAAAAGGAAAAGATGATCCGCAAGTTCATCTGATCGGTCGCTTGCCGGTGAAGGCCGCCGAGTCGTCGTCGGCTCAGCTCCATCAAAACGAGTCGTCGACGTATTCGCAGAACGGCGAAGACGGCATTCTTGCCGCCCTCTTCAACGCAATCGGCGTGACCAATCGCGTCTACGTCGAGTTCGGCGCCGGCACCGGCGACGAGTGCAACACCCGACTGTTGGGTGAACAGGGGTGGACCGGCCTGCGAATGGACGGCGTCGACCAGGCGGACGGCTCCGACATCCGCCAAGAGTTCATCACCGCCGAGAACGTCAATGAGCTGTTCGCCAAATACGGCGTGCCCGACGAGTTCGATCTTCTCTCGATCGATATCGACTCAAACGACTACTGGGTGCTCCGCTCACTTGACGAGCGCTACCGGCCCCGAGTGCTCGTCATGGAATACAACGCTTCGCTCGGCCCGACCGAACGCAAGACGATTGCCTACGACCCCGCCTACGTCTGGGACGTCTCGTCCTACTTCGGCGCATCACTCGCCGCCCTCCACAGCGTCGCCGAACAACGCGGCTACTCGCTCGTTGGCTGCGACTCGCTCGGCGTCAACTGCTTCTTCGTGCGAACCGATTGCCTGGCTGGCTTTGCCGCCTTGACCCCGGAACAGGCCTACGTGCCGCCCGGTTATGGCCTCTTCATCTGGGGCCGCCATATCGGCTTCAGCCCGAGCGCCCGAGCGTTCGTCCACGTCTGAGGCCTCAAGATCGAGGCCTCCGCCGCCGACGGGACACCTGACGACGGAGTCTGCCGATGTTGACCGACATTCAATTAGGTCGCCCGCCTCGACCGGACCCCCTGTGGTCGATAACGTGGACCTCCGTGACTCTTCGGGGCAAGTCGGGCGCATGAGCGCCCATGATGTCGTCGTCGTCGGCGCTGGCCTCGCGGGGCTCACCGCGGCGATTCGGCTGCAAGACAAGGGCCATAGTCCGCTCGTCCTCGAACAGAGCAACGGCCCCGGCGGCCGGGTTCGGACCGACGTCGTCGACGGGTTCCGACTCGATCGCGGCTTCCAGACATTCCTCACGTCCTACCCTGCGGCACAAGCAATCCTCGACTTCGATTCCCTCGATCTCCGCACCTTCGATTCCGGTGCCCTCGTTCGACTCGGCGACGACTTTCATCGCGTTTCTGACCCCTTCCGTTGTCCCGGCGATGCCTTCGGCACACTGCGGGCGCCGATCGGTTCGCTACGCGACAAGCGCGCCGTGCTCAAGTTTCGATCGCGAGTACGCAAGCTCGACCTCGACGATCTCTTCACCCTCCCCGAAACCTCTGCACTCGCGCAGCTCCACGAAGCCGGATTCTCCGAGCAGATGATCGACTGCTTCCTCCGACCTTTGTTCGCAGGACTCTCGCTCGACCCGAGCCTCGAGTTCTCCAGCCGGTCGCTCGACTTTTTCTTCCAGATGCTCGTCGAGGGCGACGCGGTGGTACCGGCAATGGGCATGGGTGCGATCAGCGCACAGATGGCCAGCCGCCTCCCCCCCACTTCCATCCGGTATCACACGGCTGTCGACGAAGTCGCCGACCATCATGTCGTCGTCGATGGTGAACGGATCGAGGCCAAGGCCGTCGTTGTCGCAACCGATGCCGCCGACGCTCACCGGCTCACCCACGGCGAGGTGGAAGACCCCGGCAGCCACGCCATGACCACCTGGTGGTTCACGGCCCCCGAGACACCGATTCGCCGTCCGGTCATCGTCCTCGATGGCAATAGCTCATCAGCAATCAACGAACTAGCCGTACTCTCACAAGTCTCGTCGCACTACAGCCCCGACGACCGGGCCCTCGTGGCGGTCGCCACGCCCCACCTCGGCACGGCGGAGCGAGACGTGCGCTCCGCGCTCACCGAGTGGTTTGGGGCGAGCGTTGAGGACTGGGAAACAATTCGTGTCGACGCGATCGAACGAGCGCAGCCCCGTCAGGCGGTGGGCGAACAGCCAGATCAGTCCGTGCGCCTGTCCTCGGGCATGTTTGTCACTGGCGATCACCGCCAGCACGCATCAATGAACGGCGCACTCACGTCCGGCAAACGGGTTGCCGATGCCGTTGTCGCCCGCCTCTGTCGCGATTGTTGAGTGGTATTGTCGCGACTACTGAAGCGGCATTTCTGGTCGAAATCCCAGGTTTGTAGTTTCGCGGTCGCCGCCCGCAACCTCGGCTTTTCGCACGACGACTGGCCTCCCGGCAGACCGAAAAGTTCCCCTTGACGAGCGTGTAGTTACGCGGCTGTAATTAGCAGTCCGCAACTCTTCTTCGAAAGAGAAGCGGCGAGGCGTGATCTGACCGGGAGTCACGCCTTCGACTCGCACTTCCCGGCGCGGGGAAGGGGCCAGCGATGGCTATTACAGAGGACCGGCTAACAGCCGTAGAAACAACAGCGACGGCAGTGCCGGCAGCAACGAGCATGCGGGTGAAAAAGCGCAGTGGTGCGCTCGAACCCGTTGACGTGAACAAAATCGTCAATGCTGTCGCACGAGCCACCGAAGGTCTGCTTGGTGTCGACCCGATGGTCGTTTCCACACGCACCATTGCGGCGCTTGCCGACGGTGCCACCACACAAGAGCTCGATGAGCTGTCAATCCGCACGGCGGCTGGCCTCATCGTTGAAGAGCCGAACTACTCCAAGCTCGCAGCTCGGCTGCTGTCGACCTATATCGACAAAGAGGTTCGCAACCAGAACGCGCCGTGGTTCTCGGAGTCCGTCGCCCTTGGTCACAAGGTCGGCCTGATCGACGAAAAAATCCTCGATTTCGTCACGACTCATGCTCCAGAGCTCAACGCGGCGATCAACAGCCAGCGAGACAAGCACTTCGAGTTCTTCGGCCTGCGTACGGTCTACGACCGCTACCTCCTGCGTCACCCCGTCACTCGCGAGGTCATCGAAACCCCGCAGTACTTCTTCCTCCGTGTGGCGTGTGGCCTGTCCACAAACCCCGGAGAGGCGATCCGCTTCTACGACCTCATGTCGTCGCTGGCGTACCTCCCCTCCTCCCCCACTCTCTTCAACTCGGGCACCACCCACCCGCAGATGTCGAGCTGCTACCTGCTCGACTCCCCCGAAGACAGCCTCGAGGGCATCTACAAGCGCTACACCGACATCGCCCGGCTCTCGAAGTTCGCCGGCGGCATTGGTGTTGCCTGGCACCGGATTCGCTCAAAGAACAGCCTGATCGTCGGCACCAATGGCCTGTCCAACGGCATCGTTCCGTGGTTGAAGACGCTCGATGCTTCCGTCGCCGCCGTCAACCAGGGTGGCCGTCGTAAGGGCGCCGCGTGTGTCTACCTCGAGTCCTGGCACGCCGACATCGAGCAGTTCCTTGAGTTGAAGGACAACACCGGCGACCACGCCCGGCGCACGCACAACATCAACCTCGCCAACTGGATCCCCGACATGTTCATGGAACGTGTCGAGAAGGATTGGCAGTGGAGCCTCTTTGATCCGAAGAACGTTCCGGATCTGATCGACACCTTCGGCGACGAGTTCCGCTCGATCTACGAACAGGCGGAAGCCGACGGCAAGTTCGAAAAGCAGGTTCCGGCTCGCCAGCTCTACCAGCGCATGATGAAGTCGCTGGCCGAGACCGGCAACGGCTGGATGACCTGGAAGGACTCCTCCAACGAGAAGTGCAACCAGACTGGACCCGGAACGGGGCCAGCAAGTGGCGAGCCCGCCTCGGACGACGTGACCACCTTTAACGCCCGCGATCGAGTCGTGCACCTGTCCAACCTGTGCACCGAGATCATCGAGGTCACCAGCCAAGAAGAGACTGCGGTTTGCAACCTCGGATCGGTCAACCTCGGCGAGTTCGTCGCCGAGTCCGACGGTGTCGTGGCAATGGACTACACCCGCCTCGGCGAAGTGGTCCGCCAGGTCGTGCCGTTCCTCGATCGTGTGATCGACATCAACTACTACCCGACCAGTGAGTCCAGCGCTTCCAACAGCCGCTGGCGTCCGATCGGCCTTGGTTTGATGGGCCTGCAAGACGTCTTCTTCAAGATGGGCGTCGCTTTCGACTCGCCGGTTGCTCGCGATGTCAGCCGTCGGATCTCCGAAGAGATCTACTTCAACGCTCTGTGGGCGTCCACCGATCTGGCCGAGGCCAGCGGTCCCCACGAGGCCTACGCCGAAACCCGTACCGCGGCCGGCGACCTTCAGTTCGATCTGTGGGGCGTTGAGCCATCACAGCCCGAGCGTTGGGCACCCCTGCGTGAGCGCATTGAGCAGCACGGTCTGCGCAATTCGCTGATGATTGCCATCGCTCCCACCGCCACGATTGCATCGATCGCCGGTTGCTACGAGTGCATCGAGCCGCAGGTGTCCAACCTGTTCAAGCGCGAGACCCTGTCCGGCGAGTTCATGCAGATCAACCGTCACCTCGTGAAGGAACTGCAGCGTCGAGCCCTTTGGGACGCCGAGATGATCAGTGAGGTCAAGAAGGCGGAGGGTTCGATTCAAGACATCGAGCGCATCCCCGATGATCTCAAGGCGATCTACCGCACAGCATGGGAAGTCCCTATGAAGTCGCTGATCGAGATGGCCGCCGATCGTGGCGCCTTCATCGATCAGAGCCAGTCGCTCAACCTCTTCATGGAGGCCCCAACCATCGGCAAGCTCTCGTCGATGTACATGTACGCATGGAAGTCCGGTCTCAAGACCACCTACTACCTGCGTAGCCGACCGGCCACGCGCATCAACAAGACCACCGCCGCATCAGCCCCGACCGGTCCGACAGGCCCGACCAGCGGCCCCGATGGTGCCCCGAAGAAGACATTCACCGACGAAGAGGCCGTGGCCTGCTCGTTGGAGAATCCCGAGTCATGTGAGGCGTGCGACTGATGGCACTCGCCGACGACTACCTCAACACGGCACCCGCGCCGGAGGCCTCTCCCGAGGGTAATGCTGGTCACTATGCGGCTCCGGCCAATAGCCAGACCAACATTCTCGATCCCGGGTTCAACCTGACGCTTCGGCCTATGCGTTACCCGCAGTTCTTCGACATGTACAAGGACGCGATCAAGAACACCTGGACCGTCGAAGAGATCGACTTCTCCGACGACCTCACCGATCTCGACCGCAAACTCCTGCCGGCTGAGAAGCACATGATCAGCCGTCTCGTGGCGTTCTTCGCCACGGGCGATTCGATCGTGGCCAACAACCTCGTCCTCAACCTCTACGAGCACATCAATGCTCCCGAGGCCCGGATGTACCTGTCACGCCAGCTCTACGAAGAGGCGTTGCACGTCCAGTTCTATTTGAACCTGCTCGACAACTACATCCCCGATGCCGACGAACGGGCCGAGGCCTTCGCGGCCATCGAGAACATCCCGTCGATTCGGGCCAAAGGCGAGTTCTGCTTCAAGTGGATGGAGTCGGTCGGCAAGGGCCCGCTCATCACCGTCGAGGACCGCAAGCGGTTCCTCATGAACCTGATCTGCTTCGCCACCTGCATCGAAGGCCTATTCTTCTTCGCCGCGTTCGCCTACGTCTACTTCCTTCGTTCGAAGGGCCTGCTCAACGGTCTCGCCGCGGGCACCAACTGGGTGTTCCGCGACGAATCGATGCACATGAACTTCGCCCTCGAGGTCATCAACACGGTTCGGGCCGAAGAGCCCGAGCTGTTTGATGCCGATCTTGGTGAACGCATCACCGAGATGATCGAAGAAGCGGTCGACGCCGAGTTCTTGTTCGCCGAGGATCTCCTCAGCGAAGGTGTGCCCGGCATGTCCACTGGCGACACCCGGAAGTACCTCGAGTTCGTTGCCGATCAGCGCTTGGCCCAGCTGGGTCTGGCGAAGCGCTTCGGTGCGTCGAACCCGTTCTCCTTCATGGAACTACAAGACGTGCAGGAGCTCTCGAACTTCTTCGAGCGCACCGTCTCCGCCTACCAGGTCGGCATCGAAGGCGACGTTTCCTTCGACGAAGACTTCTAACCCTTCTTCAAGATCTCCGGGCTTGCCCGGATGCCACCACCCCCGTCTCGCGAGGACGGGGAATCCCCCCGACGGCCGTCCTGTTGCTCCTCGGAGCACGGGGCGGCCGTCCCGCGTGCGGCGTCAACGATCAGCGACGAGACGACGGCCGGCGAGGGCCGAGTAGGCGCACGGCGAGCACCGAACCCAGAAGGCCACCGGTGCTCGACAACATCAGGTCGGCCACGGTGTCGCCGTAGGTGAGCGAAAGACCGCCTGCTCCGCCGATGCCATCCTCGGATGCCAACCACTCGAGCGCCTCCCACCAGACGATCGCCAGCGCGCCGAACCCGTAGCCCAACAGCACCGCATCACGGCGATCGCCGATAGCGCGGAAGCGGAAGGCGTGAAACGCGGCCACAAGGAAGATCCAGTTGACGAAATGCAGCACGTCGTCGGTCGATTCCACCGAGTCGTAGATGCCCAGCAGGTTGCCGAGCGTGTCAAGGAGAAATGGCAGTGCCAGCAGGGCGTCGGCCACGTGCGGGTATGGATCCCACTGTCGGCGCCGGGCGATCAGCGGCACAAGCACGGCGCCGGCCAGAAAAATCGGCGCCCGGGCGGGCATCGCCTTGCCGTCGAGATGATCGAGCGGGGCCAGGATCGCAACGGCGAAAGCGCTGAAGAGCGCGGCCTTGATCGCCAGGTTCGCCCAGCGAGCCGACGGCGTGGGATCCGCAAGTTGCACGCCGTTGGTCATCGTCGAACAACCTAGTGGTGCCGAGGACTCGCCGACTACGTGACGGCGTTGCGCTCAGTGGAGTACCCGCGATGGAGCCCTGATTCAACGATCCGAGCGAGTCGCTCCAACGCGGTGGCCACCTCGACGAACGACGTCGTGAGCGGAGACAGTCCGAGCCGCACATTGTCGGGCGCCCGGAAGTCGGGAATGACCTGGCCGATCTCAATCAAGGCTTGGGTGATTGGCCATGCGTCAGGATGCGACAGCGACGCGTGAGCGCCCCGTCGGGCCGGGTCGAGCGGCGAGGCCCAACCAAACCCCAACGGCCGCAGACGATCCTCGTACTCGGCCTCAACGAAGGCGACGAGGGCCCGGCCCTTCTCTGCCACCGCAGCGATCCCGGCTTCGGCGACCAGGGCGATCCCGGGTTCGGCGGTCGAAAGGGACAGGATCGGCAACGTCCCGACATGAAAGCCACGGAGGTCGGTGGCCGGGCTGAAATCGAGCGAAAAACCGAACGGATCGTCTTCACCCCACCAACCGCTGATCGGATTTCGCAGCTCGGACTGGAGTGCCGCCGCCACGAACAGGAACGCCGGCGCACCCGGGCCACCGTTCAAGAACTTGTACGTGCACCCAACGGCCAGGTCAACGTTCCACTCGTTGAGCTTCACCACGACCGCCCCGGCCGAATGGCTGAGATCCCACACCACCAGTGCACCCACCGCGTGGGCCGCAGCGGTGATGGCTTCGACGTCGTAGGTGTAACCCGACTTGAAGACCGTCGACGACAGCGACAAGAGCGCAGTGTCGCCATCGAGCGCCGAAATGATCCCGTCGACTGGGCCATACACGCCGTCCGACTCCACGATCAAGAGCTCGCGCCCCGTCGACTTGGCCAGCCCCGCAAGTGTGTAGACGTCGGACGGGAAGTTCAGGTCGTCCGTGACGATCTTCTTCCGGTCGGGTCGGGCGGTGAGCGCCGCTCCGGCCAGCTTGTAGAGGTTGACAGTGGTTGAGTCCGAAAGCAGTACTTCGCCGGGGGCCGCCCCGACGATCGGCGCAACAAGGTCGCCGAGTTCGGCCGCCAGGTCCCACCAGCGCTCGTTCCACGATCGGATGAGGCGATCGCCCCACTCGGATTCGATCACCCGTTGGGCGACGGCCGACGCGTCGACCGGCAAACGACCGAGCGAGTTACCATCGAGGTAGATCAGCGCTGGATCACGCTCGACGAATCGCGTTCGAAAGTGAGCGAGTGGGTCGACGGCATCACCTTCCTGGGCGCGAAGAAATGAGGCCGTATCGGTGAAGGGGCCAAGGTCGAAAGAGTCAGGCACGTTCGGATCGTAGGCCCATCGGGAACTTCTCCGCCGCGACCGGCTGTTCCTCTGCATGAACCCCGTGATCGGCCCGGCTCTGGCTGCGGTCGTCATCGTCCTCGGCATCGACGCAATCACGTGGACCGCAATTCGAAACACCAAAGACGGGCCTACCGTGGCCCAGGTTCGAGCGAATCCCGAGCCGGCGGCGGAGCGACCTTCGTACGAACTCGAACCGATTCCCGAGACTGGCAAAGCCGACCCGCGGACCGGCCTCGACGGCTGACTGAACACCGACGCCTCCTCCCTTGAGGAGATTCGCGCCCAGAACGAACTCGTCGTCGTTCAGATGTGGACGTTTGGCTGCCGCAAAGGCAAAGACGCGCTCGACTCTTTGCAGGACATCTACGCCGAGTTCGACTCGCCAACTACATCGAACGGCTGCTCGCCGACCACGAGTAACTCATGTCGCTGCTGATCGAGGGGATCGAATCGATCACCCAGGCCAGCAGCCTGGACCTTCGAAAGCGACGGAGCGGCCGCCGTGTGGGACGCACTTGGCCGAAGTGTTGAAGGGTCCCAAGGAGGCTCGCCTCCGAACCCTGCTCCAGATGCACGTGTATGTCGCGGCGGGTGTCGACTCTTTCAGCTATGCCTCAGCCACGGCGCGGATCAGCACAATGAGTCGTTCGAGGTGGGGCCGTTCTGTGCTCTCGGCACCCACCGAGATTCGAACCATCCATTGATCGTCAAGCAGCGAGGGCGAAAGAAATGCTCGGCCCGAAGAGTTGAGCTCACGCACCCAACGCAAACTGTGCTCGTCGAGCGCTGAGCCCGACAAGGAGCCGCCCGGGTTGTGGCGAATACACACCGTCTGAAGCCGGACGGGAGCCACCAGCTCCCAGTCATCGAGCGCCGCGAATTCGTCGGCGATCCATTGGGCGTTCTCAAGATCTCGACGCAAACGGGTTTGAATCGAGGCGATCCCATCAATCCGCAGCTGGTACCAGAGCTTCAGCGCCCGGAACCGGCGGCCGAGGGGCACGCCCCAATCGCGATACTGCGTAGCGTCACCCGCAGCCGTGGACTGCAGGTAGCTCGGGTTGGTCGACATCACTCGGATGAGATGCTGCGGGTCGCGCAGGTACATGAGCGAGCAGTCGAGGATCGTGCCGAACCACTTGTGTGGGTTCCAGGAGATCGAATCGGCCTCCTCGATCCCGTCGAATCGAAACCGCATCTCCGGGAGCACCATGGCTGATCCGGCCATCGCCGCGTCGACATGAATCCAGGCGTTGTGAATCGACGCAATCGCGGCGATCTCGCCGATGGGATCGAAGGCGGTGACACCGGTCGATCCGGCGGAAGCCACAACAATCGCGGGCTGGTGGCCGGCATCAACATCGGCCTGCATCACCTCGGCGAGCTGGGCTGGCAGCATGTCGCGGGTCCACGGGTCGACATCTATGACGCGGATGTCGTTGGCGCCGAAGCCCGCGAGAAGGGCACCCTTCCGAACCGAAGAATGGGCTTCTGCTGTCGTATAGACACACAGCGCCGCGGGGCGATTTCGTAGCCCGCCCCGAGTTTGCGCATGATCAGTGGCCCGTTCGCGGGCGGCCAACATCGCAACGAGGCACGCCGTCGACGCCGTGTCTTGGATGACGCCGTGCCAGTTCTCCGACAAGCCACAGAGCTGACGCATCCAGTCGACGACAACCTCTTCGACCTCGGTGAGCGCCGGCGACGACTCCCAGGAGATACCCAACGAGCCCAAGCCCGACGAGGCGATGTCACCGAGGATCGATGACAGCGACGCGTTCGACGGGAACCAACCGAAGTGCATCGGGTGCTGAACTTCGGTGATGCCCGTGGCGATGAGCTCTTCGAGCTCGCCGAGCACCTCAGCCGCCGACGCGGTCTCCGTTGGCGGCGTGTCAGGGAAACGGGCTGCGACATCACCTGGTTGCACATCGGGCAAGACGCGTCGCGTCGCGACCTCGGTTCGCCGATCGGCGATCCAATCGATCAGTTCGTGCCCCGCGGCACGGAATTCGTCAGGAGTCACAAAGTGACGCTAGCTGCGCTCCACGTTGCCACCGAAGCCAGCCGTGCCAGATGCACCAGCGGCCGAACCGAGGCGGTCGAGGGGCATCGTGTTGGTCGAAGCGCTCGATCCGAATGCCACCGGCATGGTCTTCACGCCGCCGATGAAGTTCGACCGGAGGTATTCGACCTCACCATCGAGGCGGATGTCGGGGAGCCGTTCCGCGATCCCTCGGAACATCAACGCGATCTCCATCTTGGCCAGGTTCGAGCCCAGGCAGAAGTGCGGACCGCCGCCACCAAAGCCGACATGGTCGTTGGGGGTGCGGGCAACGTCGAACTTCCACGGATCGGTGAAGGCCCGCGGGTCGCGATTGGCCGCGATGTGCCACATGACGACCTTGTCGCCCTCCTTGATATCGACGCCACCGAGGGTGTAGTCCTGGGTGGCTTGGCGCCGGAAGTTGAGCACCGGGGTGGCCCAGCGGACGACCTCATCGACCATGGTGTCTTGGTACTTGTCGGGATCGCTCTTGTAGAGCTCCCACTGGTCGGGGAACTCAAAGAACCCGTGCATGCCGCGAGTGATCGAGTTGCGGGTGGTCTCGTTGCCCGCCACACACAGCAAGAGGAAGAACATGTCGAACTCGGTGTTGTCGAGCTGTTCGCCATCAACATTGGCGGACAGCAGCGTGGTGATGATGTCGTCGGCTGGCTTGTCACGTCGTTCGGTCTGAAGCGCGCTCGAGTACATGAAGAGCTCGGTGAACGCCTTGGTGACGTCTTCTTCGCTCTTCGCGAAATCCGGATCATCGGCGCCGATCATCGAGTTGGTCCAGTCGAAGATCTTCGATCGATCCTCGAGCGGGATGCCGACCATCTCGGCGATGGCCTGAAGCGGAAGCTCGGCCGAGAGTTCGGTGACGAACTCGGCGGTGCCACGTTCCGCCACGCGGTCGATGATCATCTGGGTGCGATTTTGGAGGTAGTCCTCCAACAGGTTGATCATTCTCGGCGTAAAGCCGCGGCTCACAATGCGGCGGTAACGAGTGTGCTTCGGCGGGTCCATCGAGAGCATCAGCGCGTCGTTTTGGAACTCATCGGAGAGGTCGGATTGATCCCTCTCCTGCATCTGGGTGCCACCAACGTTGGACGAAAAGATCTCGGCCTGTCGATTGACTTCTTTCAGATGCTCGAGGCGAGTGATCGCCCAGAACCCGGGGCCGTGGTCGCCCTCGTCAATGAAGTGCACGCCCGGCTCGGTCTCTCGAAGCTGCTCCAACATCTCGTGATGTTCTTGGCGCTGGAACGCATCCATGTCCCAAAGATCAACGTTCTCAAATGTGGTCATAAGCCGCTCGCCTCTCGAAAGCCTTCCTTGGAAGGAACCTTAGGGCGAGCGAGCCGACCAGGGAAGTCAGCTGCGCACGCCGACCTGCGGTTCCTTGCCCACATAACGAGCGGACGGCCGCACGATCTTTCCGACACCGTTCTGTTCGATGACGTGAGCGGTCCAGCCGATCGATCGGCTGACGCTGAACGTGGGGGTGAACATCGCCCGCGGCAGTCCCGCAAGTTCGAGCACGACCGCCGCCCAGAACTCGACGTTGGTGACGATGCGCTGGTCAGGTTTCCACTCGGCCAGCACGGCGAGAATCTCTTGCTCGATTCCCGCGGCCCGTTCGACGAGGTCGCCACCGAGCCGCTCAGCGGCCTCGCGCAGCACCACTCCTCGGGGATCTTCGGCCCGGTAGACGGCATGCCCAAAGCCCATGATCTTGTCGCCCGCATCGAGCCGAGCGCGGATCCAGTCGGCGGCCCGATCCGGCGAGCCGATCTCATCGATCATCTGAATACATCGACTCGGCGCGCCGCCATGGAGCGGGCCGGTGAGCGCACCGACGGCCGCGCCGAGCGCACCCGCCATGTCGGCGCCGGTGCTGGCAACCACACGAGCCGTAAAGGTCGAAGCGTTGAACCCATGATCGACCGTGGCCACGAGGTATTGCTCCACGGCCCGAGCGGCATCCGTCTCCGGGACTTTGCCGGTCGCCATACGGAGATAGTCGGCGGCGTGCCCGAGGGTTGGGTCAGGCGGGATCGGTATCTCCCCCATCCGCACACGGTGGTGACGGGCGAGGATCGTCGGCACGATTGCGGCCAGCCGCAGCGCATCGTCCATCACCTCATTGGCGGAGCGATCAAGCATCGAGCCACGGCCCTCGCGGTCGCCCAGCGCGAGCAGACCCACCCGCAACGTCACCATCGGGTCCTCGACACGACTCGCAACCGCGTCGACCAATTCGGCGACGAGCGGCGGCAGTGAACGAAGCGGACCTCCGTCGATCGACGGCTGCGTGGGCGGAAGCTCACCGCGGAGCTGCAGCGTCCACACGTCCTCCAGGGTGTTGTGGCGGGCGAGGTCGGCCGCGTCGTAGTGGCGGTAGTGAAAGAAGCCCTCCTGCCCCCGTACGTCGCCGAGAAGCGTGTCAGCCACAGCGAGACCCTTGAGCCCCGGGGGAGCGATCATCATTTCGGGGGCCGCGGGTTGTTCGTTGTTTGTCATGCCTCCAACCTGCGCCCCTCAGGATACATTGACAACATTGATTGACTCAACATTGATTGGATCAATATGGATGAGGGTGAACCCCAACGGGAACGGATCGGGGCGGCCGAGGCGGCTTCCCGCCTCGGCGTGAAACGCGAAACCATCTACGCCTACGTGAGTCGTGGCCTCCTGCAGAGCGAGCGCCATATCGACGGCAAGTCGTCCACGTTCGACCCGGCCGAGATCGATCGCTTCCGTCGCCGCAAGGCCGACCATCGTCCCGGGCACCTCGAAGTGCCGGTGACATCGAGCATCACCGAGGTCATCGACGGCGCTGTTCGCTACCGAGGTCACTTGCTCAGCGAACTCATCCGCGATGGCCTCACCTACGAGGCCGTCGCCGAACTCCTGTGGACCGGCGAGCTTTCGACCGATACCTCGGCAACATGGGAGAGCCGCGTCGAAGTCGACGCGGCCGTGAAGCGATCAGCGGACGCACTCCCCCGCTACGCCACACCCACCGATCGCATGATGGCCGGAGTGGTCGCTGCGGGAGCGGTCGATCCGTTCCGCGACGACCGCTCACTCGCTGGAGCGTCGGCAACGGCACGCCAGCTCATCCTCGCCATCGTCGACTCGATCCCCCCGGTCGATGCCAGTGGCGGTTCGTCCGGGGCTGAAGACCCCGTCGCCCGTCGCCTTTGGATCCGACTCACCGATGCCGATCCATCGAGCTGGCCTGCTCTACAAACGGCGATGGTCGCCCTCGCCGACCACGGCATGGCCACGTCCACTCTCGCGGCGCGACTGGCGGCGTCGACCCGAGCGGCTCCACCCGCCGTTCTCCTCGCCGGCCTTGGTGCGGTCGCCGGTCCCCTCCACGGTGCGGCCAGTCGCACCGTTCACCTGATGTTCGAAGACGCCGCCGAACGGGGCGCCGAGGCGGCAATTGCCGAGGTGATGCGTCGAGATGGCCAGGTGCCCGGAATCGGCCACTTCATCCATCGCACCGTCGACCCACGCCACGACCTGCTGTTCGAAGCACTCGCCGATTATCCGATCAATGAACGACACATGGATGTGGTCGCCTCGGTGATCGCCCGCACCAGCGATCGCATCTCGGCTGCACCCAACGTCGACCTCGCCCTCGGCGCGCTCACCTTCAGCAGTGGCATGTCGGCCGACGCCGGCGAGGTGATCTTTGCGATCGCCCGCACCGCCGGATGGATCGCCCACGCACTCGAAGAGTACGAAGAAACCCCCATCCGTTTCCGACCGGTCGGTCGTTATGTCGCCCCCTCACCGAGGGCGCGCCGGGCTTAGTCGTCGTCGACGATGATGAAGATGCCGAGGCCGAAGAAGACGGTGTCGATGTCGGCATTCGAGGATGGTGACCTAAAGGACACGACGCCCCACTCTCCCAACCACGCCGGGGGCTCGTCGAGCAGGTCTCCGTTGACGGTGATGTCGACGGTGGCGCTGGTCTCTCCGGGAGCAAACGTCACCTGACCAGATGTCGCCACGTAGTCGGACGGGCTGTCTGCGATAGTCGGGTCGACGGTGTTCACCGTCGTGAAGTCGACGGTGACCTCCTGGGAAACCGCGTCGCTCAGGGTGACGGGCACGGACAGGACCTGACTGCCCGCGTCGCCTTCAAGAATCACTGCGACGCCCGGCGTAATCTTCGGACGAACGTCGATCACCCAGTCGAACGACACCTCGGAAGTGTCCGTTGCATCGTCGGCCGTAACAGTGACGTTGAACGTGCCCGAAACCGTCGGGTTACCGGAGATCACACCGGTGTTCGGGTGGATGGAGAGGCCGGTCGGTAGACCCGACTGAGCGAACGTAAACGGGTCGCCGTCCGGATCGTTGGCCGCGATCGACAGGCTCACCGAGTCACCAACCGTCGACACCTGGTTGCCCGGGTTCGTCAACATCGGCGCCGTGTTGGGCACGGGATCGATCGTGATCGTGACCTCGTCGTACACGCCACTATCGCTGGCGAGCGCCGCCCGCACAACAATGTCGTCTCCGGCTGGAACTGAAGCAGGAGCGATGTAGAGACCAGCGGCACTTACGGTGCCGACGGTGGTGTTGCCACCGGCAACTCCATCAACCGACCAGTTGACCCCGCCGGGAGCGTTGCTCACCGTGGCGGTCAGGCTCGCCGAGGTCCCCGCTATCAGCGAGGCCGGAGCACCGGAGATCTCGACCGAGGGTGTCGGGATCTCACCGACATCGATCGACACGGCAGAGTGGGTGGGGTTGAACGGATAGTTGCTGGAGTTGTCGAAGGCGACGTACTCAAAGCTGTCGGCGCCAAGGAAGCCCGGGTTCGGGGTGTAGGTCACACTCGTCGAACTGAAGGGTGACCCGACGGAGCGGTTGAGCGTGCCGTTGGCCGGAGCCGTAACGATCTCAAACCGACGACTGCCCGGCGAACCGAACTGTTCAGACGCAACCGTGATGCCGACCGCGTTCCCTTCGAGCGTGTCAACCCCCGCGATGGGCAACGAGTTATAGCCGGGGATGGTGGACGTCTGCTCGGAGAAGCCGACCTGGTTGTTGGACTCGTCCGACTCGACGATGCGGTTATGCGGGTCAGCCTCGCTGGCGAGGTAGTAGGTCCCCGGCGCAGTCTCGGAGACATCAATCCATTGGAACGTGAGGTAGGAGTCGTAGACGTCGCGCCAACCGGCGCTCGTCCCCATCACCAGGTCGGTGGTAGTGGGATTGTCGCTGTCGCAGAACTGAGTGACGCTGCCCCTGTATTCGCGGCTGTAGGACGGGCCGCTGTAGTCCTCCACCTCGGCCCGTTCGATGTCGTAGAGGCAGAAGCCAACCTTCTGGCCGGGCGCAGCCTCGGCGGACTGGTCCTGGTTCCACAGTGAGTAGCGACCCACCTCCATCAGGTGGAAGTGGTTGTGACTGTCGGCTGTCTCGTACTGCACGAGCGGCGTGCCGACCACGTTCCAGTTGCCATCGGTGTCGAGGGCCCGTTGGTGCACCGCAGCGGCGTTGGCCGAATCGGTGATCTGCGGATTGCCGGAGACTTCAAGCGGGCCGGCACCGACGTTGGTGACATACCCATCGAAGCGAAGAATCAAGCGCTCGGTGCCGGTGTAGTTGTTGGTCTCCACCGATCCAGCCGGGTCGGGCTGATCGGAGATCAGGTCAGGAAGCAGGATCGTGGTCGCGCTGGCCGTGGTAGCGACGAGAGGGATGGACAGCAGGGAAACGGCGGAGAAGATCGCGACCAGGCGCCGAGCGGTCGGCTTTGCGAGCACCCAACGGTGTCGCTGTTGAAGAACAATGGCAAGCACCAGGAGTGCCGCTGTCGCCCCAAGGATCAGCGAGATGGGCAGGCCGCCCGAGGGGCCCGCGTCGCTGATCGCTTCGGCCGCGGCCTCAGTACGCAGCAGCTCCTCGGGATCATGGTGTGCACTCGCAGGCGCGGCAAGGGCCACAGAGACAGCAGAACCAATGGCGCCAGCCACGAGGACCCGGCGGAAACAGGAGGGGTAGAAAACAGTCATCAATACTCCGAAAGAACTGGCGGGGGGGCCGGTTTCGCTGTGGCTCCCTCTCAGCGCTGCGACCAGGCTTGCTGAGAGATCAATGCTTCCCCAGCGCCATTCGATGAACGAACGGCGCTGATGGTGCAGGGTATAGCCCGTGCCGCCGAACGTCGATAGGCCATTCGGGAAGCGGCAAACTCGTTCAGCTACCGAGCAGGCGCTCCACGGCGATTGACGGAGTGATCTCGCCGGCCAGAACCGCGGCTTCGATCTGGGCGCGTTGGGCCATCACGGCGGGGTCTTCTTCGAAACGAGCGAGCAGTTGTTCGCGCAACATGGCGTCCATCCAGGCGAGCTGCTGTGACTGTCGACGTTCGACTCGCTCACCGCTGGCCTCGAGCTTCGAGCGATGCAGTTCCACCTGCTCCCAGAGCTCATCGAGCCCGTCGCCAGTGAGGCCGGAACAGGTGAGGACGGGCGGTGCCCAGTTCGGACTCGCGGGCTGCAGCAGGTGCAGGGCCCGTCGATAGTCGCCCGCCGCGAGCGCCGCTCGATTGGTGTTGTCGCCGTCGGCTTTGTTCACGGCGACAAGGTCGGCGAGTTCGAGCACGCCCTTCTTGATGCCCTGCAGTTCATCGCCCGCGCCGGAGAGCATCAGTACGACAAAGATGTCGACCATTCCGTGCACCACTGTCTCCGACTGGCCGACGCCAACCGTCTCCACGATCACCACGTCGTAACCCGCGGCTTCGAGCACGACCATTGATTCGCGAGTGGCCCGGGCGACGCCGCCGAGGGTGCCGGAGGACGGCGAGGGACGAATGAACGCCCGGTCGTCGACCGAGAGTCGAGCCATCCGGGTCTTATCTCCCAGAATGGATCCGCCGGTTCGAGTACTCGACGGGTCAACGGCCACAACGGCGACGCGATGCCCCTGGGCCGTCAGCGAAGTGCCAAGGGCCTCGATGAATGTGGACTTGCCCACGCCAGGCACGCCAGTGATCCCGACGCGGTGGGCACCACCCGAGTGGGGCAGCAACGCCTCGAGAACTTTGCCAGCGCGAACCCGGTGATCCGGATGGACCGACTCGACCAGCGTGATCGCTCGACCAATCGCCGTGCGATCCCCGGCGATCACACCCGCAACGAGCGTTTCGTTTGCATCGGCGGCTTCGCCCGTTTCCTTCGGCATGGCCGGGACATTACCGTCTCTCGCATGTCACATGAACGAGCCGAGATCGAAGCAACCATCAACCGCTACCTCGAACTGCGCCGGGCCGCCATCGCCGGCGACATTCCGTGGACGGATCTGACCGAAGTGTTCACCGAAGATGCGGTCTTCATCGACTCCGTCTGGGGCCGCCATCAGGGCGTCGACGCGCTGGTCGAATTCCTCGACAGCTCGATGAAGGGACTCGCGACCTGGGACTTCCCCCACTTCTGGCAAGCCATCGATGGCGACCGCGTGTTCCTGCGTTGGAGCAACCTTCTTCCCGGCACCGGGCGAGACGGCGGCGAGTTGCACGTGATGGGGCTGTCGATCCTCGAATACGCCGGCAACGGCAAGTTTGCCTACGAAGAAGACATGTACTCAGAGAGCCATTTGTACGACACGATGGCGCAGAGCACCTGGAAGCCGTCGGCCGATATGGTCGCACCACCGGCCGAACGAAACTGGATCTGACATGATTCGCCACACCGTTTTGCTGTCGCTCAATGGCGTCGAAGAGTCACTGATCGACACGGTCATCACCCAGCTCCGGGCCCTTCCCGCCATCATCCCCGAGATTCATGCTTTTGCCGTAGGTCGAGACCTTGCACTGCGCGACGACAACGCCACGGTGATGATCGCCGGCGACTTCGCCAACCTCGACGACTACCAGGTGTACTCAACGCACCCGGAACATGTCCGGGTGATCGAGGATCACATCAAGCCGTATGCGACCGGACTCGTCCGCGCCCAGGTCGAGCTGTAACCAGCAGCCCGCCCGCCGCGAGCAGCACCAAACCGACGGCTGCGCCGGTGGTCGCGGACACTCCGGTGACCGCCAACGAGTCTTGTGCGTTGGTCTCCTGCACGCCCAGCACCTCGGTGGGTGCGGTGGTGGAAGTAACAGCTGGAGCTGACAGGGAGAGCGTCGGGGTGGGCGCAACCGTGGTTGTGGTGGTGGGCGCTGAATCGTCTTGCGCGGCGGCCGGCGCCGCGAACAACACGAGCCACGCGAGCAGGCACGCAGCGCCAATACGTCGCACGATCATCCCAGGTGGTCCAAGAGTTCGAGGGCCGCATCGGCGATCACAGTGCCCGGTGGGTAGACGGCAATCGCTCCCATCTCGAGCAGCGTCGGCACGTCGTCGGGAGGGATCACGCCGCCAACAGTGATCTTGATGTCGGAACGGCCGAGCTTCTCGAGCTCGTCGCGCAGCTCAGGCACGAGGGTGAGATGACCAGCGGCCAGCGATGACGCACCGACCACATGAACGTCGGCCTCAACCGCCTGGCGAGCAACCTCGCCGGGGGTTTGGAAGAGCGGGCCAATGTCGACGTCGAAACCGAGGTCGGCGAACGCTGTGGCGATCACCTTCTGGCCACGGTCGTGGCCGTCTTGGCCCATCTTGGCGATCAGAATGCGGGGTCGACGACCGTGCGCACTGGCGAACGCGTCGACCTTGTCACGGACGGCGGTAATGGATTCGGCGTCGGCACCCACTTCGCTGCGATACACCCCTTCAATTGTTCGGATCGTTGCGACATGACGACCGTAGACCTTTTCGAGCGCATCGCTGATCTCGCCAACCGTGGCCTTCTCGCGAGCAGCATCGATGGCCAAGGCGAGAAGGTTGCCCTCACCGGATTCGGCCGACTGCGTGAGCCGATCCAGCGCACCCTCGACGGCATCGTTGTTGCGTTCGCTTCGGAGCTGTTCGAGCTTGGCGATCTGCGCCGCCCGCACTTCGGCGTTGTCGATCTTCAACACGTCGATGTCTTCGTTTTCATCGAGGCGGTATTTGTTGACCCCGATGACCGCCTGGCGACCCGAGTCGATGCGGGCCTGCGTGCGAGCCGCGGCTTCTTCGATACGCAGCTTCGGAATACCGGCCTCGATCGCCGCGGCCATGCCCCCCATTTCTTCGACCTCGGTGAGGTGTTCCCACGCCTTATTGGCGAGCTCGTTGGTGAGCCGCTCGACGTGGTGACTGCCGCCCCACGGATCGACCGTGCGGGTAGTGCCACTCTCCTGTTGCAAGAAGAGCTGCGTGTTGCGGGCGATACGAGCGGAGAAGTCGGTGGGCAGCGCCAAGGCTTCATCCAGGGCGTTGGTGTGCAGCGACTGGGTGTGGCCCTGTGTGGCCGCCATCGCCTCGACGCAGGTGCGAACGACATTGTTGTAAACGTCTTGGGCGGTGAGCGACCAGCCGCTGGTTTGGCTGTGGGTGCGCAGCGACAACGACTTCGGGTTCTGCGGCTCGAACTGGGTCATCAACTTTGACCACAGGAGGCGGGCCGCTCGAAGCTTCGCCACCTCCATGAAGAAGTTCATCCCGATTGCCCAGAAGAAGCTGAGCCGCGGGGCAAACGCATCCACTTCGAGGCCCGCGGCGATACCCGCTCGCACGTACTCCACACCGTCGGCCAGCGTGTACGCCAGCTCGAGATCGGCGGTCGCGCCCGCCTCTTGCATGTGGTAGCCGGAGATCGAGATCGAGTTGAACTTCGGCATCTCTTGGCTGGTGTAGGTGAAGATGTCGGCGATAATCCGCATGCTCGGCGACGGCGGGTAGATGTAGGTGTTGCGGACCATGAACTCCTTCAGAATGTCGTTCTGAATAGTTCCGGCCAGTTGGGCGGGCTTCACGCCCTGCTCCTCGGCCGCGACAACGTAGAGCGCCAGGATCGGCAGCACCGCGCCGTTCATGGTCATCGAGACGCTCATCTCATCGAGCGGAATGCCGTCGAAGAGCTGGCGCATATCGAGGATGGAATCGATGGCCACACCGGCCATACCAACGTCGCCCGACACACGAGGATTGTCGGAGTCGTAGCCTCGATGGGTAGCGAGATCGAACGCGACCGAGAGGCCTTTTTGGCCCGCCGCGAGGTTGCGTCGATAGAAGGCGTTGGACGCCTCGGCCGTGGAGAAACCCGCGTACTGACGGACGGTCCACGGCTGGTTGACGTACATCGTCGGATAGGGGCCTCGTAGGTACGGCGGAAGGCCCGGGAGCGTGTCGAGGAAGTCGAGGTCGGCGACATCTTCAGCGGTGGTCACCGCCGGAATATCAATGCCCTCAGGGGTATCGGACACGAAGTCGGACGCAGCCGCGGCCGTGGCCGGAGTGCCGCCATCGAGATCGATGGTCGTGAAGTCGGGGATCACGCTCATGAGTCCACCGTACCGTCGACGTAGAGAGCGATACACCCGATGACGAACAGCGCGCCGCCGAACGCCACCCACCAGTCGGCGTTCACCGCTCCGAGCACGGCGAAGACCAGAGAGCCGCCGCCGAAGGTGATCCAGCCGAACCGTTGGAGCGCACTCATCAGAGGACGAGCGTTGTGCCGCCGTCGACCTTCATGATCGTGCCGTTCATGTAGGTGTTGGTGACACACGCCATGATCGCATGGGCACAATCTTCGGGCGTGGCGGAGCGCTTCAACGGATTGATCGCCGCCGTGCCCGCGTGGAGGTCGTCCCACTCTTCGGTCCAGGGCGTGGCCACGAGGCCGGGCGCAACCGCGTTGGTTCGAACCGGACCGCAATGTCGAGCGAGGTCCTCGGTGAGGCTGTTGAGCGCCGCCTTCGCCATGCCGTAGGCGAGCGACGAACCGAGGGGCCGGAGCCCAGCGATCGACGTGACGTTGACGATGCAGCCTTCGGTTTCTTGCAAGGCGGGCATCGCGGCACGGGTGAGCCACCACGTGCCGTACACGTTGATCTCCATCGTCTTAAAGAGGATGTCGTTGGTGAGTGCCTCATGGTCGCGATGGTCAACCCTGGTGGTCCACCCGGCGTTGTTCACGAGAATGTCGAGCTTCCCAAACCGGTCAAGCGTCTGCGCCACCAGCGCCTTGTCCTGTTCCTCGTCGGCGATGTCGGCCTGCACATAGATCGACTCCGTGGGCAGCGACTCCGCGATCGCGGTACCCGCCTCGACTGAGCTCGATGAGTTCACAACAACCGACGCGCCCTCAGCCGCGAGCGAACGCGCCGCAGCCTCACCGATTCCGCTTGATGATCCAGTCACGATTGCGACCTTGCCCTCGAGTGATCCCATTGCTGCTCCTCGTCAATCCGAGGCGACAGCATCGCACGCCTTGCGGCTACGGTCTCGCCCGATGTCTCGTCCGACCTACGTGCTGGGAATCAGCGCCTTCTACCACGACAGCGCGGCCGCGCTGCTGGCCGACGGTGAACTCGTAGCGGCCGCTCAAGAGGAACGTTTCACCCGGGTCAAACACGACGCCGGTTTCCCCACACAGGCCATCGATTGGTGCCTCCACCACGCAGGCGTTGGCCCAGACGAGATCGATGCCGTGGTCTTCTACGAGAAGCCGCTCACCACGTTCGTCCGTCTGCTCCGCACCTACATGAAGGTTGGGCCCCGCGGATTCCGCTCGTTTCGCCAGGCGATCCCGTTGTGGTTACGCGAGAAGCTCTGGATTCCGTACGAGATCGACAAGGGCATCCGGAGCCTGGGGTACGACTCCCCGGCCGAGACCTGGTTTGTTGAGCACCACGAAAGCCACGCCGCCAGTGCGTTCTATCCCTCTCCATTCGAGTCGGCCGCAATCCTGACCTTTGACGGTGTCGGTGAATGGGCCACAAGCTCGATCGGCCGTGGCGACGGCGCTTCCGTCGAACTCCTCGAACAGATCGACTTCCCCCACTCCCTCGGGATGCTTTACAGCGCGTTCACTTACTTCTGCGGATTCCGAGTGAACAGCGGCGAGTACAAGCTCATGGGGCTCGCCCCATACGGCGAACCGAAATACAGCGACATCATTCGCGAGCACCTCATCGACCTGCACGACGACGGTTCGTTCACTCTGGACCTGCGCTACTTCGACTACCTCGCTGGCCTCACGATGACCAACGACAGATTCGCGGCACTGTTCGGCGGGCCCGCCCGTGCTCCTGAGTCGGATCTCACCCAACGAGAGATGGACTTGGCCGCCTCCATCCAACTGGTCACCGAGGAAGTTGTGCTCGCCATGGCGCGCCATGCTCGGGCGATCACCGGCGAAGCCAACGCTTGCCTCGCCGGCGGTGTGGCCTTGAACTGTGTCGCCAATGGCGTGCTACTTCGCGAAGGTGTGTTCGACAATCTGTGGCTCCAACCGGCCGCGGGCGATGCCGGCGGTGCCGTCGGTGCGGCCTATCTCGGGTGGCATCGGATGATGCAACAGCCGAGGACGGTGGACCCGCGCGGTCGCGACGCAATGCACGGTGCCTATCTCGGCCCGGAGTTTCCGAGCGATGAGATCGGCG
The DNA here is from genome assembly GCA_047639555.1 of Candidatus Aldehydirespiratoraceae bacterium. GTDB lineage: Bacteria > Actinomycetota > Acidimicrobiia > Acidimicrobiales > Aldehydirespiratoraceae > JAJRXC01. The sequence goes on from JBLIOE010000031.1 coordinate 28,824, forward strand.
CGTGGCTCGACCAGCAGGAGATCCCACACGACACCCAGTCAGGACGCACCCGGGCCGACACGATTGCGGAAGCAATCGACAACGGCAAGGTCGTGGGCATGTTCCAGGGGCCCATGGAGTTCGGCCCTCGCTCCCTCGGCCATCGCTCGATTCTCGGCGATCCCCGGTCCACCGAGATGCAGTCGACGATGAACCTCAAGATCAAATACCGCGAGAGCTTTCGGCCCTTTGCGCCCGCCGTTCTCGCGGAGCAGGCCGATAGTTGGTTCGAGCTGGCGACGGAGTCGCCCTACATGCTCCTTGTTGCTCCGGTCGCTCACGAACGAGTCAACACGGCAACCCTTCGCCACAATCGCGAAAAAGGTGACAACCTTGATCTTCGCTCGTGGGTCAACGAACGCCGGTCCGAGATCCCCGCGGTCACCCATGTCGACGGCTCGGCCCGCGTGCAGACCGTGAGCGCGGCCACGAGCCCACGCTTCCGAGAAATCCTCGAAGCCTTCGCCGAACGCACCGGCTGTGCTGTTCTCATTAACACCTCATTCAATGTGCGAGGCGAGCCCATTGTCGGCACGCCCGACGACGCCTATCGCTGCTTCATGCGAACCGAGATGGACGTACTTGTTCTCGAGGATCACATCCTCTGGAAGGACGAGCAGCCCGAGTGGCCTGAGTCCGCCGACTGGCGCGACGAGTTCGTCCTCGATTGATGCTGCGCCTCCGCCACTTCCTTCGCCTCGTGCGTGACTTCACCGGCTTCGCGGTCGTGAATCGCGTCTGGTGGCTTGTGCCGGTGATGGCGCTGTTGGCGCTCATCACCATTTTCATCGTCGTGGGCCAGGCCGCGGCTCCCTACACCCTCTACACGGTGTTCTGATGGCCGCGCTCGAGTCGCCGCAGTGGTCGGTCCTGCCGACACCACGGCCAATAGCCCCAGCCCCGCGCCGGATTGCCCCCTTCCTTGTCCCCCTCGCGCTCGTCGCTCTCCTCTGGATTCTTGGCGCCCGCACCCTCGCCGTCATCGTTCTCGTCGCCGCGGCAACGATCACGATTGTCACGACGGCATCACCGCGGGCCCAGGCCCTCTTCGATCGAGGCGCGGCATGGATTGCTCACCATGTCGGAAACATCTTGACGGTGGTGTTGCTCGGCCTCGTCCAGATTTTGATCTTCACGCCGGTGGCGCTCATCGCTCGCCTGACCCGGTCTGACCCGATGGATCCCCGGGGCACCCGGTCGGTCGAGTCTCGATGGTTGCGGCGCCAAAAGAACGAACGGAGCCTGCCGTCGCGCCAATACGGCGACGAGCGCTATCGGCAATCAGCGGTCGGAGGATCCGGTGCCGTCGGCACCCCTCGTTGGATTCGCGGTGTTGTCGGCGGACTTGCGCTTCTCCTCCTCGCTGACGTAGCCGTGGGGTCACTTCTCGTGCGTCTCGATCAAGACGATCCCGAGACAATCGACGGACCAATCTTCGGGTTCGACCCCGTCGCCCAGGAGGCGCTCGCGACTCAGCCCGATGCTCGGGAGCTCATGGCGCAGCTCGATGCCGCGGGACTCGGCCGCCGCGACCCCTTCATCGGATGGCGATTTGCGCCCGACGTCACCACCCGGTCTTCGCTGGTGAACGTGTTCGATGGCGTGCGGGCCACCCGCGCGACCGCACTCGATGGGCCCGCCGTCGACGTGTGGTTCTTCGGCGGATCCACCCTCTATGGCGCAGGCCAGTCTGATCTCGCCACCATTCCGTCCGCGCTCGTCGAGCGGCTCGACGCGCAGGGAATCGCGATCAATGCGACCAACTTCGGCCACCCGGCATATGCGCAGTGGCAACAGGTACAGCTTCTCGAAGCCGAGCTCAGCGCGGGCACCCGCGCCACCCCTGACCTCGTGGTGTTCTACGACGGGTTCAACGATCTCACGCTGCAGACACAGCTCGGTGTGCACGACCAACCCACCCACCTCTTCTTCGATCTGTGGCTTCCACCGGTCGACACGACTCCACCGAGCGTCGCTACGACCGTCCGCAGTTGGTGGGCCGACCACAGTGCGATGGCGCTTGCCGTTGGACGGGTACGCGACACCTTCGACGATGAGCCCACAATTCAATTGGCCGACGTCGAGGCCGCGCCGATCGATTCGATTGATCCAATCGCCGCAGCCGACGCCGTCGTCACCATCCACCGACGGGGCGTCGACCATGTGGTTGCCCTCGGGCGGGCCTACGGATTCGACACCCGCTTCTTCTGGCAGCCCTACCTCTACACGAAGGACCCTCTGACTCAGGCTGAACAAGACCTCGTCGGACTTCCGGGCTACGACACCGATGTCTGGGAACCAATGACCGACCATGTCCGGTCACAACTCTCGGCGCCGATCATCGACATCAGCGACGCCCTTGATGGAGCAGCGAGCTCGGTGTTTTGGGACTTCGTGCACACGAACGAAAGCGGTGCGGCCCTCGTAGCTGAAGCGATGCTGGTCGACCTCGAAGAAGCGTTGGGTTAAACGTCGAGGTCGGTGTGAAGGCGAGTGAGCGCGTCGAGCACATCCACGCCGACATGCCAGTACTCGTCGACCCCTGCGGCATCGAGCTCGGTCCGAAGGTCGCCCGGCGCGCCGGCAAGGATTACCCGAGTGGCACCCGCCTCGCGTAGCGCCGTGGCCGTGGCTGCCGCCCGCTCGGCGTAGACGCCGTCGGATGAACAGATGACCGCGGCCCGTTCGCCCGACGCGGCGAAGGCCGCCGCGGCTTCGAGAGGCGACAATGAGCCATCGTCGCTCCCGCCGTCGACAGCAACGCCGCCCACCGCGAGGAAGTTGGTGATCCAGGTAGACCGAGCGGTGTGGCTCGAAAGCTCGCCGAGCGCCGCCAGATGAACCGTGGGCCGGGCCCCGGTGGAACCGAGCATCCGGTCGGCGGCGTCACGTAGTGCTTCGAACGGTGCTGCAAGTCGACGGATCGGAAAGCCCGGTTGAACGGCCCGCGTGGTGCGATCGAGGACTACTTCGGCCAGGTCGGGAAACTCCGAGACACCAGTGATCGCGGTGCGACGCGTGCCGAGCGAGGAGACCCGGTCGACCCACGCCTTCTCAAGTGCGGCCTCAATCGATCCATCCGCCAGCGCAGACTCGATTCCACCCGCCGCTTCGATTGACTGGAAGACATCCCACGCGGCTGCCGCAAGACGGTCGGTGAGCGACTCAACAAACCACGAGCCGGCGGCCGGGTCCGCCACGCGAGCGAGGTGAGATTCTTCGAGCAGAAGAAGCTGGGTGTTGCGCGCTACTCGCCGAGAGAATCCGTCGGGTTCGCCAATCGCATCGTCAAACGGAAGGACGGTGACAGCGTCGGCACCGCCGACTCCAGCGGCCAACACGGCCGTGGTCGCGCGAAGCATGTTGACCCATGGGTCTCGCTGGCTATACATCGCTCGACTCGTGACGGCCTGGATCTGTTGGCCGCGATTGTCGGCCGAGACACCGCTGGCATCGAGCACGCGATCCCAGATCCGACGAGCCGCTCGCAGAACCGCGATGGTGACGAACTGATCAGCGCTGGCCGAGACACGAAACGCCATGGTCTGGGCCGCTTCGGCGGGAGCAAGGCCCGCCGACTCAAACGCACGGAGGTACGCAACGCCGGTGGCGAGGCTCCAGCCGAGCTCTTGTGCTTCGGCGGCGCCCGCGTCGCCATACCGAGCGCTGTCGATCGTGACTGTGCGGCCAGCCGGCAGCGTCGACGCAAGGGCGGCAGCGGCACCGATGACCTCGGCGGTTGAGGCAGTGCCGCCCCGCGCGACCTCCCCAATGGGGTCGAGTCCGAGCCAGCTTCGAGTGGTTTCCGCATCGCCTCGTTCGGCGGCGAGATCTCGAAGCGCCCGCGCAGCCGCGACATCAGTGTGAGGAGTGAGACACACCGGTGCGAGATCGAGCAGTAGACCGGTGGTCGCCTCGCGCAGCGCGTCGAGCGACCAACCAGAGGTGGGCGCAGTGAGTTCGATCGAGGTGACGCCGCGTTCGAGTTCGGCAACGATGTCGCGGGCGACTGCAGCGAGGTCATCACCGCCGTGCACCTGACGAGCGTCCCAGCCGCTTTCCAAGCGGGACTGATCCGGCGCTACCGCGGCGCCCGGCGGTGCCGCATCGTCGGCCGTGTAGAGGGGTTGGATATCGAGACCATCGCGGGTGTGAGAAACGAGCACCTTCTCAAAGGGCTTCCCGCGCAGCACCTTCTCGACCGCGTCTCGCCATTCGGCCCGATCCGGCGTCGGAAACTTGACGCTTCGTCCCAAGTCAGTCATACCCCGACCGTACCGGTGAGGCTGCACAACCGCCGATTCCTGTGCTGGCGCATCAGAATTGTGTCGTTTGGCACACTTCGCAGGCCGCGCCTAACGTCTCGAAGTGGTCGAGAAGAGCTCGGTCCGTTTGAGCCTGGAGGCCCCATGTCGAAGAAGCGCATACTCCGCTGGATCACAGTCGTTCTCGCACTCGCGGTGCTCGCGTCCGCGTGCGGGGGACGAGACGACGGGGCCGCCGACACGGCGACCGGATCCACAACGACTACAGCCGCTCCGGCGGACGACGGCGATGAACCGGCGGAACCAGCGCCGACCGACGACCCGGAAGCACCAGTCGAGGCCGATCCGTGTGACGCACCGCTCGAATCGACGGAGATCGGTGTCACCGAAGACACCATCACCGTCATCATCATGGCCGACAGCGAGAACGCCCTCGCTCCCGGATTGTTCGAAGGCGCCCGAGTTGGCGCATTCGCCTGGGCGGACGATGTCAACAGACGCGGCGGGCTCGCGTGTCGCACCGTTGAGATCGAGTTTCACGACTCAATGCTCAACCCAACGGCAACCGAAAACGGCTTCTTGCGGGCCTGTAGCGATGCGCTGGCCCTTGTCGGCACGACAGTGCTGTTCGGCACCAGCACCGATGATCTCGAGAACTGCGAAGACATCAACGGCGACCCCACTGGTGTCCCCGACCTCGCCTACATCACCACCGAGATTCCCCATCAGTGTTCCGCGGTGAGCTTCCACTTGAGCCGCCCCGGGGCCGCGTGCCCCTACGAGGAGGGTCCGCGCGATCACACCGCCGCGGTTGGGCCCGCGAACTGGATGGCTGAGCACGCGGGCGAGGACCTCCACGGCTTGTTCCTAGTCCCCGCCGACCTGCCGTCGACCACCGCATCGGCCGTACCCATCCTTGCCGCCCACGCCGACGCAGGGGTTGTCTACGAAAAGGCCTACGGCGTCAGCGGTCTCGCCCCTCAAGCGTCGTTCACCCCTTACGTCCAAGCAATGCGGGAGAACGGCTCAAACTTCGTTTACAACGGCTCGAACGATGCCGCACTCTTGAAGTTGATGAGTGAAGCCAACGACCAAGGCTTCGACAAGGAATCCGTGAATTGGCTTTGCTCGCTCTCGTGTTACACCCCCGCGTTTCTTGACGGCGGCGAAGCGGTCGAGGGCGCCTACGTATGGACGTTCTTCCTCCCCTTCGAAGAGGCCGACACCAACGAGGAGCTGGCGAACTTCATGACCGCGGTGGATTCGGACTTCCCCGAGGCATGGGCCGCCGGCGCCTGGGCCGACGGTGTCTTGTTCGAGGAGGCCATCAACGGCATCGTTGAGGCCGACGGACTCAATGCAATTACTCGAGTCCGTTTACTCGACGAGCTGCGCGGGATCGACTCGTTCGATGTCAACGGCTGGTGGGGAACCGCCGACTTCAGTTCGACCAACAACATCTCAGACTGCTTCATGGTCATGCAGGTCCAGAACAACGAATATGTCCGTGTGCATCCTGAGGAGCGAGGCACCCTCGACTGCGGTGAACAGAACGTTGCCCAGGTGACTGTCGACGCCGCCACGTTTACCCCTGACAGCTGACGCGAGCAGTTCGTTCGTGAATTTGCGTCAGCTCAAAACATCGCAGGGCGCCGCGCTCATCGGAGGCGTGGCGTTCCTTGCCGTGCTCGTTTGGCTCAATTGGGCCGGGAATGCCCTCGCCGTCGACAGCTTTGTCGCGGCGACGATCGCGGGCCTGTCGATCGGTTCGCTTTACGCGATCTCGGCCACCGGCATGGTGGTCGTCTACGCAACGACGGGCACCTTCAACTTTGCCCACGGCGGCATCGGCGTGTTCTCTGCGTTCCTCTACTGGGAACTCGTGGAGAACGCGAACGGTCTGGAGCTAGCCAATTGGCTTGGGCTTCTCTTGGTTGTCCTGGTGGTCGCTCCACTCATTGGCATCGTGCTCGACGTGGTGCTTATGCGTCGATTGCGCACCGCCCCGATGGTCGTGCAGCTAATGGTCACCGTCGGCCTCATGGTGTTCATGCTTACCCTCACCGGCCAGATCTGGCATGGCGACCGCTCTCGGGCGATCCAGTTCTTCTGGAGAGGCGAAGGCTTCGACATCGGCGACTTCCGAGTGACCTGGCACCGGTTCATGGTGATCATCGTCGCCGGGGTTATCGCCGCGATCCTGCGTCTTGTCCTCTACCGGACCCGCATCGGTGTTGCCATGCGAGCGGTCGTCGACAACCGCGAACTCACTGCACTGAATGGTGCCCGTCCAGGAATTCTCTCGTCGTTTGCGTGGGCCCTCGGTGCATCCCTCGCCGCGCTTGCCGGAATCCTGATCGCCCCCGAAATCAACCCCCTCGATCCCGGCAACCTCAACAACCTGATGCTGATCCCGGCTATCACCGCCGCCGTGATCGGTCAGCTCAAGAACCTTCCGATGACGGTGTTCGGTGGCTTGCTCATTGGTTTACTGTCGCAACATCAGGCGCAATGGCTTTCGTTCGGCGCCGACTGGCCGTTCGCTCGTGACGCTGCGGCGCCGGTTCTGCTCTTCATCGTTGTTCTCGCGCTCCCCCAATCACGTCTCGCAGTTGGTCGCGCGGCCAGCAACCTCCGACCGATCGAGCGGACGACCAACTGGCGGGAAGGTCTGTTCGGCGCCGTCGCAATCGTCGTTTTTGGCATCGTGTTCGCGCAGGGTTGGCTCAACTTCGGCATCTGGGACCCGGGCGAATGGGACGAGATCGCGCTCAACAACGGCACCGCGGCCCTTGTCCTCTCTCTCATTGGACTATCGCTCATCCCGCTCACGGGTTGGGCGGGCCAGATTAATTTCGCGCCGCTCGCGTTCGCGGGCTTTGGCGCCTTCATCTTCCTCAAGTTGGCGGGCGACACCGGCAATATGTTGTGGATTCCAATTGTTGGCCTCCTCTGCGCTCCTCTGGGTGCGCTTCTCGCCCTCTTCGCGGCACGACTCAGCGGCCTGTACTTGGCCTTGTTGTCGCTCGGCTTCGCCCTCGTGATGGGAAAGCTGGTCCTCCCTCACCCCTCGGTCTTCCCCACCATTCACAGCTACGAAGATCTCGCGATCTTCGGCTATCCGATCGACAGTCGCTACCGCTTCTTCACCACCCTGTTGGTCGTTCTCGCCTTCGGAATCTTCGCGCTGGTCCTTCTCCGTCGCTCTTCGTACGGCCGACGCTGGATTGCCATGCAGGACTCAGAAGCCGCCGCCGCGACCATCGGCATCGACACAATGGTCACGAAGGTGATCGTCTACGCAACGTCAGCGTTCATCGCGGGAATGGCGGGCGTCTTCTGGGCGCTCAGCAAGGGCAGCATGGATAGGGGCCGCGACTTCGAAGTGCTCGCAAACTTCGAGATCGTGCTCTTGATGGCTGCCGCCGGTCTCGCCTTCCCCGCCGCCGCGCTCTTCCTCTCGTTCCGCTTCGTCATCGAGGCACTCGGCGGCCGACTTGAAGAAGGCGACAGCGCCGGGTGGCTCGTCTGGCTTCTCGACGACTTCCTCGCGAAGTTCGGACCTGGGTTGCTCGCGATCGGCATGGTGGTGAACCAACGAGGCGCAATATTTGAAACCGGAAAGGGATTCGCGCCGATCCTGCCGTGGCGATCCGATGCTCGAGCGGAACTGGCTCAAGAACGGGCGTCCAAACGACTTCAGGAAGTTGGTGAACTCGGCCTTGATGCCCCGTTCACGAACGAGGCCGTTCTTCTGCTCGATAGCGAACTCGGGATCATCGCCGACGTCACCCCCAGCGGTGGATACACCCACGGGCTCGAGGAGACCAGCTCAGGGGGCAGTACCACATGAACAAAGTGGTTCTCGAAGCGATCGACATCGACGTCCAGTTCGGCGGGCTGCAAGCTCTCTCCGGCGCGAACATCGAAGCAACGACCGGCACGGTCACGGGACTCATCGGTCCCAACGGTGCGGGGAAGACAACCCTGTTCAACGTGATCACCGGCCACCAAGCTCCAACCGCCGGTGATGTTCGTCTCCTCGGTCGCAGCGTCAAGCGCCAGAGTGTCGCCAAGCGAGCCCAAGCGGGCATGTGCCGAACCTTCCAGAAACTCGAAGCGTTCAACTCGCTCAGCGCCCGCGACAATGTGCTCGTCGCCGCCGAGGCGAGTAGAGCAACGTCGCAGCCCGCGAAGCTCACGGATGAAATTCTTCACCGAATCGGCCTCTCCGACGTCGCCGAGATCACCGTGGGCACCCTTCCAACCGGCACCGCGAGGCTGGTCGAACTCGCGCGGGCGCTCGCAACGAAACCAAAGGTTCTCCTTCTCGACGAGGCATCGTCGGGTTTGACGGAAGACGAGACGGCCGCGGTTGGCGATCTACTGCAACAGCTCGTCGCCGAAGACGACCTCGCCGTCCTGCTCGTCGAACACGACATGAGCTTCGTGATGAACGCTTGCTCCCGAATCCATGTGCTCGACTTCGGCCAGATCATCGCCGCGGGTTCACCCACTGAGGTCCAAAACAATGATGCGGTTCGAGCCGCCTACCTGGGGACGGACACGTGACAACTCCGCTGCTGGAACTCCGCGGTGTCCGAGCCGGGTATGGCGTGATCGACGTGCTCCATGGCGTCGACCTCGCTCTCGAGCCCGGCCAAGTCGTCGCCCTACTTGGGCCCAACGGAGCCGGCAAGAGCACGACGCTCGCCGTCGCGAGCGGCCAGATCCGGCCGTCGGCCGGCCAGCTTCTGATCGCGGGCCGGGAGGTCAACGGGGCGAAACCCGACGCGCTCGCCCGCTCCGGCGTGTGCCTTGTGCCCGAAGGACGAGGGATTTTTCCCAATCTCACGGTCGCCGAAAACCTGCGGATGATGACCTTCAGTGGCACGTCGTACAGCGAAGTTGCCGACAAGGCGTTTGCGTTGTTCCCGCGACTGGGCGAGCGGCACAAGCAGCTCGCAGGAACACTCTCTGGCGGAGAGCAACAGATGCTCGCGATGGCGCGAGCGCTCTCGACCGACCCGGCGTTGTTGATGCTCGATGAGCTCTCAATGGGGTTGGCCCCGATCATCGTCGAGAAGCTCTACGAGCAGGTCGCCGAACTTGCCAGGGGCGGACTCTCGATCCTGATCGTCGAGCAGTTCGCCCAGACCGTTTTGGGTGTGGCTGACACTGCGGCAATCATGTTGCACGGGCACGTCACCCGCATCGGGCCGCCCGCCGAAATCGCCGAAGAACTCACCGCTGCCTATTTGGGCATCAACAACGAAGCATCGTAAGTGGAGCAAACATGAGTGATGAGACCAACCCTCGCCTTCAGGAATTTCAGGCGCAGGTCGACGACCTAAAACTTGCAGGCGGGAAGGCTAACCCCGAGCGTGCTGCCGTTCGGCTATCGGTCGTCCTGTTCGCCGTCGCGGTGATCATCGAGATCCGCGCGTATGCGGGATCGACGGGATCCACGAGCTCTCTCGAGCAGAACGACTACCTGATTCTTGCGGTCCTCGGTGTGGTTGTCGCGCTCGGCGCCGTCGCGTTGTTTATTCGCGCCAGCCTCACCCGCTACTTCCGCTACTGGCTGGTGCGGCTCGTCTATGAGGACCGGGCCAGCACCGACCGGATCGTCGACGCGATCAAGGAGTCCTGAGATGGCACACCCCATGGATGGCATCGGCGCCATCGATTGCATGATCTCGTTTCCCGCCGAGGACTTCACGATGTACGACTTCATCCGGGATCAGCTCAAGGACAGCGAGTCGACCGACTTCGAATTCCCGGTCGAATACATGTTCAAGGGTGTCCCCAAAGAGTTGTACGGCAGCGGTGACCCCATCTCGCTCACCCTCGGCGAGATGGACAAGTACGGCATCGCTATCGGCCTCATCGGCTGCGAGGGCGAGGTGTCGATCAAGGCGCTGAAGGATCACCCCGACCGCTTCATCGCCCAATCCAACGTCGACCCCAACGACGTCGTTGGCGCCGTGCGGAAAATCCGCCGCGAGCACGACGAGTTTGGCACCCGGTCAGTCGGCGCGTTCCCCGCAGGATGCTCGCCGCAGGTGCCGATCGATGATCCGAAGTTCTACCCCGTCTACGCGACGTGTTGTGAGCTCGACCTTCCGATCTTCGTGTGCGCCGGTGTCCCCGGCCCGCGCCTGCCGATGTCGGCCCAACACGTCGAACGCATCGACCAAGTCATGTACGACTTCCCTGAGCTCACGTTTGTCACCCGCCACGGCTGCGAGCCATGGGAAGACCTTGCGGTGAAGCTCATGCTGAAGTGGCCGGGCCTCCACTTCTCGACTTCCGCGTTCGCTCCGAAGCACTATCCCGAAGCGATCATCAATTATGCCAACACTCGAGGCGCCGACAAGATCCTTTATGCCGGCTACTTCCCGATGGGCCTCTCGATCGAACGAATCATGACCGAGATGCGAGACGTCCCGTTCCGGGATCACGTCTGGCCGAAGTTCCTACGCGGCAACGCCGCCCGGATTCTCAAGCTCGACTGAGTCGGGAGCGGGCCCACACCGCGATTGTTGGTGGACACTCCCGGGGGTGAGCGCCCCCGAGAGTGTCTCAGTAAGAACGCACCTCGCTGGACAGCAAGGGTCGGAACGTTCCAGGTGTTCAATCGGCACTTTCTCGCCACAACTGAGGAGTTAGATCGAGCGGCCCGAGTCGGCCCAGTACTCGTCCTTGAGGAGCCGCTTGTAGAGCTTGCCAGTGGGGTGACGTGGAAGCTCGGCCCGGAAGTCGATGCTGCGGGGTGACTTCACATCAGACAGCTGCTCACGGCAGTAGGCAATGAGTTCGCGCTCGAGCGCCTTGGCGGCATCAGCGTCGGCCGGCATCTCCACCGGCTGCACAACACCCTTCACTTCCTCGCCAAAGTCATCATTGGGCACACCAATCACGGCCACATCCGCCACCGCGGGATGCATCGTGAGCACGTTCTCCGCTTCCTGCGGATAGATGTTCACACCGCCCGAGATGATCATGTACGCCTTGCGGTCCGTGAGGTAGAGGAAGCCGTCCTCGTCGACTCGGCCAACATCGCCGAGCGTCGACCAGCCGTTGGCGTGACGCGAATCAGCGGTCTTCTCCGGGTCGCCGTGGTACTCGAACTCTGAGCCACCTTCGAAGTAGATCGTGCCTGCTTCGCCAACCGGCAGTTCCTCCCCGTCCTCACCAACGACGCGGATGATCCCGAGGATTGCCGAACCAACCGTGCCGGGATGCGCCAGCCATTGCTCGCTGTTGCAATAGACAAACCCATTGCCCTCGGTACCGGCGTAGTACTCGTGAATGACCGGGCCCCACCAGTCGATCATCTTCTGCTTGACCTCAACCGGGCACGGCGCCGCCGCGTGAATACACGCCTGTAGTGAGGACACGTCGTACTTGTTGCGCGTCTCCTCGGGCAGCTTCAACATCCGCACGAACATCGTCGGAACAACCTGTGAGACGGAGATGTTCTGCTCACCGATAAGGCGGAGATACTCCTCAGGGTCGAACCGTTCCATCACCACGGTGGTGCCGCCGGCCATGTGAATTCCCATATTGAAGCGCAGCGGAGCAGCATGGTAGAGCGGCGCGGGCGAGAGGTAACGAGAATCTTCGTTGAAGCCAAAGAGCAGGGCGCCGAGACCGCCGACACCAGAAACGGCGTCTTCGAGCGGCTGTCGGCTGAGCGCCGGAATGATGCCCTTCGGGCGACCGGTGGTGCCCGAGCTATAGAGCATGTCGGTGCCCGCGATGCGGTCCGGCAGGGGTTCCGGCGAGGCGTTCGCGATCGCCGCTTCGTAGGAGTCGTAGCCGTCGATCGTGCGGTCGACCATCAGTCGGAGTTCGACATTGGGCATCTGGTCGAGCAACTCAGACGCCTGATCGGACTTGTAGGGCGAGGTGATGAACACCTTCGCGCCGCAGTTGTCGATGATGTAGGTCATCTCTTCGGTCGTGAGACGACTACTCATCGCGGTGTAGATCAGCCCGGCGTAGTGGGCGCCCCAGCAGATGGGCAGGAACCGCTGATGGTTCTCCAAACAAAACGCAATGTGGTCACCAGGTTGCAGCCCCATGTCGCGGAACACATGCGAGAGCCGATTGGCCTCCGCATCGAGCTCGGCATAGGTCGTGACCTCGCCAGTCGCAGCCATTACAACGGCGGGATGATCGGGACGAGTCGCGGCGTGAGCTCCGGGATACAAGGGTCTCTCCTGGGAAGACGAACCAGGGGAACCTAGCAATCTCGTGGTCGATGATCGCGATCCGATCGAACCGGCGCCGACAGACGCCTCGCGAGCACTGACGCCAGCCTGATAGCCCCACACGCCTAGAGCGTGAATCCGCCATCAACGTCGAGGTGTTGACCCGTGATGAAACGGGCTCGGCTCGAGGCCAAGAAACACACGGCTTCAGCAATGTCGGACGAGTCGCCGAACCGACGCATTGCGATATTCGCCCGCGCCGCGTCGAGCGCTCGTTCGTCGAGATCACCCGAAGCCATGAGTCGTTCCGCCATGCCATCGGTGAGCATTCCCGGACCAACGGTGTTGGCCCGAATGCCAAATCGTCCCTCTTCGGCGGCGAGACCGCGGACCGCGGCTTCGACCGCCGCCTTCGGAATCGACGACAGCCCGTCGCGCACCGGGAATCGCCGGGTGGCGGCCGTGGTGACGGCGACGATGCTCCCCTCGTCAACGCGGAGGTGCGGCAGCGAGGCTTGAGCCACCGCGAAGAAGCCGGCTGCGTCGACATCCAGCTGCCATCGCACTTCCCCCGGGTCGATCGTGCTCAGGTGCTTCTGCGGCACGTGCGGCCCAGCCGCATATACGAGCGTGTGAATCCCGCCCGCGGCTTCCGCGATCGCGTCGACGGACGCTTTCACCTGATCATGATCGGTGAGGTCGAGACTGACGGCCCACGCCCGTTGCCCCCACTCACCAATATCGGCGGCCAACGACTGGGCCGCTTCCTCGTTGCTTCGATAGGTGAGAGCGACATCACTGCCCCGGACGGCGAGCTCGCGACAGATCGCCGTACCGAGTCCCCCGCTTCCGCCCACGACAAATGCCGTGCCCGCTCGCTCGGCAAAGTCTTGGGTGAGGTCGGTTCCATGCTCGGTCACCGCCTCAGCGTGGCCTGAATCAATGCGGAAGGCCAGCCTTTCGATCCGTGACTATGGTCGCTCCATGCGAGTTGGTGTGTCCTTATCCTCCGCCCAGTTCACCGAAGACCACGCCGAAGGGGCGCGTTGGATCATCGAACGGGCCCGCGTGGCCAACACGGTGGGACTCGATTCACTCAGCCTGGGCGACCACCACGCCATGCCGGCCCCCTACTACCAGAACGTGCCGATGATCGGCCGACTCACCGCCGAGTGGGATTCCCGACGTCCACTCGGGTGCCTCTTCCTGCTTCCGCTCTGGCATCCAGTCATCGTGGCCGAACAGGTGGGCACCCTCGCCGCCATTCATCCAGGTCCATTCATCGTGCAGACCGGTATTGGAAGTGGGGCCAATCAATTTGCGGCGATGGGCGCCGACCCACGCACCCGCGGTGCCGCTCTCGACGAGTCAATCCGCGTCGTCAAGGCGCTCCTTGGGGGTGAGACGGCCTCCAGCGAACGCTTCGACATCATCGACGCGTCGATTTCACCACGGCCGCCCAACGGCGTGGAGTGGTGGATAGGTGCCGGGGCCGACGGGCCGCTGCGACGGGCCGCCCGCGAGGGTGATGCTTGGTACGGCGGGCCGACAATCACCGCGACCGATGCGCCCCGGATGCTCGATGTCTACCGATCCGAAGCTGCGCATCTTGGGCGCCCACACCGTTCGATTCTCCGCAGAGACGTGATCATCTTGGGCGACCACGAGCGGGCGCTCGCGCTGGGCGATGGGCTCATCGACAAGGGTTATCGCGGTATGAATCGCGACATGCTTGTGTACGGCGGGGTGGACCAAGTCACCGAAGACCTGGCCGCATTCCGCGACCTCGGATTCGACGATGTCATCCTGCGTTGTATGACCGTCCCGCAATCCGACGCACTCGAGACACTCGAGCTCGCCGGTGAGGTCAGAGCCAACCTTCTCGGCTGATCTCCCAGATCACTTCCACGCCGATTTCTCCAGGGCAGTCGATCTCGACATCCCGACGGGTCGTCTCGGTGTAGCCGAGCTTCTCCGCCACTCGGCCGCTTGCAGTGTTGGCGGCATCGTGATGGATCTCGATCGCCTCGATGGTGTCAAGCCCGAACCCAGCGGTAGTCAGCAGCCGGGCGGCCGCCGTAGCGATCCCGGCCGCGGCTCGATCCGAGCGAACCCAATAGCCAACTTCAAGACGGCCCGGTCCCACTCGATTCATGAGCCCACAACTGCCGATCACTTCGCCGGTCTCCGGGTCGGTCATCATGAAATTGAACATCTCGCCCGCTCGCCACGCGCCTTGCCCCGTTGCAAGAAACTCCAGCGTGGCGGGGCGCTCCTGCGGCACCGCGGCCCAGTCCATGAACTGGTGGAGCTCGGCATGACTGGTTTCGACGGCCGCCTGCAACCCATCGAGATGGTTGGGGCGCGATCGCACCAACACAACAACATCGCCGACGAGCCGGTCGGGTGGTCGATCAGAACTCATCACGTGATCATCGAGAAAGGGCGGCCGAAACGCAACCGGGTTTCGGCTCGACGGTTAGGCCGGCACAACCTCAACGGGGATCCCGTTGAGTACGGCGTTGCCCGAGAGCGGGTCGATCATCGTCGGATCGGTGAGCACATTGCTGTTCACACCGGCGTGCTCGGCCGCGACATTCATGCGAGCACCGGGTTTTCCGTGACCCCAGCCGTGCGGCAGGCTCACAACGCCGGGCATCACGCTGTCGGTCACCTCGACCGGTGCGATGAGTTCGCCCACCCGGGAGCGGACGATCGCGGCGTCACCATCGGCCAGGCCAAGGTCGACGGCATCGTCGGGATGGAGTTGGAGCGTGCACCGGGGCTTGCCCTTCACGAGCACAGGCAGGTTGTGCATCCATGAGTTGTTGGAGCGGAGGTGTCGACGACCCACGAGTCGGAGCGAGCCATCGGCGGCCCACTCGGTCACCCGCGTCTGCAAACGATGCAGGTCCTCCGCGAACGGCCCGGCAAAGAGGTCAATTCTTGCCTCGGGCGTACGGAGGTGCCCGGGCAGTCGAGGCTCGAGCGCCCCAAAGTCGATTCCGTGCGGATGGGCCCGGAGGTAGTCGAGGGAGAGGCCGTCCTTCGTCGTGCCGAAGCCATCACCTCGGACGCCGGTACGGAGCATCGCGTCGAGCACTCGTTCGCTCCCGGTGTCGCCTTCGACCATGGCCAACAGCTCATCGAGATCGCGACCAGCGACGGGAGACTCCGGCGTGTCGATTTCCGCCTGCAGAAGCCCGGTGAGGACTTGGTCGTGTAGATCGTTGGGATCGGCGTCGGGCCCGACCCCCAGAGCGATCAAGGCCAGTGTTGCGAGAATGTCTTCCTCGGTCGGCATGTCCGTGTCGAACACCGCGGGGCTGAAGTTGGCGACGTTGCGCACGCTGAGGTTCGTGAAGTTGAGGTCGTAGTGGCTCTTCTCCAGGGCCCCCGGCGGTGGAAGGATTACCGACGCGTGGCGGGTGGTCTCGTTGAGATAGATGTCGACGGAGATCATGGCGTCGAGTGACGCAAACGCCTCGTCCATCCGATCGCCATCGGGGCAACTCAGTACCGGGTTACCCGCGACAGTGACCATCATCCGCAACTGTCCGTCGCCGGGCTCGAGGATCTCGTCGGGCAGATCGGCCACCGGGAATTCGCCCTGCACCTCGGGACGCTGGTTGACCCGGCTATGGCGGCGGCCGACGCGGTAGGGGCGCCCCGGACGATCGGCCCGCACCCGATCGTGAGACGGCTGCGGGAACATCGCGCCGCCGGGCTGGTCCAGGTTGCCGGTCAGGATTGCGACAACATCAAGGAGCCAGGTGGTGAGCGTGCCGAACTCGACGGTGCACGTGCCGATCCGGCCGTAGACGGCCGCCTTGTCGGCCGCACCGATCTCGGTCGCGAGCGCCTCGATCGACGCTTCGGAAATTCCCGTCGCCTCCGCGGCAACCGCGGCCGTGAACGGTTCCACAACGGCACGGAGTTGATCGAGCCCGTCGAGACAATCGGCAACCGAGCCCGACCCGACATGGCCGTCAGCCAGCAGTTGACGCACAATCGCGGCGAGCAGCACCGCATCGGTGCCCGGTCGAATGGGGAGATGCAGATCCGCCTGTTCGGCGGTTCGAGAACGACGCGGGTCGATCACGATCATGCGTCCGCCCCGTTCTTGCAGCGCTTCGATACGACCGGGAAAGTCGGGAACGGTCGCGATGCTGCCGTTCGATGCGTATGGGTTGGCGCCGAGGCAAACGAAGAGATCGGTGCGGTCGATATCGGGCACCGGCATCGAACCGCCGCTGCCGTAGAGGTAACCCGAGGCGACGTGGCGGGGCATCTGATCCACCGTGCTGGCGGAGAACACCGCACCGGCGCCCAGCCCCTTGATCAGGTGACGGGTGTGCGTCGCCGCGCCAAGAACGTGGGCACCCGGGTTGCCGAGGTACATACCCACGGCTTCATTGCCGTGTCGTTCGCGGACGTCTCGGAGCACCCGATCCGCTTCGGCATACGCCTCGGGCCAGCTGACCTCCTCGAAGACGGGAGCGCCACTGTCGTCGAAGCCGCGTCGGACAAGCGGCTTCCGAAGCCGATCCGGATCCTCGTGGAGCTGCTTCAGGGTCGAGCCCTTCGGGCAGATGAAACCCTTCGAGAACACGTCCTCACGGTCGCCACGAATCCGTTTCACAGCGCCGTCCTTGATCTCGATTTCCAGACCGCAGGTCGCCTCACAGAGCGGACATGTTCGAAAGACGGCGCGATCGGCGGTATCGGTCATCCGCTCATCGTTGCATAGTCCCGACTGTCCCCCTAGTGGGCAACTGGGGTTTGTCCGGATGTGTCACCGCGCCACCGATTGTCATCCTGGCCGCATGCAGAATGCGCCGTACCTGATCGGCCATGCCCCGGAGATTATTCTTGGGGCCTTGGAGGCTCAAAAGCGTTCCCGCGGAGACGCTTTTGTGTCTGATATGGGCAGATCTATGGTCAGGCGAACCCGATCAGTAGTCGAGGTATCCCTTGAGGAACTTCTCCTTCACCACCGGATAAGTCTCAGCTTCGTCGGTGGTGAGCCACACGGATCCTCGTGGAGCTGCTTCAGGGTCGCCGTGAATCCGCTTCACGGCGCCGACTGGTCCCTCGATAAATCACAGGTCGCCTCACAATGCGGACATGTTCGAAACACCGTGCGGTCATCGGTCTGAGTCATGGCGCCGTCGCGGCACGTACGACCGGCCGTCGACGAAGAGACGACACACCGCGACCACCGCTATTGTCCGCCGCACATGGCTCCGAGGAAGAAAACCGGCGTGGCACGGTCTCAGGCCACCGAACGCGGACCCGACCACGTGACGAAGTTCTACAACTCCGTCGAGAAGGCTGAAGCGGCGGCAACCAAATACGGGCTGATGGCCGAGATCGACAGTGACCACTTCCGAAGCCCTGTGGTTCGATCGGTTCAAAACGATCCGCCCGCGATCGTGTTTGAGTTGCTCGACGCCGAACACACCATCGACCGGGCGCTCATCGCCTTACTACGGGCCGGCGATCGAGTAACCGCCCTCGAGCTGGTGGCCACGGCCGGCCGGGCGCTCGCCGCAATTCACGATGGGCTCAAACTCCCGACCCAGTCGAAACCCTCGCGGGCGCCGGCTTTGCGAGCGCAACTTCCGTCCGACGGATTGCAGCAGTTTCGGCGCGTGCCACCGGTGACCCTCCATGGCGACTTCGGCGTCTCCAACGTGGCGGTCGACAGCCGCGGCGGGATCGTGATCTATGACCCCGAGCCGTCCCGCTACACCGCCAACGCCATCGACGCCGTGGACACACCGGAGATGGATCTCGCGACGTTCGTGACATGTCTCGCGGGGCGTACCTCCGGTATTCGCAACGTGATCGCGCTCCGTCGCCGCTATCCCGAACTCGCCGCCTGCTTCCTCTCGGCCTATGCCGACGCCCGCGATGTCGATGCCCGCGAGGCCTACGACGACGAGCGGCTGATGCTGTTAATCACCGCGCAGGGCTCGGCCTACCGCAAGGTCGCGTCGGCCCGCTCGGGACGGGCCGTGGAGATGACCGCTCGCTGGGCGGCGCGACGGCTGCCGCGCCCGCCGCGCTAAACGTTTCGCTTCAACAACACCAGGGGGCGAGGGCCGCAGATGCCGTCGCTGTGGGTCGATGACTCCACCGCAGTGGCGTTCCAACGCTTTTCCATCGTGGCGATGTTGTCCGTTGTGATCTTCGTGTCTTCGTTTTCTTGGCCTTCGTAGACAAGCCAGGCCCACGGCAGGTCGCCCACGCCGGGCGGGAAACGCACGTGATGCCAAGCGGCAAGAAAAAGGCAGACCGCATCGTCGACGGCGAGCCAGTCGGGGACGTCGGCGACAAAGTCGGTCTCGTCACTGATGAGCACACCGTGGAGCTCGCTCCTACCGGCGCCGAGCACGCCGAGCAGGTCATCGGCGGCGGCGGCAACACTCGGGTAGTCCCACCCGACCGACCAGCGGGCGCCGCGAGCGAGTGCTTCACCCATCATCATTCCGGAGTTACAGCACACATCGAACACGACGCGTCCATCGAAGCCCGTTCCGTGGCGGGCGAGTAGCCCAGTGATCTCTTCGATTCGGGCGCCGGTGTCGCGACGACCGGGCGCCGAACGACCGGGCACGTCCTGGTAGAGGAAACGATCGCCACCGCGAACCACAGTGAGAACATCGCCGAAGTGCAGAGTCTCTTCGTGGCGATCGATAACCGAGTCGGTGGCCGCATCTCGATCGAAGGAAGGATCGATGGGCGCCGCGTCATAGGCGCGACCCGAAGCGGGGGCCGTCACCAGAACGAGGACGGTCTCACTCGTAGTGGCGAGATCGACAAGATCGAAAACCCGGGCGCCTCCGTCGGCCGATGCGGCGGCGGCAGCTACGGCATGGCGATCGGCGTCGACGCCGATGGTGTCGTCGAGAACAAGAAAGGCGGCGTCGGGCGGAAACGCATCGAAGAGCGGAGCGAGTGCCGGGCGGAGTGACTCGTGGGGCCCAAAGCGGTACCCGCCGGTGGCAGTCTCTACAGCAACGCCGCTGCCATCGATATCGCTGCGAAGTGCTGCCGGGTTCGCGAGCTCGACCGCGATTTTGGACCTTCGCTGCCACAGGTGGTCAGCGTCAAGACTGTGTTCGCGCCGCTCGCGGTCCTTGCGATAGCGCACGAGCTTCAGCGCGACGACCGCTTCTTTCGCGGCGCGATGCGCGAACGGGACACGTTTCAGAGTGCGGCGGGCAAACCCCTTGAGGGATGCCAGGACACCGCTGGTGCGTACTTCGGCCATGAACGCGAGAGGGTACAACGGCGTTGTGTGGCGGACACGGGTCGTACGACCCCCCCCATCTCCCGCGGCGATGGCGCCTAGTAGTCGAGGTAACCCTTGAGTCCTTCGACCGCTTCGATGAACTCCTCCACCATCTCCATCACCACAGCGTTAGCGGACTTGCGGTGGTTCATCGTGCCGACGATCTGGCCGACGAAATAGTTCGCCAATTTCTCGGCTCCTGAGCCCGCGTTGTGCGAGGCCCGGTCGATGCGGCGCTGCGCTTGCGCGGTGAGGATCGGCTGCAGCGGCATACCCAACGGATCGGGCGTGTCCTCGCGCTCCCACTCTTCGGTCCACGCGGACTTCAACATGCGGGCGTGTTTGCCGGTGAGTGAACGCGAACGAATCGTGTCAGCGGAGGTGGCCTTGAGGAACTTCTCCTTCACCACCGGATGAGTTTCGGCTTCGTCGGTGGTGAGCCACACGGACCCACACCAGACCCCCTGCGCGCCGAGTGCCATCGCGGCGGCCATCTGGCGACCGCGGCCAATACCGCCAGCACCAAGAACGGGTTTGGAAGTGGCGTCGACGATCTCGGGGATGAGCACCATCGTGCCGATCTCGCCGGTGTGACCGCCCGCTTCTGAACCCTGGGCGATGATGATGTCGACGCCGGCTCGTTCGTGGGCCTCGGCGTGCGACGGACGACCAGCCAGGGCACCCGTCAGACGACCGGCACCCTTCACCGCATCGATCATGTGTTGCGGCGGCGGTCCGAGGGCATTCGCTACGAACGCCGTGCGGTGGGCCAGCGTGACTTCGAGTTGCGGGCCGGCCGCGTTGGCGGAGAACGGGGCGGCGCCGCCGCGATCGAGCCCACGACCACCCGTCTCTTCAGGCATCGGCGGCACTTCGTAGCGAGCAAGGATGTCGTCAATGAAGTCGCGATGTTCGGCCGGAATCATCTTGATGAGATCGTCGGTCGTGTAGCCACCCTCGGAATCACCGGCGTACTTTGCGGGGATGATGAGGTCGACGCCGTAGGGCTTGTCGCCTACTTCCGCTTCGATCCAGTCGAGGTCGATCGCCAATCCTTCGGCCGAGTGGGCGACCGCGCCGAGCACGCCGAGGCCACCGGCCTTCGATACCGCCGCGACCACGTCGCGGCAGTGGCTGAACGCGAAGATCGGAAACTCCAGATCCAGCATCTCGGTGACGTCGTTCTGCACGATTACTTCCCCCTGCTTCGCTGGGCTTCCGCCCAAGTACCGATTGACATTGCGACCCTACAAGAAAGTTAGCGATCGTTCACATATCGCGTTAGTGTGGGCTCCATGAGCGAACGCGAAGTAGTCATCGTCGACGCCGTGCGGAGTCCCATTGGGAAGCGCAACGGCGAACTATCCACCATGCACAGCATCAATCTGCTGGGAGATGTCCAGAAGGCCATCTTCGAACGCACCGGTATGGACCCGGCCGAGGTTGGCCAGGTTGTCGGCGGTTGTGTCGGCCAGGTCGGCATGCAAACCATGAACGTAGCTCGCAACGCATGGCTCGCCGCCGGTCTCCCGCTTGAAGTGGCGGCCACCACGGTCGACGCCCAGTGCGGCTCCAGCCAGCAGGCCACCAACCTCGCCTACGCCATGGTGAAGGCCGGCGTTGTCGACTCTGCCCTCTCTTGCGGCGTCGAGCTGATGAGCCAGATCAAGATGGGCGCCACCATCCCCGACGCCGACACCAC
>JBLIOE010000032.1:0-49383 GCA_047639555.1 Candidatus Aldehydirespiratoraceae bacterium
GCGGTCGTTGTCGGCGGGGCGGTCGTTGTCGGCGGGGCTGTGGCTGTCGGCGCCGCAGTGGTGATTGGCGGCGCGGTCGGCGGTAGCGCAGTCATTGGCGGAGCCGTGGTCGCGGCGATCGTTGTTGTTGTCGCGGTGGTCGTCGTTGCGCTGGTTGCGCGCGCTGGTACCACAAGGGTTGGCACCAGCAGAATCGTCGTCTCGTCGAACTCGACCGCGGGCGCTTCGTCCGCAACGATGCGGGCGACTTGCGGGACCGGTGTTTCAGTGTTGAACGAGATCGCGGGCACGATCGCGGCGGTGGAGGCAACCGCCACTGCGGCTGTCAGTCCGATTCCGGCGGTTGCCACGGCACCCGTTCCGGCGCTCGACGCGATCGTGAAGAGATGCCTCAGCAACTCGACGAGCGCCCCGAGCGGTCCGAGTTCGGCGCGGCTCTTCTCCATTCCCGTGTTGAGGAATGCGCGCACCACCGTCGGGTCGAATTGTGCTTCCGCGTTATCGACCAACTCGGCTCGAGCCGCGGCGGGCGCAATCGGCTTCTTGTATGAACGCGTCGCGGTCATTGCGTCGTATGCATCGGCCACGGCAATAATTCGCGCCGCGAGCGAGATCCGTTTGCCGGAGATTCCGGCGGGATATCCGGCCCCGTCCCAACGTTCGTGGTGCTCCGTCGGTCCCCGCCCCCATTCACCAAGCCATCCGGCGAACGGAGCGAGATGCTCGGCGGCGTGGAGCGGGTGTTGCTCAACCAACGCTCGGTCTTCTTCGGTCAGCGCCCGAGGGCTGTCGAGAATTCGTCGAGGCACATCGAGCAGACCGACATCATGAAGCAAGGTCGCCCAGCACAACCGCTCCATCTCATCATCGTTGAGGTTGAGTTCCTGGCCGATCAGGGCGGCATAGCCACCGACGCGGTCTCCGTGGCGCCCGGTTCGCGCTTCTCGACGGCTCAGCTTTGTGACCAAGTCGGCGAGGCTGGTGGCGGTGGCTTTCGGCGCCGGTGACCGGTCGGCGAACGAAGGGCCGGGACGGCGGCGCTCGTCGGCGCGACCACCGCGCATAAACGAGCGCATACGGGAGGGCGCGGCGTCGGGAAACGTGAGCGAGAGGCTGTAGAGCACACCCAGGGAGGAGAAATGCCGCATCAACCGACGCGTCGCTTGATGCACAATCATCGACAACGCCACTGCACCCAGGAACCACAGCGCAGTCGGCCCAATGCCGTCGGGCCGAGCGACGAACTCCATCGCCACCCGCACACTCAGCCAGCTCGCTAGCAACGGCACGACGATCAGAGTCGCGCGAATGCACCACGCCAATACGGGACGGGCTTTCCATGAGCCGTTGCCCGATCTGGTGGCTGGCTCGGAGGGTTCGGTCTTGACGTGCGGCAATCGCTTGTCCTCGTCGGTCGTAGCGTTCCATCGGCAGACGCTCTCCCGTCCTGAATGCTCAGCCGGCGCGAGTTCGACGCTGTGAGAAGGGACGGTTCGGGCGGTTTAGGGTGTCGCTATGCCGCAGCCGGTAACCGACGATGATCGCGACCGATACGAACGAGACGGCTACCTGCTGCTCGAGTCGCTCATCGAGGGCGACTGGCTCCGTCGGCTCACCGCGGCGATGGACACGCTCATCGATGCGTCTCGCACCGCGGCCGACGGCGACATCCGATTCGACCGCGAGCCCGACCACACCGCCGACAATCCACGGCTCCGGCGCATCAACTCGCCGGTCGACCTTGATGACGCGTTCACCGAGTTTAGCCTCGACGGCCCCGTCACTGATCTCGCCGAGGCGCTGCTCGGCCCCAATGTCCGCTTTCACCACTCGAAACTCAACATCAAGTGGGCCGGCGGCGGCGAAGAAGTGAAGTGGCACCAAGACATCCAGTTCTGGCCACACACCGACTTCTCTCCGCTCACCATTGGCGTCTATCTCTGCGATGTCGACGATGAGATGGGGCCGATGGGCATCGTGCCCGGCAGTCACCTCGGCGAGCTCTACGACCTCACCAACAACGACGGGGGCTGGAACGGCTCACTTCGAGATGAAGATGTCGCCCGGGCCAGTGTCGACACGGCGGACCATCTGCTAGGGCCGGCCGGAAGTGTGACCGTGCACAACTGTTGTGCCGTTCACGGATCGGCGCCCAACGAATCAGAACGAATGCGACCGCTCCTCCTCCAGACATATTCGCGGGCCGACTCGTATCCCCTGCTCGGCGTGGGCACCAACGGCAAGGCCGGCCGCAACGCCCACCGGCTCGTGCGCGGCACCCCACCCGAGCAACTCACGGTCGCAGGCCGCACCATGCCCACCGCGCCCGACTGGTTCCGCGGGAGTTACACCTCGATCTTCGATCACCAGCAACGCGACGCGGACTGACGGGCCAGACTCGCTCATGGCATTCGGTCAAAGCACCGGCCCGTCCGCGTCGGGCCGTCAGGTGAAGGATCTCCTCGAGCTCCTTCAGAATGCTGGCCACGACGACTTCCGTGACGCCCGTGGCCCGATGGGATTCAATCAGCGCCAGGCCGGTGGAAAGTTCACCGCCGACGAGGCCGCCGAATACATCGATCAACTGCAGACGGCGGAGTACGAGGCCGAACACGCCCCGGCCAAGACGAAGAAGAAGGCGCCGGCCAAGACAAAGGCCCCACCGAAAACCGCTCCGAAAACCCCATCGAATACCGACACTGCGAATTCTGGTGCCGAGATGTCCGATGCCGAGATCGCGCTGCGGACCATGTCGACCAAAGCGCTCGTGTTGGAGATCCGGCGCCGTGGCGGCTGGATCGTCACCAAGGACCGATAACCGGCCAGATTCGATCTAGCGGATCTTCCGGCATCTCTGGCGCCCTACTCCTGAGCACACACCGTGCGGAAGAAACAGGAGCCCAAATGACTGCGACCGAGACCCCACCCACAGACCCGGCGCCGGACTGGAAAGAAGCCGGCGACGCGTGGTCCCACGCCGCGGCCGACTGGGCCTACGGGTTTGAGCCCTACGCTCGAGACGGCATCGAGACGGTGTTCCGGAAGCTGGACCTGGTTCCCGGTCAGCGTCTTCTCGATGTCGCATGCGGTGCTGGACTCGCACTGGGACGGGCGGCACGACTCGGAATCACCGTCGCCGGCATCGACGCTGCCGACTCGCTTCTCAACATTGCCCGCCGCCGGGCCCCGGACGCCGAGCTCGTTCACGGCGACATGTTCGACCTGCCATGGGCCACCGATACCTTCGATGCTGTCGTGGCGTTCAACGGCATCTGGGGAGGATGCGAAGACGCCGTGGCGGAGATCGCCCGGGTCTGCCGACCCGGCGGCCGAATCGGCATCACCTTCTGGGGAGCGACAGAGCGTCTCGACCTGCTCGACTACTTCGTCACGCTGGGCCGGTCTGGCCCCGGCATCACAGAAGAGATCGTCACCCTCGCGTCGATCAATACACCGGGCGAGGCCGAACGGATGCTGACCCAGGCGGGCTTTCGAGATCTTGAACGGGGCGACACCTCGGCGATTCTCGAATTCACCGATGACGACGAGGCGTGGCAAACATTGCGATCTCCTGGCCTGGCCCTTCCCGCGCTCGACCACACGGGCGAGTCTGAACTCCGCCAACGGGTCCTCTCCTCCGTGTCGCCCTTCCGATCTGACGACGGGACGTACCGACTCGTGAACGAGCTCGTCCATGTCACCGCTTCACTACCGGAATGATGGCTCCGGACCACGCCCACTATGTTGAGGCGATGGACCAGCGAGTAAGTAGCTGCGAGGGACCGGCCGGCGAAGAGATCGCATTTGCGTCCGTCGGTGAAGGGTCCGTGCTCGTTCTCGCCGCCTGGTGGACCAGCCACCTCGAACTCGATTGGCAGAACGACGAGCTGCGCGACTTCATCCTGCGACTGGCTGAGAGCCACACCGTTGTCCGCTACGACCGGCCCGGGGTTGGCATGAGCGGGCGCGAAGCGCGCGCTTACAACCTCGCTACCGAGGTGGGCCATCTCGAAGCGGTGATCGAAGCGATCGACGCGCCGACCGTGGACCTGCTTGGAATCTCGTGTGGCGGTCCACCCTGTGTCGCGCTCGCCGCACAACGACCAGATCTCATCAACCGAATGGTGTTCTTCGGGAGTTATGCCGATGGCAATCACATCGCCGATGTCGACACGCGGGAGGCGATCCGCGCGCTGGTCGCCGCGAACTGGGGCCTCGGCTCGCAGGCATTAACGAGCGTCTTCCTCCCCGACTCCGAGGCCATCACGGCTCGGCGATTCACTGCGTCGCAAAGACACACCGCGTCGGCCGACGTTGCGGCGAATCTGTTGCAGCTGACATTCGATATGAACGTCGCCGGCATCGCCGAGACCGCGCGACCACCTTCGCTCGTTCTCCACCGAGAGCGCGACAACGTCGTTGCTCTTGCCCAAGGAAAAGACCTGGCCGACCGGCTTCCCAACGCCAAGCTGAAGGTCACTGAGGGGCGGGCCCATCTTCCGTGGGCTGAGCATGGCGTGGCGCTCGCTGGAGAGATTGCGGAGTTCCTGACCGACGGGGCCAGTCGGGCACCCGTGTTACGTCGGCTGGCCACGGTGGTGTTCACCGATATTGTCGGCTCAACCAGCACGATGCAGGCGGTTGGCGATGAGCGTTGGCGCGACCGCCTCGATGCACTGACTGCCCTCGTTCACGACGAGGCGGAGAGTCGTGGCGGCGCGGTTGTCAAGGACCTCGGTGATGGCGCCCTCGTCACTCTTGATCTGCCGAGTGACGGAATCGCCTACGCCGTCTCGCTCCGGTCGAGGGCACGAGACGCGGGCATCGATCTCCGCACCGGCGTGCACACCGGCGAGATCGAACTTCGGGGCAAGGACATCACGGGCCGGGCCGTCGTTGTCGCCGCCCGCTTGTGCGATAGGGCGGCATCCGGACAGATCCTGGCATCGTCCATCACAATCGACCTCGCCGTCGGCCGTGGGTTCCGCAGCACCGAACTCGGCTCTCGCTCGCTCAAGGGAATCGACGGCGAGGTCGCGGTTTTCGACGTCGAACCTCGAGCCGCCGCCGTTGCCGACTCCGTGCCTCGGTTCGTTCGCGCTGGAACGACATGGACTGCGAGCTTCCAGAGCATCGAAGTTTCGTTGCCACACACCAAAGGAATAGCGGATCTGGCAACGCTGACGAGCTCCCCTGGGGTTGATCTCGATGTCGTCGACTTGATGGACGGGCCACACGCCGTCCCGCGGTCGACGGGCGATGACATGCTCGACGAACAGGCGATCTCGGCCTATCGAAGCCGACTGGGCGAGATCGAGCGGGGCCTCGACGATTCCGACGCAACTGGCGACCGCGCGCGATCGGACGTACTCGAAAAAGAAAAGAGCGCGATCCTCGACGAACTCCGAACGGCCACAGGTCTTGGGCGACGAGCGCGGCGAATGGGCGATGATGTCGAGCGGGCCCGTAAGGCGGTCTCGGCCCGTATTCGCGATGCGATCACCAAGATCGATGGCGTAAATCCGATACTCGGCAACCACTTGGCCGAGACGGTCACAACTGGCCGGGTCTGTCGCTACCGCTAACGAAGCACCGCGGCGCACTCAGCGATGTAGCGCCGGAGTGTGTCTTCGTCGCCGGGGTTGTCGACAAGATATTCGGCCGCGGCGCTGAACTTTTCGGCGACGGAACGTTCGCCGCGACCATCCCCTCGTTGCCGGTTCCAGCGATCTCCGCTTCCACCTTCACCTTGTCGGGGTAGTAGCGGTAGAGCGAGGCCCGGCTCATGCCGGCGTCAGCAGCGAGTTGTTTCATGTCGATCGTGCCGCCGTTCGCCAGCATCGCGGTGCCGGCGGCGATCACGTCGGGGTGGTGCACGACGTCGTTCGCCGCATCAAGCGCGACAGCTATCGATGCGCCGTCGTTGAGGTCGTCTACAAAGCGGTTCGCATCGGCGGCGAACTCATCGGCGTCGACGTCAGCCATCGTTCCCCTCCGCATCGAAACCAACTTCGGCGCAAGCTATCTTGGCTGTGCTGCGAGTGAGAAACGCTAGGACGCGTCGCCGGAATAGACCTATAAACCGGCGCACGGAGTGTCCATGGTCAACGTGTCTACCCGACGGCCCCGCTACCGTCGCTCCCGATGCCTCTCGACCTCGATACTTCTCTGCAGATCATTCGTCGTGATGGCGAGGCGCTGATCACCGCGGCTGAGTCGAATCCCACGGCGATGGTGCGGGCCTGCCCCGATTGGAACGCGGCCGAGCTAGCGATCCACACGGCCGGGGTTCACCGCCGCGTCGCGCACTGGTGCGCCAACCGAGTTGCGAAGCCGGAGCGCTGGCCGAACCATGAGCCCGCCGATTTCGCTGCACCGTGGGATTGGTGTCGTGATGCCCTCGACCTCGTGATTACGGCACTGCGAGACATCGGCCCCAACGAACCAGTGTGGTCATGGACCGATCGTCGCAATGGCGGCTTCTATCACCGCCGCATGCTGCAGGAGACGGCCGTGCATCGCTGGGACGCAGAGGATGCCGTGGGCAGTACGTCGCACATCGATTCCGAGGTAGCCGCCGATGGAGTCGACGAGCTCACCGAAGTGGGCATGCGTTTTCGCGGCGACGGCAGCCCGGTCGAATACCCAAACGGTGATCTACTCCTCGAACGCACCGACGGCACTAACCGCTGGCGGATCCGCGCCGTCGACGGCACCCTGCTCGTGGGCCGCAACGGCGACGCTGGCACATCGGCCGACGCGATCGTGCACGGCCAAGCCGAAGATCTGCTGCTCTACCTCTGGGGCCGAGGCGGCCACGTCACCATCAGCGGCGACAACGCCGTGGCGGAAGCCTGGGCGGCCGTCGCTCCGTAGCCACCCTCACCGACTCGCTCAGTCGGTGCCAGCAGTTTCTGGGTAAAGATGGCTCATCGAGCCGGGCTGAACCCGGCACGACTCGATGTATTCGTCGACGTCGACTTTCTTCAAACGGATCACCCGGCCAAACTTGAAGGCAGCCAGCTGTCCTTCATCGATGAACCGGTAGAGCGTCCGTGAGGTAATTCCCAGCCGGTCGGCCGCGGCGGGAGTGGACAACCACTCGACGTCATCGGCGGATTCGGAGTCGTTGGAACCAGCGCTCGGAGACATGGCCAACACTCTCGCGCACTTTCACCTACTTTGCACGCTTCCAATGATGAACCATGCCCATGATACTCACCCAAAGTGATAGGGACATGTGACCCTTTCACATTCTCATAGCTTTTGGTACTGTCTGACACAGGGATGACCACCTTGTGTGGTTCCTGGGCTGTGGCGGCCCCGTAGGCGAAGGTCGGCTCACGCCGATAGAGGGAACAACGACGATCAATGGCGAATCCCCCACCATCAGAGGCCCACATCGACGCGTCGACCACGCCGATGTCGAGAACGATTACCCCGCGTCGAGGGCTGCCCAACGGCCGCGCGGTCGTCGGCGGACTCCTGATCGCGGTCGCCGCCGTCGGCGCATTTGCGGTCGCCACCGCCGGCGACGACGGGCCGGATGAGGAATACCTCATCCTTATCAACGATGTTGAGCCCGGCGCCACCATCGGCCTCGACGCCGTTGCTCTCGCCGCGATGACGCTCCCTCCGGAGGTGGCGGCGAGCGCGCTGCAAAGCACGGCCGGGCTCGAAGGCGCCACGGCCCTCGACTTTCTCCGCGCCGGCGAGATCCTCGATGTCCGCGACCTGAACGGTGCCACGTTCATCGATGGCGAACCCGTCACTGAGGTGCACGAACTCACGCTCCCCGTCCCCCGCGACCGAGCCCCACCTGAGCTCCGTCGAGGCGACCGAGTCACCGTCCTGGCGTACACCGACCAAACCCGCACGCTGCGCCTCGCGCTCGAAGACGCCCTCGTGCTTCGCTACGACACCGAAGCCACCGGTATTGGGTCGTCGGAAGAAGGTCGTCTCACCCTTGGCCTTCCCGATGCCGACCTCGTCCTCGACAGCACCCTCCTTAGCTACGAGGAACTCACGGTTGTCCTCACCAGTCGAGCGATCCACGATGAATACGGCCACCTTCGCGTGCTTCAAATATCGGAACCCACGGCGGAAGAGGTGGTCGAATGAGCGACGATCACTGGGTCGTGCTTGGGCTCGCGCACCCGCGGGCAGGCTGGTTTAGCGAGCTGGCGCGCTGGTCCACGGCCGCCGCCATCCCCGTCGACTTCGTGAAGTGTGTGTCCGCCGACGAAGTCCGGGCCCGCCTCGCGGCCGGACGCTCCTACTCGGCCCTTCTCGTGGGCGGCGACGTCACCAGTCTCGACCGAGACCTTGTGGAGAGCGCTCGCACCGCGGGAGCAGCGGTGATCGTCGTCGACGCCATCGCCAACCGCAACTGGCAAGAACTCGGCGTCGCGGCCGTCCTGCCGGGCACCTTCGATCGTTCGGAGCTCCTCAGCGCTCTGGGCGAGCACGCCTCCCCGATCGCCCGTGTTCGCTCGCTGCGCTCTGACGACCCCCGCGAAGACGAAGGCAGCTGGCGGGGCCGCCTCATTACGGTCACCGGCCCGGGCGGAACCGGCGCTTCGGTAACCGCAATGGCGATCGCCCAAACCTTCGCGTTGGAGACAAGCAACACGGCAATGGTTCTGCTCGCCGATTTCGCGCTGGACGCGGAGCAGGGGATGTTGCACGACGCTCGCGAAGTGATGCCCGGAGTGCAGGAGCTCACCGAGGCCCACCGGGCGGGCCGGCTTCCCGTCGACCAAGTTCGCTCTCTGGTCTTCGATGCGATGGGGCGCGGCTATCACCTACTCCTTGGCCTCCGTCGCCATCGCGACTGGACAGCGATTCGACCGCGAGCATTTGCGGCGTCGCTCGACGGCCTGCTCCGTTCGTACCGCTATGTCATCGCCGACATCGACGCTGACCTCGAGGACGAGTCGCTCACGGGCTCCATCGACGTCGAAGATCGCAACGTCTTGGCCCGCACCTCGGCAACACGAGCTGATCTCGTCGTTGTGGTTGGCAACCCAACCACGAAGGGGTTACACGCCATGAGTCGCACGATCCGAGCGCTCGTGGCCGCCGGAATCAACCCCGCCCGAATTGTTCCGACCTGCACCCAATCGCCCCGCAGCCCGAAGCGACGAGCCGACGCAGTGGCCGCTCTCGCGATCCTTCTCGGACGCGACGAAGCCACAGCGAGTATCGGCAACCCGGTGTTTCTGCCGGCCCGCCGCGACGTCGAGGAGGCAATCCGCGACGGCGTACGCCTGCCCGTCGCACTGGGGAAGCCACTTCACGCGGAAATCGTCCGACGGCTAGACGAACTCTCGCCACGGGGATCCGACGGCCCGACGGCTCAAGGACTCGGAGAGCCAGAGCTGGTCACCCCAGGGTCGCTTGGCTCATGGACCGAGGAGGCCGGATGACGATCCTCGAAGGGCTCAGCCCGCTCGCCGAGATCGAAGTCCGGGTCCAGGAGCGCGCCAAGAACGAGGCGCTCGACCTCAGCACATCCGAGTCGGCCGATGCCCTCGCCCACCTCGTCGCCGACGAAGTCCGCATCTGGAATGACGACCATCGCCGCGGGCTCAGGGCCTATGCACTCAGCGACCCAGAGGTCGTTGCCGAACGCGCCCTGCGCAACCTGACCGGCTACGGACCCCTCGGCCCACTCCTCGCTGACGACGACGTATGGGAGATCATGATCAACTCCCCGGAGGCGATCTTCGTGAAGCGCCACCGCGGTCCGTCGGGCTACCACGACGAGGTCTTCCACGACGACGAGCATGTCGTCCGCACGCTGACAAAGATCCTCGACGATTCCTCATCCGCTCATCGCAAACTCGACCCGAGCGAAGGGCTTCAGGACGCGCAACTCGACGATGGCTCCCGTCTCCACATCGTTCACGGCGACGTTGCTCGAGGCGGTCACATCATGGTGAACATCCGAAAATTTACTGGCATCACTTTTCGGAGCCTCGACGAGCTCGTCGAGCGTTCGATGCTCACCCACGACGCGGCCGAGTTTCTGAAGGGCTGTGTGAAGGCCCGCCAAACGATCGTCTTCGCCGGAGCGCCCGGGGCCGGCAAGACCACGATGCTCAACTGCTGTGCCGCAGAGCTGGACCCTTCGTTGCGCGTCGTTGTTGCCGAGGAAGTCTTCGAAGCCGACATTCCCCTCCCCAACGTCGCGAGCATGCAGACCCGGGCCGGCCGAGCCGACCGCCCCGAAGTTGATCTGCGTCGGCTCGTAGCGGGTTTCCTCCGGATGGCCCCCGACGTCGCCATCGTGGGTGAGGTTCGAGATCGGGAGGCGCTGCCACTTCTGCTGACCTTGTCCTCGGGAGTCAAAGGTTTCACCACGATCCATGCGGGCAGCGCGCGGCAGGCCCTGACGCGTCTGCGTTTCATCTGCCAACTGGCCGACACCAGCAACGAACTCCCGATGTCCGCCCTGAACAATCTCGTCAGTGAGGCCGTCGACGTCGTTGTGCACTGCGTTCGCACCGCGGATGGCCCGCGGGTTGGGTCGATCATTGCGGTTGAGGACCTTGCTGCATCCGCCGAAAGCGGGCAGTTCACATCCACCGAAGTCTTCAGCCGGGATGCAAACGGACCCCTCCGTTGGTCGGAGTCGCTTCCGGTCCGAGTCGGTCGAGCGTTCGCCGAGATCGACCTCGACATTCGCGAGTGTCTGCGACCATCGACAGCCGAGCTGTCATGACCGAGCTCATCCTCGCTTCCGTCGCCGCCCTCGGCGTATTTTGGCTCTACTCCGCGCTTGTCATGGGCTGGGAGGGGTTCGGATTCGGCCCTCATGTGAGCGCGGCCGAACGCAACACTCGCATCGATGTCGACGAGTGGCTGCGCCAGGCCGGGCTCGACGACGTCGACCGTCGCGAGTTCACGGCCGTCGTCCTCATGCTCTTCGTCTTAGGTTTCCTGGGCGCCTTTGCGGCCTTTGGTGGCCTTGTTCCCGCCGCGGCGCTCGGCGCGTTCGCGGCATCGTTTCCAATCGCCACCTATCGCCACCGCCGACAGGCGCGCCGGCAACGGGCCCAGGAAGCGTGGCCGCGAATGATCGAGGAGATACGTGTCCAGACCGCCTCCCTCGGCCGGTCGATCCCGCAGGCATTGTTCGAAGTTGGCGCTCGCGGGCCCGAAGATCTTCGGCCCGCGTTCGACGCTGCGCATCGCGAGTGGCTTCTGACCACCGACCTGCCCCGCACCTTCCGCGTACTGAAAGAACGGCTCGGCGACCCGACCGCCGACGCGGCGTGCGAAACCCTTCTGATCGCGCACGAACTCGGGGGGACCGACCTCGATCGCAGATTGGAGGCCCTCGCCGACGATCGACTCGCCGACGTGCAGGGTCGAAAGGATGCGCACAGTCGCCAGGCGGGCGCTCGATTCGCCCGCCTCTTCGTGCTCGTCGTGCCCGGAGGCATGGCGCTCGCGGGTATGTCGATCGGCAATGGCCGCTCCGCGTATCAGACCGGCACCGGACAGGTCGTCGTGATGATTGCCCTCGGCCTGGTCGTCGGCTGCTGGACCTGGGCCGGACGCGTCATGCGTCTCCCTGAAACCCAACGCGTGTTCAAGGACTGACATGGCCCGCGTCACTATTCTCCTCGGTCTCTTTGCCTTCGCCGGCACCACCCTGCTGCTCTCGGAGTTGCGTTGGTTCCGACGCCCGGGCATGGCCGATCGGCTCGCTCCCTACGCCCCCGGCAACGGACGACCGATTCGGTCCGGCGTGTTGTCGGTGGCGTCGTTTCGCGACGTCGTCGCTCCCCTGTCACAGATCATCGGCGCCCGCCTCGCCCGACTCTTCGGCGTCTCCGAAGAACTCGGCACCCGCCTTCGCCGCATCCACTCCACCCTTGACGTCACCACCTTTCGTGTCCGCCAGATCGGCTGGGCCGGAGTCGCCCTGTTGGGCGGCGCACTGGCATCGGTGGCTCTCGGGCTGCCAGCGGGAGCCGCAATTCTGGCCGTCGTCGGTCTCCCCATCCTCACCTTTCTTCTCCTCGAGCAGCAGGTCGCGACCGCTTCACAGGCATGGCAGCGTCGACTGTTTCTTGAGCTCCCCGTCATCGCCGAACAACTCGGAATGCTGATGTCCGCGGGCTGGTCGATGAGCGCCGCGCTCAGCCGGATCTCGGCGCGCGGCACCGGCAGTTGTGCCGCTGACCTGCGACGGGTCAGCCAGCGAATGCGGCAGGGACTTTCTGAGGTCGAGGCATTACATGAGTGGGGCGAGATCGCCGATGTCGATGCGCTTGATCGTCTGATCTCCATCCTCGCTCTCAATCGCGAAGCGGCCGACCTTGGCCGCCTCATCTCTGAAGAGGCCCGCTCCATTCGCCGCGAAACGCAGCGAGAAACGATCGAAGCAATCGAGCGTCGCAATCAGCAGGTGTGGATCCCCGTCACCGTCGCCGCGCTCATTCCGGGCGTCCTTCTTATGGGTGTGCCATTCGTCGACGCACTCACACTTTTCTCTGGGTCCTGACCCGAACCAACCGCCACCAAACAACCAAATTTCAGAACTCAAGGAAGAGGGAGTAACAACATGAACCGAGCACACGTACAAGCGCAACCGGCGACCCGTTTACAGGGCGAAAATGGCGAGGGCGTGATCAGTACCGCGATCGCCGTCTTGATCGTTGCCTTCATCGGCGCCGCAATGTGGGTTGCCTTCAACGGCATCTGGAACGATGCGGAAGACAACATTGAACGAGAGGTCGGCAATATCGGCGTCAGCGCGCCGTGAACCGATCGCCCCGCCTCGCTGCCTCGGCAGCCGAGCGGGGCGCAGGCACATTCGGGACCGCCGCTGGCTTTCTCGTTTTCTTGCTCCTCATGTTCACGGCGGTCCAGATTCTCTTCAACCTCTATGCGACCTCGCTCGTCACCGCGGCGGCCCACGACGCGGCCCGAGATGTCGCGGGCTTTCGCGCGGCCGATGATCGCTGCGGAGCAGTCCCGGCGGCCGAAGCGGCATTCGTCGAACAGCTCGGCGAGTACGGCCAGCAAGGTCACGCCACTCTCGAATGGACCTGCAACGACCCCAACGTGGTGCGGGTCCACGTGACTGCCACCCACCCGTCGATCCTTCCCACCCGGATGGCTGGCCTCAGCTCTCTGGCGGAACTTGACCGGACTATTGAGGTGCGCGTGGAGGAATTCCGGTGAATCGCCATCATTCAGTCAGTGGGGCGCCGTCGCGGGTCGGTGGTGACGCCGGCCAGGTTGGAGGCATGGAGGTATTGCCCTTCGGCTTCCTCGTCTTTATCTCCGCCACGCTGATGTTCGCGAACGTTTGGGGTGTCATCGACGCAAAGTTTGCGGTCACCTCAGCCGCTCGCGAGGCCACCCGGGCGTTCGTCGAAGCGGACGGCGTCGACGCGGCAATCGCGGAGGCGCGGTCGCGGGGCGAAGAGACGATGATTGCGTACGGACGCGGCGGCGACCGGGCGAACGTCGGTGAGCCTGTCCTCGCCGAACCGTTCGGGCGTTGCGCTCGAGTCTCGATCACCGTGACCTACGAAGTGCCGGTAATCGCAATTCCGTTCATCGGCGGTTTCGGCTCCCTCGACCCCGTTGAGTCCACGCATAGCGAGATCGTCGATCCGTTCCGAGATGGCCTCGAAGGGGTGGCGTCGTGTTAGCGCTACGCCGGTCCGACGAGCGAGGCACTGTCCTGCTGATGTTCCCCGCCGCCGTTCTGATCATGTTCATCCTTGGCGCGATGGTGATCGACGTCAGCCTCACGCAGGTGCGAGCGAGAGAGCTCGAATCCGTCGCCGCCTCGGCCGCCAATGATGCATTGGCCGGCCTCGACATCAGCGCCCTGCGATCCGGTCAAGGAATCGTGATCTCGGACGCCGATGCTCGCCGATTCGTGGAGGCCTCCGTGGCGGCAGGGCCGCTTGCCCAGGCGAGCGTCGAGAACGTGTCGATCTCGCTCGACGCCCAGGCCCGCACCGTCATCTCCGTGACCCTCGCCCTCCACGTAAACCTAGTGATGGCACCGGCAATCGGCGACCTCGACGAGATCACCCTGCGGCGGACTGAACAGGCTGTGATCCTCGGCTCGTAACTCCACGGAGCATCGAGCACCGCTACGGTCGGCGGTGTGACCTGGCCCGTTGTCTCTCTGCGTGCGGCCGACGAACTCCGGGCCGACGCGGCGTCGACCCTGATCGGCGACGCCACTCGGGCGCTCGTACGACTTCCAAGACATCGTTGACCTGGGGCAACTCCAGATCCTGGATCTTCCGGCCGCCCGCTGGTATCAGCGCGTCGGCCGCTACCGCAGCGATCGCCTCGACCATGTCAGCGCCGAGTTCTGGATCGCCGATGACGTGGGCGCCAACCAGCACGCGGTCGTGGACGCGATCAGCGCCACGCTCGGTAAAGCGACCGACACGAGTGTCTCCAACACCATGGAGGCGCAGTGGCGCCAGGGGGACCTCGTACTGACGGCACGGTCGTTCCCACCTGAACTCCAGCGCGCGGGCGGGCGTAACGATCTCCACGACCGAGCGCCCGAGCTGTCACGTTGCACCACTGTTCACATCGAGACGGTGTTTCCCGCCTACCGGGTGAGCGAGCATCTCCCGGCAACGATCTCGCGCTCTCGCAGCATCGCGATACCCGACGAATATTGTCCGGTCCCGAATGCACAACTCCTGCGTCGCCACGGTCCACTCGACCGGCGACACCTGCGGCTGTGGGCCGACGACGCCGCGATCGGTGTGAGCGCGAGCGCCACGTCCGCCGTTACCCAACGCCAAGACGGCGACCGCCTGGTACTCGAGGAACTCACTCCCGCCCGGGGCGGCGGCTCGGCATCGTTGCGAATCTCGCGGCGCGAGGCTCGCTCTCTCGAGATCGCCCGTTCGAGCCAACATGGCGCCCTTCGCTCCCTCGCGGCCCAAGCAGCCGAGATCACCGGGCTGGCGGCCGAAACCGAACAACAACCCGACGAGTAGCGAGAGACCGGCCGTCTAGAAGTAGATGATCTTCTTGGCCCGTTCGACGACTTCATCGAGGTCGTCGGTCCACGCGCCGGTGGAGAGATATTTCCAGCCGCCATCGCACACGATGAACACGATCGTGGCCGTTGCCTCTGGGTCCTCTTCGCCGATCTTTTCGGCCGTGCGGACCGCGCCGGCCAGCGCTGCTCCGGCCGAGATGCCGGCGAAGATACCGATCTCGGTGAGGCGACGGGTCCATTCGAGTGACTCTCGGGGGCGAACGATGCGTTTGCCGTCGAGCAGCTCCACTCCGCCCCACTTTTCGTAGACGGGCGGGATGTAGCCCTCTTCGAGATTACGAAGCCCCTCAACCGCTTCGCCGATCGGTGGTTCCACGGCCAGGATCTTGATGTCGGGATTACGTTCTTTGAGGAAGTGGCCAACCCCAACAAGGGTTCCGCTGGTGCCGAGTCCGGCAACGAAGTGGGTGATGTCGGGGACGTCGGCCCAGATCTCGGGACCGGTGGTGTCGTAGTGCGCCTGCGGGTTGGCCTCGTTGGCGTATTGGTAGAGGAAGACCCACTCAGGGTGTTCGTCGGCCAGCGCCTGGGCACGACGCACGGCGCCATTACTGCCTTCGGAACCGGGTGAATCGATGATCTCGGCGCCGAAGACTTCGAGCATCTGGCGGCGCTCGATGGAGACGTTCCCCGGCAGCACGATCTTGATCGGGTAGCCGCGCTCCTTGGCGATCATGGCGAGGGCGATTCCGGTATTGCCCGAGCTCGGCTCGATGAGCGTCTTGCCCGGAGTCAACGTGCCGTCGGCTTCGGCGGCCAGAACCATCGAGCGGGCGATGCGGTCCTTCACGGAGCCACCCGGGTTCTGGCCCTCCATCTTCCCGAGGATGCGCACGTTCGGATTGGGGCTGAGCCGGCTGACATCGACCATCGGCGTGTTGCCGATCATGTCGAGCACTGAGCTGTGGATCACCACGAAAAACTCCTAATTCCGACCAGTTCACTCGGGATTGTAGTCACCCCGCCGTCGGCTTCCCCACCCATGTCTCTACCCCTGCTCCTGCCCCTGCAATCGAGTCCGAGGGTTAGGGTCGGGCGATGGGGACGACACAGGCACGGTTGAGTCGGCGGGAACGGATCGAGAGTGATCTTCGGCTGGTGAAGGTGATGGCGAAGGCGGCACCGGATCTCGCAAAGAACCGGTCCGGCAACTCGGCCACGGTCGGCGACCGCATCGAAGCGAACTTTGCTTCGAACCGGAGTCGGGTCGCACTCATCGACGCGAGCGACAGCGGCCGCGCGGTTACGGCCGGCGAGCTCGACGACGACGCCAATCGGGTTGCCCACTGGGCGATCGCGCAGGGCCTCGGCCAGGGCGACGTCGTTGCGCTTCTGATGCTTAACCGGCCCGAGTTTGTGGCCACCTGGCTGGGCCTCGCCAAGGTTGGCATTGTCACTGCTCTCATCAACACGAACCTCACCGGCGAACCGCTCCGACATTCCATTGGTGTCTCTGAAGCCAAGCACCTGATCGTCGACCACGAACTCGTCGAGCCGTGGCACAACGCTCGCGAAAACGACTCCGTCACTGAGTGGGTCTGGGGCGATGGCGGCGGCTACGACGACGCGTTGACCCACCAACCAACCGTCGCACCCGACGCATCCATTCGCGAAGGCATGGACAACACTGCCCCGCTCTTCTACATCTACACCAGCGGCACGACAGGCCTCCCGAAGGCCGCCCGGTTCAGCCACTCGAAATTTCTCTCAGTGGCCAACGGAAGTGCCGGCCTGATCGAGCTGAACAACCACGACCGGATGTACATCACGCTGCCGCTATACCACACGGCCGGTGGCGTGATGGCGGTTGGCAATTCGCTCCTCGGTGGCAGCACCGCGATCATCACCCGCAGGTTCTCGACCAGTCGGTTCTGGGACGAATGCGTCGAACACGGCGCCACCGCCTTCCAATACATCGGCGAACTCTGCCGGTATCTCGCCAACAGTCCGAGCCATCCGCTTGAGCGCGGGCACCAGCTCCGGGTGTGCGTCGGCAACGGTCTCCGGCCCGATGTTTGGCCGACCTTTCAGGAACGATTCAAGATCCCGCGGATCGTTGAATTCTACGGCGCCACCGAAGGCACCGCCTCGCTCTTCAACCTCGATAACCGGGTCGGTTCGATCGGCCGGATGCGGCCGGGCTTAGCCAAACGCCTCGGCATCCATCTCGTGGAGTACGACGTGGAGGCCGACGAGGTCGCCCGCGACACCAACGGTCACGTGATCCCGGTTGGGTTCAACGAGCCGGGAGAGGCCATCACTCGAATCTCCAACCTCACCCCCTTCGAGGGGTACTCCGACGAGGAAGCCAGCGAGAAGAAGGTCCTCCGTGGCGCCTTCAAAGACGGCGACGCCTACTTCCGCACCGGCGACCTCCTCAGCCAAGACGAAGACGGCTACTACTTCTTCGTCGATCGCATTGGCGACACGTTCCGTTGGAAGGGCGAAAACGTCTCGACGGCCGAAGTCGCTGGTGTCCTCGGCGGTTGCACCGGAGTGCTGGAAGCCAACGTCTACGGCGTGGAAGTGCCAGGCGCCGACGGTCGCGCTGGAATGGCCACCCTCGTGGTCGACGACACGTTCGACATCGAGCAGACCCGCTTACACGTGGCAGCCAACTTGGCCGCCTACGCCCGGCCGATCTTTCTGCGGATCCAATCCGAGGTCGAGATCACGGCCACGTTCAAGCACCGCAAGAAGGACGCCGTGGCCGAAGGGTTTGATCCGTCACTCCCCGACCCGCTCTGGTTCCTCGACAGCCGCGAACAGCACTTCGTCGCTCTCGACGATGCCGTCTACCAGCGCATTCAGGCTGGCGACGTTCGTCTCTAACTGGCGACGATCCGCACCCTCTCCTCGGTGACCTGGCCTTCAAGAATGTGATAACTCCGCAGTGACGCGTCGGCGTGTTGCAGCGACACGATGATGAACCGCCACGCGCCGAACGGATCGAAACGGGCCGCATCGGCAACATCGGTGGGCGACGGATAGTTCATCGTGTGCGTGTGACTGTGCATCACACCAATGATCGCCATGCCGGAATCGTCGGCCGTGCGCTCGACGTTCATCATCTCTTGGCCATCGAGTTCGTAGATCTGGCTCGACTTGGCCGCATTGGTCATCGGAAAGAACCGCTCGACTCGATCTCCCCCGAACGCCCCCGCGAAGAGACCACACGCTTCATCAGGCAACCCGAGAATGGCGTGGCCAATCATCTCCGCTTGAACGGATTGAGGGATCTCCAGCACGGCCCCGAGGGTAGCGCTACGGCGTGGCGTCGAGAAGGTCGGTGATCGGCGCCATGCCGCCGTTCGCCCCGAGCGTGTGGTCGAACTCCGAGAGCCGGAAACCATCATTCGCATCGGGCTTGCCCGGACCGAACGACACATGGACGTACCCGGGCAGCGAGACTTCACCGAGCGACTCATAGGCCGCCTTTACCGTGGCTGGAGTGAGCTCCGGTCCCGCCGCGTTAAACACCAGCTCGGTGACGGCCAAACGACGGCACGCGACTTGCAGTTCGATATACCAACGCTCGTCGAGATCGCCGACCTCCAAGGGGCCGAGAATCTCGACTTCCGGATGCGCATTGCGGAACCGGTCGACGCACTCGACCATTCCGGGCTCATTCCATTGCTCTTCAGGTGTCGACAACGAGAGACCGAGCGCACCGTCGGCGACGGCACGGTCCACCGTGGTGCCGAGATTGACGAGCTGATCAACAGTTACGACCCATATCTCCTGGTCAAGACCGTTGTCGGCAATACCTCGGAAGGCACCGGTGGTGTCACCATTGATGATGATGACCTCGGCACCCTCGTCTCGGATCCGTTCCGCGGTGGTGAGCCAAAACCGATCTTCCGCAAGCGTGTCATCGGTGGGAATCGTGTTGATCGCTGTCATCACAACGTTGGCGCCGCGGTCGGCCAGAAGGGGTTCGATGACTGACTCCGTCGACGCCACGTCTTCATCGCCGGAGACGATCGCGATCGGACGGTCGTCAAGTCGACCCGTCTGCTCCAATAGCGAGAAGAAGATCGGAATGCGGCGGGCCGACGACGAGCCGGCATTGATCCAGACGTTCTTTGCATCTTCGAGAAGGTCGGTTGTCATCGCGCCGCCGACGAGCACCAAATCTTCCTGCTCGGTGAGGCACGTCGTCGCTGATTGTGCGGGCCCAAC
The DNA here is from genome assembly GCA_047639555.1 of Candidatus Aldehydirespiratoraceae bacterium. Taxonomy (GTDB): domain Bacteria; phylum Actinomycetota; class Acidimicrobiia; order Acidimicrobiales; family Aldehydirespiratoraceae; genus JAJRXC01. The sequence goes on from JBLIOE010000032.1 coordinate 19,250, forward strand.
AAAGCCACCGATCACCGCGAAGACTTCGTTGTCCTCGGTCATCCGAAGGCACGCTTCCTCTGCTTCGAGCGCGAAGGCCGGGTTGTACCCGTCGAAGTACATCTCCACCTGCCGCCCGGCCAATCCGCCCCGCTCGTTCAGATCATCGATGTAGAAGTCCCAAATCAGTTGCTGATCGCCCCAGCCGAAGTTCTGCAACCCGGCCGAGATGAGGCCGGTGAAGTCGAGATACGACACCGCGATCTGCACGGTGTCTTCCGTAACACCCTTCCACGACGCGGTGAGCGCGGGCGCTTCAGTGGTGGAAGTGACATCGCCTTCCGCTGTGGTCGGCGCCTCGGTCGTAGGCGCCGTAGAAGTCGTCGAAGTCTCGGCCCCTTCGTCGCCACCGCTACCGCAGGCCGCGGCGAACACGGCCAAACTGGTCAGAACGGCCACGAGTGTTCGGCCACGTCCCCAATGTTGATGCTGCATGTTGATATCCCCCACCGCAACGTAGCAATCCCGCCCTGCTCACGACAGCGGGCCGCTACCGTGGCAGCCAGGAGACCATGATGGCGAAGTCACAAAAGAAGCGCGATATCCCCGCCGGGGCCGTGGCCGTGGCGACGAACCGCGTCGCTCGTCGCGACTACGAGATACTCGACACGCTCGAGGTCGGCATCCAACTCCACGGCAGCGAGGTGAAGTCGCTCCGAGAAGCCAAGGTCCAGCTCGCCGACTCGTTCGCCATCGTCTACCAATCCGAGCTCTGGCTCGTGGGTCTCCACATCGCGCAGTACTCCCACTCCGCTTCTGCGTTTGCCCACGACACCGAGCGCCGTCGCAAACTCCTCGCCCACCGAGGCCAAATCGAGAAATGGGATGCTCGCGTCGAACGAGAGCACCTGACGATCGTTCCGCTCTCGATCTACTTCCTGGGCAGTCGCGCCAAGCTCGAACTCGGGCTCGGGCGGGGCAAGTCTCAGGTCGACAAGCGTCACTCCATCGCGAAGCGAGATTCTGAACGCGATACCGAACGCGAGATGTCTCGCGCCCGAAGCGGCAAGTACTAGCGAGAACCGACTAGCGACGACTTCCCGGCGGGAACGACATCGGCATCACCCGAGGGCCCCGTACCTGACCGCCGGCCCACTTCATGGGTTCGCGATCGCTTACCTGGAACTCGGGAATGCGTTCGACCCACACTCGTAGCGATGTCTCCATCTCAAGACGAGCCAGGTTCGACCCCGCGCAACGGTGAATACCGGAGCCGAACGCGATGTGGCGGTTCTTCGCTCGATCGATAATGAACGTGTCGGGATCCTCGAAGTGTTCCGGGTCGTGGCAGGCCGCCGGGAAGTTCATCAGAATCTTGTCGCCCGACTTGATGTGGACGTCGTTGTAGTCGACATCGGCATCGGCGATCCGCGCCATCGTGACCGGGGCGTAGAAACGCAGGCTCTCCTCCACCGCCATCTGCATGAGATCAGGTTCGTTGACCAGCCGATGAAGGTCATCCGGGTTCGTACCGAAATGCCAGATCGCGGAGCCAATCGAGCTCCAGGTGGTGTCGATGCCGGCAACGACGAGCAGGTTGCAGATGCCGACGACGACCTCGGGGGTGATGGCCGCGTCCGGGTGATCCAACTCCATGAAGAGGAGCTCTGTCATGAGATCCTCTTGCGGATCGGCCTGGCGCTTCGCTACCTCTTCGCTCAGGAAGCCGATCAGAGCATCGCGGGCCGCCAGCCGGCGCTCCGGCTCGAAGAGGCCCTCACCAAGAAGGTCGTTGACCCAAATCACGAACTGGTCAGCCATACCGCCGTCGATCCCAATGAGATGGGCGATGACGCGCGGTGGGATCTGTTGGGCATAGTCGACCGCCCCATCGCACTCACCGTTCTCGATGAATCCGTCGATCAGCTCATGGCAGAGCTTCTCGGTGAACTCGTGGTACTTGTTGACCGTCTTGGGCGAAAACGCCGGAAGAATCATGCGGCGCGTCCACGTGTGGATCGGTGCGTCGGCCGTGATCGGTGCAGCGGCAATCTGTTGCTCGTAGAGCGACATCTCAGGCATACCCGGCGGTGGCGGCATCACCAGCACCTGTCGACTCGATAGCTCCGGCACCATCTTCGCCATCGCTCGCAGGTCATCGAACTTCGTCGGGTTCCACGACCCACCCAGCCGCTCGGTGTGCGCAATCGGGCACTGCTCCCGCATCTCCGCCCAAATCGGCACCGGATCCTCGACATACGCCTGATCACGAATGTCGTAATCGGTGTTCCAGTCTTCAACGGGCGTGGCTGCCGCCCAGATCTCTTCGTCGGTTTTTGCCCGCCCAGTATCCGTCATACGCCCGACGGTACCCCACCGGCGTAAACCGAAGGAACAACCCCGCCGCGTCGCGGTACCATTGGCCCACTCCCCTCACCGGGAGCCAGTTGCTTGACAATCCAACGCAGCACCACGGGGCTGATCGGTTTCGACGTTGGGAACCGGATGCAACAACGTGCGACCAGAGTTGCTCAGACTCTTAAAACGGGGCAACAACAGAGACGCCAATACGGACGATCTCGCTCTCGCTGCCTGACCTAGTCAGATAGTAGAGAGTCATCGCGACCAGCAATGGCACGCGGGGCCTGACCACCGCAGCCTGTCACCAGAAGCGGTGGTGGACCGTAGGGAAAGACCACTGACAGCTGGCAAAGACCGCTGACATTGAGGAAAGACTCTGTGGCAGGACCCTCGGGTCCTTCTGACCCGGCAGTGTGGGAGCCATAACCCACGGTCACGGGAACGGTCGTAGCGCGGTGGGCAACCACCTGACGGACGAGGGTTCGATTCCCTCCAGCTCCACGCCGCTCGCTTCGCTCGCTCACCGAGTTTCACTCCGCGAAACTCGACAGCCACAGCGAACTTGCGCCGCTCTACCCGCTGCGTTGGGTTGCTTGTCACTCTTGTGTCTTGTTACTGCCCCCCCATCATCTCGGCTTGGCGGCGTTCCATCTCCTCTTGGCTGAGTTCGCCGGCGAGATATTCGATCGCCCAATCCGGGAGGCGGTATCGCTTGTTCCAGCGTTCGTCGTCGATCCACACCACTTCGGTGTCAACCCGCCCATCGTCGTGGAAGGTGAAACGGCGATAGCCAGGCGGCATCATGCGCGACTCGTCGAAGTCGAGGCTCGTGCCGGTCGACGGACACAGGTAGACGGGCACGCCGGCAAGGTCACTCTCCACGTGGGTGTGCACATGGCCAGCCGCCATCGCCGCGATCGGTGTCGCGAGACCAACGAGGTCAGCCACCTTCGCGTTGTACTCCGGCCGGGAGAACATGCCCGGCGCGGCCGGCGGATGGTGGAGCCACAACATGGCCTGGGCCGCCGAGCCCTGCTCGAGCTGACGGCGCAGCCACGACTGCTCGTGATCGTGCATCGCCCCGCGGGCGAGCTCCATGCGGTCGTCGTGATCAACCCAGCCGTGGTCGGCATCGAATACCACACCGTCGTCGTTGCTGTCGCCGAAAAGGAACAGCCAACCCCCCACGCGCAGCGATCGCTGCACGACCACGCCAGGACGAGGGAGGAACGCGTGCATCTCATCGACCCGGTCGTGGTTTCCGGGCAGGCAGTAGACCGGCAAGCCGAGCGCGGCGAGCGCTTCGCCCGCAACCTCGTACTCGCCCGGTTGGCCGGTATCGGCGATGTCGCCGGTGACAACCACCAGGTCAGGGGCATCGTTGAGGACATCGGCGGCCACTGCGGCGAAGGTTTCGCCTGTCTCTCGTCCGTTGGCCGTGCCGTCGCTACTGAAGTGCAGATCGGAGAGCTGGGCGACGCGGAACGAAGAGGTGGCCATGGGCCACGGTAGCGCTCAGCGTCTACTCAGGAGATAGACGTCGAACCCATCGACCACCTGGACCGGGTGGTAGTGCTCGGCGATCAGCGTGGCGAGTTCGGGGAAGAGGGCGATCGGGTACGGCGCGTACTCGCGGAACTCGCGGGGTTGCGTGTCGATGATCACCGCCGGGAGTTGCCCGGCCATCGCGCCAAGCAGATGTGGGTAGCCGCGATCCGGCGCATCGGCGATGGTGGCCGCAGTGTTCTCTCTCGACCCGGTCCGTCCCGTCACAAAGTCCATACTCACGAAGCCACCGGTCGGAGCCCGCTCCGCTTCCCAATAGACCTCCGGGAAGTTGCCCCAGACCAGCACGGTGTCGTCGGGGGTCGAGTTCGCTACGACAACCGCGGCGAGCGGCGCCGGATCCGGAAGCTCCCGGACTGTCTCGGGGGTCCACGCCAGCGCCAGAGCAACGACCGCCGTGGCCCCGACGAGTCGTCCCGCCTTCCGCTGCGTTTGATCGCTCTGACGGCTCAGTTCGATCGCGCCGAGCAAGGCGAGGGCGGGCACGACCTGCAGCCAGTAGTGCCCATAAAACCGGAAGCCCACGGCAACCGCCACTCCTCCGGTGATGACCCAAAGCCAGAGATCGGGATTGCGGCGGGGGTCGCTGCGAAGGCCAAACCACACGGCCACCAGGTGGAACGCCGCGAACAGTCCCACACTCACTGCGGCCCGACCGGCAATCGCGCCGACCTCCGCCCCACCAAGCACAAAGCTGCCGTTGCTCTCGAACGTCCAGTAGTAGAAGTCGCTCCACGGCACGACCAGCGCCATCACACCGATAGGCACGAGACCACCGATGAAGGCCAGCGGAAGATGTCGTCGCCAGTCGCCGAATCGCCAGAGTGCGACCGCGGCCGGGATCACTCCGATTGCCCACGTCTGGCGCGTCAACGTCGCAATCGCCAACGCGAGTCCCGTGATGAATGCCGCACGATCGGTGCCGCGCCGCGCTGCCACCATCGCCAGCGCGCCGAAGGGCAGAGCCAGGTGGCTGTAGTTCGCGGCTTGGGCATCGACCGGCACCATCGCCAATGCCCCGGTGGCCATGAGGGCGCCACCCCACCAGAACGCGGCCCGGCCCGCGGTGCGTCGAGCCTCCGCGGCAATGAGTAGAGCTGCGCCGAGAAGCAGAATCGCGGCGAAGACATGAAGCAGTCGGAGGTCCGTACTGCCGGTGATCTGATGCGAGAGCTCGTAGATAAACGGCGCGCCGGGCGGCTTGCGATCGATCCCGTCGATGTACATCTCGCCGCCGCGCCACAGGCCGATCGCTTGGGCCGAGATCGCCGCCTCGTCAGGATCGAACAGCTGGCCAACGAAGCTCGGTAGGCGCAGCAGTGCGATCGCCCCACCCAAAACGGCGGCAGGTGCCCATGGATGTTCGAGGCGGGCACGTAAGCCGGATGGCATCGGCCCAGCGTAGGACGCGACCGTCACGCCGGTCCGGCTCATGCTCGTTGCCCTAACCTCGGCCCATGACGAGCCAGTGGCGGCGAGCGCGAGATCGCGAACCAGACCGTCGTCCCGCATTGCCGGTATGGCCGACCACATTGTCGAACGGCGAGTTCGTCCCGCCGCCACAAACCACGCGTGAGCGGCACATGACCCAGTTGATGCTCGACACCCTCTCCGCCGGTGCGGCCCGTCGAGGAATCGACCGGCGTCGCTTTCTCACCACCTCGGGCGCCATGGTCGCGTCGCTCGCGGTTCTCAACAGCTGCGCCACCGGCGACGAGGCACTGCCGCCCGCCCCCTTCTCTTCGACCGCCCCCTCTTCAACGACCTCAAGTACGACCTCCACCGCTTCGACAACATCGACCGCCACAACCACCCTGGGCGACCCGGGCGGCGAGTACATCGTTCCCCAGCCGGAGGACGAGGAAGCTTGTGCGATCGAACTCGGCGACCGGGGCGAGTTCATCTTCGATATCCACACTCACCATGTGATGCCCGAGGGTGTCTGGCGCGACAACGCCAACCGCATCGAAAGTATGGTGCGGAACCTCGTGCCCGCCGGCTGCGGCGAGGGTGATCGACTCGAGTGTCTCAACCGCACCGCCTACATCACCAACATGTTTCTCGGGTCCGACACCACGTTTGCCCTGCTCACCGATGTTCCGAACTCCGGTCCGGCCGATGCACCCCTCCCCTGGGACGACAAGGTCGGCACCGCCGACAGCGGCCGAGTGTCCGCTTTCAAGGTGTACACCGAGTGGGGTCCCGGTAATCAGGGCTTCTCCCTCGCCGATCCCGCCATCGGTATTCCGGTGATCGAACAAGCACGGAGCCTTGGGGTCAACACGATCTGTGCCCACAAGGGATTGCCGTTGCAGGAGTTCGACCGCCGGTTCAACGGGCCCGACGACATCTGTGCAATGGCGGCCCAGTACCCCGACATGAACTTTGTCGTTTATCACTCGGCCTACGAAATCCAGACCACCGAGCGGGCCTACGATCCAACCCGCGCAGCCACCGGTGTGAACTCCCTGGTGAAGGCCATGGACGACCACGGCATCGCGGCGAACGCCAATGTCTGGTGCGAACTCGGCACCACTTGGCGCGAGGTGATGAACAACCCCACCGAAGCGGCCCATGTGATGGGCAAGCTCCTCAACCGGGTCGGCCGGGACCGGGTCATGTGGGGCACCGACGGCATCTGGCTCGGATCACCGCAGCGACAGATCGAAGCGTTCCGGGCGTTCCAGATCACCGAGGCGTTCCAAACCGAACATGGCTACCCCGCGCTCACCGATGCGGTGAAGGCCCGGGTCTTCGGCCTCAACGCCGCCAACCTGTTCGGTGTCGACCCGGTGGCGCTCACCTGTGCGATCAACACCGATCTTCTGGCCGCGAGTAAGGGCGAACTCCAGGTGCTCGTGGACGACGGCCTGATACCAAATCCCTACGAGCCGATCGGTTACGTCACCCGACGCGAAGTTCTGAGTTGGTGGAACTCCATGCCCGCGCCCGAGTTCCCGGTTTAGCTCTCGTTCGTTCTGGCGGACTCGCCGCGACCATGGCCGTACCGATAGCTTGTGAACGATCGCTTACTTCCTGGAGAAGAAATGCCTGAAGCACCCGACGAAGCCGAGTTCCGCGCCCGCTGCCGCGCCTTCCTCGAGGAGCACGCCACTGGAATGAACCTCGACGGCGACGCCGATGAGGGCGGCCTCAAGCGGCTCGAACTCGGCCGCAAATTCCAGAACGCACTCTTCGATGCGGGCCTCGCCGGCCTCTCCTACGCCGCCGAATACGGCGGCCAAGGCCTCGACAGGGAATACGAGAAGATCTGGCGCGAGGAATACGCCGACTTCCCGAACATGACGTTCGAATTCATCATTTCCCACGGCATGTGTCTCCCCATGCTGTCCGAGTACGGCACCGACGATCAGAAGTCGGCGTTCCTCAAGGACAACATCCGTGGCGACAAAGTCTGGTGTCAGATGTTCTCGGAGCCGGGCGCCGGTTCCGACGTTGCCTCACTGCAGACCAAGGCCGAAAAAGACGGCGACACCTGGGTCATCAACGGCCAGAAGGTCTGGACCACTCTCGCCCACGTCAGCGACTACGGCGTCGTGATTGCTCGCACCAACCCTGAAGTCGCCAAGCACGCCGGCATCTCGATGTTCATCGTGCCGATGGATGCCGAGGGTGTCGAAGTACGCCCGATCCACCAGATCGACGGCGGCAAACACTTCAACGAAGTGTTCTTCACCGACACGAGCATCCCGGCCGAGAACCTCATCGGTGATCTCAATAATGGTTGGAACATGGCCACCGCCATGCTGATGTACGAACGTGTTGCCATCGGCGGTGGCTCCACTGGCGGGATCCACCACGAGCGGGCCGATAGCCTGATCGCGGAAGCCAAGAAGCGCGGCATCATCGACCACCCGACCCTTCGTCAGAAGCTGATGAAGATCTACATCATGGAGACGTGCCAGTCGATCGTGTCGATGCGCACTCGAGCCGAAATGCAGGCCGGCAAGACCCCTGGTCCTGGCGGTTCAATCGGCAAGCTCTCCAGCACCAACATCATGAACTATGTGCGGGATGTCTCCATGGAGATCGTCGGCGCCAGCGGTGTGGCGTGGGAAGACAAAGCTGGTGGCGGCTGGGCCCGTGCGGCGCTCACTGGCCTGCAGGGCGGTATCGCCGGCGGCACCAACGAGATTCAAAAGAACATCATCGGCGACCGCGTGCTGGGCCTCCCCCGCGACATCAGCGTCGACAAGGGCATCCCCTTCAAAGACCTCAAGGTCGGCACCCAGAAGTCTAAGTAACCCTCTGGGCTAGGACAGGCTGGTCTTGACGGCTTCGGTGAGGCCGAGGGTGCGAGGGTCGCCCACAAGCGATCCACTCATCTGGTTCATCACGTAGCCGAAGCCAATACCAAGGTCGGGATCGGCGTAGCCGAGCGAGCCGCCCGCGCCGGCATGGCCGTAGGACCGCGGACCGGCAAGCGGCAGCACACCGTCGTACGTCATGAAACCCATGCCAAACTTCGTCTCGAATACGAGGCACTTGTCGTTGCCGCCGGTGACCGGCGCGCATGCCATCTCTCGGGTGGCGTCGTTCATCAAACGCACACCGTCGACCTCGCCGACCGTTGCGGCATACATCCGGGCCAGCGACGTTGCGTTGGTAATGCCGTTGGCGGCAGGAATCTCCGACGCGTGCACTGCACGCGTGTTGAACGGGTTGTCGTCGCTCTCGATGTCAAAGGCGCCATCGAGACTCAATGCCCGGCCACCCAACGTGCCGGGTCCGATGAAGGCGAGCATGAGCTCGGCCGCGGCCGGGTCGGTCGGGGCCGACATCGCCAAGAGCGGCGACACGCGCGACTCTTGCTCCTCCGGAAGGCCGATCCAGAACTCGAGGCCCAGTGGCTGGGCGACATTTTCCTGGAAGAACGCGCCGATGCGCTGCCCAGAGATTCGTCGCACAAGCTCACCAACGAGCCAGCCGTAGGTGAGGGCGTGGTAGCCGTGGCTGCCATCGAGCTCCCATAGCGGCGCTTGAGCTGCGAGGGCTTCGACGATGGGATCGATCGCGAGGACATCGGCGAACGACGGGACGTTGTCGACGCTAATGAGACCACAGCGATGACTCATCAGCCACGCCACCGACAGGTCGCCCTTGCCGTTGGCGGCAAACTCGGGCCAGTACTGGCTCACCGGCGCCTCGTAGTCGAGCTCGCCTCGCTCATGGAGAATCGCCGCACAGATCGCGGCGGCACCCTTGGTGGTGGAGAAGACCAGCTGCAGCGCGGCGTCGTCATAGGGCCGCGTTCCGGCGGCGTCGAAAGTGCCGCCCGTGAGGTCGACCACCAGCTTGCCGTCGGCGTAGAGGCTGAAGCCCGCACCGACATCCTCGTGCTCAGCAAAATTCGCCGCGAAAGCGTCGGCAACAGGCCCGAAGCCTTCGTCGACTTGTCCCCGTACATCCGTCATCGATGCTCCTTCATCCGCCTCGTTGCTAGCAGGGTTTGTCTCCGGGGGCCGGCATCGACTCAACCGACCACACGTACATTCTCGCGGCCTCTCTCAGGCCTAAAGGTCAGGCTTGAACGCGATCAGGCCGCCCGCCGGGTTGGGCGGCTGGCCAAAACACCAGAAGCCGCACGGGGCGTAGAGCGGGCCGGGGGTAGTCGGCTGGTAGAGCACGTCGCCCGCCACCGTTGGCGAGACAAACGACGCGGCAGGCACGGTGACTTCCCAGATAATCGAGCCATCCGTCGCGTCGATGGCGAAGGTCTGTGACGTGTTGGCGGCGTTGGCATAGTCGCCGGGGTTGACCATCACGTTCGGCGACGCGTAGATCACCCCATTGGCGTACGCCGACGTCATCATGATGCCGCCCAGGTAACCGCCCGTGGTGAGCTGGCGGGCCCAGACGGTTGCTCCGGTGTCGCGATCGAGCGCGGCGTAGACCCCGGCCTTGTCCCCCACACCCACGACGTCTTGGGTACCAATCGTGTAGTCGATCGCGAGCAGCGCATCGCTGAGCGGCGCGGCCTGGGCGTCGTTGGTAGTGGTGTAGGTGCGCCAGAGCTCCGTGCCCGTGACTGCGTCGAACGCCACGACCGCACCGCGGAACGTGTAGTCCGGCTTCGAGATCGCCAGCTCGCACGAGGCCACGCCGATAATCACCAAGCCGTCCACCGTCACCGGCGAGCCAAAGATCCTCGCGTGCGGGTGACTATCGAGATTGACACTCCACTCGATCGCCCCGGTGTGACGATTGAGAGCGTAGAAGTCGCCCTCGCCGTCGCCGCCGAATACCACGGGTGTGCTGGTGACCCCGTCCACCTCGTCATAGCTCCACGTCTCCGCAAGATCGGCCGAAGCCGCGGCAGTGATTGTGGACTCCAACGTGTTGGCCCGAGAGTTGGCGTAGTTGAAGCCGAGGCCGACCCAACACGACGTCGCAACAAGCGCGACTGCGGCGACAACCGCTATCAGGCGGACGGACGACGTGGGGTTCCTCATACCGCGGGCGTTGACGCCGGGTCGACGAGAGCGCAATCGCGCGGTGTTGCCGAACGGGGCTGCGGCCGACCCTACGGCTCTCCTTACTCCACGAAGACGGCCGTTCCTCTATGGTCGCAAGAACATCCCACAGAGAGGCAAGTTCTCATGACCTTCACCATCACCCGAGCGAAATTGTTCGGCGCAATCGCTGCACTCGTGCTCATCATCCCATCCACCGCCTATGCGGCCCACATTTTCGGCGACGTCGAAGACGGTCGCTTCTACGCTGAAGCGACCGAGTGGGCCTTGGACAACGGCATCACCGTCGGCTGCGGCGGCGGCGGCAACTTCTGCCCTGACGACGGTGTTACCCGCGGCGAGAACATTACGTTCGCCTGGCGATACGACGACCTGATTGTCCAGCCCGCTCTCACTGCACTGGAAACCGCTGACGACGCGACCGAAGCGGCCGCTGCCGCGGCGCAAGCCACCGCCGATGCCAACGCCGCCGCGATCGCGGCGCCAGAGGAGGTCGAGCTCAGGTTCGGGAGCGGGTCCTTCACTAGTGCGAGCGACATCACTTTCACTACTGCTTGCGCGACGAGTGTCGATGGCATCATGCGAGCAGGCCTGCCCTTGCCCGTTGGCGCAACCATCACAGGCTTTGGCGGTCAGTTCACGGGCACCGGATCAGACCTTGATCTCGTGCGGGCCGACGCAGTTACTGGTTCGATCGCCACGCTCACCACAGCAACGAGCTCCTTCGGCATCGAAGAGATGACTCTCGAAACCCCCGAGGTCGTCGACGGCAACGAGTTCTTCTTCCTTGAGTGGACAGACGACGGCGTCGGCACAGACCGGATCTGCGGAGGACTCGTCCACTACACGACCGGCGGCTGATCAGCGCAGTAGTCCAGAGCGCCCCGGGCCGTCGGCCCGGGGCGCTCTCGCGTCCACTCAGACCAGCTCATCGGGATGCAGATGTTCGACCATGCGGCGGAGGCCCTCTCGCCAGTCAACCGTCGGCCTATAACCAAGAGCGGTCAACCGAGCGACGTCGACATTGCCGGGTGGCGGGGCGAAATCGCTCCGTTCAATCCGAAGTTCACGACCGACCAGGCGGGCCATCTCCTCGCACCAGTCTTCCGCACTCGTGGCGATCGGGTCACCCCAGTTGAGGACGGTGGCTGGCACATCAGCGGCGGCGAGCAACAGGGGCAGGCTCGCCATCAGATCGTCCTCATGAATCAGGTTGTAGAGGCACGGCGCACTCGTATGGAGAGTGACGGGCTGGTCCTGCAGGATCGATAAGAGCATGAACCACGGGAATCCGCCATGGTTGCCGTAGGGGCTCGCCAGTCGAGCGATCGTTGTGGGGATGCCGCGGGAACGAGCGAGATACCTCGCCATCGACTCCCCCGCGATCTTGCTAATGCTGTACGTCGGCATCATCTTTTCGTTGGAGTCGCCGAGCGCATCGTCCTCGGTGTGAACACCAGCGGACGCGGCATAGACCCCCATCGAAGAACAATGAAGCATTCGTTCGAGGTGAGGAAGGCGGTCGACGATCAGCCCGAGCGCTTCGGCGTTCACCGCCAGTGCCGCGTCCCAGTTCGATGAGAACGACACCGCAAAGTTGAGCAGGATCTCGGCGTCGTCGGGAACGGCCGACAGGTCGCCCGCCATATCCGCAACGACACAACGAACGCCGAACCCTTCGAGTCGTTCCTGGGCCGCCGGGTCGCGAAAACGAGCAAGTGCAGTGACATCGTGAGCGCGGGCCAGCTCTCGAGCGACGACACCCGCGACTCGCCCCGTCGCACCGGTGATGAGTATGCGACTCATGCCTTCGTGAGCTCCTCGCTCACGGTCCACAGTCGGGCCGCGGCGGCATCGTCGAGGGCGGTCTTGCGGGGCTTCTTGACCTTCTGCTTCACGAAGAACTCCCCGGTCACGTCGTTCAGCTCCGGCGCGGTCGCCGCCCACACGGAGGTGAGCGCGCCCTTCTCCGGGGTGATGAAGAAGCGACCAATTACGGGCCATACGAGCCCACTAATTCGTGTCGCTTCGTCGTCTCGGCCAATACGAGTTCGCACCGCGCCGGGGTGGAGGCAGTTCACCGTGATGTCGGCATCGGCCAGCCGCCGGGATAGCTCCCTCGAGTGCAGCATATTGGCGAGCTTCGAACGCGAGTAGACGGCCATCCCCTTGGCCACGCCGTAGCGCCCCTTCGAAGCGTTGAGATCGTCCCACTTGAGTCCGCTCGTGAACTGGTGAGCGTCGGAGGCCACAATCACGATCCGAGCAGGCGCCGAGGCCTCGAGCAACGGCAGCAGCTCATTCACTAGTTGAAAGTGCCCAAGGTGGTTCACGCCGAAGGTGAATTCATGCCCGTCGACGGTGGCGCGGCGTTCAGAGAGAACGACGCCAGCGTTGTTGATCAGAACATCGAGACGGTCGAACTCATCTCGAAACGCCGCACCAAACGAGCGAACCGACGAGAGGTCATCAAGGTCGAGCCGACGGTGGGTCGCGCTTCCCGAAGCCCCGGAGGCTTCCACTTCGGCGACCACCGCGCCGCCGTCGGCGGGCTTACGGGCCGTGAAGATCACCTCGGCCCCCATCGATGCCAGCGCGCCCACCGTCGCCCGCCCGATACCCGTCGTTCCACCGGTGAGAAGCACGCGTTTGCCATCAATGTTCCAGGTCATGACGCGAGTACAGCCGATGGCGGGCCGAGAAGCGATCTCGCGTCCGGGCAGGACGCGATGCGCCGCCGGCCCGAGTAAACGGATCCGACGGCGCAGCCAACCTGGAGGGGTTGTTCTCTTTTGGTCGGCTGCTCTTCAGAATTCGTGAGCAACCGAGCTGCCCGCTGCGTTCCTCAATGTTCAACTCTCGGCTGAGAGGCCGCAACGACTACCGTTCACGCAGTGACCGATGCCGACGATCGCCAACCGATGATTGAGATTCTCGGCGAACTCGGCGTCCCGTTTCGACGAGCCAATCCATATCCACCCCCTCTTCTTCTGGAGCAACGATGAACAGGCCCGCCGGCCCCGAAGTGCAAGCGATTCGTGACCAGCTCGATCACCCAGTGATCGACACTGACGGTCATGTGATCGAATATCTCCCCTGGGTCCGAGACCTCGTAGTCGACATCGCGGGCGAAGACGTCGCCCTCCGCTTCGACCAGATGGTGGGGTCGGCCGCCGTCGTGAATTCGGTGCCGGAGGAGCTTCGACGTCAAGCCGGCGTCACTCGCAACGCCTGGTGGGCAGTACCGGCCGCCAACACACTCGACCGGGCAACCGCGATGTTGCCCAGCCTGCTCTATGACCGGCTCGACGAGATCGGCATCGATGTCGCCGTGCTCTACCCCACCTACGGTCTCACGGTCACCGCCTTTGCCGACGATGAGCTGCGTCAGGCAATGGCCCGGGCCTTCAATATCTACATGGCGGAAGCCCACGCAGATTTCAGCGATCGACTGATTCCCGTCGCCTCGATTCCAATGTTCACTCCGGAGGAGGCGTTGGCCGAACTCGACCACGCCGTCGGCGAGCTTGGGCTGAAGGCCGTGATGATGTCGGGGGTTATTCCTCGCCCCATTCCGGGAGCGGAGAACGTGCGCTCGGCTCGTTATATCAACGGGGTTGGCCACGACAGCGAGTACGACTACGACCCCGTGTGGGAACGCTGTCGCGAACTCGGCGTCTGCCCCACCTTCCATGCCTCGGCTCAGGGGTGGGGTTCGCGTGCCTCACGCACCAACTACGTCCACAACCACATCGGCAACTTCGCGGCGGCCGGCGAAGCAGGTCTGCGATCGTTGCTCATTGGCGGCGCCCCAATGCGGTTCCCTGAACTCAAGTGGGCCTTCCTTGAAGGCGGCGTGGCTTGGGCCGCCAACTTCCTGGGCGATGCATTGGGCCACTACGACAAACGCAACGCCGAGGCGATCCAGCACTACAACCCTGCGGCGATTGACCGGCAGCAGCTCGCCGAACTCTTCGACGCCCATGCCGGACCCGCCGTGTCCTCGCGAATGGACCGGCTCGACTACTCGTTGCAAATGTTGTCCTACGCCGACGAAGACCCCGACTCGCTCGATGAGTGGGAAGAGAGCGGCATCCAGTCGGCCGATGACATCATCGAACTCTTCCGCGACCGCTTCTACTTCGGTTGTGAGGCCGACGACCCCATGAACGCGTTGGCGTACCAAAGCCACCTGATTCCGGCCGGCGTCCGCCTCCGGGCGATCTTTGCCAGCGACATCGGCCACTGGGACGTTCCCGACTTCACCGGGGTGCTTCCCGAGGCATTCGAGCTGGTCGAGCACGAACTTCTCGACACCGACGACTTCCGGTCGTTCGTGTTCGACGACCCGGTTCGCCTCTTCCGGAGCGGCAATCCCGACTTCTTTGCCGACACGGTGGTGGCCGACCAGGCCGCGGCCGTCACACCCTGACGAGCGACCCCAGAAAGCGCTCCACCATGGGCGCTACTTGGTCGACCAAACGGAACCCGTCGAAACCAGACCCCGGCACGACCCCCGTCTCCAACGGCATCGACTCCGCGAGCCGAGAGTTCGCCGTTGCGAACACCTCTTGGTCTGCCCAATACGCCAACGTAGGGGCGGGAGGCTTGAGGAATGCGCGGGGCCGCGTCATTGTGGCCCGCACTCGCGCGGCCACCACCGGTCCGTTTTTGTTCCCGCGTATCTCAGCGCGAACCTCGGGAGGGGTGTCGCCGACGACCATGTCGAAGAACCCTTCCCAGTCGCCGTTCTCGAGCGCCACAGCGCAACGTTCGGTCGCCGATTCGAGGTCAATTCCGATGCCGTCAAGCGCTTCAGCGACATCGCCGAGAAAGGCGCCAGCAAAGATCAGGCCGCACACAAGATTGGGCCGGCGGCGAGCAACCAGCGCGGCAATCTCGGCACCTCCGGCATAACCCCACACACACGCCTCGGCGGCCTTCTCATGTTCGATCACCGCGATCACGTCGCTCACAAGGAGTTCGGCACTGTAGGCCGCCGGATCCGTCGGCCCGGCAATCTCGCCGTGGCCGGGATGGTCGATAGCGATCACTTGATAGGACGAGGCGAACCGGTCAAAGTAGCCCGATCTGACCCAAGTAGCCGCTGAATAGAACACACCAGGGATCAAAATGAGCGCCGGGCCAACGCCCTCCACCAGATAGCTGACCCGTCGATCGTCGCTTGAGACCATTTCCCGCCGAAAGGGCATCTCCGCCTCCCATTCTGCTTTCACCGTAGTACGGAGGGGAGCGAGAGCTGGCGTTACCCAAATCAATACGAAGAGCGAATGATCACTGCGGCCTTGTTGAAGAGCCCAACGGTGGTGGCGTGGAGCAGGTCGCCGTAGCTCTTCGGTGCCTTGCCGGCCATGGCCCGGGCATGGGTGCCTTCGAGAATGATGCCGGTCTTGTAGCACGCAAGAACGCCGTACCAACCAATCGCCGACAGGTCGCGCTCGGAGCCGTCACCGTAGCGAGCGACCATTTCGTCGATCCCCGGGAAGCCCTCCCACGGTGTCACTGTTACGGCCTGCGGTTGACCGCCGATCTCGGGCCAGAACGCCATGATCAGGCCGAGGTCGATCAGCGGATCGCCGATCGTGGCGAGCTCCCAGTCCACGACCGCGGCGAGATCCGGAGTGTCGTAGCGATACATCACGTTGGCAAGGTGCAGGTCGCCGTGAATGACCCCCGGAGTGAAATCAGCAGGCCGATTGGCTTCGAGCCAACGGCTCACTTCGTCGAGATGCGGAATCTCCGGTGTCCATTCGTCGGACAAGTCCGCATACCCGTCGAGCTGCGACTGCCAGCGCGACACCTGGCGTTCGAGGTAACCGTCGGGTTTTCCGAACCCCTCGAGTCCGACTTCGAGATAGTCCACTCGGCCGAGCGCCGCAGCGGCATCAGCAAGAGAGAAACCCATCGCTCGACGAACCGCAGGATCGCCGGCGTGATACTCCGGCAACCCCGTGCTCGGGGTGAAACCGTCGACCGGCTCCATCAGGTAGAACGCGGCGCCGATCACGTCAACATCTGATTCGGCGGCGATGAGGCCAGGGTGCGGGACGTCGCTCCCGGCCAGCGCCCCGAGCACACGCGCTTCGCGACGCATGGTCTCGTCGGAGTTCTTGCGCTTGTGCTCGGGGGGGCGCCGAAGGACATAGCTGCGTCCGTCTCGCACGAACTGCAACAACAGGTTCTGCGTACCGCCTGCGAGGGGCGTGACATCTTCGAGCTCACCTACACCGAGGCCCTTGTCGTCCATCCACGAGCGGAGGACATCCACATCGACGACCGACGGGTCAACGGCGTTCTCTCGTTCTTCCGGCACTTCTAATTCAGACATTTGTTCCTTAGGGACGGGCGGCCGCGCTGGCTTCCACGCGGGTGGTCAGGATTACGGAGAGGCCGTCGACCTCGACCGTCTCGGAGATCTCGCCGACATAGGCAGTGGCATCAGCGGCGACTAGGAGGTCGACGCCGGTGTGGATCTGGGTGTGCTCACGCTGCGTCATTCCGGGAGCGTAGTCAGCCCGCGGCGCCCGAACGAACGCGCCTAAGCGACGATGGCCGCGAGGTCTACGAGGTGGTCCGGGTCCACCGAGGTTGGCACCAGGTACACCTCGTCGCAGCCCGCTGCTTCGAGCCGTGCGAGCCCGTCGGCGACCGCGTCCGCTCCCGCGGCCGTCACCATCCCGGCCATCATCTCGGCGGCGTCATGCCCAAAGACTTCGAGGTAACGATACGCATACCGACGTAAGACATCGGCGGCATCGTCTTCAAGCGAGTACCAGAAGCTCGTGCTGATCCGTGGAGCCTCAGCGCGCCCGGCATCGGTCCAGGCCTGGCGGATTGGCTGAAAGCCAGCGGCGTGGTCGTCGGTATTGGGGCTCAGCGTGAACCCCATGTTGCCATCGGCCCACTGCGCCGCCCGGGCGGTCGACATTGGGCCCATCGCCGACGCGAAGACTGGCGGTCCCCCCGCTTGTGCGGGGGCAGGACCCACAGTCGCTCCGTCGTCAAGAGCCCCACCGGCCCAGAGCCGGCGCATCTCGGCAACCTGATCATCGAGAGTTTGATGACGCCACTGGAACGAGCGCTCGGACGCCCGGTAGTCCTGATCGCGGCCGCCAACACCAACCACGACGTCGAGGCGTCCGCCCGACAACACATCGAGCGTGGCGAGCTTCTTCGCCATCGCCGCCGCCGGATGCATAGGCAGGATCACTACCGAGGGCGTGATCCGCACGCGCTCGGTGCGCGCCGCCGCATACGCCAGGGCGGCATGCATTTCGAGGTTGTCGAAAGCGATCCGTTCTCCGACCGCAAGGCTGCGGTACGGACCGTCGTCAATTGCCGCACACCAATCATTGGTGACCGAGCGGCTCATGCCCGACGCCATGGTCGGAAGCGTCATCGAGAGATCCATGTCGGCGCGTCCGATCAGGCGTCAAGGTAGCGGGTGACCGCCACCATCGAGCCGACGCCCGACGAGACGACCGCAATCGCTAACACCAGCAGGCTGGTCGAGAGGTACTCGGAATCAGTGACTCGGAAGCCCCGCATAAGTTCCAGGGCATCGCCATCACCAAGGTCTTCGATGATCTGAGTGTTGAGGAAGTAGAGGCCCCCCCACGCAAGAAGTGCCCCGATCATGGCCTGGACCAGACCTTCCAAAATGAACGGTATGCGAATGAACCAGTTGGTCGCACCCACCACCTTCATGATCTCGATCTCGGCACCACGGCTGCGAATCGCCATCACCACATTGGTGAGAATCAACAGTGTCGATGCGACAAGAAGCAGCACCGAACCGATCAGAAAGACGCGGCTGACATCGTCAGCTGTTTGTTGGATCTGCCGGATTGTCTTGTCGGCCGAGACGACGTCACGAACGCCGGGGCGGCCCTCGAACTGTTTCACCATCTCCTGGACGACATCCGCGTCAGGATCAGTTGGAACCACGCGATACGACGGTGGAAGCGCTTCTGCCGAAACCACCTCAAGCATTTCGGGGGTGTCGGAGAAGACTTCCTTGAACTCTTCGTAGGTCGCCGCTTGATCGATGTAGATGTAGGAACTGACCGCGGGCTGGTCGAGGCTGGTCTCGATTGCGGCGTCCTGTTCTGGCGACGCATCAGGATCCATCCAGATGACAAATTCGATGCCACCTTCCCAACGAGCGGTGGCGTTGTCGACCGCATAGTTGAAGAGGAAGAATCCGCCAAAGAACCAGAGCGACATGCCAATCGTGATGACTGTCGCAAACGACAGCATCAGGTTGCGGGCCAGGTTCTGACCGGTTTCTCGGAGTGCGTAAACGGGACTAATAGCCATAACGAACCCCTACTCGTAGACGCCGCGGGCCTGATCGCGAACGATCACACCTCGGTCGAGTTCGATCACGCGGCGACGCATCGTGTCGACGATGCCTCGGTCGTGCGTGGCCATCACCACAGTGGTGCCGGTCCGGTTGATTCGATCGAGCAGTTTCATGATGCCGACCGAGGTTTGCGGGTCGAGGTTGCCCGTGGGCTCATCGGCCAGGAGGATCAGCGGTCGGTTGACGAATGCTCGGGCAATCGAGACTCGTTGCTGCTCACCGCCCGAGAGCTCGTGTGGGTAGTTGTTGATCTTTGGCGCGAGGCCGACCAGCTCGAGGATGGCCGGCACCTGCCTTTTGATGACGTGGCGCGGCTTGCCAATGACTTCCAGCGCAAACGCAACGTTCTCCGCAACCGTCTTCTTTGGCAGGAGTTTGAAATCCTGGAAGATGTAACCGATGTTGCGACGGAGGTAGGGCACCTTCCAGGAGCCCAGTCCGCTGATGTCCTTGCCGGCCACGAAGATCGTCCCATTCTCAGGCGACTCCTCACGATTCAGCAGTCGAATGAACGTCGACTTTCCGGAGCCGGATTGGCCCACCAGGAAGACGAATTCACCTTTCGCAATATCAACCGTGGCATCACGAACGGCGACGACATCGCCCTTGTACACCTTGGTGACGTTCTCGAGTTTGATCATTCTGATCCTGTGGAGAAGCGGGTCGCCCGACGGGCAGAAGCTAGCAGCGACGGACTCGGAAATAGCGGCACGATCACTCGCTCGCGACCGAGATCACGTCGCGGACCCCGGCAAGACCTTCGAACTGGCCAGCGATACCAACGGCGAGCACGTCATTGGATCGAAGGGTGAGTGTGAGCCGATAGTGCAGCGGCATCTCTTCGGGTGTGACCACGGCGCTGACTTCTGGGGTGGAGGCAAACGCTTCGACGAACTCGTCGTAGAGCATTGTCTGATCAACGAAGTCGAACGAAGCGATCTCGTTGATCGTTTCGGCTCGGCGAGTGATCTCCGCCAGTTCGTCGACGGTCGCTTCGGGAGCGACCACGACAATCAGGTCAAAGTCGGAGACATTCACCGGCAACAGCTCCCGCACCTCGGCGCCCGGGATACCGCTGGCGCCACGCAGCCGGTCGGCGGTGATCACGCGATCCACACCGGGCGAATCGTCGAGACCCGCAAGGAGGTCCGCGGCCAGATCAAGCGTGACCCCGGCGGCAACCGCCAGCCGGAAAGATTGCGGCAGCGTCTCTGGTTCGACCGCCGCCGCGATCTCGGGACTCGGTGCGAGGTCGGCGAACTCGGCGAACGCGGCGTCGTGATCGAAGAACGCGATCTGCCCGAGAAGGTCCGATTCTGTGACCAGTGTTTTGACGACCGCGATCTCGGCCGCCGTCGCATCAACCGCGAACCAGACAGTGACGTCCACACCCCCGTCGAAGGCGCCATCTTGGACCTCGATCGAGGGCGCAGCCGTTTGCTGGTCATCGTCGCTACACGACGCGGCCAGCAGGGCGAGCGAGAGGATGGCTACGCCGATTCGGCTTGAGCGCGAGTCCATCGCAACCACGCTTCCATGAAGGGTTCGATTTCGCCGCCGAGCACCTGCTCCACCTGCGCGGTCTCGTGCTCGGATCGCAGATCTTTGACCATCTGATACGGCTGCATTACGTAGCTACGGATTTGGCTACCGAAGCCCACGTTCTGCTGCTCGCCGGTGATGCCGGCGATTTCGTCTTCGCGCTTCTGGCGTTCGAGGTTGAGGAGTTTCGACGCCATCATCGTCATGGCTCGATCCTTGTTCTGGTGCTGGCTGCGTTCGTTCTGACAGCTCGTGACAAGACCCGTCGGGAGATGGGTGATTCGAACGGCCGAGTCGGTCACGTTGACGTGCTGGCCGCCCGCGCCGGAGGATCGGTACGTATCGATACGCAGCTCCTTCTCGTCGATCTCAATCTCCGACGAGACCTCCTCGAAGAAGGGCGACACTTGTACGGCGGAGAATGCCGTTTGCCGCTTGCCTTCGTTGTTAAACGGCGAGATACGTACGAGTCGGTGGACGCCGTGCTCGGCCTGCATGAGCCCGTACGCGTGGCGGCCCTTAAGAATGAACTCGACGCTGCTGAGCCCGGCCTCGGTGCCTTCCGACACCGCCGTGATCTCCACCCCGAAGCCGCGCCGATCAGCCCAGCGGTTGTACATCCGCATCAGCATCTCGGCCCAGTCTTGGGCGTCGGTTCCGCCCTCACCGGACTTGATCTGACAGACGGCGTCTCGTTCGTCGAATTCACCAGTGAAGAGTGATCGCATCTCGAGTTCTTCGAGTTGCGTTTCGAGTGTGCGGGCGGCCTCACCGATTTCGCCCTCGAGCGAGACCTCGCCTTCTTCGCGGGCCATCTCGTGGAGTGTTTCCACGTCGTCGATGTCGGACATCAACTTGCCAAAGAGCTCAAGGTCTTCATTGACCGATGCCAGTTCCGAGGTGACGGTGCGGGCCCTTTCCTGGTCATCCCAGAGATCGGGGCGGGACGCTTCGGCTTCAAGCTGCGGCTGGCGCGTCTCTAACTCGACGATGCGGAGATAGCCGGACGCCTCGTTGAGACGGGCGCGAATCGCCGCGAGCTGATCAGTGAAGTCCTGCATTACCTGCGATCTCCGGCGCTACTCGGCGCCGGGCCGACCGTGACAAGCCTTGAACTTCTTGCCGCTCCCACACGGGCACGGCTCGTTACGTCCGACCTTTTCCAGCGCGGACTTCACGATCGGCGTGCGCGATACCGGTTCATTGGCCTTCACGACTGCCGGCGCGCCGGCTGAAGGAATCTGCGAGGCCTTGGTGCCGACGCCCGCGTCTTGCTTCTGCTCGGTGACGCCGGTGAGCGCCTGCTCGTCTCCGGCGGTGTCTTTCACCGCGACCTGCACGTGCATCACGTACTTCACGAAGTCCTGGGCGATGCCAGTCATCATCATGCCGAACATGTCGAAGCCTTCACGCTGCCATTCCGTGGCTGGATCGCGCTGGCCCATCGCCCGCAGGTGGATGCCTTCACGCAGAAGGTCCATCTCCTTCAGATGCTCACGCCAGCGCTGATCGATAATGCGCAGCATCACCTGGCGCTCTACCTGACGCATAACCTCGGTGCCGAGCTCGACCTCGCGGCTCTCGTAGATCTCGGTTCCCTGGACGAGCAGAAGATCCTCAAGCTCGTGAATGGCGGTCGCAGAAGCGAGCGACAGCTGCGACACTTCGCCGGGCCACAGCGTGCTGATCTCCGTCGCAAGACCTTCGAGGTCCCACTCTTCGATGATGTCGCTCACGCAATACGTGCCTACGGCGCCATCGATGGCGTTCTCGAGGTATTCCAGTGCTTCGGCCCGAAGGTCGGCGCCATCGAGGATCTGACCACGCCGTTTGTAGATAACCTTGCGCTGCTCATTCATCACCTCGTCGTACTTCAGCACGTTCTTTCGCGTTTCCGCGTTGCGTGCTTCGACGGTGTTCTGCGCTCGCTCAATGGCCTTCGTCACCATTTTAGCTTCGATCGGCACATCATCGGGCAACGCCCGATCCATGACCCAGCTCATGGCGCCAGTCGCGAACAGGCGCATAAGTTCGTCTTCGAGCGAAAGATAGAAACGGGTGGCCCCCGGGTCGCCCTGACGGCCGGAACGCCCTCGCAGCTGATTGTCGATACGACGACTTTCGTGGCGCTCCGTGCCGAGCACGTAGAGGCCGCCGAGATCGAGCACCGTCTGCTTTTCTTTCGAGGTGATGGCCGAGTGGTGGGTGACACGCTCACTGAAACGAGCCTGCCCGTCCTCGCTCTCCATATCGAGACCCTCGGCCTGGACGTCGCGTTCGGCGAGACCCTCGGGGTTACCACCGAGGAGAATGTCGACGCCACGACCGGCCATGTTGGTGGCCACCGTGATCGAGCCGAGTCGGCCGGCCTGAGCAACAACCTCGGCCTCACGGGTGTGCTGCTTTGCGTTCAGCACCTCGTGAGGAATGCCACGTTTCTCGAGCTCTCGAGAGAGCTTTTCAGACTTCTCAACCGACACCGTGCCCACCAGAACCGGCTGGCCGGTCTCGTGCCTATCGGCGAGGTCATCGATGCACGCCGCAAACTTGGCGTCTTCGGTCTTGTAGATCAGGTCGCCGTCGTCAAGACGGGCGAGCGGACGATTCGTGGGCACAGGAATCACGTGGAGTCCGTAGGTGCTCACGAATTCCGACGCTTCGGTTTCGGCGGTGCCGGTCATACCCGCAAGCCGCTCATAGAGCCGGTAGTAGTTCTGCAGCGTGATCGTGGCGAGGGTCTGGTTCTCCTCCTTGATGGAGACACCTTCCTTCGCTTCCACTGCCTGGTGGAGGCCGTCGGACCAGCGGCGGCCATCGAGAACACGACCAGTGAACTCGTCGACGATCTTCACCTGGCCGCTCTCGATGATGTAATCCTTGTCGAGCTTGTAGAGCTCCTTGGCTCGCAATGCGGCCTGAAGCTGGTGCACAAGGTTGGCCGAGACTTGGTCATAGAGGTTCTCGATGCCGAGTGCCCGTTCCACGGCATGGATGCCTTCTTCGAGCGGAGCAACAGTGCGCTTCTCTTCGTCGACTTCGTAGTGCACATCGCGCTGGAGCCCACGGGCAACGGAAGCGAACTTCACGTAGAGCTTTGCGGCATCGGCGACACGGCCGGAGATGATCAGCGGAGTTCGAGCCTCATCAATGAGAATCGAGTCGATCTCGTCGACGATGCAGTAGTGATGGCCGCGTTGGACCTGCTTCTCACGAGACATCGCCATGTTGTCGCGGAGATAGTCGAAGCCAAACTCGTTGTTGGTGCCGTAGGTGATGTCGCACGCGTATTGCGCACGCTTAAACGCGGGGTCTCGATCGCCCGCAATCACGAGGCCAACATCGAGATCCATCCAGTTGTAGAGCTCACCCATCCACTGGGCATCACGGGTGGCCAAATAGTCGTTGACGGTGACGACGTGGACACCGTTACCGGTCGCTCCATTGAGACAGATCGGAAGCGTTGACGTAAGTGTTTTGCCCTCGCCCGTCTTCATTTCCGCCACCCAGCCCAGGTGCAACGATGCGCCGCCGACGAGCTGGACGTCGTAGTGGCGCTGCCCAAGCACCCGGAACGCGGCTTCGCGAGTCACAGCAAACGACTCGATCAGGAGGTCGTCGGGCTCTTCGCCATTCTCGAGGCGGGTACGGAATTCACCGGTCTTCGCCTTCAACTGGTCGTCACTCAACGCCTGCGTCTCGGGCTCAAGCGCGTTGATGTCGGGAACCAGTGCTTCGACGGCCCTCAGCTTTCGGCCTTCACCAGTGCGTAGAACTCGATCAAAGATGCTCATGACAGGTGGAACTCTACCGACCTGCCTTCCCCATCAGGGGTCGATCAGGCGACTCCGCACGGCGTAGAGCACTGCAGCGGTGCGCGACTCAAGCTGCAGCTTCTCGAGAATGTTGCGGACATGGTTGCGGGTGGACGCCGCTGACAGGCCCATCTGCGCTGCGATTCGTTCGTCGGTTGCACCGTCGGCCATTGCTTCGAGCACCGCGACCTCGCGAGGCATGAGGAGTGGCGCACGCACCGCGTCTTCCTCGCCGACGTCCGCTCGACGGGCCAGACGCGAGAACTCGGCCAGAAGCCGGCCGGCCAGAACGGGCGAAACAAAACTATGACCGCGGGCGACACGGCGGGTCGACTCGGCGATGTCATTGATCGAGGTCTCCTTCAGGAGATAGCCGGCAGCACCGGCTTTGATCGCCTCAAGAAGATCGTCGGGTTCGTCCGAGACGCTGAGCATCAAAACCCGTGTAGTTGGCGTTGCCTCAAGAATTCGCCGCGTGGCCTCGATGCCGTCGATACCCGGCATTCGAACGTCCATCAAAATGACGTCAGGGGCAAGAGCGATTGCTTCCGCTACAGCCTCCTCTCCATCACACGCCTCGGCGATGACCTCTAGGTCATCGGCATCGTCGAGCTCCGTCACAAGCCCGCGCCGATACAACGCGTGGTCGTCGGCAACCAGAACGCGAAGATCGTCAGCGGGCAAAGGCACCCGTTCCTGTCGGTCGGGGGTACCGACAGCTGAAGGGGTCGTCCTTGCGGTGGCGCTAGTCGGCCTCGTCAATCAGTCCGACATTGCCATCGTCGCGTCCATATACCACCGCACTACGGCTGGTCTCGCTGTTGATGAAGAAGAAGAACCCGTGACCGAGCTCTTCCATCTTCTCGACGGCTTCGTCGGCGGACAGCGGAGCCAGATGGAAGCGCTTCGTGCGCACAATTTGCGGCAACGGATCATCTTCCTTCACCGCGGTGGCTGCCGCGGCGACCGCCACTGAGGCCGCTTCATCGGCCGTGTTCCGCAGCGAGTCGCCCGTGCCCTGGGTGCGGCGCTGGATCTTGGTGCGGAGCTTACGGATCTGACGTTCGAGCTTCGCTTCGGCGAGATCGATCGCCGTAAACGGGTCGGGAGCGTGCACCTTGCATCGAATGTGATACCCGTGGCCCTTCAGGTGGACCTCGCAGAACTGCTTGTCAGGGATACGCGGGTTTTGTGCCTCATCGAAGTGCACTCCCGCGTAATCCAAACCATCGAGATATCGGTCGAGTTGCCCGATTTTCTCGTGGATTACCTCCTCCAGTCTCGGCGTGATGGTCACATGCCGTGCGCTGATGGAGACGTCCATTCTTAACCTCCGGAGGTTTGGGTTGTGAGCTGATCGTAGACGCCAAGCGGAGACTCCGCAGGGCGGTCAGGTACGCGGGCTTTCGTTGCAACCAATCCAATGACTTCGCCAGCGCCGCGAGAGCCGAGCACCGACGCCGCCGACCGCATCGTCGAACCCGTGGTGAACACATCATCGACAAGAAGCACACGAGGCTTGAACACGAAACGCCGACCGACCGGCGCGAACTCGGGACCAGCGAGTCGACCCTTAAGCTCACGAGCCGTCTGGGCGACGTTGTCAGTGCGCCGCAGCGCTCGCCGTACGGGTAGCTCCAGCCGCCGGGCGATTGCTCGAGCAAGTAACTCGCCCTGGTCAAAACCGCGCCGTCGGCGGCGGTCGCGTGATGCCGGTACCCACGCCACTACATCAGCGTGCGGAGCCGCCTCGGCCATCGCTTCGGCAAGGTCGGTAACCACCGCCGTTGCTCGGCCGTACTTCAGCTCGCGCACAAGCTCAGCGGCAGCCCCTTGGTGAGGCCACACCGCGACCAACCGAGTGAGTGAATCGATGGAGAGGTCGATGACGGGATCGGAGAGTTTGCGCATAGTCGGAAGCTACGACGCAGGTGTGACACCGATAGTCGCGAGAGGGTCAGGAGTCGAGGAGCGTTCCGACGTCCTTTGTCTGCACATGGCCGGCCGCGTGCATCCATCGGAAGGTGTCGGCGAACGTTTCGGTGACTGGCCGGAACACCACACCCGTCGCCTCGGTGGTCGCTGAGTCGTCGCCCGGCTTCGAGTTGAACATGTACTCGTAGCCGTCACTCGTGACGACAAGATCTTTGCCGAACCGCTTCGCAACGTCGCCGAGTTTGCCCCAGACCCAGAAGAGTTGTCGGGGTAACGGGAATGACTTTGCCGAACCGAGCACGTCTTCGATCACCTGCACGTTCGCGTCGGACGTGAGATACGTGCCCATGGCGAGATACCGATGGGCCCCGCCCCCGGGGCGCATCGAGACAGCCATGATCTCGGCGAGATCTCGGACATCGACATAACTGCCGCTGAATCCCTTCGATTTCGGGAAGCCTTTCTCCAGCCACACCTTGAATGACTCGAGATTGATGGACTCGTTCCAGTCATCGGGCCCCATGATCCCGCTCGGGTAGATGATGATGACTGGCTGGCCGTCGTCCTGATAGCTCCGGGCGAGACGTTCGCATGCCGCCTTCGTTCGTCCGTAGGCGCCGCGGTTACCCATGACGGGATGATCGGCGGTAACCACGTCGGTTTGGAATGGGAAGAGCGCAGCAACGGACGAGACATGAATGATCGGGTCGCATCGGGCCTCGACCGCGGCACCCAGCACATTGGTGGCGCCGGCGAGGTTCGTCGCTTCCATCTCCGCCTCAGCGGCGGGACTCGTCGCCACGACTGCGGCGGCATGTATGACAGCGTCACAGCCCTCGACCGCGTAGCGGACGGACTCGGCATCGGTGATGTCGCCCTCGACAATCTCGACAGACGGTGGGTCGACGCCCATCTGTGTCATCAGCGGCGCGACCTTGCCGGGAGTGCGGGCCAGTGCTCGCACCTCGTGGCCATCATCCAGGAGGCGTCGGATCGCGTGGCTTCCGACGAAGCCCGTGCCACCGGTGACGAGGACCTTCACGCCTCGTCCCCTCCGGCGAACATCAACTCGACGAGATGCGAACGCTTCCCGGGGGTGGTGCGGGTTTCGATGTCTCGATGGCGCTGCTCGATCATGGGATCGGCGAGCGCATCGGTAAACAGCCAGAGTTGGTTGTCACGGATCGCCTGGACGACCTGGGCGGCAACAACCGCCGGCTTCATCTGGGCGGCATAAGCGTCAGCGATTGCGGACGCCGAGTCGGGTACCGGTTGCTCGTCGTCCGATTCAAGGTCCGGCCCGCCTTCGCGAAAGCGCTCCGGGCGATTGCGTTCGCTGTTGACGATGTTGGTGGCGACGAACCCCGGGCAAAGACAGGTCACGCCGACGCCAGTGGAGCCCTCGATCATTTCTTGTTGCAGCGTCTCGGTGAACCCCGAGACCGCGTGCTTCGTCGTGTTGTAGGCACCCATTCCCGTCGAGCTGAGGTGACCGGCGATCGAAGCGGTGTTGATGATGTGGCCACTGCCCCGCTCGAGCATCGACGGAAGGAAGGCCTTCACGCCATAGATAACACCCCAGAGATTCACGCCGAGCGTCCACTCCCAGGCCTTGAGGTCGATCATGCTGAGACCGCCGCCGCCCGCAACCCCGGCGTTGTTCATCACGATGTCGGCCGGACCGAACTCGGCCTCACAACGCGACCGCAAAGCATCGACGGAGTCCCAATCGGAGACGTCACAGATCGCTCCGGTCGCCCGACCGCCGGCCGCTTCGATCTCGGCCACGGTTTCGTCGAGCGGCGGTTGTTCGATATCGGCGACGACAACCCGAACACCCTCGGCCGCGAGAGCGATCGCCACCGCCCGCCCGATCCCGCTCGCACCACCGGTGACTACAGCCACCTTCTCGTTGAGGTCGTCCATTGTTTTCTCCTACCCAGTCCTCCCACCGGTCGTGCAAACGGTGGGGACCGAATCATAGAGTGCCGCCATGCTCACATTCGAAGACGCCTGCGCCGCTCTCACCGGACCGGGTGCTCCATTGGAACTCGCGGACACCGAGATTCGTGGACGGTCGTACCCGATCTTCACAAATGCGAGCGCCAACCTCGCTGAGGCATTCGCCGGCGCGGCCGCCCGTGGCGACCAAGAATTCATCGTCTACGAACAAGAACGCTGGACCTATGGCGACGTCCTCGCCCACGGCCACGCACTCGCAGCCGCTCTCGTCAACGACTACGGAATCAAGAAGGGTGACCGTGTCGCGATCGCGATGCGCAACTATCCGGAGTGGATCACCGCGGTAGTCGGCATTGCGGCCGCGGGGGCTGTCTCTGTCCCCCTCAACGCATGGTGGACGGCGGAGGAACTCGAGTACGGATTGAGCGATTCCGGTTCCACAATCGTGATTGTCGACCAGGAGCGCCTCGATCGGATCGCGGGCCCGCTGGAGCGGGGCGACCTGCAGGCGATCGTCGTACGGAGCGACCGTCGGGATCACGGCGCGCAGGGCTACGACGAAATTGTCGTGCCGGGCACACCTGCTCCCGTCGTTTCGATCGATCCGGACGACGACGCCACAATCATGTACACGTCGGGCACCACCGGCGCAGCAAAGGGTGCCGTGCACACGCATCGCAACCATTGCCAGGCCGTGATGGCCTTTGCTTGCCGAGCGCTCGTTGCGAACGCACTCGGGAAGGCGGCGGCCGAGGACGCGGGCACCGAGGTCGAACCCGGCCCCGATCGCGTCTGCATGATTCTCGCCGTGCCGCTCTTTCACATCACCGGATTCGTGCCGGTGATGCTCAACTCGTTCTTCTTCGGCCACAAGCTCGTGATGATGTACAAGTGGGACGCGGCCAAAGCGCTGGAGCACGTCGAAGCCGAAGGTGTGACCAACTTCGTAGGGGTGCCCACGATGGTGCAGGACCTGCTCGAGGTTCCCGACTTCGATAAGTACGACACCTCGTCGCTACGCCAGATCGGCGGCGGCGGCGCCCCGGCTTCGCCTGACATGGTGCGCCGCGTCGAGAAGACGTTCTCCGCAGGCCGGGCTGGGCTCGGCTACGGCATGACCGAGACCACCGCCTACGGCCCCCAGAACGCAGGCCCCGACTATGTCGCTCGCCCCACCTCCACCGGTCGACCGGTGCCGGTTATGCAGCTCAAGGTCGTCGACGAAGAAGGCAACGACCTTCCCATCGGCCAACAGGGCGAGATCTGCTTCTACGGCCCCACCGTGATCCGCGCCTATTGGAACAAACCAGAGGCCACGGCCGACGCGTTCTACGACGGCTGGCTCCGTAGCGGCGACCTTGGCCGCATCGACGAAGACGGATTCGTCTACGTCGAAGATCGCGCCAAAGACATGGTGATTCGCGGCGGCGAGAACATTGGCTGCATCGAAGTGGAGGCCGCGATTGCCGAGCACCCGTCCGTTTACGAATGCGCCGTCTTCGGACTCCCCCACGAGCGCCTCGGCGAAGAACTCGCCTGCTCGGTCTATCTCCGCCACGGCATGACCCTCACCGACGACGAGCTGTCAGCCTTCGTTCGTGAGCGCCTGGCGAACTTCAAGGTGCCGACCGTCATCGTCATCCGCGACGAGATGCTCCCCCGATCCGCCCAAGGCAAGATCCTCAAGCGCGTCGTGAGAGACGAACTCGCCGCCGAACGGGCCTAGTCCCGGGTTCTGCCTCTGTGCGGGCGATGGCTTTTCCGCCTCGGCAAAAGCGTCTCCGCGGGGACGCTTTTGTGGTCTGAAGAGTGTCATAGGGCATCAGTAGTTTTGGTTGGGATCCCTACGAAAGCGGAGCCCCCAGATGTCTGATCTAACGCTTGATTCTGTTGATTGTGATCTCGATCTTGATGCGGTGCCGTTGGAGCGGCTGGAGGCGCAGATCACGGAGTGGTCGGGCCATATCGCGGCGGCGACGGCGCAATTGTTGGAGTGGATCGCCGAGTATGACCGTCGGGAGGGGTGGGCATCGTGGGCGTGTAAATCAGCCGCGCATTGGATGTCATGGAAATGCGGCGACACGCTCCACACCGCCC
>JBLIOE010000033.1:0-48391 GCA_047639555.1 Candidatus Aldehydirespiratoraceae bacterium
CGTCGGTCCCCCACACGGTTGCTTCGAGTACCTGGCGCCCGTCTTGGACAATGGCGGCGCGCACGCATGTGGCCACTCGCGTCTCGCGGAGCGTCTCGACTCGCACGTCGACCTCCGCGAATCCGGCCGCGGCGAGGAAGCTGACGTTGATCGAGGCGGGCCGAGAACGGCCGCAATGCGCTCCGGCCGCCCGCAACGCGATCGAGCCGATGTAGCCGCCCATCGGCCCCCAGATTGCCCACTCCTCGGAGAGCGTTGCGGTGAACGTGCTCGCGGTATCTTCTCGCGAGATCTGATGAACCGCCGTGTCCCTAGCAAGACCAGCCATCCGTCGAACGTAGTTCGGTACGCCATCACCGTCGCCCCATTTCCCGCCTCAACTGGGGTCCGACCCCAGTTGAGGCGGGGTGGTTATCGCTCAAAGGGCGTCGGGTGACTTGCAGGGTGTAAGACTGGCCCGATGATGGGTGGGCACGAAGTCGCCGATCCGGCATCGATGGGGCTCGACCCCGCGAAGCTGGATCGTGCGAGACGGATGATTGAAGAACATGTTGCGGCGGAGAAATCGCCGGGGGTCGCCGCGGTCGTGGTCCGCCGGGGGAAGGTTGTGCTGGCTGAAGCTCACGGCGTCCGCAACGTGGCAGGCGACTCGATGATGGTCGACACTCCGTTCACGATTGCTTCGGCGACGAAGCCGATCACCGCCGGCACGTTGATGTCACTCGTGGAGGAAGGTCGCATCGGTCTGAACCAACGTGTGGTCGACTACATCCCCGAGATGCCCGAAAGCCTGCACGGGGTTCTGGTCCATCACCTTCTCACCCACACCGGAGGGTTCGACGCTCCGGAGTGGTCGGGCATGCTCCGCGCTCGCATCGTTGAATGCGCGCACGAAGACGCGGCGTGGGGGCGTGACCTTATGGTCAACGGCTTTCTGGGCTGCATCCCGCATCTCGGTGCTCGTGCGAAACCGGGCGAGGGCATGCTCTACGCCAGCATCAGCTACGAGATCCTGGGTGAAGTCATTCGGCGAGTGACCGGTCGCTCCGTCGGCGCGGAAATGCAGGAGCGAATCCTCGATCCGGTCGGTATGACCGATACCCAGATGGTTCCTGATGCCGCGTTTCGGAGCCGAGCGGTCGAGCTTTGGCCTGATCTTCCGCTCTACTCTCTGCTTGACACGGTCTTTGGATGTACGAACGACGACATGTACCAGTCCGACTCGGCTGGCGGCGGGCTCTGTAGCTCCGCTCGCGACAACACGAAGTATGGGCAGATGATTCTCGATGGTGGCCTCGTCGATGGCCGCCGGGTGCTCAGCAAGGCGACCGTCAAGGCGATGACCACAAACCAGATCCCGGGGACACCTGATGTTCTGTTCGGCCACGCCGAAGCATCATGGGGATATGGCTTCTCGGTGATCTGCGAGGAACGGTGGCCCTACTTTGGTGGCGGTCTCGTTCCGAAGGGATCGGTCACTCACAACGGCGCCGGTGGGGTCGATCATTGGATCGACTTCGAGAACGGAATAGCCGGAGCGTTCTTCGAGTTGGTGACCGAGATGTCGCCCGATCTCGAGCCAATCAGCGGAATCGGACACCGCTTCCAAGATGTCATCACGGCCGCGGTGGTCGACTGACATGGAGCAAGAGATTCCTGAGGGGACGGTCACTGTCCTCTTTACCGACCTAGTCGACTCCACCCGACTTAACCAGGCCCTCGGCGACGATGGCTCCCGGACCGTTGGTCGTCGAGTCGAGGAGATGGCCCGCGAGGCAGTCGCGACCAACCGCGGCGTGCTCATCAAGGAGATGGGCGATGGTCTTATGGCGGCCTTCGCTTCGGCGCGTCGTGCCGTTGCTGCGGCCCGCGAGATCCAAGTCGAGATGCGTCGGCTTCAGCGTGACGAACTTGGCGACGGCGTCGAGATGCGGATCGGGCTGCACACCGGCGAAGTGATCGGCGAAGAAGGCGATATTCACGGCGAGACCGTGATCATCGCCAAGCGAATCGAAGGGCTCGCGCCGCCCGGCGGCATTCTCGCTTCGGAGACGGTCTACGGCGTGCTCGGCACGGCGCGCGATGAATTGATCGAACAGGGCGCCGTCGAGCTGAAGGGCATTGATGCGCAGTGGCGCATGTATCTCGTTCCGGTGCCCGAGGACGAGGTCGAGACGGCGGTTCTGGCCAACAACGAGCCGACGCCGTATGTCGGTCGGATGGCCGAGCGAGAACAACTTCGCGCCATGGTCGAGGCCGCGGCCGCGGGCCGCGGTGGCATCGCGCTTATCGGTGGTCCGGCCGGAATGGGCAAGACACGCCTCACTCGGGAGATGGCCGCCGAGGCGCAGCGTCTGGGCATGGTCGTCTATACCGGTCACTGCGTCGATATGGAGTCGCCGCCGCCCTACCAGCCGAGCATTGATCACCTCGAGCAAGCCGCTCGGGCCGCTTCCGCGGAGGGTTTCCGCGTCGCCTTGGGCGACAACGCTCCGGAGGTGGCCAAGCTGCTGCCTTCCTTACGGCAGCGATACGACGACATCGCGCCGTCGCCTGAGCTCACGCCGGAGCAGGAGCGTCGCTACATGCTCCACGGTGTTGGCGAGTTCATCGAACGGGCGGCCCGCAACCAGCCGATGATGCTCACGTTTGAGGATCTCCACTGGGCCGACGAATCCACGATGTTGTTCATGCGTCACCTGGCCGACCGGTCCAGAGATATTCCACTGCTGATTATCGGCACATACCGCGACGACGAGCTCGAAGCAGACCGCGCGCTCACGACCGCCATTGGTCCTCTGGTTCGTGATGGCGGAGCCGTCGACATTCATCCGCGGCTGCTCACCGAGGTCGAAGTGGCCGCGGTGCTGAGTGCCCGGGCGGGCCAGCCCGCGCCGCAGGAATTCGTGGATCTCGTTGTTGCTGAGACACAAGGCAATCCGTTCTTCGTTGAAGAGCTCTTCCGTCACCTTCGCGAAGACGGCCGACTGTTCGACGACGAAGGCGAATGGCGCTCCGGCTTTGAGATCGGCGACACCGAGGTGCCGCAGGGTGTTCGTCTCATCATCAGTCGTCGGCTCGACCATCTTGATCCCGAACATCGCAAGGTGCTGGCCGCAGCGGCGGTGATCGGACGCACGTTCGCGTTCGGTCCGCTGGAGGCAGTGTCATCGATCGGCGAGGACGGATTGTTCGACGCGCTCGAAGCCGCGGAGCGAGCCAATCTCATCGAAGAGCTGCCCGGCGACTCCGACGCTTGGTACCTCTTTGTCCACGAGCAGATTCGTCAAACGCTGGTCGGTGAGCTCTCGCTGGCGCGGCGTCAGCGTCTACATCTCCGGATCGCCGACGCACTGGAGGCCGGTGCGAATGTTTCGGCTCTGGATCTCGCCCACCACCTTGTGCATGCGGGGCCGGCTGCTCCGGCCGACCGCACCATCGATGCCCTGGTCGCCGCGGCCAGCGCCAACATGGAATCGCTTGCCTTCGAAGACGCGCTTCGGCCGCTACGTAAGGCAGTCGAACGAGCATCCGACGACCGCCGCCTTGAGCTACGACGCCGAGAAGCGCAGGCGCTGCGCGGTGCCGGTCGAGTGGACGCGGCCCTGGAAGTGCTCGACGACGAGCTCCAACGGGCCGACGATGCGGCCGACCGGGTGGCCCTGCGTCTCCAACGAGTGCAACTCCTCAACGACCAATACCGGGCGGGCGAGGGGCTCGACGATGTCGCCGCGTTAATGGAGGCCGCCAACGATGCGGATGACCCCGAACTGGAGATCGCGGTGCAGCTGGCTCGCGGCCGAGCGCACTACATCCTCTCGCTCGACGCACCCGACCACGCCCACGAATCGCGCGACGCCTATGAAGCGGCGTATCTCGCGGCGAAGGCTCATGGTGACAAGGCGAGCATGGCTCGGGCGCTACTGCCGACCACATGGTTCACCGACTACTGGGCCGATTACGGCCCGACCGCGTCGGCGAACTGCGACGAGGCCCGGGCCCTGGCCCAAGAGTTGGGCGATGCCGATCTGCTGCTGGAAGCGGAGTGCGCCTTCATGCATCGAGGTGGTCTTGCCTTCGACGTTGAGGCGTCGTGGGAATTGCTCGCTCGACTGGAGGCTCGCCGCGATCCAGTGAAGCTCAACCTTCACTGCTTCTGGATGATGTGGCAGTTGCTGGGGTTCGGCCCGATCGAGGCCTCTGTTGAGATGTGTGATCGAGGTATCGAGCTCGCCGATCTGATCGGCTCGGAACCAGTTCAGTACGGCGGGATCAAAGCGATCGCGCTGTCGGAGATGGGCCGATACGACGAAGTCGACGGAGCGATCGCCCAGGAGGTCACCGACGAGGACCACCCCTTCGGTCAAGCGATGGCATCGCTGGCTCGCTCCGTGTTCCTGGCCCGGATCGGGGCATGGGGACCGGCGGCGACCGCGCTCGACGACACGCTGCGCCGCGCCGAGGAACTCTCGCGAGTATGGATGTTGGGGTGGGCCGGTTCGCTGCGGGCGGTTGCGTCAGCGCAGCTCCAGGCCGAGTCGCATGGTGATACTCCCGATGTCGCTGATGGCGGATCCGACTTCGCCAACTGGTTGAGCGGCCTCAACAAGGCCGAAGTCGCGTTGACGGAGCGTCGATACCCCGACGCGATCGCATCGGCCCAGAAGATCATCGACCGATCGGGCGACTCTTCTCGCCGCGACCGCGGGGCGGCCTACGACGTTCTCGCCCGAGCCCATCTCGGCCTCGGGCAGCAAGACGCGGCGGCCAACGCCGCTCGCCTCGGGCTCGAAATCGCCCGCGACATTGGGCACGGAGCGATCGTGTGGCGTCTCATGATGGCGGAGGCGGTCGCGACCGAAACATCAGCGGACGCGGCGACCGCAGAATTCCGCACGCTGGCGGACCGAATTGCCGATCCGGAGCTGCGCGGTTGGTTTGAGCGGCAGGAACTCGCCCCCGGCGTTCCGCAGGCGCGATGATGGCGCCGAAGGGCGGGCAGATGAGATTCGAAACGGTAAGCCCAGATGACGCGGGGATGTCGTCGGAGCGCCTCGGCTGGGCGCGCGACATGATGGCCGCCCACGTGGAATCGGGTGGCTCCCCTTCCGCCGTCGCGGTTGTGCTCCGCCACGGTCGCGTCGTCTTCGCCGAAGCAATGGGACAGAAGGAGCCTGACGGCCCGCCCCTCGAGACTTACCATGTATGGCCGATCGCTTCGGCCGGTAAGCCCGTTGTCGCCGCGACCTTGCTGTCGTTGGTCGAGGATGGCCTCGTTGGCCTCTACGACCCGGTGGTCGACTACTTCCCCGAGCTCGATGCCGATTTGCACGGCGAGGTGCTCGTGCAACACGTCCTCACGCACACCACCGGATGGGAATCCGCGCAGCGCACCCAGAGGATGGTTGCCATGCTCATGGAAGGGGCGATCGGTGAACCGCCGCCGGGTCGCGACCCGATGACGCACGTATTTCTTTCGGCGGCCTTGGAGCCGGTAGTCATCAATCCGCCGGGTAGGCAGCAGGACTACGACACCGTCACGTTTGAACTCATCGGGGAGATCATTCGTCGCGTCACTGGCGGCTCGCTCGAAGCGGCCGCTCGTGAACGGATTCTTGATCCTCTGGCCATGTCCCGGAGCGCATTTCAGGTAAGCGAGGATCTCAGCCAAGACGTGGTTCACCGGTTGCCTGACCTCCCCTTCGGAAGTAATGCCGTTCTGAGCTTCGAGGGACCTCGCTTTGAACAGAGTGACTTCGGTGGTGGTGGTTTGTTCGTCTCTCCCGCTGATCTTGTGGCGTTCGGTCAGATGATTCTCAACGGCGGAGAGCTGGATGGTGTGCGAGTGCTGTCGCCGGCGACCGTTCACTCCATGGTCACCGACCAGATTCCTGGAATCCCCGCGCTCTTCGGTGATCGGGTCATCCCGCAGGGTTCGTGGGGTAATGCCTTCGTGGTGCTGAGCCACAACACCTTCCCGTACTTTATTGGCGGGCTCGTTCCCCTCGGCTCCGCGGCCCACCCCGGCGCGGGCGGCACGAACTTCTGGATCGATTTCAAACATGGGATCGTCGGCGTGATGCTTGAAGTGATCACGGAGGTGTCGGTTGATCTCGAACCGGTGTCTGGCATCGGCCACCGATTCCAAGATGTGATCACGGGAGCGATCGAGTCATGACGGACCCCGGACCACTCAAACTGGTCGACCCCGCCGATGTCGGGATGGACCCGGATCGAATGGCGCGGGCCGCGGCGCGTATGGACGAACATGTCGCGAGCGGCGGCACCCCGGCCGCGACGCTGGTCGTGGCTCGCCACGGACAGTTCGTCATGGCGCACTCGGCGGGCGAAGCGCGCCCGGGCGGTCCTGCCCTCAATGTGCACCACATCTTTCCGATCGCCTCACAAACAAAACCGTTCACTTCCGCGGTGGTTCTGGCTCTCGTCGAGCGAGGCCTGATCGGCCTGAATGAGTCGGTGGCCCTCCATCTTCCCGAGCTCGCCGACGATCACCGCGACGTGCTGGTTGCTCACCTTCTCACCCACACCAGCGGCTGGCATGGTGATGACATCGACGCGGAGTCGGCGGCGACGCTCGATCAGCTAATCGCCTCCATTCCCGCGGGCACCGACCCCCTGACCCACATCCTTCTCGCCCCCGGCTGGAATGTTGCTCGTCGTTGTGAACCGAGTCAGCTCATGCAGTACTGCAGCTGGGGTTATGACGCACTCGGCGAAATCGTTCGACGCGTTACCGGTGACACCCTTGACGCGGCGATGCATCGCTACGTGTTCGAGCCAGTCGAAATGGCAAGCTCGACACTGATCGGTCGTGACGATTTGGAGCCACGGGTTGTCAAACGACCGCCCGGGATTCCGCTTGGCCCCGATCACGACGACTCGCCGCTCGATTTCAACGACGATCTTCTTTGGCTCTGTGACTCCGGTGGCATGGGCGGGTTCGCGAGTGCGCCTGATCTCGTCCGATTCGGACAGATGGTGCTCGATCGAGGCAAAGTCGGCGATCGCCGAGTTCTGAGCGACGCTTCGATCGAAGCCATCACGACGAACCGTATTCCGGGAATTCCATTCGAAGCGCTCGGCGTGAAGCTGCCCGAGGGATCGTGGAGTTACGGATTCTCCGTGATGGGTCACAACCGGATTCCGAAGTTTGGTGGTGGCATCGCGCATCCGGCCACGCTTCGCCACGGTGGATTGGGCGGCACCTCTGCGTGGCTTGACCCAACGACCGGCGTGTCCGCCGCGTATCTGGAGATGGCCACCGAGATCGACGACGACCGGATTTCAAGATCCTGGATCGCGCCACAGATCGAGGCCATGGTGGCGGCCTCAGTGCTCGACTAACCGCCGCTCGCTAACGTCGACGCCGTGAGCGAGCCGTTGGTAGTTGAAGTTCTTCGCGGTGACGTGGTCGAGAGCCGTCACGAGGTGGATGTTGTCGCCGTCGATGCCGATGGTAGTGAGCTGTGGTCCAGAGGTGATGGTCGCCGCTCCGTCTTGCCCCGGTCGTCGTTGAAACCAATCCAAGCCCTCCCTCTGTTTCGTTCCGGAGCCGCCGATGCGCGTGCGCTCTCGTCGGAACGGTTGGCGATCGCCTGTGCGAGTCACGGAGGGGAACCCGCCCACATCGCCGTCCTCACACAATGGCTCGACGATGCGGGACTGGATATCGAAGCGTTGGAGTGTGGCAGCCATCCGCCGTCCCATCAGCGCAGTGCAGAGCAACTCGTTCAGCAAGGCGAACAGCCCACACCGCTCCACAACACTTGCTCCGGTAAACACGTGGGGTTTCTTTCCGTCTGCGCCCACCTGGGTATCAGTGCTGCGGGTTATCTCGACCCCACCCACCCGCTTCAGGCGGAGGTCCTCACTCCCGCCGTCGAGGAGCTCTGTGGCATCTCGTTGGCTCACACGACCCCGGGGGTCGACGGCTGTGGGGTCCCGGTTTGGGCGATGCCGCTCGATCGGCTTGCCGGCGGCTGGGCCGCGCTGGCGGGAACCACCGAGGGGCAGCGGATCTTCGAGGCCATGCGGAGTTCGTCGTTCATGGTTGCCGGTACTGATCGCGCCTGCACACGGATCATGATCGAATCACCGGGGGTCGTCGTGAAGACCGGCGCTGAGGGTGTGTACTGCGGCCTCGCGGTCGACTCCGGGGTGGTTGTCGCGTTGAAAGCCCGAGACGGTGCGACGCGGGCAAGCGAGGCCGCAATCGAATGGGCAATGGCCGAACTCGGCTTGCTTGACCGCCCCGACGCCCGGCCGTTGAGAAACTGGACGGGAACTCACGTGGGTTCCGTTCGTATCGCCCATCGCTCCTGACTTTCGTCCCTTCCACACCGCTGGTACGTTTCCGCGGTCACTCGGCGCGAAATCACACAACACGCATTCACACAAAACCCATTCTCAATACACCCAGAGGGATCGTTATGAAGACCAGAGCAGCAGTTCTCCGTGAAGTTGGCGCCGACTGGAGCGTCGAAGAGATCGAGCTTGACGATCCGCAGGTTGGCGAGATTCTCGTCAAGACGACCGCGGCAGGAATGTGCCACTCCGACGAGCACGCGCACGACGGCACCATGCCCGTCACGCTGCCGCTGGTCGGCGGCCACGAAGGTGCTGGCGTTGTGATCGGTCTCGGCCCGGGTGTCACCGAATTCGAGATCGGCGATCACATCTCGTGCTCGTTCATCCCGTCGTGTGGCAAGTGCCGCTGGTGTGCCGAAGGTATGCAGAACCTGTGTGACCTTGGTTCGCAGCTGATGGAGCCGGGCATGCTTGGCGGAACGTTCCGCCACCACACCGCGGCCGGCGAAGATCTCACCCCGCTGCTTAAGCTCGGCACCTTTGCCGAACACATGGTGCTCAGCGTCAACTCCGCCATCAAGATTCAGAAAGACATCCCCGCCGGCGTGGCCGCTCTCGTGAGCTGCGGCGTTACCACTGGCTACGGCTCAGCGGTGAATCGGGCCGAAGTGAAGGCCGGCGACACGGTTGTCATCGTCGGTTGCGGTGGCCTGGGCCACGCCGCGATCCAGGGTGCGAAGGTTGCGGGGGCGAAGAACGTCGTTGCGGTCGACCCGTCGGAATTCAAGCGTGAGTCGTCTCAAAAGTTTGGCGCCACGCACAGTGCCGCGAACATGGAAGAAGCGACGGCGATTGTCGGTGAGATGACGATGGGTGTCATGGCCGACAGCGTCATTCTTACCCCCGGCGTGCTCACTGGCGACATGATCGCTCCGGCCCAGTTCATGACCCGCAAGGGCGGCACCATCGTTGCCACCGCGGTCGCGAACGCGATGGACATGGACGTGCAGTTGAACCTCTTCGAGTTCGCGATGATGAACAAGCAGCTCAAGGGTTGCCTCTTCGGTTCCACCTCGCCCCGTA
Source organism: Candidatus Aldehydirespiratoraceae bacterium (assembly GCA_047639555.1). Taxonomy (GTDB): domain Bacteria; phylum Actinomycetota; class Acidimicrobiia; order Acidimicrobiales; family Aldehydirespiratoraceae; genus JAJRXC01. Next base: position 9,412 of record JBLIOE010000033.1, read on the forward strand.
AGGAGATCCCGCATCTCCTCTCGATGTACCAAGCTGGTCAGCTCATGCTCGACGAGATGATCACCACCACCTACACGCTCGATCAAGTGAACGAGGGCTACGCCGACATGCTGGCGAACAAGAACGTTCGCGGCGTTATCGAGTTCGACTGACCTCGCGCCAGACATGACTGCACTCGACGATGCTGCGGTTCTCGACGCGCTCGACGCCGCCCTTGTTGGGCGTCGCCGTGAACTCGAGCTCCTTGCCGCGTCCCTTGCCGCGGATCGACACGTGCTCTTGGAAGGGCCGCCGGGAACCGGCAAGTCCACCATGCTTCGCGAGGTCGCTGCGGCGGCGGGCACGGGGTTTGTCTTTGTTGAAGGCAATGCGGAGCTCACCCCCGCTCGGCTCGCCGGCCAGTTCGATCCGTCGCGCGTTCTGGAGGAGGGTTACACCCCCGACGTTTTCGTCGACGGTCCGCTTGTTGAAGCGCTCCGACAGGGTGCGCTCCTCTATGTCGAAGAGCTCAATCGGGTTCCGGAAGAGACGGTCAACCTGCTCATCTCGGTGATGTCGGAAGGTGAATTGCATCTCCCTCGGATCGGGCGTATTCCGGCGGCGGCGGGGTTTCGGCTCGTCGCCGCGATGAACCCGTTTGACAACATCGGCACCGCTCGAGTGTCGGGTGCGGTCTACGACCGCATGTGTCGCATCGCGATGGGATATCAGTCCCGCGACGATGAGGACGGAATTGTCGAACGCCGAACATCATCGGCCGACCCGTTGCTTCTTCAGCGAGCAGTCCTCGTCACCCGCGGCACCCGCAATCACAGCGATGTTCGGGTTGGGTCTTCGGTCCGGGGAGCGATCGACCTTGTGGAGGTTGCCAGTCGTCTTGCTGGCATCCGAAACACGACGGTCACCGATCCAGAGATTGGTCTCGACGCCGCGCTGGTGTCGTTGTCCGGCCGGATCCGCCTGCATGAAGGTGGCGACCGTCAGCCCGAAGATGTGATCCGGGATCTCTGGTCCCAGGTCTTGGCGGCAGAGAATCCGGCTGACCCCGCCGACGATGACTCGGGAAAAGTGACCGCCCCGTAGGGGGCGACTCGGGCGCCCCACTCACCCTTGAGGGCGACGACGCCCAGGAGGCGTTGGCGGACGAGAACCGACGTAAGACGCCGCGCCAGCAGCTTCAGCAAGATCCGGCCTTCGACGAGATCTCGCCCGAGGTAGGTGAGATCGACGAGCAGGCCTTGGCGGATCTCGTCGAAGAAGACGCTGACCACGCACTCTCGCTGCTGGCGGAGATGACCGGCGCGACCGACCCCGCGCTGGCCGCTCTTGCGGCTCGGCTCGCGGGCCGTTTGATGATTGACCTCGCCCGCGTCGGGCCCACCGATTCTCGAGGAATCGGCCGTCTTCAATCCTCGCCGGCCGATCGGGCTGATGGTGATCTCGATATTGAGGCGAGCTTCGACGCTCTCGTCGAGGCGAGGGCCGGTCAGTACGGAGTCGCCGCCGAGGATCTTCGGGTGCGGCACTGGACCAAACCCACGATGGCCATCGCCCTCCTTGTCGACAGAAGTGGCTCGATGAGCGGCGATCGACTCGCGATAGCGGCTGTTGCCGCTGCGGCGTGTGCCTGGCGTGCACCCGCGGACTGGTCGGTGATTGCCTTCTCGGATCGACAACTTGCACTCAAGTCGCAAGACGACTCCCGGCCTACGTCCGCGGTGGTCAACGACTTGTTGCGGATACGCGGGCGCGGCACGACCGATCTCGATGCCGTCTTGCGGGCAGCGGCTCGTCAGCTCGAGCGGTCGCGGGCCAAGCGCCGCGTGACAATCTTGCTTTCGGACTGCCGATCGACGGCGGGTGCCGATGCCACGAAGGCCGCGATGCGTCTCGATGAGTTGTGTGTGATCGCACCCTTTGACGACGCCGAGGATGCCGGCGAATTCTCGCGGGGGGTTGGCGCCCGGTTTGCCTCCATCCGTGGGGCCCTAGATATTCCGGCAGCTCTTGCGAGCGTGCTGTAGCCGCCGCGAGGGTGCGATGAATACTGTTTCTGGACAGTTCGACACACACTATAAGTGCTCTTCCTTCACGCAGAGTGATGCGGTACTCTCGGCCCGATGCGTGTGGAGAAGGATATGAGTGTTGCATCGCCGGCCGCTGCGGTTCCTTCGGGACGCCAGGTTCGTGCGTTCGGCAGCTATCAGAAGGGGCTCGACGGGCTTCGCGGCTACACCATCTTCTGCGTTCTCTTCTACCACGCGCGTCTCGGCCCCTACGACGGCTTCTACCTCTCGCTGTCGCTGTTCTTTGTACTCTCAGGATTTCTGATCGCGGCGATTCTGCTCGACGATCGCGAACGTGCCGGCCGAGTCGATTTCAAACGATTCTGGGCTCGAAGAGTCCGTCGGCTCGCGCCTGCGGCGCTGGGCGGGGCATTTCTGGCCGTGGTGTTTGGCGCCACAGTCGCCACTCGAAGCCAGGCCGAGCAGTTGCCAGAAGACCTCATCGGCGTCATCTTCTACGTCGTCAACTGGACCTTCATTGCGACGGAGCAGTCCTACACCGACATATTTGCGGCGCCGTCGCCGGTCCAGCATTACTGGTCGCTCGCCGTTGAAGAGCAGTTCTACATCGTCATCCCGTTGCTGCTCGGGTTCCTGCTTCGTTTCAAGGTGCCATACCGCACGATGGTCGCGGTTCTCACCGCGATCATCCTCGGGTCGTCCGCGTGGATGCTCTACCTCTACAACGCCGGTACTGATGTAGACCGTCTGTACTTCGGTACCGATACCCGAATCGCCGAGGTGATGGTGGGTGTGCTGCTCGCCGTGGTCATGCACCATCGCCACGGTCAGATCAAGGAAAAGGTCCGACAGGTCCTGTCGTGGTCTGGTTGGCTCGTGATTGTCGCGCTCGGCTACTTGTGGACCACCTTCGGGGTGACCGAGGGGTTTTCTTACAAGGGCGGATTCCTCCTCAACTCGCTGCTCACAGCGGCTCTCATCATGGCGATCGTCGCCCAGCGCGGCGTGCTCGATCGGGTGTTCAATTGGCGAGTCGCGGTATGGGTGGGCGGCCTGAGCTACGGCCTCTACATCTACCACTTTGTGATTTTCCTCTGGCTCACACCCGAGCGAACAGGGCTTGACCCATGGCCAAATTGCGCCCTTCGGTTTGCCCTCACGTTCCTCGTGGCATGGGCCTCACATCGATTCATCGAGACCCCGATCCGCAAGGGATTCTCGTTCGGGTTGCCCACGATCGGCCAGGTGTTCGTCTACCCGGTCGTCGGCATCGCGCTTATTGTTGGCGCCAACCTGACGGCAAATCTCGACGGCGACGACCCGCTTGCAACATTGCGTGACGACGGTCGTTCGCTGCGAGCGCCGGTGGCGACCAGCGATGGAGTGCTCGATATTCTTGTGATCTACAGCGCCGAGAATGGCGAGGTCGTTGATGCGCTGGAAACGGTCATCGCCGATGACGATCAGATCAACCTCGGCGCCCGAGAGGTGTTTGCCTGCGAGGGCGGTGTGGTCGAGGTCGACGGCGCTCCGACATGCGCGAATTGGGCCGAAGACTGGCCCGCATTGATTGCCGCTCATGACCCTGACAGCATCGTGTTGTTCGTCGATAGCTGGGCGGGCGACGATCTTGCCTCGCTCGCCGTCGACGGAGCCGACGATGCTCGGGCCAAGAGTGCTGCGTTGCTTGGTACGGGAATCGACCTCCTCACCACGGAAGGCGCATCAGTTGCGTCGATCGGTTCCGGCGCCACGTTCGAGGCCGCGTTCTTTCGTGGTCTGAGCCCCTACTACGGCTCGCTGCAGGATCTCGGCACTCGGGTTGATGTCAATCTCGTTCCCTCGGGCGCGATGCCCGACCCGTCGACGGTTGAACACGGCGAGTACATCCAGACTTCGGCGGAGTCACTCGTCGACTTCGCTGCGCTCTACCAACGAGCTGATCGCTCTGGCGCGACTCGCGTGATGGTCATCGGTGACTCCCAAGCTCGTTCGCTCGGCTACGGACTCGAGCGGTGGGGTGCCGACGAGGGTTATTGGGTCTGGAACGTGGCCACAAACGGTTGTGGCTTGGCTGACGAGGGCTACAAGTTTGGGTCGGGTGAGGAAACACCGATCCGTCCAGAATGTGTTGCGGCGGTTGCGTCTTTCGACAGTCAGGTCGCGAGCTTCGACCCCGATCTCGTTGTGGTGCTCTCGAGCGCCTGGGACGTGGGTCGACGGCGACTCGACGAGTGGCCCGAACCGCTCCGTATCGGTGAGCCCGAGTTCAACGACTATCTCACGCGTGAGTACGAGACTGTGGTCGAAGCAATGACTGCCAGCGGCGCGAAGATCGTCTGGATGATCGCGCCTTGTCTCGATCGTGGCAGTGCCCCCGATCCCTCTGAGGTGAACACCGACTGGGTCGGGCCTGAGGAGCTCGGTGTGCTCAACAACGACATCTTGCCCGGCATTGGGTCGTCCTATCCAGACAGTGTCGAGTTCTACGATCTCGACGCCGTCCTTTGCCCGGGTGGTGAACCGCTACGCGAGGTTGATGGGATCTCTCCAATCCGTGGTGACGGAGTGCACTTCAACATCGAAGGCAGCGCCTGGTTCGCTGAGACCTTCGGCAGTGAAGTCCTCGCCCTTGGCGGCGTGGGAAACTAGAGAGATGTCGAACGACACCCTTGCTCGGGCCGATGAGTTCGTCGCTGCTGGACAGCATCAACAGGCGATCACGGTGCTTCGCGATGCGCTGGCATCAGAGCGGAACCTCGATCTCGAGTCGCGCCTACTGTCGATACGTCATTCTGCCTTCGATGCGATGACCCATCCGGCTGGGCCCGCTGAGTGGCCTGCGTCGATTCCTGACTCGTTCGGCGGCACCGGCCTTCCCGAAGTGTCAGCCGAAGATCTCTCCGCTGATCTCATTGCCGCCGCACTGGCCAACCGCGGTGCGCTCATTGTTCGTGGACTGGTCGACCCGACCAGAGCCGCGAGCCTTCGTTCGGTTATCGACCGCGCCTTCGAGGGTGCTGCCCGACTCCGAGAGGACCCGTCGTCGGACACCCGACCAGATCTGGTTCCGTTTGAACCTGACGAACGCCATCCGTTCGGCCCCTATGAACGGGCGTTCGCAAACTTTGGGAGCGGTGTCCTCGGTGTGGACAGCCCGTCGGCGATGTACGAGATGACCGAGGCGCTTGAGGCCGCAGGAATGCGCGGGATCATGACCGATTACTTTCACGAACCTCCGGCGTTCTCTGTGAAGAAGACCACACTGCGGCGAACGGCGCCGGGCTCGCTCGCCGGGTGGCATCAAGACGGCGCGTTCCTCGGCACCGACACGCGAGCGCTCAACGTTTGGACGGCACTCTCGCCGTGCGGCGCGGATGCGCCCGGACTCGACGTGTTCGCGCACCGGTTCGATCATCTCGTACCAACCGGCGGAGACAAGATCTACGACTGGTCGGTCAGCGATGACACGGCGAGCACCTACGACGCCTCACAGATTGAGCGCCCGATTTTCGACACTGGTGATGCGCTGCTCTTCGACCACATGACCTTGCACCGCACGGGGGTTGATCCATCGATGACGGCGACGCGTTACGCGATCGAGATGTGGTTCTTTGCCCCGTCGACGTATCCGACCGAACAGATCCCGATCCTCTTCTGATTCAGCGACGGTCCGCTTGCGGTCCGCGGATCAAACGCCCGGGGTGTTCGCCGGTGAATGTGTCGTCGACCACGGTCACCGCACCACCACAAATGGTGGCGCCGTATCCGCGGGCCCGTTGCACGTATCGATTCGCGCCGGTGGGGAGATCCCCCTCGAGATGGGGGAGTTCGACTCCGAGACTGTCCATGTCGATCACGTTGAGATCGGCCCGCATTCCGGGAGCGAGTAGGCCCCGGTCGAGTAGTCCGTAGAGCTCGGCGGTCTGGCGGGTCTGGCGATGGATGATCCATTCGAGCGGCATGTGTTCACCGCGCACCCGATCACGGGCCCAGAACTGGAGCATGAACGTGGGCATTCCGCCATCAGCGATGGTGCCGCAGTGGGCGCCGGCATCGGCGAGGCCCATTCGGGTGTGAGGATGCTGATGGAGCTCCCACAGATGGTCGAGGTTGTGGTTGGTGTAGTTGAAGAGCGGGTAGTAGAGCAGCCCGCGTCCGTCCTCGGTCATCAGGTGGTCGTAGGCAAGCTCGGCCGGCGTTCGGGGATCGTTCGCGGCCCGCGCGCCGCAGGTGGCGGACGGGTCGGGTTCGTAGTCGGCCTCTCCCGCGAAGGGGTAGAGCTTGTCCCAGGTGCGGGTGATTGATGCGATGAAGTCGCTCCACACGGCCGGGGCCTCGGTAGTGAGCGCGGTGCGAACATCGTCGCGTCGGAGTTCGACGAGACGTTCGGCCTCGGGTAGTTGCCCGATGAGACCCCAGGTTGGACAGAGCATGAACGGGTTCACGGTGGCGGACCACGATTCGAGGATGCCCACCGGGCGCCCGGAGACCTGCGCGAGCACGTTGAGGCCATCGGCTTGTGCTTCCTCGAGTAGGCGAATGTCTTCTCGCCAGAGGTCGGGCGCATAGTCGGGCTGGTTGAGGTTGAAAATCACTGGCTGCTTCGTGATCTCAGCGACGGTGCGCATCCAGGCAAACGATTCGGGCACGTCGGCGTGATGGGTGGCGGTCTGGAATACGCCGTGCCCGGCTCGCCGAATCGCGTCAGCAATAGCGAAGAGTTCTTCGTTCTTGGCAAAGGTGCCCGGCACGAGTTCGCCGTCAATGGACTTGTGGAGCGGCGTACGAGAGGTAGAGAAGCCCAGTGCTCCGACGTCGAGCGCCTCCTTCACAAGGTCGGCCATTCGCTCGATGTCGTGGTCGTTCGCGTCGTCGAGCGCCCGCTCGCGCATGACGTAGGCGCGCAAGGCGCCGTGCGGAATCTGGGCGCCGAGGTCGAGTACCCATTGACGCTGTTGGAGGTCGTCGAGGTATTCCGGGAATGTCTCCCAGCCCCATTCGATGCCGTCGGTCAACGCGGCACCGGGGATGTCTTCGACACCCTCCATGAGCTCGATCAGCCAGTCGCGGCGATCGGCGGCAACGGGTGCGAACCCGACACCACAGTTGCCCATGACAACTGAGGTAACACCGTGCCAACTGGACGGCGTGAGTTCGGGGTCCCAGGTCGCCTGCGCGTCATAGTGCGTGTGGGTGTCGACAAAACCGGGCGTGACGATTCGGCCGTCGGCATCGATCTCTCGGTGCCCCGCGCCAACCTCGACGCCCACTTCGACGATGGTCTCGCCGTCGATGGCGATATCACCAGTGGTCGCCGCGGCTCCAGAGCCATCAATGATCTGACCGTTGCGAATGACGAGATCGTGCATGGCCGAGAGGGTAGGCGGACAAGGGGGCTACCGTCCTGTGCATGGACGAAGTAGCCACCTCACTCGGCGAAATCGGGTCCTTACCGCCGGCGGGAATGGTCCTTGGCGCGGATGCCGGTCTTCGTCGGATCGATGGTGGTCGTATCCTGATTGGTGGTTCGCCGCTTCGAATCGTGCGGCTGGCTGATGCAGGTGCCGCGGTCGTCGACGCGTGGCTCGACGGCACGCCGCTGGCCGACGTGAAGTCCGCCCGTGGTCTCGCCCGACGGTTACTCGACGCGGGTCTGGTCCATCCGGTGGTTGTGCCCGCGGCGGATCCGCCCGCCGTCACTGCGGTCGTGCCCGCCTGGAACTGTGCCGAGGCTCTGGCGCGCCTGTTGCCCACGTTGCAGGTGCCGGTAATCGTGGTTGACGACGCGTCGGATTCCCCGCTCGACATCGACGGAGCCGCCACCGAAATATCCGTCCTCCGGCTCCCGGAAAACGGCGGACCGGGTGCGGCCCGTATGAGCGGACTGGCGGCCGCCCGTACGGACCTCGTCGCTTTCGTAGATGCCGATGTTGTTCTCCCGTCCGGATGGTGGGCGGGACTCGCTCCGTACTTTGACGACCCCGCGGTTGTTGCAGTGGCGCCCCGGGTTGCCAGCGCGCCGGGGCCCTCGCTTCGCGAGCGCTACGAGGAAGTGCACTCGCCGCTCGACATTGGTTCCCAGCCCGCGAGTGTTGGCCCCAAACGTGCCGTCGCCTATGTGCCGTCGGCGGTGCTCGTGGTCCGGAAGTCCGCAGTTGCCGAGGTCGGCGGGTTCGACCCCGAGCTTCGAGTGGGCGAAGACGTGGACCTCATCTGGCGCCTTGCCGCCATCGGAATGATTCGGTACGTGCCCGAGGTGGTGGCGTTGCACGCCCCGCGGTCCTCATGGTTGGGGTTGATCCGTCAGCGAGTGCAGTACGGCGGCAGTGCCGTGCCGCTCGCGGCGCGCCACGGTGACGTCGTTGCTCCCGCCCGCTGCTCGCGGTGGAGTCTTGCCGCTTGGGGCGCCGCGATCGGCGGCTTCCCGATCACCGGGTCGGCGATCGCCGCGGCCTCATCGGCGGCTCTAGTGAAGAAGCTCGGCGAGATCCCGAATGCGCCTCGCGAGGCGGCCCGGCTGGCCGGTTGGGGCAATGTGCAGGCGGCGCTCGGGCTGTGCCGCGCGACGTCTCGTGTGTGGTGGCCGGTGGCGATCCCGATGGCGGCGTGGTCGCGCCGCCTTCGTCGAGGCGTTGCGGCGGCCATGCTGGTGCCCGCCGCTCTCGATTGGTGGCAAGGCCGTCGGCCAACCGACCCGGTGCGTTCGGTCGCCTTGCGGGTCGCCGACGACATGGCCTATGGCGTTGGCGTGTGGGCCCAGATCGTGGAGTGCCGAGATCACCGCGCCCTCGTTCCGGACCTGACCGAATGGCCGGGCAGGCGCAAAGCGGTGGAGCCGATTACGGTCCCGAAGATATGACGACGATTATCCCCGAACGTATTACCCGTCTGATCGCTCGGTGCCAGCGAGAAGTTGATGAAGGTCGGATTCCCGGCTGTCAGGTTGCGCTGGGTTTCGAGGGTGAGATCGTGCTGTTCGAAGCGTTCGGCGACCTCACGACTGATCAACGTCTTCACACTTACTCCGCGATCAAACCAACGGTCAGCCTCACCGTGCTCGAACTTGCGGCCGAGGGGCTTTTGGATCTCGGCGCTCCCGTGAGCACTGTTCTTCCTTCGTTCGGATCGAACGACAAAGCCGCTATCACCCTTTCGCAGGTACTTCTGCACGCGGGCGGGTTTCCCCACGCACCATTGGGGTTGTCGGAGTTCAGTGATCGCAATGCCCGCCTTGCTCGTTATTCCGGTTGGCGCACCACCTGGGAGCCGGGGTCGGCGTTTGAATATCACGCGTCGTCGGCCCACTGGGTACTGGCCGATTGCATCACGGAGGTCACCGGCCGCCATCATGCCGACGTCATCACCGAGCGCGTGATGGCGCCGGCTGGATGCTCGCGTTGGCTGGCGATCCCCGAGGATGATCAAGCCAACATTGCCGATGTCGTGACGGTCGGGGAAGCGCCCGATCTTGAAGCCATGGCGGCCCAATTCGGGATCGAGTCGATGCCGACAACGGAGGTCACCGACGATGCCCTTCTGGTCTTCAACGAACCCTCGATTCGGGCCGCCGGTCACCCGGGCGGGGGAGGCGTGTGCTCCGCGGCCGAGATGGCGCTTTGGTACCAGGCCGTTATGCACGACGACGGTGGCTTCCTGCGGCCCGAGGTCAAGCAGGATGCACTCGACGTTGTGCGGCAGCACCACGTCGACTGGATGGGTACGGGAGCGAACCGCTCTCACGCGTTCACTATCGGCGGCGCCGACGGTCAAGCGTTGATGCGGGGTTACGGCCACACGACAGGACCTCGCGCGTTTGGGCATGGCGGCGCCAAAGGTCAACGCGGCTGGGGTGATCCCAACTCCGGGCTGTCGCTAGGTTTCATGACTCACGGACTCGATCGGGATGATTTGGTTCACGCCCGCCGCGGCGCAGGTGTGTCGTCGGCGGCCGGTTCCTGCACCACTCCCATCGGCTGACCCACGCTTCGCTCGATAGTGATCCAAATGAGCGCGAGGGCGAGCATCGTCGCGAGCACAACGGGAGCCGCGACGCCGACGTCGTAGCGGTCCGCGAGTAGTCCAATGAGCGTGGGAATCGACGTGAAACCGATCGCCGTTGCGCCGATTTGATACCCCACCGCCTTCGTCGCTCGGGCTGCGCCGAGGTAGACGCCGGTGCGGCCGATCATCACTGGGAACATTGGTGCGAGCGCGAATCCGATAAGCGGCATGACGAGGCCGCCGGTGCCGCCGATGTCGACCCAGAGGTAGAGCAATGACGCGATCACAGTCATTGTTGTGGCCCGCAACGTCCGTTCGGGGTGGGTGCGATTGCCGAACGCGGCGAGGACGAAGCGTCCGGCCATGATCCCGCCCCAATACAGGGCCGTGATCACGCCTGCGCTCACGTCGGTGTAGCCGCGGCCTTCGGTCAGCAGGGTGTAGGCCCAGCTGCCGAGGCCCACTTCGATCCCGGAGTACACAACGAACCAGACAACCATCAGAACCATCAGGCGGTCGTCGCCGTTGGCCGGTGTGGTCTTGGCGGCGACCTCAGGTGTCGTTGTTGCGAGCGCGAAGCCGGAGCGAGCAATCACTAGCGCGACAACGGACACGGCGGTGAGCGCGGCACAAACGACGAGCGGCGCCCGCCACGCCGTGCCGTCCGCGACAAACGCGGTGGCCAACAACGGTCCGGCAAACGCGCCGACTCCATATGACGCGTGAAGAAGCCCCATCTGACGGGGCCCCTGAGTGATGGCCATCCACGAGTTCACGGCAGCGTCGGCGATGCCCCAGGCCAATCCGAGCACGAGATAGCCCAACATCACGTATCGCCAATCGCCCGCGAACCCGATGGTGAGAAGCCCAATACCCGCGACTGTCATCGTGACCGGAAGGAGTCGTCCGACGGCAAAACGCTCGGCGAGGTGTCCCGATGTGAGTCCGCCGACGGCGTAGCCCATCGCGGTGGCCAGGATCAGAAGGCCGAGGCTTCCGTCGGAACGGCCGAAGTCGTCGCGCAGGTTCGGCCAGATCGTGCCGAACACACCGTCGGGCAGCCCGAAGACGACGTACAGAGCGAACGACGCGATGACGGCTCGACGAATTGGGATCCGGTTCGGCATTGAGCTGCAGTCTTACCGTTATCGACCCCGGGCTTTGAGATACCGGGCGGCGACGGCGCGGCTCTCCTCGTCGAACATTGCCGTCACGAACTGATCGGCGTCGCTCCAGGCGCCGCCGGTCGGAACGAGCGCCTCAGCGGCAACATCGACCGCGTCGAGCGTGGCCCGCAGCGTGTACCGCGACTTCAACGCGAGCGACTGCGCCAATTCCTCGACCTCGCGACTGAGGTCATCGTCGGCCACCATACGATTCGCGATGCCGCGAACGTGGGCCTCCATTGCGGTGAACGGACGACACGACAGGACAAGGTCTCGTGTGGCCGCCGCGCCGATCTCCCGAACCAATCGCGGGATTCCACCCCAGGTGAGGGGAATCCCAAGGTCGACCTCGGGGATCACGAAGTTTGTCGATTCGGCGGCCACCCGCAGGTCGCACGCCATCGCGAGCAGCACGCCACCACCGATGCAATGGCCGTGTATCGAAGCGATTGTCACCGCCCGCATCTGTTCGATCGACTCGACCATGATCCGGCCGGTGTCCGCGCCCTCGCGGACGGTGCGATCGCCTGTCGCCGTAAAGCCGCCGAGGTCGGCGCCCGCGCAGAACGCCCGTCCGGCGCCGGAGACGACGACGACTCGGACACCAGTCTGAGCATCGAACCACCCGGCGGCCGCCGCGAGTTCATCGAGGCATCGGGTCGAGAGCGGGTTGAGTTTGTCGGGGTTGTTGAGCGTCAGTCGCCCCACTCGATCGTCGACAGTTACGGCAAGCGTCTCGAAGTCCATACGCGACGATGCCACGCCCATGAATTGGACGTGGCACCGAAGCATGCGACTGGCGAGTCGCGGCTCGCCTCCGCCGACCCCGAAGGGCCGGAAACTCTGTTCACTCTAGGGTCAGCCTTGTCAGGCGACCTGAACCGTTTCTGCAGCTTCGACGTCAATGTCGGCGGTTTCTTCGGCTGTCGGCTCGAGGATGGACAGGTCGCCGGTGATGGCCTCGACCCGAGCCCACTCGGTCACGTCGGTGTCCTCGGTGAGGAAGACGATCTGCTGGTGTTCGCTTGCGCGAACCAGCATTTCGAGAAGGGGCGCCTTCAGTTCAGGAGCGAGCCCGTTGAGCGAGTCGTCGAGCACCAACGGCAGGTTCTCGCCGGCCGGGCCAATGCCCCGCACGTTTTCGAGGCGTTGCACGAGCGCGCTAGCTAGCGCTGCGACCTCGTCGTTTTCCGGGTCGATTGGGAGCGGCGTACTGGCCATCGCGTCGACTTCGGCGGCTCGGCGCGTCGCTTCGTCGATTTCCGTACGATGTTCATCGGCCCACTCGACGAGGATGTCGCCGGCGCTGTCGGACCACTCCTTTATGGCGGCCTCGTGATCGGCGGCCGCCTTGATCAGCCGCTGACGTGAGGCTTGGCTGTCGAGGAGCCCGTTCACCCGCTGGAGGTGGAACCCCAGGTACGACTGAGCGCCCGCTTCAGCGAGGGCCTGTTCTTCGGCCTTGCCGGCCTTGTCCATCCGCTGGTTCTGCACGAACGAAAGCGCGGTGACCATGCACGCAAGGATCACGAACGCCATGGCGAGTGTCTGGCTAACCCAAACAACCGAGGGAACCGCGAGGAGCGCGGCGGAGGCGCCGACGAAGAAGGAACCCTTGCGGGCCTTCTCGGCGCGAGACTGGGCGTCTTCAAAGCGAGCGTGACGCTCTTCGATACGGGTGACAACGGCGGCATCTTCGGGAGCCGAGCCGCTGGCGTCGGCTTCCTCATCAAGGGCTTTCTGCGCCGTTTTGACGCTCTCGGCAAGCCTCCACAGCAGATGGGGTTCGACCGCGGCGAGGCGTCGAATGATCTGATCATGATGGGTGCTGGTCGTGAGGTCCGACGAGGTCAGACGGAGGCGACGCTTGGCCGAGCGGGTGTCGAGTCCAGCAACCGAGAGGAGGTCGATGTTGCCGTCGTCGTCGGCAAATCGAGAGCTCACATCGGCCGCGGCCTCGACGTCGATCACTCGAGCGCGAGCGCCGAACGGGCGGAACACGGCGAACCGGTTGCCGTTGTCGGCAACGATCTCGGCGTGTACGCCGGCCCGGCTCGAGCTGAGCGAGCCAACGAGTTCGGTAATGAGCCCCTCTCGCTCCAAACGTCCGACACCACCGATGACGGTCAGGCGGGGGTGGAACTCCAACGAGAAGGTGTTCTCGTCAGCCTCGATAACAAGCCGGTCAAATCGCATGACGTTCTTCTCGACGCGCGTTCGGGCCAACTTGAGTCGAAAGACTCAACCTGATGGGACTTTGTGACCATGGTCCTCTGGCTTCGATCGGACCCGGTGACTCGTGTCTCTTCGTCGCTAATTAGGCAGTCGTTTTGCTCATGACGGATTTGGGCGACCCGAGAGGTTGGAGGTGCTGCAGTGTCGTGGCATCATTGCCGACGCCGGTGCTTGCATTGGCAGGCTCCCTTAGCTCAGTCGGTAGAGCGCCTCCATGGTAAGGAGGAGGTCGTCAGTTCAATTCTGACAGGGAGCTCAACGGAACGGTTCGCCGTTCCGAAGGCGGCGACGTAGCTCAGCTGGTGAGAGCGCTCGACTCATAATCGAGAGGTCGACAGTTCGACTCTGTCCGTCGCTACCAAATTTTCGCTCCGGGCGCAGCGTCCGCCATACTGGATGACGTGACCGCTGCTTCTCGCCGACTTCGAATCGTTACCGATCCGTCACGTAACGCTCGGGCCGATCGCAGGTCCAAACTCATGGATACCTCCATCGACGATCTCGTCGAGCGGGCGGTCTCTGGCGAGCGCGAGGCGTTCGACGAAGTGGTTCGCCGTACACATCACAATGCGTACGGCTTGGCTCTTCGGTTGACCAGCGATGAGGAGGATGCGAGAGACGTGGTGCAGGACGCCTACCTCCGTGCGTATCGCAGCCTCGACAAGTTCCGGGCCGACGCGCAGTTCAGTACGTGGCTGTACCGCATCGTTGCGAACTGTGCCTCCACCGCCACCACCAAGCGTCGACGGCATCGCCATGACGAACTTCCCGATGATGCGGAGGTGGCCGAACTCCGACCCGACCACGACCCGGTCGTCGCGGCGGAAACCACCGACCTGCGAGACCAACTGGACTCCGCCATTCGGGAGCTCCCGCCCCGATTGCGAGCCGTCGTTGTGCTGCGCGACGTCTACGACATGACCCATGATGCGATCGCCGAGGAACTCGATATTTCGGTTAGCGCTGCGAAAGTACGCCTCCATCGCGCTCGCCGCCGGCTACGCGAACGGGTTTTCCCGCTCCCGGGAGAGGAACTCCATGCCGTCTGATCTTTCCCCCGCAGCTGTCCTCCAGTGCGACGACATGTTCGACGAGTTGGCCGCCGGTGAAGATGTCGTCTTGTCGACCGATGCGGAAGTGCACGTCGCCCAATGCCTACGCTGTCAGGCCGAACAAGCGGGCTTTCGTCGACTTCGGCGCTCGATGAGCGGGCTCGCCGACCGCCCCGTGCCCTTCTCGCCGACGCTTGAACTCGACATTTTGACCATGCTCGACGAGCACGGTGATCGGCTCGGACGACGTGTGCCCGGCTATGCCGCGGCCACCATCGGCGGCCTCGCGGCGGCCGCTGGCGTGATCGTCCTTGCGGCTCGGCAGCGGCGAGGGACGCGACTCGTGGGTTGAACTGCTTTCGCGAGGGCAGTTATTCGGAAGGCGAGTGGTAACGTTGTGCCCGTTCTAAGGGGCGTGGCTCAACTGGTAGAGCTCCGGTCTCCAAAACCGGCGGTTGCAGGTTCAAGTCCTGTCGCCCCTGCATGACGGCACCGTCGGCCGGTGGTGTCGTTTCAATCATCCAAGGATCCTCATCATGTCGATGAACCGACAGCAGAAGCGAATGCTGCAGAAGCAGGGCGAAGTTGACGCCGCGGGCGAACCCGTGCGGGGTCGTCGCCAGCAGAACGCGACGCCGCCGCAAGACCGCACGAGCCCGGTCCAGTTCCTTCGGGAGGTTCGTGGCGAGCTCCGCAAGGTGGCGTGGCCGTCGCGCGACGAGACCGTCAACTACTCAATTGTGGTGCTGTTCACCATCATCTTGCTTGGCGCCTTCATCTACGGCCTTGACTGGGTGTTCGCCACCTTCATCCTGGACCTGTTCGAGAGCTGATCGATATGAGTGACGACATCAACATGAGCGACGACGAGTCGACCGACGAAGCCACCGATGGCGCTGCGGAAGCAGTGGTTGCGGAGGCCGAAGAGATCTTGGCCGAGGCCGCGGAAGAGGTCGAAGCCGATACTGAGGCAAGTGCGCCCATCGGTGCCGGTCTCGCCAACGAGTGGACGGGTGGTGCCCTCGAGGCGGAAGCCCCGATTGTCGACAGCTTGCTTGACGAAGACGAACTGCTCGAAGAGGACTACGTCGAAGAAGAGCCCTACATCTCGCCGTACGACCGTCCTGGCCGCTGGTTCGTGCTTCACACCCAGTCGGGTTATGAGAAGAAGGTCAAACAAAATCTCGAGGCCCGCATTGCCTCGATGAACATGGAAGAGCGCATCTACGAGGTGGTTATTCCCACCCGCGAAATTCCAGAGTTCAAGAACGGCAAGAAGGTCATGACCGAGAAGAAGCTCTTCCCCGGTTATCTCCTCTGTCGCACCTCGCTCGACGACGACGCTTGGTATGTCATCCGGAACACGCCGGGTGTCACCGGCTTCGTCAACCAGGGTGGCAAGCCTTCGCCGATGCGGCGCAAAGACGTCGAGAACTTCCTCGGCGTCGAAGCCGACCGAACCCAGGAAGCCACAAAGAAGTCGAAGCCGATGTTCGAATACGACATGGGCGAGACCGTGCGGGTCAAGGAAGGCCCGTTCGCCGACTTCTCTGGCGAGATCATCGAGATCAACGAAGATCAGCTCAAAGTCAAGGTTCTCGTCAACATCTTTGGTCGGGAAACACCCGTCGAACTCGAGTTCGCGCAGGTCGCCCGTCTCTAGAATCCACTGCGAGTTTGTGACACCTCCGGTGTCACTCATGCGAGAATTTGCTGCGAGTTTGTGACACCTCCGGTGTCACTCATGCGCAGATTGTCAGAAAAACCCTCACCCGCGCGAGTTGTTGCTTGGTGAGTCTCCGTCCAGACTTAACAGTCCACGTTCCTTAGGAAATTTGTCATGGCCAAGAAGCAGGTCGCTGCTGTCGTCCGAATTCAGATCCCCGCTGGTCAGGCCTCGCCTGCTCCGCCGGTTGGTACCGCGCTAGGTCCCCACGGTGTGGCGATCATGGACTTCTGTAAGGATTACAACGCCCGCACCGAAGATAAGCGCGGACAGATTGTTCCGGCTGAGATCACGGTTTACGAAGATCGTTCGTTTTCCTTCATTCTCAAGACCCCGCCCACCGCATTCCTGATCAAGAAGGCAGCTGGCCTCGAGTCGGCTTCCGGCGCACCGGGCCGCGAGAGCGCCGGTTCGATCACTAATGCACAGGTCACGGAGATCGCCGAGCTCAAGATGCCCGACCTCAACGCCATCGATATGGAAGGTGCCAAGCTTCAGGTTGCTGGCACCGCCCGTTCGATGGGCATCGAAGTCATCTGAAACGCTTCGCGTTTCTCAAGGTTCAGGGAAACGCTTCGCGTTTCTGTCGGACTCATGTAGAAAGCACTCGCTGAGCTGAAGTTCAGCTCACCTGTTCGTACCGGATCACCTCGCCGGGCGGCAGTACACGGAGGGAGCCAGATATGGCGCAAAGCAAGCAGTACAAAGACAACTCTCAGAAGTACGACCGCGATCGTTTACATTCCGATGAGGAAGCAATCGCGATCATCAAGTCGCTGGGTACCAAGAAGTTCGATGAAACCATCGACATCGTTGTGCGGTTGGGTGTGGACCCCCGCAAGGCCGAGCAGATGATTCGCGCCACCGTTGCGCTCCCATCAGGTACCGGCAAGGACGTGCGTATCGCGGTCTTCGCTCAGGGCGAAGCCGCTCAGGCGGCCCGCGACGCCGGCGCCGAGCACGTTGGTGGCGAAGAACTCGCCGCTGAGGTCGCGAAGGGCATGACCGATTTCGATCTGGCCATTGCCACTCCCGACATGATGCCCGTCGTTGGAAAGCTCGGTCGTGTACTTGGCCCGCGTGGCCTGATGCCAAACCCCAAGACCGGCACCGTCACCCCCGACGTGGCCAAGGCCGTTGGTGAGTTCAAGGGTGGCATGGTCGAGTATCGCACCGACCGTTTCGCCAATGTTCACGTGCCGATCGGAAAGGTGTCGTTCGACGAAGCTGCGCTACTCCTCAACCTTCGTGCGCTCATCGCCGAGCTCGAGAAGGCCAAGCCGGCATCGTCCAAGGGCTTGTACATGCAGAAGATCGTTCTCAGCACCACGATGGGCCCCGGCGTTCGCGTCGATCCAGGCCAGGTCGTCACGAGCTGAGGAACTGTCCGATCGGGCATCTAGCCTGATCTCACAATTGAATTCAAGCAACGCCGCAGGTGTTGCCGTTCGCCGAAGACCTCCGGTGCGCTCCGCAAGGAGCACTAATGGGCAGCTGCCCGCCGGTCGAGGAGAACCTCCTGATCTCACCGATTCGTCGGAAGATGTCTGGGCGTTCGCCGACTCGGTGGGCGCCCAGTTTGCATTTTGCCCAACGCATCTTGCAGAGAATGAAGAAGACCGAGAGAAAGATCAGAGGAGGTGGAGAAATGGGAGACCCGAGACCAGACAAGGTTGCGGTCGTCGAAGAGGTGAAGCAGAAGCTTGCTGATGCCGACGGCGTACTGCTGACCGAATATCGAGGCCTCAACGTGAAGGCGCTTGCCGATCTGCGTCGTGCGTTGCGCGATGCCGGTGGTGAGTACAAGATCTACAAGAACACGCTCGTGCGCCTTGCGGCGCAAGATGCCGGGCTTGAGATTGATGACCTGCTCACTGGCCCGACGGCGATCGCCTTTGTAGGCGTACGCGCCGACGGTTCAGCAGGCGATGTCGCGGCCGTCGCAAAGGCCTTGAAGGACTTTGCGAAGACCAACGACTCACTCGTCATCAAGGGCGGCGTGCTCGACAATCAACTGCTCAGCGCAGATGATTTGAAGGCCCTCGCCGAGCTTCCGTCTCGAGATGTGCTGCTTGCGCAGTTGGCTGGTGCGTTCCAAGCACCAATGGCCAAGTTCGCTGGCTTGCTTGCCGCAGTGCCCCGCGATTTCGCGTACGGCCTACAGGCGCTCATCGAGAAGGGTGGCGGTCCGAACGCGGCTGCCGACGCACCGGCAGAGAACGCGGCTGCCGACGCACCGGCAGAGAACGCGGCTGCCGACGCCTCAGGCGATGAATCTGGCGAGGCCCCCGAGGCCGAAGCCACCGCTGTTGAAGCGACCGAAGAAGTGGTCGCTGATGAAGCTACAGAAGCAACCGAAACCGAGGCGTCAGCCGACGCCGACACTGGCGATGCCAGTGATAACGAGGCTGGCGACGCCGGCGATGATTCCGGCGATGCCGGGGAAGAACAGGAGGCCTGAACATGGCTACCAAGGAAGAAATTCTCGACTCGATTGGCGCCATGAGCGTCCTCGATCTCAGCGAGCTTCTGTCGGACTTCGAAGAGAAGTTCGGCGTTACCGCTGCTGCTCCCGTAGCTGTTGCTGCTGCCCCTGCGGGTGGCGGCGAGGCTCCGGAAGAAGAGAAGGACTCGTTTGACGTCGTGCTGACCAGCGCTGGCGACAAGAAGATCCAGGTGATCAAGGAAGTTCGCAGTCTCACGTCCCTCGGTCTCAAGGAAGCCAAGGAACTCGTTGACAGCGCTCCGAAGGCCATCATTGAGGGCGCTTCAAAGAGCGACGCAGAGAAGGCCAAGGAAGCCCTCGAGGCTGCCGGCGGCACCGTCGAACTCCAATAACGGGAACTCTTCGAGTTCCTCGGCAATTCTCTGAATTGCCAGCCCGCCCTTCGGGGCAACAAGGATTTGAGACTGCGTCGGCCTTCGGGTCGGCGCAGTCTCGCGTTTTGGTTCCGCTGGCCGCTGGGCCGAGTACAGCTAGCCCTCGAAGATGTCTTGCGACTCGGCGGGGATGACCTGATCGAGGAAGGCCAGCGACTCGGCTTCTTTGGCGAGGTTGCGGGCGATCACCATTCGCTGAACTTGGTTCGTGCCCTCGTAGATCTGGGTGATCTTCGCGTCTCGCATGTACTTCTCGACGGGGTAGTCCTTCATGAAGCCGTAGCCGCCAAAGAGCTGGACGGCGTCGGTGCTGACCTCCATGGCGGCATCGCTCGCGTAACACTTCGCCATCGCGGCCAGCTGGTTCAGACCCTTGAGATCACCAGCGTCACCGGCGCCCGCTGCGGCGTAGACCAGCTGTCGTGAGGCTTCGGTCTTCATTGCCATGTCGGCGAGCATCGCCTGAACCATCTGGAATTGATTGATGGTCTGGCCGAACTGACCGCGCTGCGACGTGTAGCGGTTGGCGAGTTCGAGTGCGCCTTGTGCCAAACCGGCACCCTGCGCGGCGACCCCGGGTCGTGCGAAGTCGAGTGTCGCCATGGCGTGGCGAAATCCGCGCCCTGTCTCGCCGCCGAGGAGCCGCGACTGATCGACTTGCACGCCGTTGAACCGTGTTTCGACGACGGGTGTGCAGCGAATGCCCATCTTGTCTTCGACCTTGCCGATCGAGAATCCCTCATCGCCCTTTTCGACAATGAATGCCGAGATACGTGACGACCGCTTGTCTTCCGGGTCGGTTACGGCGAACACTGTGTAGAGATCTGCCGCCCCGCCGTTGGTGGTCCACTTCTTCTCGCCGTGAATGCTCCAGCCGGAGTTGTTGGCCACGGCACGGGTCTTGAGGGCCTGGGCATCGGAGCCGGCTGTCTTTTCGGAGAGACAGAAAGAGATCAGTTTCTCGCCGGACGCGATCTGTGGCAGGTAGGTCTGCTTCTGCTCTTCAGTACCTCCGACAAGGATTGGCATTGAGCCGAGAACGTTGACCGCGAACAACACGCCGACCCCGCCGCACGCCCGACTGAGCTGCTCGACGACCACGGCAACATTGCGGAGGTTCGTTTCGTGAAGCCCCGTGCCGCCATAGGCCTCGGGAATCCATACGCCAAACAACCCGGCATCTGTGATGGCGGCCTTAATCTCCCAGGGATACTCCTGGGCTTCGTCGTATTGGCGGGCGAGCGGTCGGACAACGTCCTCCGCTACTTCGCGAGCAGTGGCTTGCCAGCGGAGGTTTTCTTCAGACAGCTGAGACATAGTGCTGCACAGTAACCGGCGATCGATGGTCGGAGCTGGGAGCCTTTTCCGACCGATGCAATTGTCCACCTAGGGTGCGTGCGTGACTGATCCGATCTCCCATGTGAACGTTGTTGGCGTCGACGATGAACTGGTGGTGGCCTGGCGCGGTGGCTCGCCGGAGATGTCTGTGTTTCTTTCGGATTCGCCGATCGACGCCGGAACCGATGTGCGGGCGCCTGACACCGCAGGCCACGTTACGCTGCCGCGTCGACCGGGCCGTTCGTATGTGCATCTCTTCGAACCCAGCCAAGGTTTCGTGATCGCGGCCGAACGTCGAATCGTGATGGATGGGCCGTCGAACTTCCGGGACCTCGGTGGCTACCCAACCCTCGACGGTTCGTGGACACGATGGGGACAGGTCTTTCGGAGCGATGGCCTCCACGAACTGTCTCATGCAGACCACGAGATCATGGCGGGGCTCGGGATCACGAAGATCTTCGACCTGCGATCACACGAAGAGGTCGACCGGGCTCCCGATCGCGTGCCCGACGGTATTACCCACGTGCATTTCCCGATGTCCAGCGATGTGGCCAAGGGCCGAACGATGTTGCAGCGCATCCTCGATGGTGATCTTGACAAGTTCGACGAGGACGACATGGCGTCGGGTTACCTGCGAATGCTCGAAGGTTTCCCCGACTACTTGAGTCGGATGGTCGCGGCGGTTGGCAACGGTGAGCGGATTCTCTTCCACTGTACGGCCGGGAAAGACCGCACTGGAATCACCGCGATGGTGCTCCTTGGACTCGCTGATGTCGCCGCGCCGTACATTCTCGATGACTACGAAATCTCGGCCCAATACCGCGCCCACAGCACCGAGGGCACCAATTGGTTCCAAAAAGTGATCGAGGAGGCGGGGCGAAATCCCCACGATTACCACGCAATGTGGGGGTCGCCGCGGCGGGCGATGCGCAAAACTCTCGATGGCGTGGCAGAGACCTGGGGCACGACCGCGGACTACGTCCGAAGTATTGGTGTGGGTGATGAAACCGCAGCTGCAGCCCGCCAGGCGCTGCGAATCGACCTCGACTGAGCCGTTTCAAACAGATCACATTTAGGTTACGGCCGGTCGAGGATCCTTGACCTCGCGCCTGGAAACCTTTACCGTTCGCGTTCACCCGCCCGGCTCGACCGGCCCGGATCCTGCACCGCCCGCCACGGCCGGTGCCGGTTCTGGTTGCCTGGACGTTGCTGGAGCACCGCGGAGGCACTAGCGTGCGGAGCAGACGTGGTCGTCCTCGCGCCTGTCGCAAGTCACTTTGATTTGCAACTCCGCGCCCGGGCGACCTGTTGTCGTCCTCTTCCACGGCCAACTTTGGAGCCAAGGTGACTACACGCGCCGCGCACCGCGAACGCTATTCGTTCGGAAATCTCCCCGAGATTCTCGAACTCCCCGATCTCATCGCTGTACAGCGGGAGTCCTTTAAGTGGTTGCTCGACGAAGGTCTGGCACAGACCTTCCGAGACATCAGCCCGATTAAGGACTTCACCGAGACTCTTCAGCTCGAACTTGAGTTCGATCCGACTGATGAGGATCTGCGCCCGCCGCCGAAATTCACGGTGGAAGAGTGCAAAGAGAAAGACATGACCTACAGCGCGCCGATCTTCGTGCGCGCTCGCTTCATGAACGCCAATACTGGCGAAATCAAGGAGCAGACCGTCTTCATGGGCGACTTCCCCATGATGACCGACAAGGGAACCTTCATCATCAACGGCACTGAGCGTGTCGTGGTGAGCCAGCTCGTGCGTTCGCCGGGCGTCATCTTCCAGCCGGGTGAGCGTTTCCGCCTTCGTAACCTGAGCAAGCATCAGCTCGTCACCGGCACGGTTCACCCGTACCGCGGCGAGTGGATCGAGTTCGACGTCGAGCAGAAGCCAGGCAAGGACGTCACCGCCGGCGCCCGTGTGGCCCGCAAGCGCCGCATCTCGCTGTTCACCCTGCTTCGTGCCCTTGGCTACGATGAGGAGAACGAGCCGGGATTCCTCGACAAGTTCGTCAACTACTTCGACTTCCTGGAAGGCCAGTGGGAGAAGGATCGCGAGATCGCTCCCACGCAGGAAGAGTCGCTGCTCGAGATCTACAAGCGTGCCCGCCCCGGCGAGCCGCCGACTGTCGAGTCCGCTCGTGCGTACTTCCGCAACGCGTTCTTCGAGCCCCGTCGCTACGACCTCAGCCGCGTCGGCCGCTACAAGCTCAACCGCAAACTCGGTCCCGAACTCGACTTCCTTCAGAAGCAGTTCAAGCTCGATCTTGAGCGTCCGGACCTGGATCAGTCGGTGCTTGCGCAAGCCGAAATGCTTGCCGCCACCACCTACCTTCTCAACCTCGCCAAGGGCGAGCCCGGCTACCGCCTCGATGATCAGGACCACTTCGCCAACCGCCGCATTCGCAGCGTCGGCGAGCTGATCCAGAATCAGGTCCGCATCGGTCTCTCCCGTATGGAGCGTGTTGTGCGTGAGCGCATGACCACGCAAGACGTCGAGGCCATCACTCCGCAGACCCTCATCAACATCCGTCCCGTGGTCGCGGCGATCAAGGAGTTCTTCGGAACTTCCCAGCTGTCGCAGTTCATGGATCAGGTCAACCCGCTCTCGGGTCTCACCCATCGTCGTCGCCTCTCGGCGCTCGGCCCGGGTGGTCTCTCCCGCGAGCGTGCCGGCTTCGAAGTGCGAGACGTTCACTTCTCGCATTACGGCCGTATGTGCCCGATCGAGACGCCTGAAGGTCCAAACATTGGTCTGATCGGCGGCCTTGCGTCATTCGCACGGGTCAACCCGTTCGGCTTCATCGAAACGCCGTATCGCGTCGTGAAGAAGGGCCGGGTTACCGAAGAGATCGTCTACCTGACCGCTGATGAGGAAGAGGACTACGTCGTCGCTCAGGCCAACGCCTCGATCGACGCCAAGGGCAACTTCCTCAACGATCGCGTGCTCGTACGTCGCTCGCCGCAGGCCGCGTCGCTGCACGACCTTCGTCTCCAGCTGGAGCAGGAAGTGTTCTTCGGCTCCACCACAGAGATCTCGTCGGTGGCGCCGGAAGAAGTCCAGATGATGGACGTCTCCCCGAAGCAGATCATCTCGGTTGCCACCGCGTTGATCCCCTTTCTCGAGCACGACGATGCCAACCGTGCGCTCATGGGCGCCAACATGCAGCGCCAGGCCGTGCCGCTGGTTCGGGCCGAAGCGCCCTACATCGGCACTGGTATCGAGCGTCGTTGCGCCACCGATGCCGCCGACATGGTTCTCGCTGAGGACGACGGCACTGTCGTTGAACTCGACGGCACTCACATGGTTATGGACTACAAGAATCTCGGACTCCAGACGATTCGTCTGAAGACCTTCGAGCGGTCCAACCAGGATTCATGTATCACCCAGAAGCCCCGCGTGGCTGAGGGCGACAAGGTCAAGGCTGGCCAACTCCTCGCCGACGGTCCTTCGACCGACAACGGTGAGCTTGCACTGGGCAAGAACCTTCTCGTGGCCTTCATGCCATGGGAGGGCTACAACTTCGAGGACGCGATCATCCTCTCGGAGCGCTTGGTGAAGGACGACGTCCTCACGTCGATCCACATCAAGGAGCACGAGATCGATGCCCGTGACACGAAGCTCGGCCCGGAAGAGATCACCCGAGACATTCCGAACCTGAGCGAGGAAATCCTCGCTGACCTCGACGAGCGCGGCATCATCCGCATCGGTGCCGAAGTCAGCCCCGGCGATGTTCTCGTCGGCAAGGTCACCCCCAAAGGCGAGACCGAACTCACCCCCGAAGAGCGCCTCCTGCGCGCCATCTTCGGTGAGAAGGCCCGTGAGGTGCGAGACACCTCACTGAAGGTCCCACACGGCGAGACCGGCAAGGTCATCGACGTCAAGGTCTTCAACCGCGACGATGCCCACGAGCTGCCCCCGGGCGTGAATCAGCTCGTGCGGGTCTACATCGGCCAGAAGCGCAAGATCAGTGTGGGCGACAAGCTCGCTGGTCGCCACGGCAACAAGGGTGTCATCTCCAAGATCCTCCCGATCGAAGACATGCCGTTCAACGCTGATGGCCAGCAGGTCGACATCATCCTCAACCCGCTTGGTGTTCCGTCTCGTATGAACGTCGGCCAGGTGCTCGAAGCGCACCTCGGTTACTGCGCTCGCTGGGGCTGGAACATCGACGGCGAACAGGTTGGCGACGACCCGGTTCGTGGCACCGAGCGCAAGACACGTCCGACCACCAAGCCCGCCATGTTCGTGGCGACACCGGTGTTCGATGGTGCGAAGTGGGACGAATACGAGCTCGCAGGCGACAAGCCCGTGATCGTCGACATCCTCAAGAACCTCAACCCCGAATCGAAGGACGGCAAGACCCGTCTGATCGGTGTCAACGGCAAGCAGGCGCTGTTCAACGGCCGCACCGGGGAGCCCTTCGACAACGACGTCATGACGGGCTACGTCTATATCCTGAAGCTGGCCCACTTGGTCGACGACAAGATCCACGCCCGTTCGACCGGCCCGTACTCCATGATCACCCAGCAGCCGCTCGGTGGTAAGGCCCAGTTCGGCGGTCAGCGCTTCGGCGAGATGGAAGTGTGGGCCCTCGAGGCCTACGGCGCGGCGTACTGCTTGCAGGAGCTGCTCACCATCAAGTCCGACGATGTCCTCGGCCGAGTCAAGGTCTACGAGGCAATCGTCAAGGGCGAGAACATTCCCGAGCCCGGCATTCCCGAGTCCTTCAAGGTGCTCATCAAGGAAATGCAGGCGTTGTGCATCAACGTCGAGGTGCTCTCCAAGGAAGGCCACGAAATCGAGATGCGTGAACTCGATGAAGAGACATTCCGCACGGTTGAAGAGTTGGGGATTGATCTCCAACGACCCGAGCGTGGATCCGATGAAGAAGACGCTGCCCGTGCCGCCGCTCGCGCGGCCCGGCAAGGCTGAGACCAGGAAGACGAGGGAGTCATAACATGCTCGACGTCAATGATTTTGCAAACCTGAAGATCGGTCTAGCTACTGCGGACAGCATCCGCATGTGGTCAAACGGTGAGGTCAAGAAGCCGGAGACCATCAACTACCGCACGCTCAAGCCGGAGAAGGACGGACTCTTCTGCGAGAAGATCTTCGGTCCGACGAAGGATTGGGAATGCGCTTGTGGCAAGTACAAGCGTGTGCGTTTCAAGGGCATCATCTGTGAACGCTGCGGCGTTGAGGTGACGCGCTCGAAGGTGCGTCGCGAGCGGATGGGTCACATCGAACTCGCCGCCCCGGCCGTGCACATCTGGTACCTCCGCGGCACCCGCTCGTGGCTGGCCTACCTGCTCATGGGCACCGAGCCCAAGCAAGAACTCAAAGCCAAGCAGCTCGAGAAGGTCATCTATTTCGCCGCCAACCTTGTCGTCTCTGTCGACGAGGAGCGCCGCGACGCTGATCTTCAGTCGCTCGAAGCCGAAGTCATTGGTGAGCGCGAAGCAATCGATTCCGATATGGAGCTCGACCTTGCTCGTCGCAACGAGGACCTCGAGAAGGACCTCGCCGGCCTGGAAAAGGATGGCGCCAAGGAAAGCGAACTGAAGGCGACTCGTCGTCAGGCTGAGAAGGACCTCGCGGAAATTCGCGAGCAGTTTGAGTTCGAGAAGGAAATTCTCGATCGTGCGTGGGACGAGTTCAAGAGCCTGTTCGGTCGCCAGATCCTCGAAGACGAAATGTTGTGGCGTGAGCTGCAGGATCGTTGGGGCGACTACTTCGTGGGTGGCATGGGTGCCGACGCGATTGCTCGTCTTGTCGAACACCTCGACTTCGATGACGAAGAAGTTCGTCTGCGGGCCCAGATCGATCCGCCGGAAGGCGTGAAGGGTCTGTCCGCCCAGCGTAAGCAGAAGGCGATCAAGCGTCTCAAGATCGTCGCCGCCTTCAACCGCCGCGATGAGCACGGCCGTCGGATCAATGATCCTCGCGCCATGATTCTCGACGTCGTACCGGTGATTCCGCCGGAGCTGCGCCCGATGGTTCAGCTCGACGGTGGTCGCTTTGCCACCTCGGATCTCAACGATCTCTACCGTCGTGTGATCAACCGGAACAACCGCCTCAAGCGTCTTCTCGACCTCGGTGCGCCGGAGATTATCGTCAACAACGAAAAGCGCATGCTGCAGGAGGCCGTCGACGCGCTGTTCGACAATGGTCGCCGCGGCCGTCCGGTCACCGGTCCTGGTAACCGTCCGCTCAAGTCGCTTTCCGACATGCTCAAGGGCAAGCAAGGTCGGTTCCGTCAGAACCTGCTCGGCAAGCGCGTCGACTACTCCGGCCGTTCGGTCATCGTGGTCGGCCCGACCCTGAAGTTCCACCAGTGCGGCCTACCGAAGATCATGGCCCTCGAACTCTTCAAGCCCTTCGTCATGAAGCGCCTTGTTGACACTGAACTCGCTCAGAACATCAAGTCGGCAAAGCGCATGGTTGAGCGTCGTCGTCCGCAGGTTTGGGATGTCCTCGAAGACGTCATCAAGGAACACCCGGTCATGCTGAACCGTGCACCTACCCTGCACCGTCTTGGCATCCAGGCGTTCGAGCCGGTCCTCGTTGAGGGCAAGGCCATCAACCTGCACCCGCTGGTCTGCACTGCCTTCAACGCCGACTTCGACGGTGACCAGATGGCAGTTCACCTGCCGCTGTCCGCCGAAGCGCAGGCCGAGGCTCGCGTGCTCATGCTCAGCGCCAACAACGTCCTCAGCCCGGCCAACGGCCGTCCGCTGGTCACGCCGACGCAGGACATGATCATCGGTGCGTTCTACCTCACCGACTTCGTCGCCGGCTCCAAGGGTGAGGGTCGCGTCTTCCGTGACGTGCTCGAACTCCACGCCGCCTACGAACAAGGTGATGTCGCCATCCACGCGTCGATCCAGTTCCGTACCCCGGACCTGCTGATCAGCGAAGCCAACGGCGAGGCGACCCAGTACGAGCCGACCACGGTTGGCCGTGTCTTCTTCAACGAGACCCTCCCCGAGGCGTACCCATACGTCAACGAGAAGATCGGTAAGAAGCAGATGGGTGAGATTGTCGACACCCTGGCTCGCGGTTACGCGAAGCAGGAAGTGGCGATCAGCCTCGATGCGATCAAGGACACCTGCTTCATGGCGGCCATGCAGTCGGGTCTTACGGTCTCGATCGACGACGTGAAGACGCCTGTCCAGAAGGCTGAGATCCTCGACCGTCACGAGAAGCAGGCCGACAAGATCGAGCAGCAATTCCGTCGCGGCATCATCACCGATGGTGAACGTCGTCAGATGGAAGTGGAAGTCTGGTCCGAGGCCACTGAAGAAGTGACCAACCGGATGAAGGAGGACCTCGAGGCGCAGCAGTTCAACCCGGTCAACATGATGGTCGAATCGGGCGCTCGAGGAAACATGATGCAGGTACGTCAGATCGCCGGTATGCGCGGTCTTGTGGCGAACCCTCGTGGTGACATGATTCCTCGCCCGATCAAGAGCAACTTCCGTGAAGGCCTGAAGATGCTGGAGTACTTCATTGCTACTCCGGGCGCTCGTAAGGGTCTTGTGGATACGGCGCTTCGTACCGCTGACTCTGGTTACCTCACCCGTCGCCTTGTCGACGTGGCGCAGGAGCTCATCATCAATGATGAGGATCCGTTTGAGCGTCCCGGCATCGTGCGCGGCATCTGGCTCGAGGACATCATCCCCGACTCGCCCAACCTGCGGTCGCATCTCGAAACTCGTCTGTTCGGCCGTGTCTTGGCTGACGACGTCACTCTCACCGACGGCGTGATGTCGGCTGGCACGATGGTCGGCGACGACGAGCTCGCAACACTGCGTGATGACGAGGCGGTCTCCCGTGTACGGGTACTTTCTCCGCTCACCGATGATTCCAACTTCGGTATCTCTGGCAAGTCCTACGGCATGTCGCTGGCCACGGGTGGCAAGATCGAACTCGGCGAAGCCGTTGGCGTGATCGCTGCTCAGTCCATTGGTGAGCCGGGTACACAGCTCACCATGCGTACCTTCCACACTGGTGGTGTGACGGGTGCGCAGGATATTGCTGGCGGTCTGCCTCGGGTTGTCGAGCTCTTCGAAGCTCGTACTCCGAAGGGCAAGGCCACTCTGGCCCGCACCTCCGGTGTGATCCGCGTTGGCGAAGATGACGGTCGAGGCCGCGAGGTCCTGGTTGTTGCCGATGACGGTGAAGAAGACGAATACACGATCCCGTCAGGTGCTCGTCTCGAGGTCACTGATGGCCAAGAAGTGAAGGCCGGCGACGCGATCGTTGAGGGTGCTCGTGATCCCAAGGAACTCTTGGAGATCAAGGGAGTGCGTGAGACCCAGCAGTACCTCGTTACCGAGGTTCAGAAGGTCTACCGCGACCAGGGCGTGTCGATTCACGACAAGCACATCGAGCTCATCGTTCGTCAGATGACAAAGCGCATTCTGATTAACGAGCCCGGCGACACCGAGTTCCTCCCCGGTTACCAGATTGACCAGAAGACCTTCGCCGACACGAACCGTCGTGTTGTCGAGGAGGGCGGCAAGCCCGCTGAAGGTCGTCCGCAGCTGATGGGTATCACGAAGGCGTCGCTTGCGACCGAGTCGTGGTTGTCCGCTGCGTCGTTCCAGGAAACGACCCGTGTCCTCACCGAGGCTGCGATCGAATCCAAGAGTGACAGTCTTCAGGGCCTCAAGGAGAACATCATCATTGGCAAGCTCATCCCCGCCGGAACCGGCATGGGCGAGTACCGAAACATCAAGACCAATGCTCCTGACTACGAACCAATGGACTACTACACGAGTGATTCCGAAGAGCAAGACCTCGCTGAATGGCTCGCCGGCCGCAGCGAAGGTGGCGCCGACGTGATCACCATGCCGAAGGCCTAGAGCATTCGCTCTGGCTCCGGCCGAAGGAAGTGAAGTCTCGCCTTGGCGAGACAGATGAAATTGAGGCGAGTCGCTCACCAACGGTGCAGCGGGCTCGTCTCAATTTCGTTTTCACCCGGCCGAGGGAACCAGGCCATTGGAAGAATCTCGGTGCGCCTATTGGTAAACCAGAACTCGCTCTGGTGGCGTAGCGTCGGTCGATGGGATCGATCCAGGTCAGTCATCTCGGATGGTCCATTCCTGGCGGTAACCGACTGCTTGACGATGTTTCCTTCCGTGTCGGTGAGGGGGAACATGTTGCTCTCGTTGGCGCGAATGGCGCCGGCAAGAGCACGGTCATGCGCATCATCGCCGGTACGGAGCCGAGTGCGTCGGGAACCGTATCGATCCAAGGCTCCAGGGGAGTGATGACTCAGCTGGTTGGCGCCCTCGACGAATCCACCTCAGTTCGCGACCTCTTCCTTTCGTTGGCGACCGTCGACCTTCGCGACGCCGCTCACCGACTCGACCGCGCTGAACAACAGATGACTGACGGCTCCGACGATGGAATGAAATACGCCAAGGCTCTGGACCTCTGGGGCGGCGTCGGCGGCTATGACATCGAAGTCCTCTGGGAGGAGTGTGCCCACCGGGTTGTTGGCCTGGGGTGGAGTGAACTCCACGATCGCCCTATGTCGACCTTCTCCGGTGGGGAGCAGAAGCGGCTCGCCCTTGAGCTGCTACTTCGGTCCGAACACGATGTGCTGCTCCTTGATGAGCCCGACAACTTTCTCGACGTGCCTGGGAAGGAATGGCTAGCCGAACGGATTCGGACCACGCCGAAGACGGTGCTCTTCGTGAGCCATGACCGGGAGCTTCTCGCGGCCTGTACGGACAAGGTTGTCACGATCGAAGGCCAAGGCGCGTGGACTCACGGTGGCTCCTTCAGCACGTGGACCGAAGCCCGTGAGCACCGGATGACCGTCGTGGGCGAAGAGCAGAAACGTTGGGCTGACGAACGAAAGCGACTCGTGAGTCACATGCGCGAGCAGAAACGGCGCGCCGCGATGAGCGACGCGAACGCGAGCCGGGCCCGAGCGGCGGAGTCTCGTCTTCGCCAATTCGACGAGAAGGGGCCGCCGCCCGAACAAGTTCGCGAACAAAAGATCGACATGCGGCTCCGGGGCGGGCGCACCGGGAAACGTGTTGTCATCTGCGAGCAGCTCGAACTGACAGACTTGACCTTCCCATTCGATCTGGAGATCTGGTTCGGCGAGCGCGTCGCGGTCGTAGGCCGAAACGGATCGGGCAAATCACATTTTCTTCGCTTACTGTCGGGTGCCGATGTTGCGCACTCGGGTGAATGGAAACACGGCGCACGAGTGGTCCCCGGCCTCTTCAATCAGACACACGATCACCCCGAGTTGCGGGGGAAGGCGCTGATCGACATCCTCCTCGCTCAAGACCTGAATCGAGGTCCGGCGATGGCTCGGCTTCGTCGCTACGAACTGAACGAGCATGCCGAACAGGAGTGGGAGACCCTGTCTGGCGGACAGCAAGCTCGCTTCCAGATTCTGTTGCTCGAGATTGACGGCGCGAATTTGCTGTTGCTCGACGAGCCCACTGACAATCTCGACGTCGCTTCAGCCGAGGCGCTCGAAGCCGGTCTCAACATTTTCGAAGGCACCGTCGTCTGTGTCACCCACGATCGGTGGTTCCTGCGATCTTTCGACCGATTTGTCGCTTTCACCGACGACGCCGACGTTGTCGAGGTGAACGACCCCGCCGTTGCCTGGTCAGGTTGACCAGCACCAATTAGCACAAATCGGCGCGCGGGTTGAGGTTCCTCGACCTCGCTCGTATGCTTTCTCGTCGGCCAGAGCGCGCTCTTGTGGCGCCGCAGGCCGTTACCGATCTTCATCTCTCTTTTTCGCCTCAATAGTAAGCAAGGTATTTCTGTGCCAACGATTCAGCAGCTGGTCCGCAAGGGTCGCCAGTCGAAGCGACGCAAGGAAACGACGCCCGCGCTCAAGGGAGCGCCGCAGCGTCGTGGTGTTTGCACTCGCGTCTACACCGCCACTCCGAAGAAGCCGAACTCTGCGCTCCGTAAGGTCGCCCGTGTTCGCCTCACTTCTGGCGTCGAAATCACCGCTTACATTCCGGGTGAGGGGCACAACCTCCAGGAGCACTCCATCGTGCTCGTGCGTGGCGGTCGCGTGAAGGACCTTCCTGGTGTGCGTTACAAGATCGTTCGCGGCACGCTCGACACCTCTGGTGTTCGCGACCGCAAGCAGGCCCGTAGTCGTTACGGCGTGAAGAAAGAAGGCTGAGGATGCCTCGTAAGGGTCCGGCCCCGCGTCGCGAAATCCATCCTGATCCGATCCACGATTCGGTTCTGGTCACACAGTTCATCAACAAGATCTTGCAGCGCGGCAAGCGCAACTTGGCTGAGCGGATCGTCTATGACGCCCTCACCATCGTCGAAGAAAAGACTGGCTCCGAGCCTGTCAGCACGCTCAAGCGTGCGGTCGAGAATGTGCGTCCGCAGCTCGAGGTGAAGAGCCGTCGTGTTGGTGGCGCCACCTATCAGGTGCCGATCGAGGTCCGTCCTCGTCGTGCCACCACCCTCGCCATCCGTTGGATGGTCGGTTTCTCTCGTGACCGTCGTGAACGCACGATGGCCGAGCGCCTTGCCAACGAAATTCTCGATGCCAGCAACGGCATTGGTGCCGCGTGCAAGCGCCGTGAAGATGTTCAGAAGATGGCCGATGCCAACAAGGCCTTCGCCCACTACCGCTGGTAATCCCGCGGTACGTATTTCGTAGTCCAATACACTTTTCCATCGACCGGGCCTTCTCCAAAAGAGATTCGCCCGGTCGCTGTGCGTGCGAACCACAAGGGTCCGTACACCACCCCCATTACCTGAGGAATTCCCATGGCAGAGAAGCGAACTCCGCTCGACATGACCCGCAACATCGGGATCATGGCCCACATTGATGCGGGCAAGACCACCACAACCGAGCGCATCCTCTATTACACGGGACGCTCCTACAAGATCGGCGAAGTCCACGACGGCGCCGCCACGATGGACTGGATGGAGCAGGAGCAGGAGCGTGGCATCACGATCACCTCGGCCGCCACGCACTGCATCTGGAACGACCACCGGATCAATATCATTGATACCCCGGGTCACGTCGACTTCACCGTTGAGGTCGAACGTTCGCTGCGCGTGCTCGACGGCGCCGTTGCCGTATTCGACGGTGTTGCTGGCGTTGAACCGCAGACCGAAACGGTGTGGCGTCAAGCCGACCGTTACAACGTGCCCCGTATGTGCTTCGTCAACAAGATGGACCGCACCGGAGCCGATTTCTACTTCGTGCTCGACACGATCATGGATCGTCTCACTCCCAACGTCGCCGTTCTTCAGCTGCCGATCGGCGCCGAAGGCGGTTACTTGGGCGTGATCGACCTCGTAAAGATGAAGGCCCTCGTGTGGCCTCCCACGACCGACGAGAAGGACCTCGGCGCGACCTACGAAACTGTCGAGATTCCCGCCGACATGCAGGAAATCGCCGACGAATACCGAGTCAAGCTGCTTGAAGCCGCAGCGGACCAAGACGAAGACCTCATGATGAAGGTCCTTGAGGACGAAGACGTCAGCGAAGAAGAGCTGATGGCCGCGATCCGTAAGGGCACGCTCGAGAATGGCCTCGTCCCGATTCTCAACGGCACCGCATTCAAGAACAAGGGCGTTCAGCCCCTGCTTGATGCGGTCCTCGACTACCTGCCGTCGCCGCTCGACGTTCCCGCCATCACTGGCGTCGACAAGGCCGGCAACGAAACCTCCCGTACCGCGGGCGACGATCAGCCCTTCTCGGCGCTGGCGTTCAAGATCATGACCGACCCGCACGTCGGGCGTCTCACCTACTTCCGTGTCTACTCCGGGACCTTCGATAAGGGCGACGTGGTCCTCAACACCCGCACGTCCAACAAGGAGCGCGTCGGCCGCCTTCTTGAGATGCACGCCAACGACCGAGTCGACAAAGACTCCGTTGCCACCGGCGATATCGCTGCGGGCATCGGCATCAAGAACACTCGCACCGGCGACACACTGTGCGATCCCGCTCACCCGATCACGCTGGAAAACCTCGACTTCCCGGCACCGGTGATCGAGGTTGCCGTGGAGCCGAAGTCGAAGGCCGATCAGGAAAAGATGGGCCGAGCCCTTCAGGCCCTGGCCGAAGAGGATCCCACCTTCCAGGTCACGACCAACGAAGAGACGGCCCAGACAATCATCGCAGGCATGGGCGAACTGCACCTCGAGGTGCTCGTCGATCGCATGCGTCGCGAGTTCAAGGTGGAAGCCACCGTCGGCAAGCCCCAGGTGGCCTACCGCGAGACCATCACCCAGGAAGTGCCGGGCTATACCTACACGCACAAGAAGCAGACCGGTGGTACTGGTCAGTTCGCCGTGATCACCGCTTCGCTCGCCCCCAACCCGGGCGGCGGATACGAATTCGAGTCGAAGGTCACCGGCGGCAATATTCCGAAGGAATACATTAAGCCGGTCGACCAGGGCATCCAGGAAGCAATCACCAATGGTGTACTTGCCGGATTCCCAACTGTCGACATTAAGGTCACCCTCGAAGACGGCAAGACGCATGACGTCGACTCGTCTGAGATGGCCTTCAAGATCGCAGGCAACGCCTGGTACCGCGAGGTTGCTCGTAAGGCCAAGCCCACCCTGCTCGAGCCGGTCTTCGCCGTGGAAGTTGTCACCCCTGACAATTATCTCGGCGACGTAGTCGGCGATATCAACTCTCGACGCGGCCAGGTGCTCGGCACCGAACAGCGCGGGATCAACCAAGTCGTGAATGCACTCGTGCCGCTCTCCGAGATGTTCGGATACAGTACGGATCTGCGTTCACGCACGCAGGGGCGGGCAACGTACACGATGCAATTCGATTCGTACCAGCCCACACCTGCAAACGTCCAGGAAGAGATCGTCGCCCGCGTCCGAGGCGAATGATCGTCTCCCTACCCCAACCACGAAGAACGAACAGGAAAAACAGTTATGGCCAAGGAGACGTTCCAGCGGAACAAGCCGCACGTCAACGTGGGAACGATGGGCCACATCGACCACGGCAAAACCACTCTTACCGCAGCGATCACCAAGGTGCTCGCCGACAACGTCGAAGGTTCTACCTTCACGGAGTTTGCGAACATCGATAACGCGCCGGAAGAGCGCGAACGCGGTATCACGATCAACGTGTCACACGTGGAGTACGAGACGGAAAACCGTCACTACGCCCACGTCGACATGCCTGGTCACGCGGATTACATCAAGAACATGATCACCGGAGCGGCTCAGGTCGACGGTGCCATTCTTGTTGTGTCTGCGGCTGACGGTCCGATGCCCCAGACCCGTGAGCACGTGTTGCTCGCCCGTCAGGTCGGCGTGCCGCAGATCATTGTTGCCCTCAACAAGGTCGACATGGTTGACGACGACGAACTCATCGAGCTCGTTGAGATGGAAGTTCGCGAACTCCTCAACGAGTACGACTTCCCCGGTGACGACACCCCCGTGGTGCACGTCTCCGCCCTCAAGGCTCTTGAAGGCGACGCCGACGCCGCCGCCGCAATCTTGGGTCTCATGGCGCAGGTCGACGAGTACATCCCGACGCCCGAGCGCGATCTCGACAAGCCCTTCCTTATGCCAATCGAGGACGTGTTCTCGATCACCGGTCGTGGCACTGTTGTGACCGGCAAGGTTGAGCAGGGCAAGGTTCACACCGGCGACAGCATCGAAATCGTCGGTATCCGTGACACCACCACCACCACCTGTACCGGTGTTGAAATGTTCCGCAAGCTGCTCGATCAGGGCCAGGCTGGCGACAACATTGGCGCCCTGCTTCGTGGCATCGACAAGGAAGACGTGCAGCGTGGACAGGTCCTCGCAGCACCCGGCAGCATCACGCCGCACACCGACTTCACTGCGCAGGTCTACATCCTGAGCAAGAAGGAAGGTGGCCGTGAAAAGCCGTTCTTCTCGAACTACCGTCCGCAGTTCTACTTCCGGACCACCGACATCACCGGCACCATCACGCTGCCCGAAGGCACCGAGATGTGTATGCCTGGTGACAACACCGAGATGACCGTCGAGCTGATCAACCCGATCGCCATGGACGAGGGTCTTCGTTTCGCTATCCGTGAGGGTGGCCGTACCGTCGGCGCCGGTTCAGTCACGACAATCCTTAAGTAAGGCTGACGATGGCTGCAGGACAGAAAATTCGTATCCGCCTCAAGGCCTACGACCACGAAATCATCGATCAATCGACAAAGAAGATTGTCGAGACGGTGAAGCGGACGCAGGCTCACCTGTCGGGTCCGATCCCTCTGCCGACCGAGAAGCACCGCTTCACGGTTATCAAGGGTCCGTTCAAGGACAAGGATTCTCGGGAGCACTTCGAGATGCGCATTCACAAGCGTCTGATCGACATCCTGGATCCGTCGCCGAAGACGGTCGATTCGCTCCAGCGTCTCGATCTGCCCGCCGGTGTCGATATCGAGATCAAGATTCAGCAGGCCTAAAGCCGCAGCTGGTCTGAGAACTGAAAGAGCCCCGGACGAAAGTCCGGGGCTCCTTTTATTTTTAGGGCGGCTCTGGCTTCTTCGACTCAGCCGGGAGCAAAGATGGCGGTGAGCGCTGAGTCATCAGCGGCAGCTTCACCGGAAGTCGTGTCGCACACGAGGTCTACCGTGAGGAGGACGTTCTCGGTGACCTCGAACGCACGCGTCCCGCTCAGTGGCGCGAAGTCGGTGCCGGCGCCGTCCATTTCGACGACCTGTAGGTGCGTGGTATCTACAGTTGAACCAGTGGTGATTGCGCACTGAGCGCCTAGGGCGGCGGTAGGCGCATGCCAGTACATCGACGAGTTCACGATTACCGCGCCGTCGGCGGGCGGCGTGGGACTAATCGATCGAATGATCTCATCGGTTGTCCCCACTACCTCGTGTTGCTCGCCGGCCGCGCTGGCTGACACGTTGTTGACCAACGGTTCAACGGCGAGCATCAGCGCGTCGATATCGGCGGCGTTGGTGTCGGCGGCTACCTGGGCGGCGTCGGCATCTGCCTGTGCTGTGTCGGCGGCTGCTTGTGCGGCTTCAGTCGCTGCGGAATTGGAGGCGTCGGCCACTTCCACGACGTTGTCGTTGTAGCGCTTAAAGAAGGTGACGGATTCGCCGCGGGTGACGTTGTCGAGCGGTGCGAAGGACGTAGCGGATTTGCCGGTGGTGATGCTGATGTCGAACGCCCACTCGACGGGGTCGGCGTAGAACGCGTCGTCGGGGACGTCGTCGAAGACGTGGGTTGCGAACGCGGTGGCTGGGATGACCAGGGCCACGACGAGGAGGGACAACGCCAGCTTCGTCTTGGTGAAAGTGATTGTAATGTTTTCTCCGTAGGGAGCTGAAACCGAGCGGAGCCGACGTGATCGCTCTCCCGCCGCCGCTTGGTATCGCCGAGTCTTGCGCAAAACCGAAGGAGCCTCGGACCAGAGTCCGAGGTTCCTCATTGATTCGGTTGGCCCGGTGAAGGGACGGCGGGGCTGACTAGCAGATCGCTTGGATCTGGAAGTTGGTGTTCTTCTGGTCTTCCGCCGAATCGGTTACAAGTACGACGATGCCATCGTTGAGCGCGGTCTGGTTCGGGAAGATGCCCAGGTACTCGGTGGTGAGTTCGAAGTGCGGTTCGTCGGTGTAGTCCGAGACAGGGAGAGCCAGAAAGATGCCTCCGGGCGTGCGATGAACAATCGACCAGCTGCAGTTGGTGACTTCAACGGGGAAGGTCACGACGTACCTACCGGTTCCCGTTGTCTCTGAGGTCACGCCATCAGTGGTTCCGACACTCGACGCACCGCCGGTGGGGGCAACCCATGCGGAGTGGACGGTCGGGATGTCGAGCCCGTCGACGTCGCTGGCGAGAGCATCGAGTTCGGCGTCAACGTCGGCGAGGGCGGGGGCGACGATGTTGTCGTGGTAACGCTTGGCGAAGGTGACATTCTGGCCGCGGGTCACGTTGTCTTCGGGGCTGAAGGTCGTGGGGCTGGTACCGGTGGTGATGTTGTTGTCGTACGCCCATTCGACGGCGTCGGCGTAGAACGCTGAGGGGTCGATGTCATCGAACGGGCTAGCAGCGATGGCGATCGTCGGGATAGCGACGGCGAGCACTGCGCCGCCAGCGATGGCCTTGAGGCTTTTACCGGTGAAGTTCTTGGTGAAACGCATTGGACTCATGTTCCTTTGTTGTTTGAGAAGAGGAGGCAAATTGTTCGCCTCTCATCCGTCCTGATCAACGGGCCCCACACCCGTGGACACTTTTCCGGAAACAAATTCCGAATTCCCCAAATCTCTTCTTCCCAGATTTCGACGCACAAAGTGTCCACGAAGCTGACTCAACGCGTCTTGGTAACCGTGAATGACATTCCCGGCGCTCGCTACTGTGGTCATCAATGGATGATGACGCCGCGCTTGTCGCGCGATTCCTTGCGGGCGACCAACAGGCCCTCGGCGATATCTACGAGCGCTACGCGGACTCGGTCTACGACCTCTGCCGCTCGATCCTGCGCAGCGACGACGACGCGGCCGACGCATTCCAAGACTCCTTCCTCAGCGCCTCGCAGAAGCTTCATCAGCTGCGCGACCCGTCCCGGCTCCGACCGTGGCTTTTCAGCATCGCCCGCAATCAGTGCCGGGGGCGGATCCGCGGCCGAGCCCGCACTAAGCCCCAGGCCGATGCCGGACTTCATGAAGCAGTCGACGTCGATATGACGAGCGCCGTCGTGCAAGCCGAGCTCACCGAGTTGATCGCCGACGCGCGCTCCGGTCTCAGCGCGGGGGATCAAGAAGTTCTCGACCTTCATATGCGCCACGGGCTGGAGGGCGACGATCTCGCCGATGTGCTCGGTGTTTCAACCCAGAGCGCGTACAAGCAGGTGCAGCGGGTGCGCGATCGTGTTGAGCGCTCGCTCGGCGCCCTTCTTGTTGCCCGGCACGCCCGGGGTAAGTGCGCTGACTTGAATCAGCTGCTGAACGAATGGGACGGGAGCTTCACCCCGCTCGACCGCAAACGGATCAGCCGCCATGTCGACGAGTGCGATGAGTGCACTCGAAACCGACGGGGGCTACTCGACCCGACCGGTCTCGCCTCCGCTATGCCGGTGCAAGGCCCTCCGGCGGCGATCCGTGCTTCGGTCGCCGCAACGCTCGCGACCTCGCCCATCCCTGGGCCCAGCAATTCGTTGCGGCGCTGGCGCCGTGACGGGTTCCCCGGCTCCCGGCGTCTTCTTCGGCGAGTGATTGTGGTCGGCGGGATCATTGCCGTTCTCTCGGTGGTGGCGACTTCCGCTCTCCTATTGATCACCGCTTCACCGACCAATGACCTCGTTGAGGTCGGTGCCCCGGAGACGACGACCACCGTGGCGACAACGACAAGTCCGAGCACCACCGAACCCGCTACGACGACTTCCAGTACCACGACCACTTCCACCACCACGGAACCGGCAACGACTACGGCGGCTCCGACAACATCGGTCGTGCCGCCCGTCGCCCCGACGATCCCCCCGCCGGTCCCGACCACGGTTCTGCCGCCGACGACGCCGTCGACCACAACATCGACGACGCCCACAACAACAACGACCAC
>JBLIOE010000034.1:0-47620 GCA_047639555.1 Candidatus Aldehydirespiratoraceae bacterium
ATTGTTTCGTTTGCTCAGCGTCAAGAAGCAGCGATCCGCGACGAGTCCGAAGTTGAATTCATGGTCCCGCTCATGGCGCAGGCCAAAGCCGATGTGGGGCTGACACAGCAAGACATGGGGTTCACGTGCTCCGGCTCGTCTGATTTCCTTGCCGGGCAGGCCTTCTCCTTCGTGGCGACGATCGACGGCACCGGCCCGGTTCCGCCGATCAGCGAGTCCCACGTCGAACAAGACGGGGCGTGGGCGCTCTACGAAGCGTGGGTGAAGCTGCAGTGCGGCGACATCGATACGGCCTTTGTCTACTCCTACGGCCGCTCGTCGCCGGGCTCGCTGCGTGACGTGCTCGCTACCCAGATGGACCCGTACTACGTGGCCCCTCTGTGGCCTGATGCCTTCGCCATCGAGGGCATCGCCGCTCGAATGTTGCTCGAATCCGGCAAGGTCTCCGAGCGCCAACTCGCCGAGATCGCCTCGCGATCCCGGGAGAACGCGGCGTCGAATCCCAACGCCGTGCGCAGGACACCCAAGTCCGTCGACGAGATCCTGGCGGAGGCCTACTTGGCCGATCCGCTGCGCCCGTCCGACATTCCGGCTTCCGCCGATGGTGGTTGTGCGATGGTGCTTGCGGCCGGCGATCGGGCCCGCGAACTCTGCGACCGTCCGGTCTGGATTCGCGGAATCGATCACCGCATTGATGCCCACACGCTGGGGGTTCGTGATCTCACAACAGCTATGTCGGCGCGGATCGCCGCCGAGAAGGCCGGCGTCGGCAACGACAAGATCGATTTCGCCGAGCTGCACGCGCCGTTCACCACAAGCGAAGCGGTGCTCATCGAGGCCCTGGGCCTCGGCGACGACGTGGTGATCAACCCGTCGGGCGGCGCATTGGCCGCCCACACGATGATGGCTGCGGGCCACATCCGATTCGGCGAAGCGTTCGAACGTATTGCCCGAGGCGACGGCGACCGTGCTGTCGTCCACGCAACTGCCGGCCCCGTCCTGCAGCAAAACATGGTTGCCGTACTGGAGGGAGACTGATCATGGGTACTGGTTCAGGAAGCAAAGAACGCACCGCGGTCATCGGCGTTGGCCAAACCAAATAC
The DNA here is from genome assembly GCA_047639555.1 of Candidatus Aldehydirespiratoraceae bacterium. Taxonomy (GTDB): domain Bacteria; phylum Actinomycetota; class Acidimicrobiia; order Acidimicrobiales; family Aldehydirespiratoraceae; genus JAJRXC01. The sequence goes on from JBLIOE010000034.1 coordinate 1,104, forward strand.
GCCTCCACCCGAGGCGATGTCTCTATGGCCGGCCTCCTACGTGAAGCCGCCTACCGGGCGCTCGAAATGGCGGGCAAGACCTGGGACGACATTGACGCCGTTGTGATGGGCAAGGCGCCCGACTTCTTCGAAGGCGTGATGATGCCCGAGATCTATCTGGCCGAAGCGCTGGGTTGTGTCGGCAAGCCGATCATGCGGGTGCACACCGCGGGTTCCGTCGGCGGGTCGACCGCGTGTGTCGCGGCGTCGATGGTGCAGAGCCGGGTCCACCAGACCGTGCTCACCATTGCCTGGGAGAAGCAGTCCGAGTCCAACGCGATGTGGGCGCTCTCGTTGCCCGCGCCGTTCACCACCTCGGTCAACGCTGGTGCCGGTGGCTACTTCTCGCCGATCATGCGTCGTTACATGGCGATGTCGGATGCACCCGAGCTCATCGGCTGCATGGTGGCGTTCAAGGATCGTCAGCACGCGCTGAAGAACCCGTTCGCGCACCTGCAACAGAAGGACCTCACTTTCGACCAGGTCGTTGAGTCGCCCATGCTGTGGGACCCGATTCGTTACTCGGAGACCTGCCCGTCGTCCGACGGTGCGTGCGCCATGATCTTGACCGACGAGGCCGGCGGCGACGCCCACGATGGCCCCGTTGCTTGGATCAAGGGCACGGCAATGCGTTCGGAGTCGAACTCCTACGGCGGCCGCAACATGGTGTCGCCCCGGGCCAGTGAGGAATGCGCCAACGACGTATTCGCTCAGGCCGGGATCCACGATCGACGCAAGGAGATCGACGCCGTCGAGATGTATGTGCCCTTCTCCTGGTACGAACCGATGTGGCTCGAGTCCCTCGGCTTTGCCGACAAGGGCCAGGGCTGGCGCATGGTCGAAGACGGCTCCACCAATCACGAAGGCGGCGACCTACCAGTCAACTGCTCCGGTGGTGTGCTGTCGACCAACGCGATCGGCGCCTCAGGCATGGTCCGGTTCGCTGAGGCCGCGCTCCAGGTGATGGGGGAGGCCGGCGAACATCAAGTCGATGGCGCCCGCACTGCCTTCGGCCACGCCTACGGCGGCGGCGCCCAGTACTTCGCCATGTGGGTAGTAGCCGCCGAGAAGTAACGCCCCAACCGGGGCGAGTTCGGCGCAGCCGAACTTGTCGCGGCCCGCAGGGCCGCCTTTGACCCCCCCCGGCCTCAACTTTGTCGAGCCCTAAGTGGCGCCGGTCGAGCGAACTAGGCCGGCGTCAGAACCACGGCGTCGCGCGGGCCGAGCGTGACGCTGGTGACCGTGTCGCCCCATTGGTCAGTCCATGAACCGTTGAGGTCGACCGTGACCGTGTCGGCGAGCGGTTCGTTCATAACCACTTGGCCCCCGGTGAAGTAGCGGCGGATCACGTTGCCGTCGACGATGCGCGGGGTGAGGGCGTCGCCAAGATCAACGTCGAACCCTCGCCACCACGAGTCGGGAGAGATCGCATCCCAGTCTTCGGTCGAGATCAGGTCGTCGCCGTCGTTCGCGAGGAAGTAGCCCGCCAGGTTAAACCACTGTTCTGCTTCGCTCGAAGCGTCGGTGTCGAGTAATGCCACCTGACGGTCTTGCTCGTGCACGAAGTCGATGAAGTTCATGTACGTCTGCATGCCGAACCGGCCGGTGCCGCGGGTGATGCCGCGATCGTTCATGCCGCGTTCCATATGGATGACATCGGCGGCTTGCACCTGGCGACGAAGCCAACCATTGTCGAAGTCCGGTGTCTGTACGTACCAGATCGAGTTGTGCCAGATCTCAAGATCCGGGAACGTCTCCCGAACTTCTTCCAAGAACTCGACCGTGTATTGACGCCACTCGGAAAGCAACAACGCGTTGCCGGTGCGGGGATTGATCGGAGCGGCGTCGTCGCCGAACTCGTCGCCGAATCGCCACAGCAGGTTCACGTCATCGATATAGAGACCCTGGTAGCCGCGAGCGACTGCATCATGAATGTCGTCGATCCAATCGGCGATGTACTCGGGATTGCCGAGGTCCCCGGCGAACTGCGGACAGCCGTTGCTGCAGTCGAACGGAATGTAGACCGGATCGCCGTTCGCATCTCGAAGGACCCACTCAGGATTCGTGACCGATCGGTCGTCCTTCTCGGGGTCGGCCTTGATGGAGTAGGCGTTGGTGTAGATCATCACGTCGTCGTATTCGGTGAGGCGCTTGTCCCAGTAGGGCTCCCACACCACCATCGACTCGGTGTTGTCCCGCAGAAACTCCCAGTTTCCGCCCGCGGTTACCTCGTTGTACGGCTGCTTGGCGAACACGAAGACGTTCGGGTTCCCCTCGTTGCAGGAGGTGGCAAAGATCGCGATTGCGACGATTGCAACGAGAAGGCGGGGGAGGCGAGTGCGCATAGACAGAGTCCTTGTTCAACCGGTGCGGCAACGCGCCGCACCAACATGGTCCTGGGTACAACGGCCCCCTTGGGCACGTCCTTGAGAAATCTGTGCATGTATTGCGCGCCTGCGACAGGATCAACTCATGACAATCGAGGTCAGCCGTATCCAGGTGGGCGATGGAGCGTTGCTCCGTGGTGCCCGGCTTGCGGCCCTACTGGACGGACCCTCGGCGTTCGCGGTTTCCTACGAAGCCGAGGCGGCGCACGACGAGGGCCGGTGGGAAACCCTGGCGGCCGAGCGGTCCGCCGGTCGTGATCACGCGACCTTCTTCGCGCTCGAGCGCGACATTGCGGTTGGGCTGGTCGGCGGACATCGCAATGGCGACGTGGCTGAACTCGTGTCGATGTGGACGAGTCCGGCGGCCCGGGGGCAGAGTCTCGGCGCGAAGCTTGTCGAAATGGTGATCGAGCGGGCCGACGGTGATGCCATCGAGTTGTGGGTTACCCACGGGAACGACCGCGCCCAGCGGCTGTATGAACGGCATGGTTTCGCCGTAACCGGCGAGGTCGCACCGCTACCGTCGGATCCGTGCAAGGACGAGCTCCGTATGCGTCGCGAGCCGATCTAGACAAGAATCACCGCTGTGTTTCGACTCTTTCTTCCTGGCCTCCTCGGCCTGATCATGTTCGCAGTCTGGATCTTTGCCGTTCTCGATGTGATCCAGACGGACGAGATACTCACGAGAAACCTGCCGAAGATGGCATGGCTCTTTATCGTGATCCTCATTCCGTCAGTTGGCGCGATCGCCTGGTTGGCGGTGGGACGCCCGATCGGTGCTGGCCTCTACGCGGGGACCGCCCGTGCGTCACCGAACCGGTCCTGGCAGCAGGAGCGCGGCTTCGAGCCAAGAAGACCGCGAGGCGCGGAGGACCGAGCGGACTGGAAGGCCTCTACCCGTCCGAGCGCGCCCGACGCAGAATCAGAGGCCGCGCGGGAGCGACGTCTGATGGGGTGGGAGGCCGAAGTCGAACGCCGAGAAAGGGACCTCGGCGACGACGCCTAGGGCAGCCGCTGGAACCAGGCGAGGCTGAGCGCCCCGGTGAGAGCGACACCGAATAGGGCCAAGCCGATGAACCAGTTGCTCTCTTCCTGGCGGACGGGGTCCTCGCCGAGAGCGGTGCCGATGTCTCGATAGACGTCGGCGAGGTCAGTGAACGAGTCGGTCGAGAAGAACTCGCCTCCGGTGGCCAGGGCCACGGTTTCCATCGTTACCTCGTCGACCGGCACGGGTTGACTGAAGAAGTTTCCAGGATTCTCGAGGTCTTCGATCTCGACTTCGCCGAACGGTGTGCCGAGGGCGACGGTGCTGATCTGCACGTTGGCATCGAGCGCCTCGTTGATGGCCTCGTCGATCGATCGACCGATCGTGGGGAACCCGTCGGACAGCAGCACGACGACGGCGGTCGGTTCGCCGAACACGTCGACTACCGGCCGACCGGTATCGAGGATTGTCCCGACCGATGCGGAAATCGCATCACCAGTGGCCGTGAAGGGCCCGAGTTCGAGCGCGTCGACGGCGGCGCCAACGGCCGTTCTATTGGCCGTGGGGCCAACCTGAACCACCGGAAACTCGTCGAACGAGATCAACGCGACGTCGACGGAATCGGGCACGTCGGTAAGGAAATCGTGGGCGGCGAGCTTTGCTGCCTCGAATCGGCTGGGCGCAACGTCGGTGGCGCCCATGGAGAACGACGTATCGATCGTGAGGACCACAGTGGCTCGGAGCGGCACCTCGAACCGGTGCGGGCCGGCAAACGCGCCGACCATAAAGGTGGCCGATACGAGATAGAGCACGGCAACCACATGACGGCGCCAGCCCGGCCGCTTGGGCGCCACGCTGTCGAGGAGCGAGGTGTCAGAGAAGCGCAGCGCGTAGGTGCCGCGCCGCCGTTGCAAGGCGATGTAGACGGCGAGTAGCACCACGACCGCGAGCAGAAGCCAGAGCCGTTCGGTGTGGTCGAATTCGACACCGCGGAGGAAATCGAACATCTACGCGACCGCCGTTGCGGTTGATCGGCGGCGGCGACGGCGATCAACAAAACGAGCGAGGTCGAGGACCCAGTCGCGGTCGGTGCGCAGAACCAGGTGGTCGGCCCGAGCCGAACGGACCGCGGCGGCGTGCTCGGCGAGGCGCTGGCGCCCGGCCTCGGCGAATCGTTCGCGGATGGCGGCCTTGCGGGTGTCGACCTCAACCACTCGTCCCGTGCGGGAGTCAGCCAACTCGATGAGTCCGACGTTGGGGAGCTCGAGCTCGCGAGGGTCGACGACTTCGATCACCAGCGTCTCGTGCCGCAGCGTCACCGCTCGGAGGGGTTCGGTCCAGCCCGGCCGCAGGAGGTCGGACACGACAACGGCGAGGCCGCCGCGATGGCCGGGGCCGGCCAAGCGGTGTAGTCCCTGGCTGAGCCCGCTGTCGCCCGGCTGTGGCTCGGTGGTGGCCAGGCGATGGAGCACCGCCATCAGATGGCGACGCCCGGAGCCAGGACGGATGTCGTGCAGACGATCGCCATCGTTGATGATCGCGCCAAGCCGATTGCCGGTCCGATCAGTGAGCATGCCGATCGCCGCAACGGCCGCCACGGCGAGCTCGGCCTTGGTGTGTTGTGACGTGCCGAAGTCGAGGCTCGGCGTGAGATCGACGAGGACCGTCGTCTCGAGTTCACGATCGGCGATCGATTCTCGGACGTGGGGCTCGACCATCCGCGCCGTGACGTTCCAGTCCATACGGCGAACGTCGTCACCGGGTGAATAGGGGCGGGCCTCGCCGGGCTCGCTTCCTAAGCCGGGCACCAGACCGCGATAGTCGCCCTGCAGGAGCCCATCGAGGCGCCGGGTTACATCGAGTTCGAGCCGTCGGAGCACCTCGCGGGTCCGAGCGGAATCCGCCCGGAGATCAGCAGCGGACGGATGACTCATGTCGGACGGAACGCAGCGTCGCCGAAGCGAGCGGGATCCTGTGTGGTGGGGGAGACCATCGGGGCGGGGATGGTCGAGAGGAGCCGGACCAGGACCTGTTCGACGTCGAGATCGGCCGCGAGCGCTTCGTAGGAGAGCACGAGTCGGTGGCGCAACACGTCGGGCGCGATGTCGAAGATGTCCTGCGGCACGACATAGTCGCGGCCCCGGAGAAGCGCCATCGCCCGTCCTCCCGCCACTAGCCCGAGGCTGGCCCGCGGTGAGGCGCCGTATTCGATCATGCCGACGAGATCGGGGAGTCCGTGGTGGGCCGGGTCTCGGGTCGCCAGAACGAGGTTGACGGCATAGTCAAGCGTTCCTTGGTCGACGATGATCTCCCGGGCCTGGCGCTGAAGGTCAAGGATCAGTTCCGGCGTCAATACCTGCGAGGCGGTCGGCGGATTCGTGCCCATGCGCCGGACGATCTCGATCTCTTCTTGCGGGGTCGGATAGTCGATCACGACCTTCATGAGGAAGCGATCGCGCTGGGCCTCGGGCAAGGCGTAGACGCCCTCAGACTCGATGGGATTTTGCGTGGCGAGAACAAGGAACGGCGAAGGCACCGGGTGGGCTTTCCCGCCGATTGTCACCTGATGTTCGGCCATGACCTCAAGAAGGGCCGACTGCACCTTCGCCGGCGCACGGTTGATCTCATCGGCGAGCACGAAGTTCGCGAAGATCGGACCGAGTTCGACATCGAACGTTTCCGACGACGAGCGATAGATGCGGGTGCCCACGATGTCGGCGGGAAGAAGGTCGGGGGTGAACTGCACCCGGGAGAACGAGCCGCCGGTCGTGTCGGCGAGCGTACGGACGGCGAGGGTCTTGGCGAGGCCAGGAGGACCCTCCAACAGGCAATGCCCGCCCGCCACCAAAGCGATAAGTAGGCGCTCCATGAGTCGCTCCTGGCCCACGATGACGCGGCGGAGCTCGACGAGCGTGCGTTCCAACGATGGGAGATCGTCGGCAGTGTCAGTCATGCATTTCCAGTCGTCATCGGGAGTCTTTCGAACAAGCGTCGGTGTCTTGACACGAGCTTTCGCCCCATTGTGGTGCGGTCATGATCGTGGCAGACACGGCAGTAAACCTGGCGCACGATAAGCGCAACCGAAAGACGCCGACAGCTAGCGTCTCCGCGATGCGCATCCTTGTGGTCGACGATGAAGCGGAGTTGGCGGAGGCAGTTGCCCGCGGGCTGCGCCGTGAGGGGTACGCCGTCGACATCGCGAATGACGGCACGACGGCGCTGGAAAAGGCCGAACTCGTGCCTTACGACCTGGTCTGCCTCGATCTCACTATGCCCGGTATCGACGGTCTTGAGGTATGTCAGCGCCTTCGGAAAGACCCGCCCGGTGGCGTGGCCCCACGGGTTCTCATGCTTACCGCTCGTGACTCTATTGAGGACCGTATCGACGGGCTCGACCACGGAGCCGACGACTATCTCGTCAAGCCATTCGCCTTCGGCGAGCTCACCGCCCGAGTCCGATCGCTCCTCCGTAGAGACGCCGCGAAGACTAGTTCGGTGCTGGTTGTCGGCGACGTCGAACTCGACGACACGCGCCACCGAGCCCGGCGCGCCGGCCGCGACCTCGAGCTGACGGCCAAGGAATTCGCGCTGTTGCGATACTTCATGTCTCACGTCGACGAAGTGCTCTCACAAGAACACTTACTCGACCACGTGTGGGACGAACACGCCGATCCGTTCACCAATACCGTGAGAGTCACGGTCGGCACCCTGCGGCGCAAGCTCTCGAACGACGACGAGATTCAGATCATCGAGACCGTGATCGGCTCGGGCTACCGCCTGATGCATCCCGACGACGTCGCGGCCACGGACACAGCGGATGACTGAGGCCGGGCCGCGCCTCCACGGCTGGGCAGGCTCGATCCGCTTCCGGCTCACGGTGCTGTACTCCGTCCTCCTCTTTGGGCTTGCCACGGTGGTCGTGGGCGGCATCTACGCCGGTGTCGCTCGCAGCCTTGACAACAAGGAGGTGTCGCGAACCGAGGAGTGGGTCGCGCTCTTCCAGGATCAGACCGGACAGCAGGGCATCGCCACGGTGCAGTTCGAAGTGCCCGACTACATCCTCCTGTTCGAGCGAACCGTCAACGAACAAGCGCTCGATCAGCTGCGTACCTACGCGTTCGGCGCCCTCGGACTCCTGTTCGTCGGGAGTCTGTTCGTCGGATGGTTCGTCGCCGGTCTCGTTCTGCGCCCCGTGGGCAGGATCACCAGCGTTGCGAGAGAGATCGGGGCGACCGACCTCTCCCGTCGCATCGAACTGGACGGACCCGACGACGAGCTGAAGCAGCTGGCCGACACCTTCGACGGCATGCTGGGCCGGATCGACGATGCGTTCGAGTCGCAACGAGAGTTCATTCACGAGGCAAGCCACGAGCTCCGCAACCCGCTGGCCGTCATCCGCACCAACATCGACGTGGTCCTCGATGATCCGGATGCAACGGAAGAGGATCTGCGCTCGGTGAGCGAGGTCGTCGGCCGATCAGCCGAACGGATGTCAACGCTGGTCGATGACCTTCTGCTCTATGCGCGCCACGGCACCCGGCAGACGCGTCGGGAAGACGTCGACCTGGTCGCTGAAGTAGAGGACCTCGTTGAGGAGTTCGGCGCCGCCGCCGAAGCCAACGGACTCATGCTCGTCGCCGAGGTTCCGAGTGCTGACCTGCCGGTGCGGGGCGACGCCCAAGCAATTCACCGCGCCGCGGCAAACCTGCTCGCGAATGCCGTGCGTCTCGCGCCCGCAGGCACCACCGTCCGGGTTACCGCGGCCGACGAGGGCCGCTGGGTCACGCTCGCCGTGATCGATGAAGGTCCCGGTATCGATGCGGAGGACCAGCTGCGCGTCTTTCAGCGGTTCTGGCGCGCCGACACGCGTGAGGCCCGAACCGCGGGCCGATCAGGTCTCGGACTCACGATCGTCCGTCAAATTGCCGAAGCCCACGGCGGACGGGTGGAGCTTGAGTCCACCGTCGGCGAGGGCTCGAAGTTCACCCTGCGCTTCCCGCGCGGCTAGCCCAAACAGAACTCGTCGGCTATGCGTGGGAGAGTTTTCCCTCGATTTTCTCCTGTCCTTACGATTCCTTTCACCTCCATCACGTACCTTCCTCACATGGATCGAAACCACCTCGAACCTTCGCCCGACGAAGCGCCCCCCACTTCGTCGAGCGGGCCCGCCGACGAGCGGCCGCTATTGCCCACAGTCGCAACGGAACATCCCCCCACCGTTGCGACGCCGATTCCCCCAACGGCAAGCGATAGCGACCGCCCGGCGGGCTCCCACCCCTGGGCGCCGCCACCCCCGCCCGCACCGACCGCACCGCCGCAGGTTGCCGCACCGGCCATCTCTTCGACGCCGCAACTGCTTCATCCGCCGACCGCGGCCAACCCCCCTCGACCCGGCGACGGTGTGCCGCCCGGGTACATGAACTCGTCACCCCCAGTGTTTTCCGCCGGACCAACGCCTCTCGGTCCGAAGCGGAAGCGCTGGAGGGTGGCGGCAGGTGTAATGGCAGTGTTGCTTATGGCCGCGTCACTTATTTCCGGTGGCATCGTCATCGGCTCGGCAATCTCCGACGATGGCGTCAGCAGCGTGTCGCCCACGCCGGTCTCGCCGAATCGAAATGCCGGCGATACGGGGCTCGGTACGCCATCGCTCCCCGTTGAGGACGGCCCGCTCAGCGGCACCGACTCCGAGGAACCGGTCACGGATGTCTCCGCCGCTGTGAAACCGTCGGTGGTGTTGATCCGGACCAATGTCGGACAAGGTTCCGGCATCGTGTGGGACGCCGCCAACGGCTACATCGTCACCAACGATCACGTCACCGGCGATGCCTCCACCGTGGTTGTGCAGTTTGCGAACGGCAATCGGGTGTCCGGCACCGTGGTGGGAGGCGATCCGGCACGCGACATAGCTGTCGTGCAGGTCGAGCCGTCTGAGGTCGATCTTGTGCAGGCCGTATTCGCGGCCACCGAATCGGTCGAAGTCGGTCAGCTGGCGGTTGCCGTCGGGAGCCCGTTTGGGCTGGACCAGTCGGTCACGGCGGGCGTCGTCTCTGCTGTGAATCGGATCAACGAGTTCGGCGGATCGGACCCCACCAACACCGTCGCCGTGGAGATGATCCAGACCGACGCTCCGATCAATCCCGGCAACTCCGGCGGCGCCCTCGCCGATCGACAAGGACGGGTCATCGGGATGAACACCCAGATCCGCACCGACGGCGTATCCAACGGCAACGTCGGCGTCGGGTTCGCTGTCCCCTCCGACACGATCCTCTTGATCGCTGACCGGATCGTCAACGGCGAATCGCTCGAACTCGGCCACCTTGGGGTCAACGGTGAAACCCTCACCGACGGCACCGTGGGTGCATTGGTCCAAGCGGTCGTCGGCGGCGGTCCCGCCGCCCTCGCCGGCGTCGAAGCCGGCGACGTGATCGTCGCCCTCGACGGCGCCCTCGTCAGCACGATGGCCGAGCTCTCCGCCGACATCAAGCTCTACCGCCCTGGCGACCAAGTGATCATCGAGATCATTCGAGACGGCGTCCGCCTCGAAACCACCGCCACCCTCTCCGGCGGCTAACAGTCCTCAGTTTTTCATTCTGTGACGATTAACCCGCCTGGCAGGCGGGTAACTCGTCACAGAACGAAGAAATGGGGGCGGTAGGGTTCGGGGCTCATGTTGTTTGTTGTGGTCATTGCCGTCTTTGCCGTTCTCATCATTGGTGCGTCGGCGTTTGTTCTTCTGCGGGACCGCAGCGATGACCTCGTCATCGAAGACTCCGGCCCGGCGCCAGAGCTCGACGAGCCAACAGCACCAGTCGCGGAAGAAGCGGTCGCTGAGCTAGCGGTGGAAGACGCGCCGCGGCCGTCGTTTCGTGATCGGCTGACCACTGCTCGTTCGGCACTCGGCGGCTATCTCGGTTCGGTGTTCTCCGGCGGCAAAATCAGCGCCGATACGTGGGACGACCTCGAAGAGGCGCTCATTCGCGCTGACGTTGGCGTGGCGACGTCTACGTCGATCATTGAAGCGGTGCGAGACAAGGTCGCCGACGACGGCATCGAAGACACCGCCGAGCTCCCGGCGCTCGTGAAGGCCGAGATCGTTGCCCGTCTCGACGGATTCGACCGCTCGCTGTCCACCGACACCGTGGCCGCGGGCGGCGAACCCGGCCCCGCCGTGTGGTTGTTCGTCGGCGTGAACGGTGTCGGCAAGACGACAACGATCGGCAAGCTGGCCGCTCGTGAGACCGCCGCTGGCAAGAAGCTCGTGCTGGCCGCCGGCGACACATTCCGTGCTGCGGCCGCGGAGCAGCTCACCATGTGGGCCGAACGCAGCGATGTCGACATCGTGCGAGGCGCCGAGGGTGCCGACCCCAGCTCAGTCGTGTTCGATGCGGTCGAACGAGCCGCCGCACGCGGCGCCGACCTTGTGCTGGCCGATACCGCCGGCCGTCTCCAGAACAAGACCAACCTGATGGAAGAGCTCAGCAAGGTCCGCCGCGTCGCCGAGAAGGGCGCGGGCACGGTCACCGAGACGCTGCTTGTGATCGATGCCACCACCGGGCAGAACGGCATGTCCCAGGCCGCGAAGTTCGCCGAGTCAGTCGATGTCACCGGTGTGGTGCTCACCAAGCTCGACGGCTCAGCCAAGGGTGGCATCGTGATTGCGATTCACTCTGAGCTCGGCCTGCCGGTGAAGCTGGTCGGCCTCGGCGAGGGCATCAACGACCTCGTGGATTTCGACGCTACCGAGTTTGTCGACGCACTCTTCTCGTAACGCCCTTTACTGGAGCGCTTTAAGTGGTTAAAGTGTTCACTCTACGTGGTCGTCTGGATCGATTGCGGGTGGAGGCGAAGATGCGATCGAAGACAACTGGAATATTTGTTGCGTTAGCTGTGGGCGCTGCGCTCCTGGCGAGCGCGCCGGTGAACGCGTCGATCGGCGGTGAGGTGGCGATCAATGAACTCATGCCATCGCCGGTCACCGATGACGCAGAATTTCTCGAACTCCGCAACGTGAGTGGTGCCCCGATCGACGTGGGCGGTTGGTGCGTTACCGAAGGCATCAGCGTGTGCCTGCCCGCGGCGACAATGATCGCGGCCGACGGGTTTCTCCTGCTGGTACAAGATGAAGCAATCGCCCGTGCCGAGTGGGGAATCGACATCTCCGTGCCGCTGTATGTCTATAGCGGAGGCCAGAAAGGCAAAGGAGAGACCATCCGTCTCGAGGACGATCTCGGTGGTGTTGCCGATGAGGTGACCTACAGCCCCGATAGCCCCTGGGACGGGGGCTACGACGATGGAACCGGCACGATTTCACTCGAGCGACTCAACCCGAACAATGCCTCAGGTAATCCCCTCAACTGGGCGTCATCGAATCCAGCGCCAACTCCCGGTTCTGAGAACTCGGTATACGACGTGAGCGCGGGACCGCCGCTTCAGGTGACGAATCTCGCGGCAATGCCATTTCGCCCGCTCGACACCGATGCCATCGTCATCACCGCCGCAATTAGCGCGGTCGCCAGCGCCGAACTCACATACGTTGTCAACTTCGAACTTCCGGTAACGATCCCGATGACAACCGGCGATGGGATCACGCACACCGCCACCATCCCTGCGCAGGGGCCGGGCGACCTGGTGCGATTCCGCGTCGATGCCGATGATGGCACCAACCTCGCGAGTGCTCCGGCCCTCGGCGAGTCGATCACCTACGAGGGCGTCGTCGTGCTCGACCCGACCGTGGAGACGGACGTTCCGGTGATCGAGTGGTTCATGGAGGACGCGGTCTACGACGACCTGCTCGCGAATCACCGCTACGACGATGTGGCCGGCGCGGCCGTGATGACCTACGACGGTGTTGTTTACGACAACGTGGAGATGCGAGTGCGGGGCAACTCCACTCGTTCGGCGGCGAAAGTTAGCTGGAAAGTCGAATTCCCTTCTGGTCAGCTCTTCGAGATGCCAGGCCTCACCTCTGGACCAGTCGATGAGTTCAATCTTCAGCGCGACGCTTGGCCGATTGCGGTGCAGTCATGGCAGGCGGTTATTGCCGGTGGCCAGCCTGAGATCGACACCGTCTTCGTTCGTCAGCAGCGCAACGGCGAGTTCCACGGCCTTGGGGCATACCTGAACCCAATGGACGGTCGCTGGCGCGATGAGAACGGCTACGCCGACGGCGCCTACTACAAGGTCTCAGATTCGCGCTTGCAGTCGTACTCCAGTGAGGCTGTCATGCGGGCGAGCGGAGACTTCGAGAAGAAGGAAGGCCCAGACGACGACTTCACCGATCTCTGGGAGCTCACCAACGGAATCGATGATCTGCCGATTGGCGACGCGCAGCTTGACTTCTTCTACGACAATTTCGATATTCCGGCGCTTGTGAACTATCTCGCTCTTGTGTCACTGATCCGTCACGTGGATTCCGCGAATCAGAACTATCGCATCACCCGCGATGGCGACACCGGACGCTGGGAACTGTTGCATTGGGATCTGGACTACACGTGGAGGCCCTCCTCCGCATACAGCGACCCCGCCGACCTCCGATCTGAGTTCCCAATGGCGCAGTACCTCAACAACCGGCTGTATCAGCGGTTCTTCGAATACCCGGAGTTTGAGGAGCTGTTCTACCGACGGATGCGAACGCTTCGCGACGAGGTCATCGGCGATACCGCTCTCACTGATCAGTACACGGCGACGGTGCAGGCCCTGCTGCCCGAGTACGCGTTGGAGGACGCAAAGTGGGGCATCTCGGGAACTACTAACGGCAAGATGTCGGCGAACATTCTTCGAGTTCAGTTCCAACGAGACGAGATCGACGATTCGTCTGATGTCCCGGCCTCGCAACTCGCGAACCCAATCGTTGTGATCAACGAAATTCACTACGACCCAGCTGAGGGTTCTGACGGAGAGTACGTCGAGCTCTACAACCCCGGCGCGGCCGCAATCGACATGAGCGACTGGTCCCTCGCCGATGCTGTGGACATCACCTTCCGAGGGGGCACCGTGATTCCCGCCGGAGGTCACATGGTCTTCGTGCGTGACGATGCAGTCTTCCGGTCGATCAACGCGTCAGGCATCTATGTCGGTGGCGACTACTCGGGCAAACTCTCGAACGGCGGCGAACGGGTGGCGCTCATCGATTCCAGTGGCGCCGTTGTCGACGAACTCACCTACGGCGATGCCGCTCCGTGGCCGATCGTTGCAGCAGGTGCATCACTCGAACGCATCGACCACACAGGGCCGTCCGACGATGGGTCGAATTGGAAGCTCTCGGCGACGGGTGGCTCGCCGGGCGAGGCCAACTCGCCGCTTCCCGTGATCACGCCAGCTGTCGGCGGCGGGTTCGAGGGTGATGAGGGCACGGTCTTCTTCCAAATTCCGGTCACACTGTCCGACGTCTCCGATCACACCGTCACAGTTGACTGGACAACATTCCCGCACCTCGATGGTTCGGGAGGCTTGGCTATTAGTGATGTTGACTTTGTGAGCGCGGCCGGCCAAGTCTCCTTTGCGCCCGGAGAGACGGAGAAGTTCGTTGAAGTTGAGGTCTTGGGCGACATCGATGTCGAAGCCCCGCTTCTCTACGGCGAATGGGCTTTCGTGGTATTCGACAACGCGAGCAACGCGGCGGTCAGTCAGGGGTTCTACGGACTCGGCCTGCTTATTATTCTTGACGACGACTAGCAGACCATCCGAGCGGGGAGTCCTGCGGCCCCTGCCTCGATAGTGGCAACGCGGGCATCGGGATTGGTGATGTCGGCGGTCAGCGCGCCACCCAGCCGGGTATCGATGTACCAACCGATCGCTCCGTACCACGGGTCGTAGCCGCCGAAGAAGCCACCGACATTGTTGATCGTGCCGACGGTGGTGCCGACGGCGATTCCACCGGCGGTTGTCAGCTCCGCGCCGGTGTAGCGGTAACGAGCGAAACCGTCGGTGCCCCACAGAATCGTGTCGATGCCGTCGGACCCGAGAATCGGACGCTCTGGATCGATGGCCGGCTCGTAGACGTCAATCGAACCGTTCGCAGTATCGGTCAACGAGACAAGTCCGAGGAGCGACTGATTTTCGGACCGGAGTTCGTAGACCCCAGCAGGAAGGTCGGTGTAGACGGCGGGCGGAAACTCAGACCCGTCGAGCTTTGCTCCCGTTGTGGGCGTCGCAAGCCGTAGCTGAGCGGTTCCGTCGTAGAGACGAGTTGCGGTGCCGGCCCAGGCCCAACGCGGCCGCGGGTTAGGTTCGTCTCTCAGTTCAACGAGGAATAGCGAAGACGTGTTGCCGCCCTCGATGAAGATCGATTGGTCAGGCCAGACAATGTCGAGCAGGTCCGGCCCCCCGAGTGTGATGGCCAGATCGTCGTAGAAGTCGGCTGGTGGATCTGAAGCGACGGCATCGTCGTCAAGCCCGCGGGGATTGTCTTCGCAGTGGTTGGCGCCGACCGGTTCTTCCTCGGTGCCATCGAATTCGTTGCAGTACCAGCGGCTCCACCCGCCTTCTCCGGAGACATCCTCCGCTTCGTGGGACCACCGAACCACGTAGCCAGCTGGGTCCATGAACTGCACGTCGAGGAACCGCTCGCCTGTTTCGAACGTGGCGTGGAGAACAGCGGCCGCCGGTGTGCGCGCGTGCCAGGCATCCCAGAGGCAGCGGCGGGCATCGAGGTTTGGGTCGTCGAATAGGTCATCGATGCCACACCACTCGGCCGCCCCCAGCGTGGTCGCTTCGGGAGGTGCGGTGTCGAGATCGACACCGAATTCGTCGACGCACTCTTCGAGTAGCGCCCGACTCTCCGCGTGTCGGGTCAGGTTCTGAAGCTATTCAGGACGTTCGAAACGGATGCGATCCAGCATCGCTCGTGACCGCGAGAGTTCGGCGATCGATGCATCCGACTGGCGAAGCTGCTGATGCTCGTTCCAGCTGCCGAGCAGTCGAGCGAGGTGAAGTTCCTGGGGGTAGGTCACGGTTTCATTATGCAGCAATTCCCGTTGTGGGTGTCACTGTTGTTCCCCGTAGTACGCGTGCGCTACGATGATATACACCGTGATAGATGATATTGACAGAGAAATAGTCGGACTCCTGCTAACTGACGCCCGCCGTACCCAGCGGGACGTAGGGGCGATCGTCGGGCTCAGCCCGAACGCCGCCGGCGCCCGCATGAACAAGCTCTTCACCGATCGCGTCATCACGGGTGTCCGAGCGATTGTCGATCACGAAGCACTCGGCCGCGGCATCGAGGCGACGATCGACATCTGGATCGAGGACCGCAACGACACTGCGCCCTTCGTGACAGTCGTTCGAAGCGATGCCCGTATTGTCGAATGTTTCCACCTCACCGGGCCACTCGACTACCGCATCCGCGTTCGGGTCGCCTCGCCGGCCGATCTCGATAATCTGCTCAGCCGACTGCGGAGCGAAGGCTGCGTGCGCCAAACCGACAGCCGACTGATTCTCGAGCAACTCGACGTCAACCCAATATGAGGTCGTCGCTCAGCTAGCACACCGATGTCGCTGGGGCCCCGTAGACGCCGCTCGTGATCGTGCGGACGACGGCAAACGGCGATGTCGCATCATCGGTTAGGTCGCCGGCGACGTTGTCAGCACTGAACCAAAGGGGAGCGAATGAGCCTCCGTCGTACGTGGTCTTCGCTCCTCCACCAGTTGCGAGAATCTCCGCCATCGCGGTGCCGATCCCGATTCCCGATTCCGTCGTGAGTGACGAGTCAAAGGGGCTACTGACGGGGGCGATCGGGAATCCCTGCGGGCCCATCTCGAAGCCGTAGAACCATGCGACAAACCCCGACTGAGCGCCGGCGTCATCGCCCCAGAATTCCACGATCAGACCCTCGCCGAGATCGGCGTATCCGGTCGTCAGACAGCCGACCTTTTCGGTGTAGATCGCGGTGCGCCCAAAGTCGGCCTCGAGGGCAGCCAGGGCATCAGCGCGACTTGTGCCAAACGGAACGGTCCCGAGTCCGGTCGACTTGAGTAAGGCGTTCGCTACCTCGACCGACGGAGCGGCCGCTGGCTCGAATGTCCCAATCGCGGTCACTTCGACCGAAGTAAGGATCGTTTCGTCAGCGGTGAGGTTGTAAATCTCCGGCTGGATCGGTTGGAGCTCGACCGATCCGAACTCCGAGAATTCAGGCACACCGATGATCTGCGGGACCTCCAAATCCACGGTAATTCCACCGTCGCTGTTCAGCGTGGCGATGCCGGCGGCGGCGAATGCGACGAGGCCCGACGGATTCTTTGATAACCGCGCGCGGAGGAACAGGGCGCGGGTTGTGCCGAAGTTGGCATCCCAGCTGATCGCCGGAAGGTCGAAGCTCAGCGACTCGCCCGGCGCCAGCGCGATCTCGGCGACAGGGTCGGGGGGTGGCGGGTTCTTTTCCGCTGGGTCGTCTGCGCTCTCAGCCGTCCCGTCCGGCGCATCGGGCCGCGAGTTGTTGCAGTCGTTCGCTCCGATGGGTTCTTCCTCGGTGCCGTCGAACTCGGTGCAGAACCACTGACTCCACTGCCCAGAGCCGAAGTCATCACGGGTGGCGTCTACCCATCGGACGACATAGCCGGCGGGATCCATGAACTGCACCTCGACGAGCTGGCCGCCCTCGATCGTGGTCATGTGGGCGACGTAGGCCGCCGGCCTTTGTGCGTGCCAGGCATCCCAGAGGCAGCGACGAGCATGGAGATTGGGATCGTCGAATACGTTGTCGACGCCGCACCAATCCACATCGCCGAGAACGATTGCGTCGGGCGGGGCGGTGTCGAGGTCGACGCCGAGTTCCACAAGTGCGACGAGCAGCGGGTCTTCGTCAACGATCTCGTTGACCGGAGTGCAGTCAGGGAGGAGCAACCACGGCACGCCGGACGGCGTCTGGACAGGTCCGCATTCGTACTGCTGCCAGTTCTGGGACCCGAGGGCGTCTCGAGTGCCATCGACCCAACTCGTCGTTCGTGCTGTGGTCGCTCCCGACCAAACATCGACGACAGGTGCACCCTCGACGGTTTCGTAAGATCGCACAAGCACGGGCTCCGCGTTCACCTCGTGAGCATCGGTCCAGCAGGAGTGGACGTCGCCATAGAGGGTGGAACCGTCGAGGACCTCTATGCCGCAGAAGACTCGATCGCCGAGTGCGGTCACCTCGGTTGGTGCCGTGGCGAGATCGACGCCGAGCTCAACGAGAGCTGTAGTGAGCGCGTCGGCCTGCGGTTCGGGTGCGGGATCGACAAGTGTGTCCGTGATGCTGGCATCGTCTCCGTCGTCGAGGTTTACAATCCAGAACGCTCCACCGATCAGGAGGACGACGGGGAGGGCGGCGATCGCGCCGGCGATGGACTGACGACGATGGACTCGGCGGCGAACGGCGTCGTGAAGTCCAGCGGAAGCGTTCACGCTCGCTCCGACCTGGCTCATCTCGTCGGACAGGTGTGATTCGAACTCATCCATGGGGGACCACCTCGAGTTGGGCTCGAAGTTGACTGAGCCCGCGAGACGCTCTCGACTTCACGGTCCCGGGGGACAGGTCGAGGATCTCGGCGATCTCTGCTTCGGAGCGGGATTCGAAATACCGGAGAACGATCACGGCCCGTTGTTTGGCCGGAAGGGCGAGCACGAGGGGCCAGACGGTCATCTGGTCGACGGCCGCAGTTGAAGGGTCCGGAGTGAAGATGTCGCTGGCCCGTAGCTGATCATCGACTCGACGCTTCACGGCAGAGCGTCGGCGCCGATCGGTTAGCCGATTGGCGATGATTCGGCGGACGTAGCCGTCGGGGTTGATGATGCGACTGCCTCCCCACGCTGGCCACATTCGGGCCACGGCATCGGCCACCAACTCCTCGGCAAGGTGTTCGTCGCCGCAACAGAGGTACGCGTAACGAACCAGCCCGTCCTTGGCCTCTTGGAACCAATCCTGAAAGTGGTCGTCATTCAGCATTTGCAGTGATGACGAGTGAACTCGTCATCTGGTTCCATCGGAAGGAGGGATCTCTAGAACTGAATTCCGCATGCCTGAAGTTCGCGGTCGAGATCTTCGATTGCGGCATCGAGGTCGTCGGTGTTGACTTGGCCGCGGGCGACGCTGAACGCGGCGGGCCATGGCGTGTCGGCGAGCGTCAGTTTGGCCACCAATGTGAAGTTCGCGATCTGCCCAATATCCCCTCGAATTTCGTACGGAGCGAGCACTTCGATGGCGAAGAGGGCGTCCTTGAGTTGCTCGTAGTCGTCGATGTTGGCGTCTGCCGCCTCGCCGTTCATGAGATCACCGAGCCCCGTGAGACCATCGGCGTTGGTGCACCAGGCGACCGTGTCGATCGCTGGGACCTTGTCACCGCCACTCCGGGCGATGGCAGTGGCGACACCAAAGAAGACGATGAGGCCGAACACGATGATCCACTGTCGCGTTGAGAGGGTCATGACGGCGAACGTTATCCGGGCGACCGGGCAGTAGTCTGGCGGCTCATGTTCGAGACGCTGTCTGATCGATTCGACAACATCTTCAAAGGCATCCGCAGTCGCGGAAAGCTCAACGCCGACGACGTCGACGAGACGCTGCGGGAGATTCGCCGAGCCCTACTCGAAGCCGATGTCAACCTTGATGTTGCCAAAAACCTTACGAGTCGTATTCGCGACCGCACGGTTGGGGAAGAGCTCTCAAAGTCGCTCAACCCCGGTCAACAGATCATCAAGATCGTCCTCGAAGAGCTGACCACCAGCCTGGGTGGCGAGGCGATGAAGATCTCCTACGCCTCGAAGCCGCCCACGGTTGTGCTGATGGCGGGTCTGCAGGGTGCAGGTAAAACCACCAACACCGGCAAGCTCGCCCTGTGGTTTAAGAAGCAGGGCCGCAATCCGCTTCTCGTTGGCGCCGATTTGCAGCGGCCTGCTGCGGTTGAACAGCTGCGCACGCTGGCCGCGCAGGTGGGTGTCCCGGTTTTCTCCGAACCCACCGATCCGGTCGATGTCGCCCGTAAGGCCATCGCGGAAGCGACCCGCACGGGTCGCGACGTCGTGATCGTCGATACCGCTGGTCGTCTGGCGATCGACGAAGAACTGATGGCCGAGGTCGGACGAATCTCCGATGCCGTCAAGCCCGACTACACGTTCCTTGTCGTCGATGCGATGACCGGTCAAGACGCGGTCACCGTTGCACAGTCGTTCAACGAAACCCTCGCGCTCGACGGCGTGATTCTCACGAAGATCGACGGCGATGCCCGCGGTGGTGCCGCGCTCTCGGTGAAGGAGGTCGTCGGCAAGCCGATCGCCTTCCAGTCCACGGGTGAAAAGCTCGAAGACTTCGAAACGTTCCACCCCGATCGGCTCGCCAGCCGAATTCTGGGCATGGGCGACGTCGAAACGCTCATCGAAAAAGCCGAAGAGGTCTTCGAAGTCGCCGAAGCCGAGGAAGCTGCGGCCCGCCTCATGGAGGGCACGTTCACGCTTGAGGACTTCCTCAGCCAGATGCAGCAGGTCAAGAAGATGGGCCCGCTCGGCAACCTCATGGGCATGATGCCGGGGTTGCCGAAAGAGGCGCGCGACGTCGAGATCGACGACCGTCAGATCGCCCGTGTCGAGGGAATCATCCATTCGATGACGCCGGCTGAGCGCATTGACCCCGATCGCATCGACGGTTCGCGCCGCCAACGAATTGCCGTTGGTTCAGGCGTGCAGCCCACTGAGGTCAAGGCCCTTCTCGACCAATTCGGGCAGATGCGCAAGATGATGAAGCAGTTCGCCGGCTTCGGCACCAAGAAGGTGAATCCGAAGGCCCGTGGCGGAAAAGGCAAGAAGGGCAAGAAGAAGCGTGGCGGTCGCGTCACCGAAAAAGGCCCCGCCCAGGTGTCAAAAGCGCCCCTTTCCCTCCCCGGTCTCGAGGATGCGCTGCATGGTCTCGAAGACGGCGACTTTCCAGGAATCAGCTAGGAACTTCGTCCTCGGGTTGGATCACGGTCCGCTCCCAGATTGAATTGTCTGGTTGCGTGGCCCTGATTCGCCGCGCATTACTCTTGGACACACCGTCCTTCCCTTCAGAAAGAAACACCTCACATGGCCGTCAAGCTTCGCCTCATGCGGATGGGCAAGAAAAAGCAGCCCACCTACCGCGTTGTCGCCGCCGACTCGCGCTCGCCCCGTAACGGGCGTTTCATCGAGATCATCGGTACCTACGAGCCCCGTCAGGATCCGTCGGTTATCAAGATCAACAACGAGCGTGCAGTGCACTGGCTCAACCACGGAGCCCAGCCGACTGAGCGTGTCGCGAAGCTCCTGAAGATCTCTGGCGCATGGACCGAGGCCACCGGCGAAACCGTCGATGCCGCGGTGCCCGCTGCTGTCACCAAGAAGAGCAAGAAGCAGATCGACAAGGAAGCAGAGGCCGCAGAAGCCGCCGCTGCTCCCGCTACCGAAGAAGCGAGCGCCTGATGTCAAGCGAAGCAGCACAGGCCGTTTGTGAATATGTCGTCAAGCAGATTGTCGACGACCCCGATTCGGTCAGCGTTCAGCTGTCCGACCGTGATGGCGGCTATCGCCTCGACGTCACCGTTGGTGATGGCGACATGGGCCGAGTAATCGGAAAGCGTGGCCGTGTGGCCAGCGCGATCCGTACCGTCGTTCGTGCCGCTGGGCACGAAGAAGACATCAGTATCGACGTCGAGTTCGTCGACTGAGTCTCGAGCACCGACCGATGCTAGAGGTCGGACGTATCACCCGCCCGCACGGTGTGCGCGGCGAGGTGAACGTGTTGCTCACATCCAACCGAACTGAGCGCGTCGCCAAGGGCGCCGTGCTGCACACGGCGGACGGTCCATTGACCGTCCGTTCGTCGCGTCCGCACAAGAACGGCTTCATCGTCATCTTTGCCGAGTGCAGCGACCGCAACCGGGCCGACGAGCTTCGGGGCACGATCTTGCTCGCGGAGCCGATCGACGACCCCGACGAACTCTGGATCCACGAACTCATTGGTGCCGTTGTGGTCGATGAGGGGGGCATCGAGCGGGGGCGGGTCACGCAGGTGCTCGAAAACCCGGCGAGCGACATTATGGAGCTCGACACCGGCCATCTCGTGCCGGTTCAATTCATCACCGAACTCGACCCGTGTGTACGGATCGACGTCGACGTGCCGGTCGGTTTGTTCTCGATCGACGAACTCGAGGGCCAACAGAGCGACGAGGAATCGTCGTGAGCCTTCGGATCGACGTGTTTTCGATCTTTCCGGAGATGGTTGATCAAGGAGCGAGCGAGTCAGTCATTGGCCGTGGTCGCCGTGACGGCCGCCTCGATATCCGAGTGCACGATCTCCGCATGACCACGACCGACGTCCATGCGACCGTCGACGATGCCCCCTTTGGCGGCGGCGCCGGCATGGTCATGAAACCGGAGCCACTCTTCGGTGCGGTCGAAGCCGTCGACCCGCCCCGGCCGTTGCTCTACCTTTCGCCCGCTGGTCGCACCTTCGACCAAGCAATGGCGCGAGAGCTCGCCGCCTCCGATGGGTTCTCACTGTTGTGCGGCCGCTACGAAGGGGTCGACGAACGGGTGCGCGAGCACCTGATCGACGGCGAAGTCTCCGTTGGCGACTTTGTCCTGGCCGGGGGAGAGGTGGCCGCGTTACTGATGATTGAGGCGGTTGGCCGGCTGGTTCCGGGTGTGTTGGGCAATGCCACGTCAACCGACGAAGAGTCGTTCGCCGACGGTTTACTCGAATACCCGCACTACACCCGGCCCGCCGAATTCCGGGGCTGGGACGTGCCGGCGGTGTTGCGCAGCGGCGATCACGCGAAGGTCGAGCGGTGGCGACGAGCCCAAGCGCTGCGCCGAACTCTCGCTCGTCGTCCGGATCTCATCGAGTCCCGCGGTGGAATTACGGCCGCCGATCAGAAACTCCTTGACGAGTTCGCGGACTGACCCGGTTTCCAGGGTGGGGTCTGCGGCTGTTTCCCGTAAACTCGCTGCTGGCCCGGGCCTCTCGGCCTCGTCAAATATTCGATCTCTCTCACCAGCGGAGTCTGCGATGCAGCCCACCGATCTCATCGACAACCTAAGCCTTCGGGACGACATCCCCGAGTTCGCCCCTGGCGACACTCTGAAGGTGCATGTCAAGGTCATCGAAGGTAACCGTCAGCGCACCCAGGTGTTCGAAGGTGCCGTTATTCGCCGTCAGGGCGCCGGCGTTCGCGAGACCTACACGGTCCGCAAGCTGAGCTTCGGCGTGGGGGTCGAGCGCACCTTCCCGCTGCACTCGCCGATCGTTGAGAAGATCGAGCGTGTGATCCGGGGCGATGTCCGTCGGGCCAAGCTCTACTACCTGCGTGACCGCATCGGTAAGGCTGCAAAGATCAAGGAAAAGCGCAACTGGTGATGTCCGCGGGTCTCGTTTGAGGCCCACCGGATTCCCAACCGCAGCTGAGGCTGTCACACCCGCGTCCTAACGTCGGTCGTATGGATCGATCGCGTGTGGCGTTAGGTAAGTGGGGCGAGTCGAAGGTGGCTCGTCACTATCAGGCTGCGGGTTATGCCGTAGTCGACCGCAATTGGCGGGTGAAGGGCGGCGAGCTCGACCTTGTTCTCGTGCGGGGCGATGAGATCGTCTTCTGTGAGGTTAAGACTCGGTCGTCGAACCGCTTTGGCCACGGGCTCGAGGCTGTCGGTTCGCGCAAACAGCAGTTCCTTCGGCGCACAGCCATGTCATGGCTCGATGCCCACGATCAACGGGGCCGCCTCCGCTTCGACGTCGCGTCGGTAACCGCTGGCCTCGTCGAGGTACGTGAAGCCGCGTTCTAGCCGATGTGTTCGGCGACGAAATCGACGATCTTCGCGATGGCCTCGTCAGATTCCGGTGCACCCAGCATCTGGAACACGTGGATGGCGTCATCCCAGCGCTGCAGCGTGACCGCTCCGGTGCTGCGCTCGATTGAGGCTGCCACCGCAAGGCTGTCGTCGAGAAGTATTTCCTGACCACCCACCTGCACCAGCACCGGCGGCAGGCCCGACAGGTCGGCGAGTCCGGGCGACAGGCCCGGGTCATCGAGAGGAGCATCGCCCGCGTAGGCCGCGGCATAGGTCCGAAGCGGGACCGGGCCGACCATCGGGTCAGCGTCGGCCAGAGTGTCGTAGCTCGGGTTCGAGCAGGTGAGGTCGGCCCAAGGTGAAAGCGCGACGCCGGCCGCGGGGGAAACGTTGCGGTCTCGAAGTGCGGCAAGTGTCGCCAGCGTGAGGCCACCACCGGCGGAGTCTCCAGCAATGATGATCTGTCCAGGGGCGATCCCGCGATCCGTGAGCCATTCGAAGGCCGCCAGTGCGTCTTCGAGCGCGGCGGGGTGGGTGTGTTCAGGGCCGAGTCGATAGTCCGGCATCAGCAACGGGAGGCCAGTATCGGCGGAGAGTCGGGCACCGAACGGTCCGTGGGTATTGATTCCGCCCATCACATAGCCGCCGCCGTGGAGGTAGAGGATCGCCGCATCGTCTCGTTTTCCGTTCGTGATCCACGCCGCGTCCTGACCGTTGACGGTCACGATCTCGTGAGGGATATCGTCGGGCAAGCCCGAGCCGCTTCCGCCCATCGCGGCGCGGTCCGCCTCGAGGTCACCAGTGAAGAGTGCAAGCTCTCGCATCATTGCGATCGTCGCTTCAAGTTGTTCGCTAGCCATCTACGGACGTTAGCGCCGTGCGCCCTTAGTCGTCATCAATGATGATCAGGAGTCCGAGGCCAAAGAACGACGTATCAAGCGTGGCGTTTGGCGATGGATTGGAGAAGGCCAGGAAGCCCCACTCGCCCCACAAAGTAGGGGGCTCATCGAGAGTGTCTCCGATCACCTCGACCTCAACGGTTTGTGTGGTTTGTCCAGGAGCGAACGTAATCGTGCCGGAGAGTGGCCCGACATAGTCGATGCCGGAAATTGCAACCGTGGGGTCGCTCAACGAGTCGACCGATTCGTAGTCGAGTGTGATCGATGTCGACGAGGGATTCGAGAGATTCACCGGCAGGTGCGCGACCGTGGTTCCGATATCACCTTCGGGACTTATGAGGACGCCGCTGGGTGAGATCGTAGGGACGGAGTCGTCATTGTCAATTCCAGCAGCCGCGAGGCCGAACATGCCGCCGATCAGAGCATTTGCTGGGTTGCTGAAGTGAACGAAGAAGTCCTCATCGGGCTCGTGTGTGCCGTCGCCAATGATCGTGATCGAGACGGTCTGTTCGTCGTCGCCCGGGTTAAATGTGACGGTGCCAGAGGCGGCGACATAGTCGGAAGCCGCGGCCGCCGAGTAATCGAACGTGGTCCAATCTGCAGTGACGGTGAGATTGCTTGGAACCGTCAGCGTCACGGGGACGTCGAGCGTGGTCGTTCCGTTGTCGCCTTCCACCGTCGAGGCTGTGCCGGGGATGATTCGTGCGGTCTGAGAGAAGTTGGCTGTGTGAGTTAACTGGGTTGGACCCACAGTGAGATCGCGGGACTGACTCCCGCCGGAGGACCACGAGGTCCAGGCGTAAGGAAGGCTGCCGCTCGCCTGATCGGGCGCAGAGATCGGAAGCGTCCAGTTCTCCCACATGGTCAGCGTTGCTGGGGTGGTCACGGTCTCGCCGGCGACCACAACGTCGAGTCCGGCCGGGACCGTCTCGAACGTGGCGCTCACCAGTCTGGGGTCGACGAATTCCGAGACCGTGGTCGACTGGCCCCACGAATCGGTGGCGGTGAGTCGGATCTCGATATTGCTATTCGTTGTGGACGGAAGGTCCTCCGGCGGCGGCGCTGTGACGTTGAGATTGTTGCCGACCGTCGAGTTGAGGAACGGGTGGAAGTGGACGTTGTGGTGTTGGCGCACCTCCCACGACAAGTCGAGGTCGGTGAGCGTGCCGTCCTCGGGGTCGGTGGCCGATCCCGTAAGCGTCAGCACCTCGCCGACGGCGAATTCGTCGGTGGGAGCCGGCGAGATGATGATCGGAACGGGTGGAAGGTTGCCCGCGTCGATCCGAATATTCGTGAACGCGGTAGCCCCGTTGCCGTCATCGACCGTGAGCGTGACGTCGTAGACGCCCGCGATCGTGAAGTTGTGCGACGGAGTCGGGAGTGTGCTGAGCGCGGAGCCGTCGTCGAAGTTCCATTCATACGTCAAGGTGTCGAGGTCTGGGTCGCTGCTACCGGTGCCATCGAAGCTGACCGAGAGCGGCAGGGAACCGAATGGCGGTGTTGCCGTGGCCAACGCGGTCGGCGTGCGGTTGGCGTTGCCGACGTAGGCGATGCGGCGGACCTGGTTCTGCCCACGGTCGAGGTAGTAGAGCGCCTGTGTGGCTCCGTGCGGGCCGAAGGCCATTTCGACGACGCTGCTGGCTTCGGCGAATTCGTTGTGCTGATAGGCCGAAGTCGGGGGAGTGCACAGGCGACAATCCGCGCCGCCCGGGTCCATCCGGAAGATGTGTCCAGCAACGAAGTCGGAATACAAGAACAGCCCGTCGTATTCCGCCGGCCACACGCCGTTTGGCACAAAGGCGCCGCCGGTGATGGCTGCGCCACCCCCGTTTGGATGTTCGTACCAATGGATCGGATCGGTTTTTCCCGCGGCGGGTGCGCAGTTTGTGTTCGATCCAAAGGCACACGGCCCTTCGCGCGAGGGCCAGCCATAGTCGACTCCGGCAACGGTGAGTTCGTCGATTGACTCCCAAACATCCTGACCAACGTCGAGCACGAAGAAGCGGGTGGTGGCGCTATTCGGATCCTTTGCGAACCGGAACGGATTGCGATGACCAAGCGTGTAAATCTCCTGGCACTCAGCATCAATGGGCGAGCCCACCGGTGGGACACCGTCGACGTTGCAGCGCACGGAGTTGGGGCCACTGAAGGCGTTGCCCGGAGGAATGTCGCCGTCGTCGGTGAGGCGGACGATCTTGCCGGTGAGGAAGTCGACCTCGTCAGCCTCGTGCTTGTGGCCGCCATCGCCGATCGTCGCGTAGAGGTAGCCGTCCGGTCCGAATTCGAGGTCGCCGGCATTGTGATGCCAGCGGCGAAGGTAAGGCGTGTCAAGCATGACGAGTTCGGAGGCCGGATCGATGGTGTTTGCCGATGTGAGCTCGAAGCGGGAGAGTCGGTTCACCGGGCTGTCCGGCGTGAACTCGTTGCAGGTGCCGTACTTGTTGAAGGTGAAGTAGAGGTAGATCCAGTTGTTGGTGACGCCGAACTCGGGATGCACGGTGACACCGCCGAGCCCGCGCTCGACATTGGTACACATGATGGCGCTGAGATCAATCGCTGGCGTGGAGACGAGCGTGCCACCGGCATCAACGATGTGAACCGTGCCGAGCTTGCTCGTGACGATCATCCGGCCGTCCGGTGTCCAGCTCAGATCGGTGGGCTGAAGCACCGACGCGGCCGCCACGTCCTCGAATCCGGTCGGGATCCCACCGTGTCCGGCCGCCGGGCCGCTGTCCGAAACGGAGAGTGCCGCAAGGAGAGCGAATGACGTAACGATCGACGCGGCCTTATGTAGGAATCGTTTCCCGCTATTTCCACTCGAATTCGCCATCTTTTTCTCCCTCAAGATCCAACAGCCCTCTCAGGCGAGATCCGTCTAGGGAAGCACGTTTACCGGCAATTTGCGAGTTGTTGGGGAAGAAGAGTTTAAACACGCTGCGTAGCCGGGGTGGGTTTTGGCCCCTATTTCTAAGGGAACGTGAGCAAGGGATAAGTTCACTGTCGGTGACATTTGTTGCAGCGTGAGGTCGAGGCCTGCCTACACTCGCCCTATGTGGAAACAACGGATCGGTGCAATCGCGGCCATTGGGTCGCTCGTCGCAAGCTTGGTCTTTGCCAGCTTCGGTCCGGCGGCGGCACACGTTCCACACGACGACATCGGTGGTCTCGCGGTATCGCCGACCTTTGCGAGCGACCAATCGGCCGCGGCCCTCGTCCGGAACCGACTGATGCTCACGACGAATGGCGGAGCATCATGGGACGAGATCGTCTCGGGCATTCATGGCAAGGAGTTCGAGTCCGTCTCCTACGACCCCAACAACGCCTCAACGATGCTGCTCGGCACGAAGAATGATGGGGTCATACATCGATCGGTCGATGGCGGAGCGTCGTGGACCCAGAGCAACTTTGGAAGCTTCCTCACTTCGGCGACGGTGATGTCGTGGTCGCCAACAACGGCCGACCTCGTGGTCGCGTCTGGTGCCCCGATCGGAGTTGTTCGCAGCGCCGATGGTGGCGCCACGTGGACCCACGCAGCGGGCGGACCCGCCCGAGTCGACGTCCTCGCCCATACACCCAGCGGCGACCTGCTTGCGGGCGACCGCAATGGTGTCGTTTGGCGGTCGTCCGATAGTGGCACCACATGGGCCGCGCTCTACACAGCAGTCTCCGGCGCCGGAATCACCGCCATCGATGCCGCGGACAACAGCGGCACTGATGCGACGATCCTGGTCGGAACCGAACTCGGCGAACTCTTCCGCTCGGCCGACGATGGCGTCTCGTTCGCGGCCGCCGGTCTGTCTCTTCCGGCGGAGGAGGTCCAGTCGCTGGTGCTGTCGCCCACCCACGCGGCCGACGACACCGCGTGGCTCTCCTCTCGCGTCGATGGGGTCTACCTCTCGACCGACGGCGGCATCACTTGGTCTCTGAGCGGCAGTGGCCTGACCACTACCCCCCAAGCAACACAACTCGGTCGTGCGAATTTCGGACAGATCAAGGTTGCGGAGAACGGTGGAGTCCATGCGCTGTTCTTGGGTGGGTTCGATGGACTCTTCCGCTCGACGGATGCGGGCGCAACCTGGGACGTGCAACACACCCACGTCGACTATCTCGTTGGTCTCGCGGTTTCACCAAATTTCGCGGTCGATCAGACACTGCTTGTCACCACATACGTGAAGGGGGCCTACGTGTCCACCGACGGCGGGCTGACGTGGGAAAACGCCCACACAGGGTTCGGCCACATTCGAGATGACGGCAACGGCTTCGCTCCGGTTCAACGGCTCTACAACGCAGAGATATCGCCAGATTTCGCGAACGATCAACGAATGTTCACCGTCACACCGAACCGGTTTGCCTATTCCGACAGCCTCGGCGAGTTCTGGAACAACGTATTCGTGACCACGCCGATCCCACCGATCCGTGGTCCGGTCATCGCTCCATCGCCGGACTTCGCGACCGACCAAACCATCTACTTCGGAACACTGAAGGGCGATGTTCACCGATCAACAACCGGCGGCGCGAGTCCCTGGACACATCTGTCAAACGTCGGCAGTCGTATCCGTTCATTGGTTGTGAGCCCGGCGATCACCACCGACAACATCCTGTTTGCCGGCACCGAAACAGGTGTCGTCAAGAGCGTCGATGCCGGACTCACCTGGTCGCCCACAGGCCCGGCCGGTGGATCGCCCCAGGTCGCGATCTCGCCGAACTACGCCGCCGACCAGACGGTGTTCTCCGCCACGCCCACCGGACTGCACGTCACAATAAATGGCGGCACCTCATGGACGACGGTTGTCTCAGGCCCGCTCACCGCAACGAGCCACATCGAGGCCGTCGCAATCTCGCCCAACTTCGCGAATGATGGAGTGGTCCTCGTCAGCGAAGAACTCGCCGGTCTGCTTAAGTCGACCGATGGTGGCGTTACCTTCGCCGCCACTGGGCCCGACCTGTTGGCCAATAATCTAGTGATCGCCGAATTCGACAATCCGACCGAAGTTCCGCTCGAGTTCTCGCCCGACTTCGCCAACGACCAGACGGTCTTCGCCTACGGCCAAGAACAACTGGTGAAGTCCACCGACGGTGGCGCATCCTGGCAATTCCTTGCTCTTCCTTCAGCCCTCGAGTTCTTGGATCCGCCGGAGATCATTGCCCGCACTGGTGAGGCAGTGATCGAGCCGGGTGCCGGCGGCACCGTCACCGCATCGATTCCGGTCGACCTCTCGCACCCGGCAATCTTCGATGTCGAGGTCGATTGGGCCACGGTCGACAATATTGGTGATCCCGCGCTGGCCGGCCACGCGGATGTCACGGCGGCGTCCGGCACGCTCGTGTGGTCAGAGGGCGAGGACCGATTGTTCATCGATATCGTGGTGGGAGACGACAACATTGCGGAGCTGACCGAAACGCTCGAGATTGTTTTGTCGAACCCGGTCAGCGGCACAATTGGCGTGTCGAGCGGTTTCGTGGATATCTCCGACGACGACGCGTTGCCCGTGATCAAGCCCGGAGGCGTGCTCATCGACCCCGAGGGTGATGTTGGTTCGACGCTGCACCAACTCCCGGCCGCACTGTCGCACCCGTCGTCAACGCCGATCACAATCGATGTTGTCAACGTCAACAGCGGATCGAACCCGACAGTCGCCGCATCCGGCAGTGATTATGTGGCGTTCTCCGAAACCCTGACGTTCGCTCCGGGGCAGACGACTGCGTCGTTCGAGCTCGAGGTATTCGGCGACACCGACGACGAGCCGCCCACGCTCTGGGGAGAATGGGGACTCGCGGCGTTCTCGAATCCATCGGCCAACGCCACGCTCGATACGGGCTTCTTTGGACTCGGCCTCTTCATCATCATCGACGACGACTGAACGAGTGGGGCGTTATCGCGCCCGGCGAGTCTTGCGTCCGTCCCAACAGCCGCGGTGCCAATGGCGGCGAAGGTCGGGAGCGTCGACGGGCACCACGGCGTAGTGGCCGGTGCCCGGCGGAATATCGCGATTGCAGTTGGGGCAGAGGTAGTTCTTGTTCGCCTGGTAGGGCTGCAGGAACCGCACCTCTACGTCGCCGAATGATTCGGGGTCGTCCATCAGCCGAAGAAGGCCCAGAGCACGAGGAGTACCGCTACGAGAATGCCGACGCCGACGAACAAGATGTCGGTGGGGCGGCGCTTGTGCGGCCGAGTGGGGTCCATTCCCATGTGGTCAGTATCGTCGCTTGAATGCGGACCCCCACCCTTCGGCGTCTCGCAATCGCCGTGGCCGTCGCGCTGACCGCCGTTTCGTGTGCCGGGACGCCCCCTGAAGTGCCTGCGGGTCCCGACGGCTTGCCCGACCCGGTGTTGGTGGTTGGGCGCGACGTGTTCGGCGCTCGTTGCGCGAGTTGCCACGGCAGCGGCGGCGGTGGTGGCACGGGACCGCGTCTCGCGGGAACGGTGCTCGAGAAGTACCCCGATGCGGCTGACCAGGCCTTGGTCGTCACCGATGGGCGCCAGTCGATGCCCGCGTTCGGCGGCACGCTCAGCGACGAACAGATCGAGGCGGTCGTGCGGTACACCCGAGAGGTCCTGTCATAGGCCGCCAGTAGGGTTCGTTTTGTGCTCGTCGCCTGCGCATGAGGCGACCTCCAGAACTGTGTTGGAGGTCTTTTTATGTTGTGCACCATCCCGTCGGCGACGCTCGACGGACTCGATGGAGCGAGGGTGTCGGTCGAAGTTCACGTGGCCAACGGTCTCCCTGCATTCACGATCGTCGGCTTGCCCGACACCAGCTGTCGCGAGGCCCGCGATCGTGTCCGGGCCGCCATCGAATCAAGCGGACTCGAATGGCCGATGCAACGGGTCACGGTCAACCTCGCGCCGGGCGGGTTGCGCAAGGTTGGGTCTGGCCTCGATCTCGCCGTGGCGTTGGGAATTCTCGGCGCCACGGGTCAGATCTCGCCTGAGCTCCTCGCCGGAGTAGCGGCCGTTGGCGAACTTGGGCTCGATGGCACCGTCCGCCCGGTGCGGGGTGTCCTCCCAATGGTCGACGAGCTCCCGGAGCCTCGGGTCATTGTGAGCGCCGCCGATGCTCGCGTGGCCGTGCTCGGGGTGGGCCAACGCGCCCGGCCTGTCCGCCGCCTCTCCGATGTGGTCGATGCGCTAGCCGAGGGTCTGCCGTGGCCCAACGTGGAAGTGCCGCTCGAAGTTGATATCGAGCCGCCCGGGCCAGACCTCGCCGATGTCCGAGGCCAGGCGGGAGCCCGAAGGGCGCTTGAGATCGCGGCGGCTGGCGGTCATCACCTCCTCCTTGTTGGTCCACCGGGGGCCGGGAAGACAATGCTCGCCCGGCGTTTGCCTGGCCTCCTTCCGCCACTGTCCGATGCATCGGCGCGGTTGGTCACGCGCGTGCATAGTGCGGCTGGCCTGGCGCTCCCGCCGTCGGGCCTCATACGGCGCCCACCGTTTCGGGCGCCTCACCATTCCGCCTCGATGGCCGCCCTGGTTGGAGGCGGGTCCGGCCAGTCCCGCCCCGGCGAAATCAGTGTGGCGAGCGAAGGCGTCTTGTTCCTCGATGAGCTCGGCGAGTTCGCGCCCCGCGTGCTCGACGCGCTCCGTCAGCCGTTGGAGGAGGGAGTCGTGCGTATCTCGCGGGCGGGGGGCACCCGAGAGCATCCGGCCCAAGTGCTGCTCGTTGCCGCGATGAATCCGTGCCCGTGCGGCGAGGGCGGTCAGATCAACTGCCGATGTCCTCCGGCATCGCGCACCAGATATGCCGGGCGGGTGTCGGGTCCACTTCTGGACCGTCTCGATGTCATGGTCCATGTCGATCGACCCGCACCCGAGGCCCTTCTGAATCCCGCTCGGGGCGAGACCACCGCCGCCGTCGCCGGCCGCGTGGCTGCGGCCCGCTCCTTCGCCGAGTCGCGAGGTGTCACATGTAATGCGGTACTCAGCCAACAACAGCTCGACCGTCACGCCATGCCTGATTCAGCGGCGTCAGAGATTCTCTATGTGGCCCTTTCCGCCGGCGCATTGAGTGCCCGCGGCGCGATGCGGGCGCGTGCCGTAGCGCGCACGATCCGAGACCTCGATGATGGCGGCGACGATGGCCTCCGAGCGGGCGATGTCGCCCAGGCGATCGCGATGCGTGCCCGGCCGCCGATGGGAGGCGATCGTGCCGATGCAGCCTGAGATCACCGCCGCGCTCGCGGCGCTTCCGGGCGCGGGTTCCGTCCGGTTGGGCCGCCTCCTCACCGACCACTCCGCCGAGGAAGCATGGTCACGGGTTCGCACCGGGGGCGTCGCGGTCGATGTTGCACCAGCGGCCATCCGTTCGGCATGGCGGGTGGTGGCAAACGACACCGATCTCGTTTCGATGGCGGATCGATTGAGCGCGGTTGGAGTCGCCGCGACCAATTGGCACGACGCCGAACATCCGTCCCAATTTACCGCCGACATAGACCCGGCCCCGGTGGCCTTTCGCGATGGCGCCCTCGCGAATCCAGCGATGCCCCACGTTGCGATCGTCGGCACCCGTCGGGCCTCGGCGATCGGCCGGGAGATCGCTCGCGAGCTGGGCGGAGGACTCGCGGCGAACGGGGTGGTGGTCGTCTCTGGGCTGGCGTTGGGGGTCGACGGTGCGGCGCATGGCGGTGCGCTTTCGGTCGACGGCGCTCCACCGGTGGCGGTAGTGGGCAGTGGGCTCGACTCCGTCTATCCCGCCGCGCATCGTGATCTCTGGGCCAGCGTCGCCGCCGCGGGGGTGGTCCTCAGCGAATCGCCGATGGGAGCGCGTCCCGAGGCGTGGCGCTTCCCCGCTCGCAACCGACTAATAGTTGCGATGTCTGATCTTGTTGTGGTCGTCGAGTCCCGCGCGGCCGGAGGATCGTTGCTCACGGTCGACGAGGCAGTCCGTCGTGGTGTTGATGTGATGGCGGTGCCCGGCTCTTTGCGCAACGGGGCCGCGGTGGGAACTAACCAGCTCCTCGCCGACGGCTGCGCTCCAGTGCGCGACGTCGACGATGTGCTGGTCGCGCTCGGACTCGACACCAGCGGGGCGGCCGCTCGTCGAGCCGAAACCGAGCCGAGCCGCTCGGCGGTGTCGCCCGAAGCCCAGACAATCCTCGACGCGATCGACGACGGACCAACCTCGTGCGAGCAACTCGTCGTCCGTCTGGAAATTGGTGCGGCGCAGGTCTTCGCTGGGCTTGCAGAGCTCGAGCTCGCCGGACTCATTGCGCCCGATGGCGCGCGGGTGCGTCGCCGGTGAGTTTCTCTCGGCCGCGCCGGGGTGTCGGCGTCGAGGACGCGGGGTTCAGTAGTGTCGAGGTTATGCAGCGCTGGGAACTCGACGACTGGCTTGCGTCGCTCACCCGCGTCGCAGAGTCCACTCGATTGGTCTACCGGCGCGATCTTCGTGACGCCGCGATGGCGTTGGGAGTGAACGGGCGCGCTGACCCGAGCGAGGTAACACGGCGTGATCTTCGGGGCTATCTCGCGGCACTCGACCGAGACGGCTATGCCCGCCGCACCATCGCTCGAAAGGCCTCCGTCCTGCGCCGCTACTTCCATTGGGCGCAACGCACCGGTCGCATCGACCACGATCCGAGCGCGGCGCTGTCCGCGCCGCGTGGCACCGCGGCTCTGCCCCGGGTGCTCAACGCTCAAGAGCTCGATGCACTGATCGAAGGTGGGCCGAACACCGACACCGACCCATCAATCGAGTTGCGCGATCGAGCGGTCGTTGAACTCTTGTACGGCAGCGGGCTTCGGGTGAGCGAACTCTGCGGCCTGCGGCGGAGCGATCTTTCCGGCCCAAGCGGCACGATCACGGTGTGGGGCAAGGGCGACAAGCAGCGCCGCGTGCCGATCTCAGAGGCGGCGGCCGCTGCCCTCGCCGGCTGGATCTCCAACGGCAGGTCAGCGCTGATTGGTGAAGAAACTCCCGACGACCTCATTTTTCTCAATCGACGCGGAAAACCGCTCTCTCCTAGGGATGTCCGGCGCCTCCTCGACCGTCGATCGCCCGTTCCCACCCATCCGCACGCACTTCGACATACCTTTGCCACTCATCTTTTAGATGGTGGTGCCGACTTGCGTGCTGTGCAGGAATTGTTGGGCCACGCGGATCTCGCCACCACACAGATCTATACCCGGGTCAGTCGGGAGCGAATGCGTGAGGTCCACCGATCAACCCATCCACGCGCATAGGAAACAACTGTGAGCGATTCCACTTCCGACACCGACCGCCTTTGGGCCAACTACAAGCAGGCTCGCTCTCGTGAGCTGCGAGACAAGCTGATCATTCAGTACTCACCGCTTGTGAAGTATGTGGCCGGTCGCGTCGGTGTTGGTCTGCCCCGCAACGTCGAACAATCCGATCTCGTGAGCTTCGGTGTCTTCGGTCTCATCGACGCCATCGAGAAGTTCGATCCAGCGCGGGGCTACAAATTCGAGACCTACGCGATCGCCCGTATCAAGGGAGCCATCCTCGACGAGCTTCGCTCGATCGATTGGGTGCCGCGTTCGGTTCGGTCGAAGGCCCGCACCCTTGAGCGCGCGATGGGCAAGCTTGAGGCCGAGCATCATCGGGCCCCCACCGATGAAGAAGTTGCCGATGAGATGGGTGTCTCGGCGCAACAACTGCAGACCACACTCAGCCAGATCAGCTTCGTTGGTGTGGCGGCCCTCGACGAAATGTTGTCGGGCGGCGATCGCGGCGAGTCCGTTTCCTTGGGCGACACCGTCGCCGACAAAGCTGATGGCCCGATGGGTGTGTACGAGGTTGAAGAAATGCGACAGATCCTCGCCGAGTCGATCAACCGCATGCCCGAACGCGAGAAGATCGTGCTCACGCTCTACTACTACGAGGGTCTTACTCTCGCGGAAATTGGCCGAGTCCTCGGGGTAAGCGAGAGTCGTGTCTGCCAGATCCACACCAAGGCAGTGCTGCAACTCCGCTCGCGAATCAACATGGCCGAACGCGAGTCCGTCTAGTTCTTGTCGTCCGCAGCCGACGTCACGGCTGCCCACTTGACTTCCCCTGGTGAACGTTTCCAGGGAGTGTCATGTCCAATATTGGATTCCGTATCGCCGCGGTGCTGCTGAGTGTCACGGTGATATCGGGCGCGATGGTTGGCATCGCGCCGCCGGTAGCCGCCCAAGCCGCGCCGGGGATTGGGCTAATCCCACCGACCAGCGCTGAGATCATCGACCCGTTCCGTCCGCCCGCCGGAACGTATAGCCCCGGCAACCGTGGCCTCGAATACGGGACCACGGCAGGCGATCGAATATCCGCCGCCGCCGCTGGTGTTGTGGCATTCGCCGGCCCCGTGGGCGGATCACTGTTCGTGAGCGTCGACCATGGCGGTGGATATCGCACCACCTACGGATTCGTCGACCGAATCACCACGCGTGTCGGTCGCCGGATTCAGGTCGGCACGCTCGTCGCCCGAGCGGGCGGGTCGTTCCATTTCTCCCTTCGTCACGAAGGCCGATACCTCGATCCGGCGGTCCACTTCGGTCGATTCTCCGTTTCGGTCCGTCTCGTGCCGGTCTCCACCAGCTTGAGCAGTCGAGATTCTCCAATATCGGGCTACCGCTGGCTTCGACACATCTGGCAGATTCCGTCACAACCTGCGGCCCGCACCGAAACGACCAGTACACTCGTCGACGGTCCATTTGGGCCCCGGATGCCGCCATATCGGTAGCAACGGAATCACCTCGATTGTGCACACCCGGTCGCTTCGGCGTCCCGCACGGTCGTATAACCGGGAAGAAGGAAATCATGGCAGTTATCTCCATGAAGCAATTGTTGGAAGCCGGCGTTCACTTCGGTCATCAGACCCGTCGTTGGAACCCGAAAATGAAGCGGTTCATCCACGGTGAACGCTCTGGCATCCACATCGTCGATCTCCACCAGACGCTCAACCACCTTGAGAAGTCTTACGTCTTCGTTCGCGATCTCGTCGCCAACGGCGGCACCGTGCTGTTCATCGGCACCAAGAAGCAGGCCCAGGATTCCATCGAGTCTTACGCCGAGCGCTGCAACATGCCGTACATCAACGAGCGTTGGCTCGGCGGCATGCTCACGAACTACCAGACCATCTCGAAGCGCGTGGGCAAGATGAAGGAATACGTGCGCATGCGCGACTCGGGTGAGCTCGAAGCGATGCCCAAGAAGGAAGCACTCCTGATCAGCCGCGAGCTCGTGAAGCTCGAGCGCAACCTCGGCGGTATCCGCGACATGGAGAAGCTGCCCGATGCAATCTTCGTGCTCGACACGAAGAAGGAGCACATCGCGGTCACCGAGGCTCGCAAGATCGGTATTCCAATCGTTGCGGTCGTCGACACCAACTGCGACCCCGATCTCGTCGACTACGCCATTCCTGGCAATGACGACGCGATCCGTGCTGGCCAGCTCATGTGCCGTGTCATCTCTGACGCCGTGCAGGAAGGCCGCTTCATTCGTTCGAAGAAGCAGGAGAAGGCCGGCGAAGCCGGTGCTAAGCGCAACGCTCTCGAAGAGGCTGAGGTTGCTCTCCAGCAGGAACAGGCTCGCGCCGAAGCTGCTGCTGCTGCTGCTGAGCGTGACGCTCGGGTTGCCGCCGCTAAGGCCGCACCCGCCGAAGAAGCAGTCGCTGAAGCTCCAGCGGTCGAAGAGGCCGCGGTCGAAGAGGCCGCTGCTCCAGTCGCTGAAGAGACCGCCGCACCTGTGGAAGAATCACTCCCGCAGGCCGGCGACGAAGGTACGCCCGAGGCCTGAGAAGGCCACGCGACACCACGCAACACCGCGACACCACACTTCAAAGAACAACCGGAGAACATCGAGATGTCGATTTCCGCTAAGGACGTCAAAGCCCTGCGCGACGCAACGGGCGCTGGAATGATGGACGCCAAGAAGGCACTCACCGAGTGCGATGGCGACATGGAAGCAGCTACCCAGCTCCTGCGTGAGAAGGGTCTTGCCAAGGCCGCCGCTCGTGGCGATCGCGAGAACAACGAGGGAACCATTGCCCTTGCGTCGAACGGCAGCAGTGCCGCACTCGTGCAGATCAAGACGGAGACCGACTTTTCGGCGAAGAACGAGGCCGTGACCGGTCTCGCTCAAACGCTCGCCGATGCGGTTCTCGCTGATGGTCCGGGAGCAATCGAAGCGCTCAAGAGCCAGATCGAGGACCTGCAGGTCACGATCAAAGAGAACATCGCGGTCGGTGCGGTCGAGCGCATCGAGCCGGCCGACGGTTCGACCATCGATACTTACCTTCACGTCCAAGACGGACGCGGCGTCAACGCCGTTGTCGTCGAGGGCACCGGCGTGAGTGCGGAAGACCTCCACCAGGTGGCCCTGCACATCGCGTTTGCCAAGCCCACCTACCTCAGCGCCGACGAGGTGCCTGAGGAAGAGGCCACCAAGGAGCGTGCGTCGCTGCTTGAGATCACCAAGGCCGAGGGGAAACCCGAACAAGCCTGGGACAAGATCGTCGACGGTCGTATGCGCGGTTGGCTCGGCGATCGAGTTCTGCTCGAGCAGGGCCTCCACGGCGACAAGACTGCCGTGAAGGACAGTCTCGGCGGTGGCTCGATCACCCGCTACGTGCAGGTCGTGATCGGCAGCTGATGGTGAGCGACGGTGACACTCCCCGAGGTAAGCAGCCAGCCCGCTGGAATCGGGTTTTGCTCAAACTCTCGGGAGAGGCGTTCGCCGGCCCACAAGAATATGGCATCGACGGACCAACGGTCCGTGAGATCGCCGAAGACATTGTTGCGGTGAAGCAGGACTTCGACGTCGACATCGCCGTCGTGGTCGGCGGCGGCAACATCTGGCGCGGCATCAAGGGGGAGGGCGCGGGCATGGACCGGGCCCAGGCCGACTACATGGGCATGCTGGCCACCGTGATGAACGCGCTGGCGCTGCAAGACACGCTCGAGCAGCTCGGCCAACCCACGCGGGTGCAGAGCGCGATTCACATGGCCCAGGTCGCAGAGCCCTATATCCGTCGCAAGGCGATCCGTCATCTCGACAAGGATCGCATCGTCATCTTCGGCGGTGGCAACGGCTATCCGTTCTTCACGACCGACACCACCGCTGCTCTGCGGGCGGTGGAGATCGAAGCGGGCGTGGTGCTGAAGGGTACTCACGGCGGCACCGACGGTATTTACACCGCCGACCCCCGCCGCGACCCAAACGCGACCAAACTTGACCACGTGAGTTATCTCGACGTGTTGAACCGAGGCCTCAAGGTGATGGACGCCACGGCGATCACCCTCTGCATGGACAACGATCTGCCGATCGTTGTCTTCGACCTCATGGGTGAGGGAAACCTGCGGTCCCTGCTCGAAGGCGAGGCGATCGGTACGCTCGTCAACGGCGACACTGCCGAAGGGGAGACCGCCGAGAAGGGGTCATCGTGAGTTCTGAAATGATCGAGCTCGTGCTCGCAGACGCAGCCGAGAAGATGGACGGGTCTGTTCAGCACGCCCGTTCGGAGTTCGCCACGATTCGCACCGGTCGAGCGAGCTCCGCGCTCTTCGAGCGGCTCACCGCCGAGGCGTATGGCGTCGAGATGCGGCTGCAGGAGCTTGCGAGCTTCGGTGTACCCGAGGCGCGGATGCTGATTGTCACTCCGCACGACATCGCGAACCTCGACGTGATCGAGCGAGCAATCCTGAACTCGAACATGGGCCTGACCCCGTCGAACGACGGTCGAATGATTCGGTTGGCTTTCCCCCCGCTCAACGAAGAACGTCGCCGCGAACTCGCCAAGGTGGTGGGTGGCATGGCCGAAGAGGCGAAGCAGCGAGTGAATGCTGTCCGCCGTGGCGCGCGCAAGGATCTTGACGACC
Source organism: Candidatus Aldehydirespiratoraceae bacterium (assembly GCA_047639555.1). GTDB lineage: Bacteria > Actinomycetota > Acidimicrobiia > Acidimicrobiales > Aldehydirespiratoraceae > JAJRXC01. The sequence goes on from JBLIOE010000034.1 coordinate 40,000, forward strand.
TTGAGAACGATGGGGGAGTCTCCTCCGACGACATCGCGAGGGCCGGCGCGCAACTCGACGCATTCAAGGATGCGCGCATCACAGCAATTGATGTCGCGCAGGCCCAAAAAGAACAGGAGCTGATGGAGGTCTAACCTCTGTCTGCTTGGGAAGGGCGAGACCATGACTGACCACAACGATTCCGACTTCGGAAACGCCGAACCATTTGACGACGACGTCGTACCGGGCCGCTCGGTCTTCGGCGACGACGATGAGTCGTTCGCCGAAGACGATGCGGCCGTTCCGCATTGGAGCGAACCGGCCACCGGCGCGGTGCCGCAGGTCGGCGGTGCGGCCTCCGATGCCGTCACCTTTGCGCCGCCCGACGAGCCGATGCTCGCCGAAGCTGGCGATGAGGACCTGGCTGCGTGGGCCGATGTTTCTTCGACGCCTCGATGGGCCGATGAAGAAGACCCGCTGCCGCCGGTCGACGAGCCCGAGGTTGCCGCGGAGGAAGCCGCGCATGACTTCTTCGAGTTCGACGACACGGCCGCCTCGAAGACGGCTGAGCCGTCACTCGGTGCGGCTCTCAACGCCACCCGCGGCACTTCCGGCGACGATCAGCGAGACTTGCCGGCGGCGATCATCGTTGGTGTCGGTCTCGCCGCCCTCATCCTTGCGGCAATGAGCTTTGGTCCGGCTGCGGCGCTCGCCGTGGTCACCGTTCTGCTCGGTCTCGCCGCGGTCGAGTTCTTTAACGCCGTTCGTGTCGCCGGGCACCAGCCCGCCGTTCTGCTCGGCTTGGCTGCGTCGGTCACGATGCCCATCGCCGTCTACTGGCGCGGTGAGCAGGCGATCGTCATGATCCTGGTGTTGGCGCTGATCTTTGGATCGGTCTGGTACCTCACTGGGGTTGGCAACGAGTCTCCAGTGCGCGGCCTCGGCACGACCCTGCTGGGAATCATCCACATCGGCGTCCTCGGTTCGTTCGCCGCCCTCATGCTCAGCATGAACGTTGGCGGCGTCGATGTTGGCACCGGATTGCTCACGGCCGCGGTGCTCGTCACGGTTGGTTACGACGTCGGTGCCCTCGCGATTGGCAAGGTGATGGGGCGCACGCCGCTCTCGCCGGCCAGCCCGAACAAGACGATGGAAGGCCTCGTTGGCGGTATGGCAGTGGCGGTTGCCGCTGGTGTCATTATCGGCCTCCAAGGTCCCGCGCCATTCGGTGAGAGCGCATGGGGCGGCGGCTTTGGTCCCGGCCTCCTGCTCGGCATCGTTGCGGCGCTCGCGGCGCCGATCGGCGATCTTGCCGAGTCGCAGATCAAGCGAGACCTCGGTATCAAGGACATGGGTTCGATCCTGCCCGGCCATGGTGGTCTTCTCGACCGATTCGATGGCCTGCTGTTCGTCTTGCCGGTCACGTACTACGTGGCGCTCTTGCTCAACGTCGGCATCCCCGCCTAGCGCGACACCGTCCACCCGGGGGCGAGCGGTAGCGTCGCCCCTATGACTACCTCGGTTGCCGTACTCGGCTCGTCCGGTTCGATCGGCACCCAGACACTCGACATCGTGCGGTCGGAACCAGATCGGTATCGGGTGGTCGCGCTTGGCGTCGCCCGATCGGTCGACACCGTTGTTGCCCAGGCCGAAGAGTTTCGCCCCGACGTGGTTGCCGTTGTTGACGAGTCGCAGGCCGCCGCAATCGGCGACCGGCTTCCTCATGGCACCCAGCTACTCGTCGGCGACCGAGCGATGGCGGAGGCCGCAACATCGGCCGATGTGATTATCAATGGTGTCGTCGGTTTCGCCGGACTGCCGGTCACTCTCGCCGCGCTCAAGGCGGACAAGCGCCTCGGGCTGGCCAACAAGGAGTCGCTCATCGCCGCGGGCCCAGTTGTCCAGCGCGTCTGGAAGGCCTCGGCCGGCGACCTCATCCCGGTCGACAGCGAACACTGTGCCGTGCACCAGTGCCTCCGGGCGAACGAGGTGACCGACAAGGTCACGCCAAGCGACCGGGTGCACGAAATCGTTCTCACCGCGAGCGGCGGTCCCTTTCGCGGCCGCACCCGCCGCGATCTAGAAGCGGTCACGATTGACGACGCGCTCGCCCATCCCACCTGGTCGATGGGGCCGAAGATCACGATCGATTCGAGCACGTTGATGAACAAGGGCCTCGAAGTCATCGAGGCCCACGAACTGTTCGGCGTGAGCTACGACCAGATCAATGTGGTGGTGCATCCACAATCCGTGATCCACTCGATGGTCAGTTACACCGACGGCGCAACGATCGCCCAGCTCTCGATGCCCGATATGCGTTTGTGTATTGGCTACGCGTTGGCCTTTCCTGACCGATTGGAAGTGCCGTACGGCGCAATCGATTGGACTGAGATGTCGCGACTCGACTTCCAAACCCCAGATCTCGAGGCCTTCCCGTGTCTTCGTCTCGCCTATGAGGCGGGTCGAGCAGGCGAGACTGCGCCCGCGTGGCTCAGCGCCGCAAACGAGGTCGCGGTGGATGAGTTCCTCAAGGGGCGAATCCGTTGGGTCGATATTTCCGACGTTCTCGAAGAGGCATTACAGCAGTGGCCGGGAACAAAGGCCACCGATGTTGACGTTGTCCTCGATACCGACCGCGCCGCTCGCCTGGTGGCCGCGGACCTCATCGACAAGCGAGTGCACGCATGACTATGAACACTGGCCCGAAGGCCGAAGAAGCCGAGGAACGGCCCAACGACTGGACCGGCCTCATTCTGCTGATCGGCGCCATCGTTGCGCTGGGCGTATTTGCGAGTTGGAGCTGGGCGTTCATCGTTGTGGCGATCATCTTCATGATCTTCATGCACGAGATGGGCCACTTCATCACGGCCAAGTTGACCGGCATGAAGGTAACCGAGTTCTTCATCGGGTTCGGTCCGCGTATTTGGTCGTTCCATAAAGGCGACACCGAATATGGCGTGAAGTTGATTCCGGCGGGCGCCTATGTGCGCATCATCGGGATGAACAACCTCGACCCCGTTGAACCTGGTGACGAGAACCGGGCCTATCGGGTGAAGTCGTTCCCGCGGAAGCTCCTTGTGGTCACGGCGGGATCGCTCATGCACTTCGCGATGGCGTTGGTCCTGATCTTCATGTTCCTCGTGTGGCAGGGCGTTCCTGCTTCCGATGGGGCGTGGGCTGTGTCCAGCGTCAGCGATTCAAGCGCCGCAGGCGAACTCGGCATTGAGGTCGGCGACGAGATCGTCTCCATCGATGGAATCGGAGTCGACACCTGGGAAGAGTTCGGCGAAGTTGTGCAGGGTCGGGGCGGCCAAGAAGTGGAAGTCACCTACGTTCGCGATGGCGACACCATCACCGAGAATGTCGTGGTTGGCGGCCGATTGAGCGCCGCTGGTGCGGCGACGATTCAGGGTTTGCTCGAAAATGACCGGATCCTGCAGATCGACGGCATCGACGTCTTCAGCTGGGCCGACATCGAAGCGGCCGTCGACGGCCGCTTCGGCGAAGAAATTCCGATCGTGTTTGATCCCGCGCTCTCCGCCGAGATCCAGATCGTCGATGCCGTGGTGGACGAACTTCTTCCGGCCAACCAGGCGACTATCGGATTCTTTGGTGTGTCTCGTGAATCAGCCCGCGACAACGTCGGCGTCTTCACCGCAATTCCCCAGAGTGTCGGCGACTTCGGCAGCTACTTCAGTGCCGTCACCACCGGCATGTGGGACACCTTCACTGGCGGCGCCTTGCCGAACTTCGTGAGCGACACGCTGTCCGGCGATGTCGATACTGTCCACGACGACATCACGTCGAGGGATGCCGGTGAGCGCGAGATCGCGAGCCGAGCGCTCGACGAGGGCAACCCTGATGAGCAACGAATCGTCTCCATTTACGGCGCGGCCCGATTTGGTAGTCAGATCACCGAAGACGGACTCGACCGTGTACTCCTGTTCATGGCCGGTCTGAATATCTCGGTCGGATTCTTGAACTTGTTGCCGTTCCCGCCGCTCGACGGTGGCCATGTGGTCATCGCGAGCTACGAACGACTGCGCAGCTTCGGGGGTCGTCGTCACGAAGTCGACTACAACAAGGTCCTGCCGTTCACCTACGCCATCTTTGTGCTGCTGACCGGGTTCGGCTTGCTCGCCATCTTCCGAGACATCATCGACCCAATCAACATCGGCTAACCCTGCGATAGGTTGACGCTGTGGAGTTCACACAGAGCTTTCCCCGACGTCCCACCAAGCAAATCATGGTTGGCGATGTGCCGGTCGGTGGGGGGGCACCCATCACCGTGCAGTCGATGACGATCACGAAGACCGCCGATCACGAGGCGACGCTTCAGCAGATCTATGCACTCGCCGCCGCGGGCGCCGACATCGTTCGCTGCACCTGCAACGAACCCGAGGCGGCCGAGGGCTTGGCTCGTATCGTGCCGCGGTCGCCGGTCCCGATCGTGGCCGACATTCATCATCAGTACCGCCGAGCGCTCGAGGCCCTCGAAGCCGGGGTGCATTGCCTGCGTCTGAACCCGGGCAACATCAAGAATCCCGAGCACATCAAGGCTGTTGCTCGCGAGGCCAAAGATCGAAACGTGCCGATTCGAATCGGGGTCAACGGCGGGTCGCTCCATCCCGACCTCTATAAGAAGTACGGCGGCAAGGTCACCCCCGAGGCGATGGTCGAGTCGGCGCTGCAAGAGATTTCCTACTTCGACGAGGTCGGCTTCGATCTGATCAAGATCTCGGTGAAGGCATCGAGTGTGCCGCTGATGATCGAGGCGTACCGTCAGCTCGCCGAGGTCACCGACTACCCGCTGCACCTCGGTGTGACCGAGGCTGGTCCCCCGCCGATCGGCACCCTCAAAGCAACAGCCGGCATGGCGACACTGCTCGCCGAGGGAATCGGCGACACCATTCGTTATTCGCTTACCGCTGACCCGGTTGAAGAGGCGAAGGCCGGCCGGCAACTGCTCGAGATCCTTGGCCTGCGGGAACGCAAGAATATTGATCTGATCGCCTGCCCGAGCTGCGGCCGAGCCGAGGTTGATGTAGTCGCGATCGCGAACGACGCGATGGCTGCCTTTGGTGAACGGGAGATCCCTCTGCAGGTCGCCGTTATGGGCTGCGTGGTAAACGGTCCGGGTGAAGCACGAGATGCTGATCTTGGAATCGCCGCGGGCAACAAGCGCGGCCACCTGTTCGTCAAGGGCCAGAACGTCATGGTCGTGCCCGAAGACGAGATGGTCGACACGCTCGTCGAGTGGGCCGAGTTCATTCACGAACACGGTGCGGAGGCTGCGCTGGAGAAGGCGAGGTCCACCAAGGACGCGGCCAAGCGGGCGGCCGACGAAGATCGCGACCGCAATCTCGGCGAAAAGGGCGAGGACGCCAATGGTTCCGAGACGATTATCAATGAAATTCGCCGCAAGTCCTGAGGGCTGAACGTGGCGACGGTTCGGGTCGACCGTCATCAAGCGCGAGAGCGCGGACTCCCGCTGGTGTCGGTGCGCAGCGGCGCCCCGGCCGACGGTTTTGTGAAAGCCGGGCGGCCGCCGTATGTCGTCCAAGTCCCGCTGACCCAAGATGAGTTCGACCTGGCGCGGTCGCTCGAATCCCGGCGCCGAACGGCGATCTGGGGTGGTGTCGCCTGTGTGGCCGTTGGTGTATCGATGTCTCGATTCCCTCTCTTGTTGCCGCTCGGACTTCTGATCGGGCTGCTCTCGGCCGGTCTGTGGGGAGTGATTTGGCTGCAGCTGCGCCGTTTGCTGCCGGTGGTTGAGGCCGGTCCTGGCGCCGCCGAGTTCACCCTGCGTGGCGTCCACAAGGGTTTCGCAGCGGCGGTTGCCGAAGTGGTCGACTAAGGACCAGCCGATTTTGCTACACTGAGGGTTGCGTTTCGGTAGTCCGTTTGGATGAGGCGTGGCCCTAGGCCACGCCTTTCTCGATTCGCAACAAGTTTCCGCATCATCCATATCGATCTGAAAGGGGTGTCTCGTCATGGCCATCATCGACCGTGTTCGTGAACTCGTTCTTCCGATCGTTGAGGGTGAGTCCGTCGAGCTCTACGACATTGAGCAGAGCGGCGCCGTGCTTCGGATCTCGGTCGATCACCCGGACGGGATCAGTATCGACGTGATAAAGCGGATCAGCCGCAGCGTGAGCCACCTCTTCGACGAGATCGATCCAATTCCCGGCCGCTACACGCTGGAAGTGTCGAGCCCCGGTCTCGAACGGCAACTGCGTACTCCCGATCACTTTCACCGCGCCATTGGCAGCGATGTGAAGATTAAGACCCGCCCTGACTATGCGGGCGAACGTCGAATCCAAGGTGCCCTTGTGGCGGCCGACGACGACGGTTTCGAGATCACCGTCGAGGGTGAGATCCATCGGCTGTCCTACGACGACGTCGTCAAGGCGCGCACGGTATTCGAGTGGGGTCCCACTCCAAAGCCCGGCGGACCGAAAAAGAACGATTCATCCACGACCCCAGAGAAAAAGGCTCCAACCTCATGAACACCGAGATGATGGAAGCCCTCCAGGCGCTTGCCGCCGAGCGAGGAATTTCTGTTGACGCGCTGTTTGCGGCGCTCGCCGACGCATTGGAGTCCGCATACAAGCGGATGCCGGATGCGTACGAGTACGCATGGGTGACGATCAACCCCGACACCATGGAATTCCAGGTGTTCGCGCAGGAGCTCGACGAAGAAGGCGAACCGGTTGGCGAAGAGTTCGACGTCACTCCTGACGACTTCGGACGTATCGCCGCGCAGACCGCCCGTCAGGTGATGACGCAGCGTATTCGTGAAGCCGAACGTGAGCTGAAGTACGAAGAGTACGCGGGCCGTGAGGGTGACATCGTCACCGGCATGATCCAGCAGACCGACGCTCGTTACACCCTGCTCGACCTTGGTCGGGTGGAGGCGCTTTTGCCGCAGGCCGAGCAGGTGCCCTACGAGCGCCCCGACTCGAATGTCCGTATCAAGGCCTACATCGTCGAGGTCCGCAAGACAGCCAAGGGTCCGCAGATCGTCGTGAGCCGCACCCACCCGGGTCTGGTCAAGCGTCTCTTCGAGCTCGAAGTTCCTGAAATCGCCGACGGTGTGGTCGAGATCAAGGCGTGCGCCCGCGAACCTGGACACCGCACCAAGATCGCCGTCTTCTCGAACGACCCGAATGTCGATCCTGTTGGCGCGTGTGTCGGTGCCCGCGGTGCCCGAGTGCGTCAGGTTGTCACCGAATTGCGGGGCGAGAAGATCGACATTGTGCCGTTCTCCGAGGACCTTGACGAGTTCATCATGAAGGCGTTGTCGCCCGCGAAGGTCACTGAGGTCCGTCCGGATCCGGAGACTGGTGACTGTGACGTCATCGTGCCCGACTTTCAGCTGTCGCTAGCGATTGGCAAGGAGGGGCAGAACGCCCGCCTGGCTTCGCGTCTGACCGGTTGGGGCATCAACATCAAGTCCGAAACTCAGCTTGCTGAGGAAGAGGCCTATGGAGATGTCGAGTGGGCCGAGGGTGAATGGGTTACGAACGCCGAAACCGGTGAACAGGTCTGGCAGCCCGCGGATGGCGGCGAAGCTGTTTCCGCGACTGACTGGGCCGTAGCGGTTGACGAAAACGAAAGCGCCGAAAACGAAAGCGCCGAA
>JBLIOE010000035.1:0-43577 GCA_047639555.1 Candidatus Aldehydirespiratoraceae bacterium
CGGCCGTCGATGGTGTGGACCGGGGTGAGTCCGCCGAAGGTGCCGGTGACGAATGCTTCGTCGGCCGCGTACACATCGGTCAGCGAGTACGGGGCCTTGTGCACGGGAATGCCGGCCGCCGCGGCCACCTCACAAATGAGGGCCGAGGTGATGCCGTTGAGGTTGTACTGGCCGGTGGATGTCCAGAGCTGGCCTTTGTTGATGATGAAGAAGTTGGTGGCATTACACGTGGCGACCGCGCCAGTGGGGTCGAGCATCAGCGCTTCGTCGGCGCCCGCATTCGTGGCTTGGATCAGGGCGATCACTTCGTGAAGCTTCGAGTGACAGTTCAGCTTCTGGTCGAGCGTGTCGGGCGGCGGTCGACGAACTGTCGCGGTGAAGAGGGAGATGCCCTTGTCGCGCACGTCGGGATCGGCGGCCTTGTGTTCGGCGATGATCACGATGTTCGGTCCGCCGATGTTGTTCGACGGATGCTGCGATGGTGTCTTCTTGTCGCCTCGGGTGACCATGAGGCGAATGTGGACCATGTCGTCCATGTTGTTGCGGTCGACGGTGGCCCGCAGCGCCGCGGTGACGCCGTCGCGGTCGAGGCCGATGTCGAGCGCGATCGCGGCCGCACTCGCGAAGAGTCGGTCGAGGTGACGGTCGAGGTGGGCGAATACGCCGTGATGAAGTCGGATGCCTTCCCAGATGCCGTCGCCGACGAGGAAGCCGCTGTCGAAGACCGAAACCTTCGCCTCGGCTCTGGGGAAGAATTCGCCGTTGATGTAGATCTCGATGTCGGCGTTGCGCTCATCGGCCAACGCTTGGTGCGTGCTTCTGCTCATAACCGCCGACGCTAGTGCTCAGGGCTGAGGTCTCTAGACTTCTCCTATGCCCGATCCCGTGATTACTTCCCAGGGCGTCGCCGTCGTCCATCTCTTCTGCGAACGCACACCTGCCGCCAATGATGATGCGGTCATTGCCGCGGTTCAGACCGCGCAGGCCGACGAGATGCAGGTCGTCTCTGTCGCCGTTCTTGGTCATAAGGCGTCGCTCTGTTTCATGGCGTTGCACGCCGACGTGTGGCGTCTGCGCGATCTGCAGACCGCCCTTGTCGGCGCCGGTCTCGCCGTGGTCGACAGCTTCGTGTCGATCACGGAACTCTCGGAGTACGCCCAAGGGCTGCCCGAGGAAATGGCCAACATGCGTCTCTACCCGGATCTGCCTCCGGAAGGGAAGAACGCCTGGTGTTTCTACCCGATGAGTAAACGTCGCAACCTCGATCAGAACTGGTTTGAACTCGAATTCGACGATCGCAAGGCGCTCATGATGGAGCACGGCACGTCCGGTCGGAAGTTCGCCGGGCGGATCACGCAGCTCATCACCGCGGCAACGGGCCTCGACGATTGGGAGTGGGGCGTCACGCTCTTCGGCGTCAACCTCGATGACTTGAAGGACACCGTCTACACAATGCGCTACGACACGGCGTCCGCGAAGTACGCGGAATTCGGCGCGTTCTACACGGGCCTCGTCGGGCCGGTCGACGAGATTGTGGCCCGCACCGCCTAGTCAACGGGTGGCGGTAAAACCGCACAGCGTGACCGTCGACACAGATATGTGCGGAAAGTTGAAGGTCGGGCGCCTACACTCTCTGGATCAATACTTCGGTCTTTCGCGGAGCCGTTCATCCGCGTATTTCTATCCCTATGGAGGGGAATAAATAATGAAGCTTTCACGCAGGATCATCATGATGCTCGCGTTGCTGCTTTCCTTCTCGCTCGTCGCCGCTGCATGCGGTGATGATGACGACACGGATACCAGCGACGCAGATGCCGACGCAGATGCCGACGCAGACGCAGACGCAGACGCCGACGCAGACGCCGATGCCGACGCAGGTTCGCTGGGCGACGGTTCGCTCGGCACCATCACCGTCGAAGCTGGAGATCAAGTCCAGATTCGTTCGCTCAACGCCATCACCGGCGACGTGGCCTTCCTCGGTATCCCGAACCAGGCAGCTGTTGAACTCGCCGTGACTGACTACGGCCAGATCCATGGCTTCGACGTGACCTCGGGCGAAGGTCTTGATGACCTTTGCTCCGCTGAAGGTGGCCAGGCTGCCGCTCAGCAGATCGTCGCTGATGAACAGGTCGCCGGCATCATCGGCACCTCCTGCTCCGGTGCGGCTGCTGCTGCAGCCCCGCTGATCGGAGAAAACGGCCTCGTGATGATCTCCGGATCCAACACCTCGCCCGACCTGACCTCGGATCTCCAGGGCACCGCAGCAATCAGCTACGCCCCCGGTTACTACCGCACGGCGCACAACGACCTGTTCCAGGGCGCGGCCATGGCCGACTTCGTTTTCAACGATCTCGGACTCACCACCGCTGCGGCGATTCACGACGGCGACCCCTACACCCAGGGTCTCGCTCAGGCGTTCGCTGACGCATACGTCGCCCTTGGTGGCGAAATGGTTGGCTTCACCGGTGTGAACAAAGAAGACACCGACATGGTTCCGGTCCTCACCGAGGTCGCGGCGCAGAGCCCACAGGCTCTGTTCTTCCCGATCTTCCAGCCTGCCTCCGACTTCATCGCCGATCAGGCTGCTGGCGTCGACGGTCTCCAGGACACGCAGCTCCTCGCAGCCGACGGCGTCCTCGTCGACGGCTTCCTTGAACTGCCGCAGTCCGAAGGTATGTACTTCTCGGGTCCTGACACCCGCTTCGGTACCAACACCAACCAGTCGACTGGCGTCAGCGCCGACGACGTACTTGCCGCTTACAACGAGAAGGTCGGCGAAGCGCCGTCTGCCGCGTTCTGGGGCCACAGCTACGACGCCACCGCCATGCTGCTCGACGCGATCGCTGCTGCGAGCGCGGTTGACGGTGACGGCAACCTCGTTATCGACAAGGCTGGCATCCGCGAGCACCTCGACGCCATCACGAACTACTCGGGCCTCATCGGTTCGATTAGCTGTGACGCATTCGGCGATTGTGGTTCGCAGAAGATCACCATCGTCAAGCACGATGATTCCACCGACATCGAAACCTCGAAGACCAACGTCGTCTTCGAATTCGCGCCGGAGTAAGCCAATTCACTAAAGCGTTTCAGCGGCCTCGCCCTCTCTGTAGAGGGCGAGGCCGCTCGCTTTTTCAGACGGTATGAATTCGGTCACAGTTGAGTTAGCCTGCGGCCTGTCGTGGTGGCTTCCGGAGGGAAACCTTGAGTACAACAACGCGAACCTGGAAGAAGCCCACAACGGGCGTCGACTGGTTTCTGGCCATCCTGAAGATTGCTCTGATTTCAGTGGTAGTGGTGGGGCTGCTGGCCTTTGTCGGTCAGCAGATCGATCCCGACAACTTCTTTGCGAGTGCGGTCAACAAGGACGCAACCCGACTCTCATGGGAAGCCATAAAGGACCTCGTCGTCTCTGGCTTGTCACAAGGAGCGATGTACGGCCTGATCGCTCTCGGATACTCGATGGTTTACGGAGTGCTCGGCTTTATCAACTTCGCCCATGGTGAAGTGTTCATGGTCGGCGCGATGACCGGCATGATCACGTCCAACAAACTGGCCGACGGCGGACTCTGGGAGAGCAACTTCGTGCTCGCGATCTTCATCGCGATTGTTGTTTCGGTCGTCTGTTCCACCATGACCGCCGTTGTCATGGAGCGAGTCGCCTACCGCCGCCTACGCGGATCGCCGCGGCTGATCCCGCTGATCACCTCAATCGGCGTTTCCTTCTTTATCCAGTACACCTCAGCGTTGCTGCTCGGGCCAGGGGCCAAGAGCTACCCGCGCCTCCCAGCTTGGCTGCGTGACGAGGTGGCGTTCCTCGGCATCGAGGGCAAGAAGATCGTCGTGTTGGTGGTCGCCGCAATCGCGATGGGAAGCCTCTGGTATCTCGTCGAGCGCACCAAGACCGGCAAGGCCATGCGGGCCGTTGCCGAAGACAAGGAGATCGCCTCGTTGATGGGTATCGACGTCGACCGCACGATTGTCACGACCTTCGCAGTTGGCGGCGCGATGGCCGGCGTCGCTGGCATCTTGTGGGGAATTCTCTTCGGCTCCGTCACCGAGTTCACCGGCTTCCTTCCCGGAATTAAGGCCTTCAGCGCGGCGGTCGTCGGTGGCATCGGCAACCTCGGCGGCGCCATGGCCGGCGGACTCACGCTCGGCAGTTCTGAGTCGCTCGCACCGCAGATGGTGCTGGAGCCGCTCGGTGTCACGGGTCATACCCAGCTCAAAGACGCGGTGGCCTTCCTCGTTCTCATCTTCGTTCTGCTTGTGAGGCCCACCGGCCTCTTCGGAGAACGACTTTCGTCGGAGGATCGCGCATGACCGCTAATCTCGACTCCAAGTCGCCCGAACTGGCTCCCAGCCGGTCATTGATCGGCCAAGACTGGAAGAAAGTCATCCGCTTCGGGCTCCTTCTCGCTCTGGCCTCGGTCTTCATCTCACTCATTGGTATGCCGGTGAAGCTCGACAGTCGCATTGTTGTTGAGCCTTACATCAGCATGGGTTATCTCTCGCTCCTCTGGATGCCAGTCATACTCGGATACGTAGTCAGTTCCGAGAAAGTGCTCGAGGGAATGGCGGTTCACGCCAAAGGTGGGCGCGAAGTTGGCGCCGGCCTTCTCGTCGGCCTCATCGGTGGTGCTTTCCTGGCCCTTCTTGTTTGGGGACTCGATACCCGTGACCTCAAAGACCCTCTCGTCAACTGGGGCGACAACCTCCTGAACTTGCTGACCTTCAACGAGAGTGTCGGCTACGGCGCTCTCGTGTGGCTCTCGATCTCCGCCGGCCTCGGTCTCGTGGGCGGATTGCTACATGTCATACCGCGGCCCGCGATGCGCGCCGTGCTCGCTGCCGTGATCGCCGTGTTCCTGACTGTTGCGCTTGAGTCGGCCCTCGACGACATCTCTGAGGGCTTTCGGCTCGAGTGGTTGTTCGAATGGCTCTTTGAGCGACGTGGAGGCCTGAGCCCCAAGGGCGCAGTCGTCGTCATGGTGGTTGCTGCGGCTTACTCACTCTTCGGTCGCGAGCGGACAGCGGTCGTAAAGGGCCGCTATGAAAAGCTCGAAGGCGAGGAGCGAACGAAGGCCAATGGCGTCCTGCTCATCGTCCTTGCCGTCTCCGTCGTGGTCCTTCCGATGTTCCTGGGCAAACTGACCAACGAGCTCCTCGCGAACGTCGGCCTCTTCCTGCTGCTCGCCCTTGGCCTCAACATCGTCGTCGGCCTCGCTGGCATCCTCGACCTTGGCTACGTGGCGTTCTTTGCGGTTGGCGGCTACACCACCGCCATCCTCACTTCGCCGAATTCACCTGGCATCTCACCCGAACTGCCGTGGCTCGTTGCCCTCATCATTGTGGTGATCATGGCCGGTGGCGCCGGTTTGTTCATCGGCGCTCCCGTGATCCGAATGCGGGGCGACTATCTCGCGATCGTCACCCTTGGTTTCGGGGAGATCATCCGCCTCACGGTTCGCTCCGACTGGGCGAGCGGCCTTACCGGTGGAGCGCAGGGCATCACCGGAATTCCCGGTGCTCAGATCTTCGGGTTGGCCGAAGTTCGCGGCATCAACCCGCAAGCGGTCTTCTATCTGGTGGCCTTCTTCTGTGCCATCGCGATCTACGTCAGCTGGCGACTCGAACGGTCACGACTCGGCCGAGCGTGGATGGCAGTGCGTGAAGATGAATCGGTTGCCGAGGCAATGGGTATCAACACGGTCAACGTGAAACTTATGGCCTTCGTGGTCGGCGCAGTCCTGGCCGCATTCTCCGGGGCGATCTTTGCGGCCAAGGTAGGCAGCGTCTTCGAATCAAGCTTCAAGATCCTGGTCTCCATTGTGATCCTGGTGGTCGTGATCGTTGGTGGCATGGGCCGAATCGCGGGTGTCATCGCTGGTGCCTTCGTGCTGATCGGCGTTCTGGGTGGGCCCAACCAGCCTGGTCTGCTCGCTGAATTCTCCGAATTCAAGCTGCTGATCTATGGCGCTCTCCTCGTGTGGATGATGTTGACGCGGCCGGAAGGTCTCATACCCAACGCCCGACGGAGTCGTGAGCTCCACCAAGATGAGTTCCTCCAAGACGCATGGTTGAAGGGGGAGATCGACGACGACGATGGATCGGCGGTCGAGGGAGAGGTGGCCCCCGCATGAGCGGCGAACGGCTCCTCACCATCTCCGACCTGAGCGTCAGCTTCGGTGGTCTCAATGCCCTCAGCAATCTCGACTTCCACGTCGACGAAGGCGAGATCGTTTCCGTGATCGGCCCCAACGGCGCGGGCAAGACCACCTTCTTCAACATGATCTCCGGCATGGTCACGCCTTCGTCGGGCGACATCTTGTTCAAGGGCGAGTCACTGCTTGGGCTCGACCCCAACCAGGTCACCGCCCGAGGCGTCGCTCGCACCTTCCAGAACGTGCGGCTCTTCGCCAACATGACGATTCTCGAAAACGTCATGGTGGCTCAGCACTGCCGCACGAAGCAGGGCATCTTCGGTTCGCTCTTCAACACGCCCGCGTTCAGGCGCGAGGAACGTGAGATCCAAGAACACGCCGAGAAGGTGCTCGGGTTCTTCGGCACCCGGCTCACCGGCTACCGGCTTCATCAGACCGCATCAGTGCTTTCCTACGCGAACCGTCGTCGGCTCGAGATCGCCCGAGCGATGGCCACCCAGCCGCAGCTGTTGCTGCTTGACGAGCCAGTTGCCGGCATGAACCCGGTCGAGTCCGTTGAGCTCACCAAGCTCATCGGCCAACTCCGAAGCGAGTGGGGCTTCACGATCGTGATGATCGAGCACGACATGGGTGTGGTGCGCGACGTCTCCGATCGTGTTGTTGTTCTTGACCATGGCGAAACCATCGCCCAGGGATCGTTCGAGGATGTCTCGACCGACCCGAACGTGGTCGAGGCATATCTCGGCCGGCCCGTGGAGGAGAAATCATGAGCGACGAAAAGGCGACAGCCCTTCTCGAGTTCCGCGGTATCAACACGCACTATGGAGCGGTCCATATCCTCAAGGATGTCAACCTGGCGATCTACCCGGGCGAGCTCGTGTGTTTGCTGGGCGGCAATGCTTCCGGCAAGTCCACCACCCTGAAGACTCTGCTCGGCATGGTCACCCCCACCACCGGCGAAGTGGTCCTCGACGGCGAAGTGGTCAACGACAAACCCATCTCGTACCGCGTCGAGCGCGGCATCACGATGGTTCCGGAAAACCGGCGGCTGTTCAAGCGTCTGAGTGTGAAGGAAAACCTCGAGCTCGGGGCGTACCTTCGCAACGACCGCGATGGCATCGAGGAAGATCTCGAACGCATCTACGAAATGTTCCCTCGGGTGAAAGAACGGCTCAGCCAGAAGTCGGGCACTCTCTCGGGTGGCGAGCAGCAGATGGTGGCCATGGGCCGCGCCCTGATGTCTCGGCCCCGTGTGCTGCTCATGGATGAGCCGTCGATGGGTCTTGCCCCCGCGCTCGTGCAGACCAACTTCGAGCTGATCCAGCAGATCCATTCAGAAGGTGTTGCCATCTTCATGGTCGAGCAAAACGCCAATATGGCACTCTCGATCGCCGATCGCGGTTGGGTGCTCCAGACCGGCCGTGTGGTGCTCGACGACACCGCCGATGCGCTCATGGCCAACCCGGAGCTGCGAGCCAGCTACCTGGGCGAAGCCTGAGCCCGAGCCTGGGCAATTGATTGGCTTGGCGTGAGTTGGGTCGGTTCGATAATCAGATGGAGCAACGCCCCCGTCGGTGAGGCTTCGGCGCGGCCGAAAGCGGCGGCGAACTCGTCGGTGGTGTCCACCCGCTCGGCGTGGAACCCGTAGGCCTGAGCGAGCGTGACGAAGTCGGGATTGACGAGATCGGTGCCCATCACCCGCGCCGGGAAGTGGCGCTCCTGATGCATCCGAATGGTGCCGTACATCCCGTTGTCGAGCACCAGCACAATTGGTTGGGCGTTTGACTGGAGGGCGGTGCCGAGTTCCGGCAGGTTCATCTGGATGTCGCCATCGCCGGCGAAACACACGACGGTGCGTTCGGGGGCCGCGACTTTGGCCGCGATTGCGGCGGGGAGGCCGTAGCCCATCGAGCCGCTCTGCGGAGCGAGCAGCCGAGCGTCGGCGCCGTAAAGGAAGAACTTGTTCGGCCAGACCGTGAAGTTGCCGGCCCCGTTGGTGAGCACCGCGTCGGCGGGCAGTTGATTCTGTAGCCACGCCATTACCTCGCCCATGTCGAGTGCGCCGGGTTGCGGTGGACAAGTGGTGGTAGCCAGGAACGCGTCTCGTCGGGTCTGGCGCCAGTCGGCGGAGCGAGGCGCGAGCGACTGCTCGGCCAACGCGGCCAGGGTGACGGCGGGCCGGGCGACGATACCGATGGCGGGTGTGTAGATCTTCGCGAGCTCGGCGGGATCGGGGTGGATGTGCAAGATGGGTACACCCGGATCGGGAACCGGCCAGATGGTCCACGCTCCGGTGGTCATCTCACCGAACCGCACACCGATGGCAAGCACACAGTCAGCGGCAGTAAGGGTGTCGCGCACGGCCGGCGGCATCGCCACGCCCGCTTCGCCGGCATAGGCGGGGCTGTGGTTGTCGACCACGTCGTGGAACCGAAAGGCTGCGACCACGGGAATGTCGCCTCGCTCGGCGAACGCCTTGAGGTCGTGGCGCGCTTGTGGTGTCCACGCTCCACCCCCGGCCAGAATCACGGGCCGCTCCGACGCGTTGAGGGCGGCCACGATCGCGGCGATGTCGTCGGCCGAGGGTGCTTGCGGATCGATGGCGATCGGCTCGCTCGCCGTGGTGCTCGTGGCCGCCGACAGCACGTCTTCAGGTAGCGCTACGACCACCGGGCCGGGACGGCCACTCGTGGCGCGATGGAAGGCGGTGGCCATCACCGCCGACGCATCGTCAACGTTACGAATCTCGGTGACCCACTTGGCGAGTCCGCCGAACATCTGCTCATAGTCCACCTCTTGGAAGGCTTCTCGGCCTTGCTGGTGGGTGCCGACCTGGCCGACGAGCAGCACCATTGGAGTTGAGGCTTGGGCCGCCGCGTGCACACCGATCGATGCGTTGGTGGCGCCGGGCCCGCGAGTCACAAGGCACACGCCGGGATGGCCGGTGAACTTCGCCCACGCCTCGGCCATGTACGCCGCGCCGCCTTCCTGGCGGCAAATCACGAAGCGAATGTTGGTGTCGTGCAGCGCATCAAGCACGGGAAGGTAGCTCTCGCCCGGCACCCCAAACGTGGTGGTCACTCCATGAGCCTGAAGGCTCTCGACAATGACCTGGCCGCCCGTCTTCTCACGCATGGCCGGACCCTAGAGCAAGCGGTGGTCACACGGGCGGTGCTGCGTGCGCAAGGATCTGCCATGGCCTGGATTGAGACCGTTCCTGACGATGAGTGGACGGGCGACCTCGCGCCGCTTCACGACGAGGTGGTCGATCGCGGCCATGGCCGCGTCGACCACATCATGGCGATCCATTCGCTCAACCCCCGTGGCCTCGCGGCGCACAGCGGGCTCTACCAATCCGCTATGGCGGGCACCGGAAGTCTGCGGAAGGTCGAGCGAGAACTCATCGCCCTCGTGGTCAGTCTCGAGAACCACTGCCACTATTGAATTGTTCACCACCGGCGCGGTCTGCGCCGTCTTCTGAAAGACGATGCCCTTCTCATGGCCGTCGAAGTCGACTGGCGTTCGGCTGAACTCAGCTCGGCCCGACGAGCGATGTTGGCCTATGCGGTCAAGCTGACCCGGCGGCCGGGCGAGATGGTCGAGGGTGACGTGGCTGCCCTTCGCGCCCAGGGTTTCTCCGATCGTGATGTTCTCGACATCGTCGAGGTCACCGCCTACTACGCCTATGTGAATCGGATCGCCGACGGTTTGGGTGTCCCCACCGAAGACTGGATTCCTGAGTGACTGAGCCGTTGATGTTGACTGATGCGGCGGTGGCTGGTGCGCTCCCGTGGGGCGACTTGATCGCTCAGATCGAAGCGGTCATCACCGACCCCGCAGGTGAATCGCCGGACCGGACCGTACACACCGTGCCCGTTCCCGGCGGCGCCGATGGCACGTTGCTGATGAAGCCGGCGTGGATCACCGGTGAGGTGATTGGGGTCAAGGTCGTCACCGTGTTTCCCGACAACGGCGCGATCGACCTGCCGACTATCCAGTCCGGATTCCTGTTGTTCGACGGTCGCACGGGCTCATTGGTTGGCACCTGCGCGGCGAACGAACTGACGGCCCGCCGCACCGCGGCCGCGAGTGCGGTCGGCGCGAAACGACTGGCTCGCGCCGATGCCCGCCGACTGCTGATCGTTGGCACCGGTGCGCTGGCCCCCATGGCGGCTCGCGCTCATGCGTTTGTGCGCGACTACGACACGATCGAAGTGTGGGGTCGGCGGCCCGAGAAGGCGGCCGCGATTGTGGCTGCCCTTGTGGCGGACGGTCTTCCGGCCGAGGTGTGTTTCGATCTTGATGTGGGTGTTAGCCGGGCCGACGTGATTTCCACCTCGACTGGTTCGACCTCTCCGCTCGTGCGCGGCGCCCTGCTCCAACCGGGTACCCACGTCGACCTTGTCGGAGCGTTCAACGGCACGATGCGGGAGTCCGACGACGACGTGATGGCTCGTGGATCGGTGTTCGTTGACACTCGTTCCGATGCCGTGCTCGCCGGCGATCTCGCCGGCCCGTTGGCCGGCGGCGTGCTCTCGATCGACGACATTCGGGCCGATCTAGCGGAGCTGGTTTCCGGCGGCCACGCTGGGCGAGCGAGCGCGGAAGAGATCACGGTCTTCAAGTCGGTGGGGCTCGCCCTTGAAGATGTCGCCGCGGCGCAGCTGGCCTTCGGGCGTTAGCGCAATCAGTCGCGCAAGTTGATCTCGCCGCCGCTGGTTAACCAAGCGTGGGGAGCGCGCGCGAGCTCGGCGTAGGAATCAGCGTCGACGAGCACGATGGGCACGGTTCGACCGTAGAGCTCCTGGGCGACGAGAGAGCCGGTGGCGAGGATCTCATCGGGGCGTTGCATGACGAGAGCGGCCGGAGCGGTCTGTAGCCGAACCGCCTCGGCGATCACCGAGCTGGCGGAACTGGAGCCGCGGCCGCCAACCATCAACACGATGGCGCCGCTCAGAATCACACCGGCCTGGGGGTGATGTTCGTCGATCACTACGCCGCTCTCAGCAGAGAAGCCGCCCCAGAAGCTCAACGGTTCGTCGAGTACAACAACCCGACCCTCGGCCTCGCCGCCCACGACGACCTCCGTTTGCATCAGGCGCCCCACATTCCGTCGTTGCGAACAAGTCGGCCCGCGACGGCCGATTCGACACAATCATCCACGCTGCCGAACGCCACCTCGATTCCGAGATTGCCCGGGGCGTAGTGGGCCCACTTGGCCGAATCGGTGAGCGCGTAACCGGCGATCTCGCCCATGACCGGAGTGATGTAGGTGCACGTGTCGGTCACGATCTGAATACCCGCGGCTTCGAGGCTTCGGCCCCATCCTCGAAGGCCGACCTCGTGCCAGATGTCGCGGCCGGTGTTGATGAAGAACTTCACCGACGGATGCACCGGGCGGCCATCGAGTAGCTCGACCACTCGTTCGAACTCGGCAATCGAGTAGTGGGGGGTTCCGAGGCTTACGGCTCCGAGCGGCGTGTCGGTCACGGTTGCCGTGGTGAGCTGGTCGCGGGCGCGGCGGAGATCTAGGGGGGTGACCGCAATGTGGCGGGTGGGGGGTCGGCCGCCACATGCCGCTTCGAGCGTCGTCGCTTCGGGAGTGATCCCGACCGCATGAAACATTCCGACCGCACCGGACGATGCCGCCGCGCTTCCGAGGGCCTTGAGGCGGTGCTCGGGCATGTCTCGGGGCAGGCCTTCGATGACCGGGATCTGGTCGCCGGTGAGCGAACCCACCACGTAGCCGAGCACAGGGGCCAGCACGTCGTGGTCGAGTAACGCTTCGCTCACACCCTCGAGTCGGAACAGGATCTCGCCTCGGCGATGTTCGTCGAGGTGCAGGCCGGCGGCCGGCGCCCGCCCGGTGATCGCCGCGCAGATGTCGATGAAGTCGCCGTAGCGGTGGGTGCGAGCGCCCAGCACCGAATTCGCGAAGACGATTGCGTTCGACTCGGCCCAGGCGACATGTTCACCAAACCCCGGCCGCGCTTCGAGCTGATACGGCGCACAAGTCCATGTGGGTTTGCAGCCCATCGACTCGTACAGCCGCATGAGTTCGCGGGCGAGCGCGCCCTCCTCCGGTGACCCTTTGTAGAGGTCGGGATGCACAAGGTCGAGCGAGGACACGTTGAGAGTGGTGGGCACCGAGACTTGTGCTCCCGCGTCGGCGAGGCGCGCCGCGAAGTCGATCCCGGATTGTCCGTGGAAGAGACAGCTGTCGATGTGGGCACCCGTGATCGACAGGAGCTCGGTCGCCCCCATGGTCGCGGCGAGTCCCGTGACGATCCGCATAGCGAGAGCGTTAGCTTCGCCTGCTTCGCCGTCTAATTGTGCTTCGTCGGCTTCTGTGAGACTGAGCGCCACGTCGGTCACCCTAGTATTCGCTCCATGACCGACGAGCCGACTCTTGCCAACGACGAGGCCCGTCTCGGCGAGTTTGCCAGCGCGCTCGAAGTGGGATTGGTGCACACGATCCCTGGGTGGCTCCGACGGTCGGCCCTGATCGTGAGGCCTTCGATCGACGCGGCGGCGTTGGATGCCGCGATCGTAGACACGATGGCGGCCCTGGAGCCTGAGCTCCACCGGATTCTGCAGGCCGATGTCGACGACGGCGCGGGCAGCCCGTTGGCGGCCATTCGAGCGTCCACCGGTGCGGTCACACAGCTCTTGCTCGATGGCGGCGCGGCGGCGCCCGCCCGCGACGCCTTTGACGAGCGTTCGTTCCCCGGCGACGTCTTCTCCTTCGGCCCGGCGGCCTTCGCCGTCATCGATGAGACGCTTCACGAACCCGGACTCGTCTGGGGCGCGGCGCGAGCCCATGTTCACCTTCGTCGTCGGCGGGAGCTCGACCAATGACCGCTGTTGTACTCACCCGTGACCTGATGGACGGAAGCCGCTTTCGTAGCTCGCTTCCTGACGCGGTGATCGCGCGGCAGCCCACCGCCGAGGTGTTCGCTGATGCCCGTGTCGTCATCGTCGACCTTGCCGGCAACTACGACCTTGCGGCCGTGGTCGCGTTTGGGGTACCGGTGGTTGCCTATGGCGCCCACGTTGACACCGAGGCGCTGGAGGCCGCGCTCGCGGCGGGCTGTGTCGACGCCGTGCCGCGGTCGAAGATCTTCCGTCGGGCCGCTGAACTCCTCGACTGATTGCCCTCGGTAGGCTCCTGCTCCGTGAGTAAGCGACCCCCTTTCGATGATGTCCTCGAGTCAGTCGCCGACGTCGAAGGATGGATGACCGACGACCAAGCGGGCCGTCTCTACGACCGAGCGTCGGAGCTCGGTAAGGGCACCCGCATTGTCGAGATCGGCAGCTTTCGCGCTCGATCGTTGATCGTGCTGGCTCAAGCGGCTGGCAAGGGCGTCGAGATCGTGTCGATCGATCCTCACGCTGGCAGTGATCGTGGCCCGCAGGAGATCGAAGCCGATCAGGACCGCGGCGACGACGACCACACGATCTACAACGACAATCTCACCGCAGCGGGAGTGCGTGACCGAGTCACCCATGTTCGCAAGATGAGCGACGAGGCCCTCGATGACATCAACGGCGAGATCGATCTCCTCTACATCGATGGCGCCCACCGCTTTGGTCCAGCCAAGGCCGACATTGTCGGGTATGGCGATCGAGTGTCGGGCGGCGGCACGATGCTGATCCACGACTCGTTCAGCTCGATCGGTGTCACATTTGCGCTGATCGTCACGATGTTCTTCTCGAACGAATGGCGCTACATGGGCCGCTCACAGTCGATGGCCGAGTTCCGTCGCGAGAATGTGGGCTTCGCCGACGGTGTCGTGAACTTGATGCGCCTCGAAGTGCAGCTTCCGTGGTTCCTCCGCAACGTCATCGTCAAGGTCTTGCTGACGGCCAAGTTGTATCCGCTGACGCGAATCTTCGGCCACAAGACCCGCGACTGGCCCTACTAGGCCCTACTCGTTCACCGCCACCGTCGGGGAACGAAACAGACGCATCAGCGGCCTGAAACAATCCGGAAACAGTCGTTTCGTAGTTTGCGCCTTGTTGGATCGCGGAGTTACCGCGGGTTCGAGAGGGGAAGACAATGGATTCAGGCGACATTGCGTGGATGCTGATGTCCACGGCGTTGGTGCTGTTCATGGTGCCGGGCCTGGCGCTGTTCTACGGCGGCATGGTGCGTTCGAAGAACGTGCTCAACATGCTGAACATGAACACCTATTGCCTGGGAATCATCCCGTTGTTGTGGGTGACACTGACCTATTCCCTCGGAAACACGGGTGACGGAGACTTCATCGGCAACTTCGACAACATCGGATTGAAGGACCTCACCGGCGACACCGACAGCCTCATCATCATGGCGTTCTTGATGACCTTCGCCGTGATCACACCCGCCCTCATCTCCGGTGCGGTCGCCGATCGCATGAAGTTCTCCGCTTGGGTGCTCTTCGTTCCGATCTGGTCGCTGCTCGTCTATACCCCTGTCACCTACTGGGTGTACAGCGGTTGGCACACCACGATGGACATCCCCGCCGTTGATTTCGCCGGCGGCACAGCCATCCACATCAATGCCGGTGTTGCGGCGCTCGCCTTGGTCCTCGTGCTCGGTAAGCGCAAGGGATGGCCCGAGACGGCGATGCCGCCCCACAACCTCACCCTCGTGATGATTGGTGCCGGCATTCTCTGGTTCGGTTGGTTCGGCTTCAATGCTGGCTCGGCAGCTGCGGCCAACGGTCAAGCGGTGCAAGCGCTCGTCAACACCTTCGTCGCGGCGGCCGCAGGCATGATCGCGTGGCTCGCGATCGAGCGTCTTCGCGACGGTCACGCCACGACGCTCGGTGGTGCATCTGGAGTTGTTGCTGGTCTCGTGGCGATCACTCCGGCGGCCGGATTCGTGGGTGGCCTTGCGCCGATCGTCTTCGGCTTCGTCGCCTCGCTCTGCTGCTACTGCGCCATCCAGCTCAAGGGGAAGTTTGGCTACGACGACTCGCTCGATGTTGTTGGTGTGCACATGGTGGGCGGCATCGTCGGCGGCCTCCTGCTCGGCTTCTTCGCCGACGCCCGAATCGGTGGCGCCGACGGCCTGTTCTTTGGTGAGGCCGGCCTCGTGCTCAGCCAAGCCATCGCCATCGGGTCGGTGTTGATCTTCTCGTTCGTTGTCACTTATGCGATCGCCAAGGCCCTCGACATGACAATCGGCCTCCGAGTGTCTGAAGAAGACGAACTCGTCGGCCTCGACCAGACCCAACACGCCGAAACCGCCTACCTCGACTAACACACTTTCTGGGGTCAGACACCCGCACTTTCTTGCGGCGGAGAAAGTGCGGGTGTCTGACCCCTGGTCTAATGGGGGCTGTATGAACGCGATTCCTGCTACGTCAGCGGTGCTGGCTGACTCATCCCTCATTGGCACGGGTCTTTCGCGGGCCTATACCGCGGAGATCGACGCGTGGCTCCAGTCGGTTGTGGCGGGGGTCGGCGAAGTGCAGGGCGTGGCGCTCGCCGCGGTCGGTGGATACGGCCGCGGTGATCTCAGCCTCGGGTCTGATCTCGACCTTCTCCTGATCCATAACGACTCCGGCCATGTCGCCGAGGTGGCCGAACGCATCTGGTATCCGATCTGGGACACCGGCATGAAACTCGGCCATGCGGTTCGCACCATCGACGAAGCGATCGACCTCGCAACCGATGACCTCGACACGGCGACGTCGCTCCTCGACATTCGTTTCATTGGCGGCGATGAGCGGCTCGTCAATGACCTCGCGAAACGTTCGAGAGATCTCTGGCACGACCAGGCCGACAAGATGCTCCTGCTCATCGCCGAGAACACGAAGGAGCGCCACGCTCGTGAGGGCGAGGTTGCGTTCCTGCTTGAGCCCGATCTGAAGCTTTCTCGGGGTGGGCTCCGCGACGTGCACGCGTTGCACTGGATCGACCTGGCCGACGACGATCTGGTGCTCGACTCGGAGCATGCCGGGCTCGCTGGTCCCCACGACACCCTGCTGTCGGCTCGGGTTGAACTGCACCGTCTGACCGGTCGTCACTCGAATCAGCTACTGCTCCAGGAGCAGGATGATGTCGCCGCCGCACTCGGCTTTGGCGATGCCGACGACCTCATGGCGGAGGTTGCCTCTGCCGCTCGGACCGTCGCATGGATCACCGATGCCGTCCTCCACAGGATGCACCAGCGAGCGAATCGCCGGCGCTGGCGTTCGAAGGTGCGCGACTTCGGCCACGGCATTCAGATCATCGACGAGACGCTCACGCTTCTCGATGACGCACCCGTGTCGACCGACCCGGTTCTGCCGCTTCGAGTGGCGCTCGTCGCGGCCCAAGAGGAGGCGTTTATCGAACGAGAAGTGCTCGACCGTATGGCCGATCACACTCCGCATCTCCCCGATCCCTGGCCCGATGAGGCCCGAGAGGTGCTTGTCGACCTTCTTCTGCTCGGCCACGATGCGATCCGCACTATCGAGGCCCTCGATCAGGTCGACCTCATCTCCCGTCTGATCCCGGAGTGGGCCCCCAACCGCAGCCGTCCGCAACGCAACGCCTACCACCGCTTCACCGTGGACCGCCACCTCCTCGAAGCGGCGGCGGAGGCCGCGGTCATCGCCCACCGTGTCGAGCGCCCCGACCTCCTGGTATTGGGCGGCCTCTTTCACGACATCGGCAAGGGCTACCCCGGAGATCACTCTGAGGTCGGTGTTGATCTTGTCCGCCGGATTGGTCAACGTATGGGCTACCCGCCGGCCGATGTCGAGGTGCTCGCCGCCATGGTCCGTCACCATCTCTTGCTTCCCGACGTGGCTTCGCGTCGTGACCTCGAGGATGAAGACACCATTCGCTTTGTCGCCGAGGAAATCGATTCGGTTACCACTCTCGAGCTCCTTGCTGCGCTCACTGAGGCGGACTCGATCGCCACAAGTCACTCCGCCTGGGGTGGGTGGAAGGCTGAGCTTGTCGGTGACTTGGTCCGGCGGACCGAGCTCTATCTGCAGAGTGGAGGGAACGTCATCAAGGCGGCGTTCCCGTCCGAGGAGAATCTCGCACGCCTGCTCACCGGAGAAGAAGTGGTTGAGCTCGACGGGCACGATCTCACGGTCATGACCGAGGATCGGCGGGGAACGTTCTCTCGGGTCGCGGGCGCGCTTGCACTGCACGGCGTCGAGATTCTCGAGGCGCAGTTGCACACTGAGAACGGGCGAGCGTTGGAAGTTCTCCGAGTCGGCGGCGGCATTGGACTCGACGAACGTCCGAAACAAGTCGAGGAAGACGTACGCCGTGCGCTCCGCGGCCGTGTTGCAATCCGGGCCCGACTTATTCAGCGGGCGCGCAACTATCGCTATCAACGGGCCACTGCAGCTCGGCTCGCCGACCCGGAGCTCATCATCGACAACGAACTCTCGTCGTCGTACACCGTGCTTGAAGTGCGAGGCCCCGACTCGATCGGGTTTCTGTATCGAGTCACCCGGGCGATCGCCGATCTCGATCTCGACATCTACACGGCGAAGGTGCAGACCCTGGGCGACGACGTGGTCGACTCTTTCTATGTCCTCGATTCCGATGGGATGAAGGTCACCGACCCGACCCACCAGAAGGAACTCGAACTCGCGATCCTCACGGCTATCGCGGCGGATGCCTAGTTCGCGACGCCTCCGTCGCTCATGCTGAGCCGACAATTGACGAAGCCGATCACAGCCGGCCAGCCAAGAAGGCGGCCGACGGCGAGTCGTTGGCCAACTCAATACCGATCAGCGCTACCGCGCTTCGAAATTCTCTCAGAGTGCGTAGGGTTTGGGACGTGACCGAACGACGTGCCACTGAGCGAGAGCTGCTGCGTTGGGCCGAGACCCTTTCCGCGACGGCGCGGACTGGTCTGGGTTTCACCGAGAATCTGTACGAACGTGAACGCTTCGAAGAAGTACTCGCTGTCGCCGCCGATATTCGTTCCCATGTCGCGGGCGGGTTCCACCCCGAAGAACAGGTGCAGGAGTGGCTCGACACTGTGGGATCTGGCGTTGCCGGATACGTCACGCCGAAGGTCACCGTCGGTGCCGTAGTCGGTAACGACAAGGGTGAACTGCTGCTGATTCAGCGGGCTGACTCTGGCGTGTGGCTGTACCCGACCGGCTGGGCCGATGTGGGTTATTCGCCGGCCGAAGTCGTGGTGAAGGAAGTTCATGAGGAGACGGGCATCGAGTGCGAAGTGCTGCGCCCGATCGGCATTCTCGATGGCCAGCGGCGAGGCTTCACCCGCATTCCGCTCATCTCGCTCGTCTTCCACTGTCGTATGACTGGCGGCGAGCTCAACCCGCACCCGCTCGAATGCGCCGACGTGGGCTGGTTCACCGAGGGCACGCTTCCGGAGCCGACCGCCAACGCTGAGCTCTGGGCCGAACAAGCTTTCCAAGCCATTCGTGGCGAAGACCTTCCTGTGCAGTTCGACCTTCCCCGCACACCACCGTGGCGGGGCGAAATCGGAGACGATTCGTGACTACGTCCACCCCGACCGCCTACGAGCCGGTCACCTCGATGGCTGACTTTGGCACGACCCGAGACGGCCTGGTGCAATTGCGCCGACGGTGGAAGCCAACGGGCGAGGCCCACGCCATCGTCTTGCTGCTTCACGGCATTGCCGAGCACAGCGGCCGCTACGAACATGTCGGTCGTCGACTCGCTGACAGCGGCTTCGATGTGATCGCCATTGATCAGCGCGGGTTTGGCCAGAGCGGTGGCCGCCGCGGCCATGTCGATGATTGGTCGCAGTTTGGCGACGATGTCGAAGACCAGATGAACGAGCTGAAGGCCATGGGTCTTCCGATTGTGTTGCTCGGCCATTCCATGGGTGGCCTGATCGCCACTCGTTATGTGGTCGACGAAAGAGTGCAGCCCGACCTATTGGTGCTGTCGGGTCCGGCGCTTGGTGCGGAGATCCCCAGACGTTTTCGGATCGCGGCGCCGCTGCTCGGACGGATCGCCCCGACGCTGGTCATCAAGGAAGACGGCAACCCGTCACTGCTATCGAAGGACGAAGCGGTGGGAGAAGTGTTCTACGCCGATCCGCTGCGGGTGCCCTACCCGACCGCCGCCCTGGGCTGGGGTCTGATGAAGGCCATCGGCGAAGCTCGCGCGGGAATCAACAAGGTCACGATGCCGACCCTCGTGATGCACGGCGGCGACGACCGACTCGTACCCGCCAACGCGTCAGAGATCTTTGAGACGCTGTCGAACGCCGAACGAATCGTCTACGACGGCCTTCGCCACGAAATCTTCAACGAAGCCGAAGGCCTCGAGATCGTCGACGAGATGATCACCTGGATCAACAACCAGCTCTAAGCGGGTTATTCGTTTTCGCGGAGGAACTGCTCGACTTCGGCGAGCAAGGTTTCCGGATCGTCGTCGAGTTCTTCGTCAACGATGTCGTCGTCTTCGTCTTCGGCTTCGTCCCATGCCTCTTCGAGGTCGGCGACATAGCCCGCGGTGTCTTCGTCTTCGGCGACAAGTTCGTCGACCTGGCGTTCGTAGGTGGCCGCCGCTATCTCGAGATCGGTGCAATAGACCGAGGTGCCGAGCACGTCGCACACCCGCTCAACCAGCGCGAGACCGGCCTTGGGCGAAGGTGCGCCCGGAACGTAGGAGGGCACGGCCGACCACACTGATGCGGTGGGGATACCGGCGACGCGGGACTGGGTGGACAACACACCGACGATGCCGGTGGGGCCCTCATAGGTGGATGGCTCAAGGTCGAGTTCGGCCATCAGGGTTTCGTTGTCGGTGGATCCGTAGACCTCCACCGGGCGGCTGTGTGGCACGTCGGCGAGCAGAGAGCCCAGCGTGATGATCTGGCTGACGCCGAGTGCTTCGGCCGTGGCGATCACCTGGTCGCAGAACGTACGCCAGCGAAGTTGTGGTTCGAGGCCGATCAGCACAATTGCATCCCGGGAAGCGCCCGGTACACGGCAGGCGCGGAAGATATTGGTGGGCCAGGTGAGTGACCGCTGGCGGTCTTCGTCGAGTTGGACGAGCGGACGGGTGGTGCTGAAATCGTAGAAGAACTCGGCGTCGATCTCGGCGAGAGGGGTGCCGTCCCAGCGGTCGGCGAGGTGGCGTGCTGCGATGCTGGCGGCATCGCCAGCATCGTTCCAGCCTTCGAACGCGGTGATCAGAACGGGCGAGCGGAGCTCGGGAACGTTGGCCAGCCAGCGGATGTGAGCGATGGATTCAGCGTCGGTGGACACGCCGCAACGCTATCGGCGAGAGGCCGTTCAGCGTGCTCTGGTGACGCGGTAGGTGCCGTTGGCGTTCTTGCTCACGACGGCACCATCGTTACTTTTTCGCAACTTATCCGCGGTGGTTCGATCGACGCCGTTCGCCAACACGTAGCCACCGGTTGTTTGGGGGGAACTCAAGAAAACTCCTCATCGACGGGAGCCCGCGCCAAGGGTCGCCATTCCCGCGTTC
The DNA here is from genome assembly GCA_047639555.1 of Candidatus Aldehydirespiratoraceae bacterium. Lineage (GTDB taxonomy): Bacteria > Actinomycetota > Acidimicrobiia > Acidimicrobiales > Aldehydirespiratoraceae > JAJRXC01. The sequence continues at coordinate 20,598 of JBLIOE010000035.1, forward strand.
GCCACTGTAGTGCTGGGCCGGGGGCTGATTCCGTCACCGAACTGACATAAACGACAAACTTCTTGTCTGGGCTTGAGAAGACCGGGTGACTAATGTCGAGGGCATGGACGACCAACACACAATTTTCATCGACAACGAAAATGTTGCGGTGGCGACTACCGACCGCATCGAAGTCATCAACCCGGCAACGGAAGCGGCCATCGGCTCCGTGCCCGATTGCGGACCCGCCGACATCGACAAGGCTGTGGCCAGCTCGGTAGCCGCCTTCAACGGGGAGTGGCGCAACTGGACCCCGGAGGAGCGCGTCGAAGCGCTCAGTCGTTTCTCTCAAGCCATTCAGGCCCGTACGCAGGAATTCGCCGACGTAATCACGGCGGAGGTCGGTACGCCGACCACCCAGTCGATGATGATGCAGGTCTTCGCCTCGACGATGGTGCTCGACCAATACGTCAACGCGGCGAAGAACTATGCGTGGCAGGAGCAGCGTCAGGGCTCGCTTGGCCAGAAGGTTCTCATCAACCGGCATCCGGTTGGTGTTTGTGCCGGCATCGTCCCGTGGAACGTCCCGCTGTTCATTGCTGCGATGAAGCTGGGTCCGGTCATTGCGACGGGTTCGACGATGGTGCTCAAGACCGCACCGGAGACCCCGTTGCACGGTCATCTCATCGGCGAATGTGCGGCCGAGGCCGGGCTTCCTCCGGGCGTCGTGAACGTTGTGTCGGCGGATCGTGTGGGCAGCGAATATCTCGTGCGCCACAACAACATCGACAAGGTGAGCTTCACCGGGTCGGCGCTCACCGGCGGCATCGTCGGCGGTATCTGCGGCGAGCAGATCAAACGCTGCACCCTCGAGCTGGGCGGCAAGTCCGCGGCGATCGTGCTTGACGATGTCGATCTCGACGCCGTGATGGGTGATCTCGTGATGTCGGGAATGCTCAACACCGGCCAGGCTTGCGGCGCGCAAACACGTATTCTCGTGCCGAGTTCGCGCTACGACGAGATCACCGAGGCGTTGGGCGCCGCGGTCGCCGCGTTGCCGTTCGGCGACCCGACTGATCCAGAGATCGTGCTGGGCCCGCTCGTTGCCAAGCGCCAGCACGACAAGGTGGGTGGCTACCTCCAGGCCGGCAAGGACGAGGGTGCAGTCGTCGTTACCGGCGGCAATCTCGCCGACTTCGAGAAGGGCTTTTTCGTCGAACCGACCGTCTTCCGAGATGTCACCAACGACATGACGATCGCCCGCGAAGAGATCTTCGGGCCTGTGCTTTCATGCATCAAATACGACGAAGTCGACGAAGCAATTCGCATCGCCAACGACTCCCCGTACGGCCTCAGCGGTTCCGTGTGGACGCAGGACCTCGACCGGGCCGCTGACATCGCCGGCCAGGTCCGCACCGGTGTAGTAGCGGTGAACAGCGCAGCCATCCTCGACATGGCCAGCCCCTTTGGCGGCTTCAAGAAGTCGGGCATTGGTCGTGAACTTGGCCCCGAAGGTTTCGGCCCGTTCACCGAAATCCAAACCGTCCTTCTCCCCGCCTGATCTTCTGTGAACGGAAACCGGCGCAGGGCGCCGGTTTCCGTTCACAGAACCTAGGACTGGAGCTGGGTGGGGGGTGCGTAGCGGTAGACGTTGGTGTCTCGCTGGACGAAGCCGATGCGTTGGTAGAGGCGATTGGCGGCTTCGCGGGTGGGGCGAGATGTCAGGTCGACGGTGATTGCGCCGTTGGCGAAGGCGTGCTCGATGGCGGCCTCGTTGAGAATTCGGCCGACGCCTTTACCGCGGGCGGCTTCGTCGACGATCACGTCTTCGATCCAGGCCCGGACACCAGTGGGAATGCGGAAGAGGATCAGCGTGAGCGTGCCGAGCACGCCGGTCTCGTCGCGACACATGAACAGGATCGACGCGTCGCTGTCGATCATCTGCTGCAGCGCCTCCCGTGCTGGGGGAGGGTTGGACTTGGAGAGCTGGGGAACGAGACGTTCCATCGCTTCCATCAGGTCGTCAGTTACCTCGTCGGCGATGTATGTCTCAACCATGGTCCGAGCGTAGATGTCAGGGCGAGGGAGGTGGCGCCGACCAGGGTGCGACCTCGACGTAGTCCTCGGCGGGGAGGGCTTCCTCGAAGCGATAGCCGACCGGGAACCACAGGTCGGCCAGTGCGGCGGAGTAGTGAATCTCCCATGAATGGGCGGCGATGAACGAGCGTTCGTCCAGCCGGAAGAGTGTGGCATAACGACTCACCGCGTCGACATAGTTGTCTGAGTTGTTGTAGCCCCAGAGGGCACGGGGCATATCCGACGGCCCGCCCCGACGCACGAGGTAACGAGCAGCGGCGGGAATGGCTTCGTTCGGGTCGTTGATGTCGCCATCGCTGACCTCTTCCCAGGTCGTAGGAAGGAACTGCATCGGCCCCTGGGCGCCCGCCGTGGAGAGTCCGTCGATCCGCCCGAACCCGGTCTCCAGCAGATTGATTGCGGCGAGAAATGACCAATGGATGCCAGTATCGGCGTCGGCTTGTTCGTACAACGCGCGCAGGTCGCCAGCGGCGAAGGGGTGGATGATTTCCCACGCCGGCACGTTGGCCGGGCCCTCGTTACCGCTGCCGATACCGGCAATTGATTGCCGAGCCGCAAGGTGAAGACCGATGATCTCTTGTAGCTCCTCGGGGGCGTTGCGCACCGTGTCGGGGATGAGGTCAGGCCGACGGCCGATCGTTCGGTAGAGCATCTGTTGCTCGTGGGCTAGGTCGGCCCAGCCACCGTCGGCCGGGTCGATCTCGTGGATCAGGCCCTCGACTTCGTAGAGCCGAACAGCGAGTGCTTCGGCGCCGATCGGCACGCTCGGATAGGTGCGATCGTTCGGTGCCGCTGGATGGACGTAAGGCGGTTCGGCGGTTGTTGTCGTCGTCGACGCGGTGCTGGCTGTGGTGGCCGCCTGCGTGGTGGCGGCGTCGGCCAGTTCGGGCCGCGCCCCGCTCGCACAGCTGGCGGCGAAGATTGCCCCGCATATAGCGAGGACGGCGAAGCGACCTCCGATCACGACGAAATGATGCGGTGGACCTGGCCGGACAGCGTCAGCACTAGAAGCTCTCCCGCTGCGTCGGCGGTCACGCCGACAAGGTCTTCGATCTCGCCGCCAAGATCCTTGAACACCACAGTGCCGCCGTCGATCGAGATGGCCCAGATCGATGACTTGCAGAAATCGCCGAAGACGTAGGCGCCGACCAGGTCGGGAATGGCGAGGCCGCGATAGACCACTCCACCGCTGATGCTGCAGCCGCTCGGTGTGCTGCCTTCGTGCGGATACTCGAACACCGGGTCGATGTTGCCAGCCGGTTTGTCGCCGGTGAACTCGGTTGTGCCTTCACGAAGATTCCAGCCCAGGTTGCCGCCGACACCCCAGCCGTTGGCGCCGAGCATGAGATCGACTTCTTCCCAAAGGTTCTGACCGACATCGGCGATCCAGAAGTCGTTCGTGATCGGATCGAAGCTGATTCGCCACGGATTGCGGGCGCCGATCATGAAGATTTCTGGTTGACCATCGACCCCGTCGGCGAACGGATTGTCGGCGGGAATCGCGTAGGCCTCATCGGCATCAAGTGTCGGGTCGACACGAAGGATCGACCCGAGGATCTGCGTCGGGTCTTGGCCCGCGGCGAGTGGATCGTTGGCCGCGCCCCCATCGCCCACGCCAACGTAGAGGTGGTTGTCGGGCCCAATCACCATCGCGCCACCATTGTGATTGGGGAAGGGCTGATCGATCGTAAGCATGAGGCGGCCTTCGCCCGGACGACCGTCGGCATCAAGGGGATAACCGACGACGTTGGTGTTCCCGTCGAGGTCGGTGAAGTTCACATAGAGACCCTCGCTGTCGGTGGCGATGCCGAGCAAGCCGCGCTCGCCGCCGGCTGCGGTGGCCGCAGAGATGTCGAGCACCGTGTCGCCGCGTTCGCCGTTGGCCGGGTCGAGCACAACGATGAGGCCTTCGCGCAGAGCGATCCACAGCTCACCGTTGGCGGCCACTGCGGTGTCGACGGGTTCGGCGACACGGGTGAGCAACTCGACTCGAACTGATGCGACATTGAGATCGCCGCGGACTGCGCGTGGGTCGGTGGGCGGTGCCTCTGTCGTTGGGGTGGTGTCGACGGCCGGGCCAACATCTCCGTTATTGACCGGCGCCTCCGTGACAACCGGGACTGTGGTGGCCAGATTGGCGACGAGATCGTCGCTCCCGCAGGCAGCCGCAATGAGGGTGAGGCACAACAGGGCAGTGGGGAGAGTGAGGCGCTTCATGCGTCTACCTTTCGGATGAGTCCTTCTTGCATGACACTCGCGATCAGTCGGCCGTCGTGGGTGAACACCCGGCCGGTGGCCAGGCCGCGGGCGCCGGTCGAAGCGGGCGTGTGCTGGTCATAGAGCAACCATTCGTCGGCCCGGAACTCACCGTGGAACCACATCGCGTGATCGAGGCTGGCCATTTGGATGGTCTGGTCGATCGCCCCGGTTCCGTGGGGGAGCAGCGTGGTGTCGAGCAGAGTCATATCCGACGCGTAGGTCAACAGACACGTATGGAGCACCTGGTTGTCGGGCAGCTTGCCGTCGGCGCGGAACCAGACCTGCTGCACGGGGGGAAGGGGTTCGGTGCGGCGCAGTGGGCTCGTCGTGATGTAGCGCATATCGAGCGGGTGCGGATGATCCTTGAACGGATCCTCCATTCCCATGTCCGCGAATCGCTCAGCACGCGTGGGGAGATCATCCGCCGCGGGCACATCCGGCATTGGCTCGAAATGTTGGAGACCCTCCTCGCGGATATGGAACGACGCGGCAAGGTTGAAGATCGCGCGGCCGTGCTGGATACCCACCACTCGACGGGTGGTGAACGATCGACCGTCGCGGATGCGATCCACCTCGTAGAGCACCGGCACCGTCGGGTCACCAGGGCGGAGGAAGTAGGCATGGAGTGAGTGGACGGGCCGGTCCTCGTCGACAGTTCGGGACGCGGCCACGAGCGCTTGACCGGCTACCTGTCCGCCGAAGATTCGCTGGCGATTCTCCTGAGGGGAAACGCCACGGAAAATGTTGACTTCGATCGCTTCGAGATCGAGAAGATCGACGAGGTCGTCGACATCGTTTTGCATCAGCCCATACTGCCGCACGGTCAACAGCTGCCGGTGTTCGGCCGACTAGAAGAGCGATGACGCTAGCCTCCACCCCCATGTCGATGACCAGCCGATTCGGGCTCTCAAGCCTGTTCGAGCAGCACGGGCTGAAGCTTCTGCGCTACTGCGGCGTCTCCGTCGTCAACGTGATCCTCGGCACGGGAACGCTGCTCTTCTGTCTCAAGATTCTTGACATGCATGAAGTCCTGGCAAACGTGGTGGCATGGACGATCAGCACTGGTCCGGCGTATCTCATGAGCCGGTACTGGGTGTGGGAGCAGTCTGGAACCAGCTCGGTGAAGTCGGAAATAGCGCCCTTCTGGATTCTGGCGCTGATCGGACTCTCGTTTTCCACGTTCTGCATCTGGGTCGCCGGTTTCCATACCGACGACGCCTTCGTTTTGACCGCAGTCAACTTCAGTGCCTATGGCATCGTGTGGGTCGCGAAATATGTCGTGTTGGATCGTCTGATGTGGGGCCCTGGTGTCACCGGCGACGTGGAGATTGAGGTCGCCTAAGTGGATGCTGCATTTCGTGAAAAGGCCGAAGCCGCCCGCGGGTTCATGCCTCCGGATGAAGGTCTGGCGCTCCACGATGCAGCCCTCTCGGTAGAGGTTGACGGCCCGTTCCTTGAGGTCGGCAGCTATTGCGGCAAGTCGGGCGTCTACATCGGCGCTGCGGCCCAAGAACGAGGTCGGGTGCTTTTTGCCCTGGATCATCATCGCGGGTCTGAAGAGAACCAGGCTGGCTGGGAGTGGCACGAGCCCGATCTTGTCGATCCGGAGATCGACAAGATGGACACTCTTCCCATCTTCCGACGCACCATCTACAACGCGGGGCTCGAGGGCACCGTGGTGGCGCTGGTGGGCGACTCGCCGACCGTCGGCAGTGTGTGGGCCACGCCGCTCGCGCTGCTTTTCATCGATGGCGGCCATGGCCACGACCCGGCTCATCGCGATTATGAGCTGTGGGTACCCCACGTCGTCATCGGCGGCCTTCTGCTCATCCACGACGTGTTTCCGAACCCGGACGACGGCGGACGACCTCCGTACGAGATTTACTGCCGAGCGATGGAATCGGGCGCGTTTCGAGAGATCTCCGCCGTGGGTTCGCTGCGCGTTCTGGAGCGGATCGCGAACGGCGTTTAGCTCCCTGAACATCGGTTCGCGGACCATATTCATGCCGCGCGTAGGCAAAACTACCTACTTGCCTCAGGGTCCCTCTTCGGGACTTATGGGCAGGTTGCCTCTATTGCATCAATAGCGGAGTGCTCCGAGTCGAAAATGACATCGGGAGCAACGGCAGAAGGTACTCGGTTCCGGGCGGGAAATGAGCGGGGAAGTTGACTTACAGCGAGAAAGTATTTGCGAGAGCGTCGACACGGGATGAGGCCCGAGCTTTGGCTCGAACGATGCCTCGGCCCAATTCGGTGCGTTGCGAAGCCGAGGGCGTTTGGGTTGTTGCCCAGCTACTCCCGACCAAATGGTCGCCGGAGGCCGTCCATGTGGTTCCAACAGAGAGTGTTTCGGCGGAAACGGACTCCCCGGAGGCGTCCTCTTCGGAGGCGTAGCTAGTCGGGGCCGATTGCGCCCTCTCCCGGTGCCAATGCTCCGGCGTATCTCAGCGAGGCGAGTGAGGTGTTCCTGAGCGGCATGTCGGTGGCGTGCCTTGTGGCCGCCGGTGTGGCCATGGCCGGCTCAGTTTTCGCTGCCCGCTTCCTCCCAGATCGGGCCGAAGAGGAAGCCGAAATAGATCAGCTGGTGACTGTCTAGGCCCTAGTCGCGGGCGCGTTCGTCGACATCGGAATCGGACGAGCGTTGGTTCGGGTCGACGTCGATGATCGCCGGCAAGAAGTCGTGGTCCGAGAACAAGCGGGCCGCGGGGCTGGTGCCGTCGAGGGCTTCCGCGGTGAGAAGTACGGCGGCCGACGAGTAGGTGGATCGTTCTTCGGGCGGGAAGAGGGCGCCATCGGGATGCACGATGCCGGTGATGTAGCGGCCGTCGTCTTCACGGGTTGCCTGCGCCGCGGTGAAGAGTTCGAGGGCGATGCCGTTCTCGCCAACACCCATGTGAGCGAGAGCGCATTCGCAGGTTTCGGCCGTGGTGACCCACGGGCGATCGCTGACGCAGCGGATGCCCTTGCCGTCGAGCATGAAGGTGTCGAAACGATCAGCGAGATGGGCACGGCCGACTTCGCCGGTGAGCACACCGGCGAGTACGGGGTAGTACCAGTCCATGGCCCAGCGATGCTTGGGCGAGAAGGCGTCGTCGCGTTCGTAACGGATCGCGTGAGCGAGAAGGCCGACGGAGAGTTCCCAGTCGGGGCGTTCGTGGTGGAGCTCTTCGGCGATCGCAACGGCACAACGGAGGCTGTGGGCGATCGAAGACGAACCGGTCAGCAGCGCAAACGACCAGGGCGTGCCATCGGGGTGACGGGCCCAAAGGATCTCGCCGCGTGGTGTCTGAAGGTCGAGCACGAAGTCGATGGCCGGTTCGACGACTTTCCACATTTCCTCGAGATATCCAAGGTCGCGGAAGTGAAGGTAGTGATGCCATGCGCCGGCGGCGATGTAGGCAATGACGTTGGCGTCGAGCTTGTCTTGCTCGACTTCACCGTCGAGGTAGTACTGGTGCCAGGCGCCATCGGGCCGCTGGATGTCGACGAGCCATTGGTAGGCCCGTTCGGCTTCGGCGCGGTGGTCGCCAATCACGAGGGCCATGGCGGCCTCAATGTGGTTCCACGGGTCAGCATGGCCGCCCGGGAACCAGGGGATCATGCCCGAGGGGAGCTGCCACGACGCGATGTGGTCTGCGGTGTCGCGGGCCTGCTGTGCGCTGAGGACTCCCGGGATCTCAGGCAGCATTCGCGTCCTCCAGCGTGCGCTTCGAACGAAGCGGCGACTTCGTGGCGTAAACGATCAGGCTCTTTCCAAGGATGGGATTGAGGACCTTCTCGGCCGTGCGAGTCAACCACGGCTGCTTCACGATGTCCCATTCCAAAAGCTTGTGGTACGTCTTGACCGACCAGTTCTCGTCGATCTCGTTGTTGACACCAACCGCGCAGCGGAGCCACCAGTACGGGGAGTGAAGCGCGTGGGCGCGATGGGAGTCGATGGGATCAAGCCCGGCGCCGCGGAGCTTGTCGCGCACCTCACCCTCGGTGTAGATGCGAACGTGGCCACCCTCGGCGTTGGGGGCGTAATAGTCGTCGCTGATTTTCCAGCAGATCTTCTCGGGGAAGGTGGCGGGCACCGTGACCGCGATTGTGCCGCCGGGCTTCAGGATGCGCATGAACTCGTCGTAGGCGGCCTGATCATCGGGCACGTGTTCGAGCACCTCGGAGGCGATAATCTTGTCGAAGGTTTCGTCGGGGTAGGGGAGACGAGTGCCGTCGCCCTGCACCTGTGCGGTCATTAACGTGCCGTCGAACAGGCCGTCTTCGACCAGAATCGGCGCGGTGTTGCGAATGGATTCGAGCTCGGCGACAGCCATGTCGCAGCTCACCACGTCGGCGCCGCGAACGAGCGCCTCGTAGGTGTGGCGACCAAAGCCGCAGCCCAGGTCAAGGAGGAGATCTCCGGCTTGAAGGCCGAACTTGTTGTAGTCGACGGTGAGCATCACTTACCTCCGCGAGCAGCGTCTTTGCGGGCAGCGTGTTCGTCGAGGACAGCCCAGTACTGCTCGAGTGTCTTCTCGGCCGAGTGGCGCCATGACCATTGGTTAATCACGCGCTCGCGGCCTTGGGCGCCGACCTTGGCGCTGAGTTCGGGGTTGTCGAGCGCCATGCGCATCGTGGTCGCCAGTGCTTCGGAATCGCCGGGCTCGCACAGGAAGCAGGTTTCGCCGCTGATGCCGGCAACCTCAGGCAGGGCCCCGCCGGTGGTGGCGACGAGCGGTACGCCGCACGACATGGCCTCGATCGCCGGGAGCGAGAAGCCCTCGTAGAGCGACGGAACGACCGCAATTTCGGCCTCGCTGTAGAGCTCGACTATGCGCTCGTCGGGTACACCGGAAACGAAGGTGACACAGTCGTCGAGGCCGAGCTGCGTCATCACGGTGCTGGCGTGACTGTCGGGGCGGCGCTTGCCGATGATCGTGAGTTCGATGTGGCGCTCAGTGCGGAGCTTGGCGACCGCTTCGAGAAGGAACTTCAGTCCCTTCATCGCAACGTCGGCCGACGCGGTGGTGACGATGTGGCCCGGGCGACGTTCGACGCCGGGGACGGGCAAGAAGAGCTCGGGATCGACACCAACCGGCACGACATGGATGTTCTCGAGCGGGATCTTGTGGTCGGCGCTGATGTCGCCCTTGGACGACTCAGAGACACACATGATGCGAGGCATGCGTTTGCCGACCTGGGTCTGCATCTTGGTGAAGGCATACCAGCGCCGCTTGCCGAACTTCTCCCATGGTGTGCGGGCGTGTTCGAGCTCAAGCTTGCGATCGACGGTGATCGGGTGGTGGATTGTCTCGAGGATCGGCCAACCCTCTTGCTGGAGCTTCAGTAGACCCCAGCCGAGCGTTTGGTTGTCGTGGATGAGGTCGAAGTCGTCGCGACGATTGCGCAGGTGGCGCCAGGCGCGCAGGCTGAAGGCCATCGGCTCAGAGAAGTTGCCGGTGCTGAAAGAGATGTGTTCGGCAGCATCGGTCCAGTCCTTCCACTCCCAAAGGCGGGGCTTACGCATGGGGTGCGGGTCGGCCCAAATGTCGAGACTGGGGAGCTCGACCAACGGAACGCGAGGGTCGAGGATGGGGTAGGGCGGGCCGCCGAGCACTTCGACGTGGTGGCCGAGATCAGCCAACGCCTTACTGATCTGGCGGACGTAGACACCCTGGCCACCGACGTGCGGCTTACCGCGATAGGTGAGCAGCGCGATACGAAGGGCGCGATCTCGGTCGACAGGCATAGGTCACCAGGCTTCCGCGAGGTAGGAACGGACGTCAAATGATGCCTTGGAACTGCGCTTTCCACACCCGTAGTGACGTTCGACACGTTCGAGGCGGCCGACGGCGTGCGCGAGACTGTTTGTATGCGGGCATTGGTGCAACGAGTCGGTCGAGCAAAGGTGACCGTCGGCGTCGGGACCGTCGCGGAAGAGATCACCGGCGAGATCGGCGCCGGCATGCTGGCATTTATCGGCGTCACCCACTCCGACACCGACGCTGAGGCGGTGAAGCTGGCCGCCAAGATTTGGAATCTGCGCATTTTTGATGACGACAATGGTGTGATGAATCGGTCCGTCGTGGAGGGCACTGGCGCGGTGCTTGTGGTGTCGCAGTTCACCCTCTACGGCGACACCCGTAAGGGCCGTCGTCCGGGCTACAGCGACGCCGCGCGCCCTGAAGTCGCCGAACCGCTGGTCGAGCGGGTGGTCGCTGAACTCGTGGCCTTGGGTGCCCGGGTCGCCATCGGCCGTTTCGGAGCCGACATGGCCGTGGAGCTCGTGAACGACGGCCCGATCACACTTTCCGTCGAAGTGTGACAAGACCGGCGGGGTGCGGACCCCTCTTCTTCTTGCGTTGACATTGGCACTGCTCGCGACGGCATGTTCGGGTGACGGCTCGGGATTCGAGACGACGTCGTCATCGACAACTATGACGGCGCCGATCTCCACAACCACGGCGGCAACGCCCACCACCACGCTCGACCCCGCCGACGCCGCGGCCTACGTGCTGGCGCCTCCGCCCGATGGTTTGCAGGCGGTGCTTGCGCAGGAACGGACCGACGGCCATCGATCAGTCGGCTACGCGCCGGGTGAGTGCGGTGAACGCGACATTGATCTGAACATTGAGATCCGTCCCGAGTCCAAATTGACCGACGTTGGGCTTCCCGACCACGAGATGGCCTCGGGCCCAACCGCCAGCATCTACGAACTTTGGGATGACGGTCGCCGGTATGGATATGGCGGCGCGTGGTCTCGCGGCGACGGCACGATGGTCGACGTCACGATGCGCAACTCCGACGCCACCATCGAGGACCTATACGCAGTACTCGACTCGGTGACGCCCATCGAGGACGCGGAATGGATTCGCCTCAATCGCGTGATCGGCGAGGACCAACGAGCAATTCGCGAGGGCGAGACGCCGACCACCGCGTTGGTGGTAGCGGGCGAACTCGGCGGCGAGCCGTTGACGATCGAGTTCCTGATCCCCCAGGACTTTCCGCTCGGCGACGACGACTGCCGATCAGCGTGTTACTCGGTGTCGACCGGCGATTCTGTCGCCGAACTGGAGTGTCGGGCGCGGACCATCCGTCACGAAGTCGGCAATCACCGGCTGTTGGCCGGGCGCGTGCCTGGTGATCTCGCGTCGGTTTCGATCGAGCCCTATCCATATATGGAGCTCGCGGATCCCACGCCCCCGTCGGTCTCCCTGGTGGAAATTCCCGGCATGGACGACCGGCTGTTCGTCGCCGAGGTGCCTCTCGACTTCTGTGCATGGAACGTCGACCGCGGGCTGGAATTCGGTGCGGAACAGGGCGGACTGACCCCTTCCGATCCCGACCGAATCCACTGCACCTTCTTCGATGCGTCGACCCGTGACGCCTTCGAAGAGGGGCAAGCGGTCACGCCCACCGTCACCGTCGGGAAGTGATCCGCCGCCGGCCGAGAGTCCAAAGGGCGATGAGCAGCATGGGCCAGGGGCCGACGATGGTGGCCAGGGTGCGGCCGGTGCGTAGTGGCACGGTCTGGCGAAGGACGGCTTGTTCGCTCACGCCGGTGCGCTGATGGACCGTGCCGTCGGGGGCCACGATTGCGGAGAAGCCGGTGGGTGCGGCCTGGAGGACCCAACGATCGTTTTCGATGGCACGAAGCTGACTTGAGGCGATCTGCTGACCCTGCACGATTGTGAGCCAGTACGACGAACCGTTGGTGGGATTCAGTAAGAGCTGCCCGCCGTTGTTCATCGCGTCGCGAGCTCGATAGTCGAAGAAGATCTCCCAGGAGATTGAGATGCCGAGCGGGCCGAACTCGGATTCCAGCATGGCGGGATCGGTGCCCGGTCGTACGTCGCGGCCGGGGAGTTCGTCGCTGAACTTCTCAAGAAGCGACCGGAGCGGAACGAATTCGCCAAACGGCACAAGGCGGACCTTGTCGTAGCGGTCGCCGACAACGCCCTCGGAATCGATCACGACCGAGAAGTTTTCGTTGGCGCGCCCGTCGGCGGACGGCTCGAACCATCCGCTCACCAGGGTGGCGTCGTATTTGCGGGCGAGTCGCTGGAGCTCGCTGAGCGCCTCGTCGCGCCGGAGTACTTCCTGGTCGCAACGAGCAGGAGTTGAGAGGATTTCGGAGACGGGATGGACAACGTCTTCGGGCCAGAGGATGAGATCGATCTCATCGTCGGTAGAGAGAAGTTCAGTGGCGGCAACGTGACGATCGAAGACTCCCCGGTTCTCGCAGGTATCGGCCCGAGTGTTCTGCGGGCCGCCTCCTTGGATCACGGCGACTTCGATGGTGCGGTCAGTGCCGACGGACGCGCCACCGAGGTAGCCGAGGGCGACGGCGGCGACAAGCACGCCGATCGGCGGCCACGGGACCTTTCGTTCGACCCAGGCAACCTGGATGCCGGCGGCAATGACGACGGTGACGAAGACGAGGAACGGCGAACCAAGGAAACGGGCGGCGACTGACCAGGGGGTAGAGACGGACGCCATTGCCAGCGTGGCCAGCGGTACGCCGCCGAACGGAATGTGCCAGCGGACGACCTCGGCGAGTGTGACGGCCGCGGCGAACGCCCGCGGCCGTTTTGCTCCCTCCGAAGGTGTAGCCCAACCGGCCAACGCCATAGTGAGCGTGAAAACACCGGCGGCGACCGGCCAGCCCGGAGGGGTGAGGTCGAGCATCCAAAGGGTGGACGGGAACGCCCAGAACGCGCCAACGAGGGCCGAGCGGCGGAAGCGAACCTTGCCTCGTGGATCGCCAAGAAGCTGGAACCAGAGTGCGAGCCCGGCCAACGTGAGCGGCCACCAGCCCCAGGGCGGGAGCCCCGCGGCGATGAGCAGACCGGCGAGCGCCGAGAGGGCGCGGGTGTGTTTCACTTCGTCGAGCGGTTCGAGAGGTTGAAGCCGAGTCGGTGAACGCCACCAACCGCACCGACGCCCTTGATCTGCACGCTCACCTCACCATCGGTCGTGACCCACTCCGGCAAGTTTGCCGGATCGGTGATCGCGAGTACCTCACCGGGCTGGGCGGCGTTGCATAACTTGGCTGCCATATTGACGGGTTCACCGATGTAGTCGTCGCCCTCGAAGAGCAACGCGATGCCGGTGGCCAGACCAACGCGGACTCGGATGGCGCTGTCGGAGAAGTGATGCACGAGGTGGGCGCCGAGCGCGATCGTGGGCGTGGGCTCGGTACCAACAAGCATGACGCCGTCGCCTAACCACTTGGCGACCCGAACGCCGCGCTTAGCCGCAACGTTTCGGGTGATTTTGCGGAACTCACCGAGCTGACGGACGGCTGCGTGTGGCCCGTTGTCGCGGGTGAACGCCGTGAACCCGCTGAGGTCGGCGAAGCAGAACGTGCGGGTGACGTTGAGGTGGGTTTCGCCCTCTTCGAGCTCGTCGGGCCGGGCGACCTGATCGTGTTCGGCGGCTTCGGCCCAATCTGTCGCCGGGCCGGTATCGGCCGCGAGAAGGGGGACCAGCAGTTCGCCAGTTGGATCCGTTGTGATTGCGATAGCGCTGTCGACGCTCGATCGACGTTGGCGAGGCGGGGGAGAAGACGACATCACGGCGCCAGACTCTCACATAGCGCTAGACGCGGTTGCCACAAATGGGCCATGGCTGTTTGCCCCGTTCGGACCACAGTGCACGAGCCATTGCGTCTTGCCACCAGGCTTCGACGGTTGCCGGATCGCGGTTTTCGAGCCACGGGAAGAAACGACTGGCAACATCGTCCCATGTGGTCTGGTTGAACTGGTAGGCGCCGCGAAAGGCGCCAGTGTTCGAGATGGCCTGGTAGTTGTCGGTCGACTCGCACTCGCGGAGCCGGTAGAGGTCGTCGACGTCGAGGACGTCGCGCACCTCTGAGGTGGACGTGAGGTAGAGGGCTAGCTCCGCCGGGGTGCAGGCGGATGTGAAGAGAAGCGCGGTGAGCGCGAACGCGATCAAACGGATTTGTCGGCGCATGAAGATGCTGCCTCCTCGGGCGGTCAGCCCGTGTCGTGGCGTTTTGTGCGGGCGATCGGTCACACGACAAGTTGTCGTGGGCAGGGGTGCAGGGCGATCACCAACGCCTCAGCGACCAACAAGGTACGCACGTTTCGTCACACAACCGCAATATTGAGACCAATGTCACAACGATGCAATTTCCGGCAAAATGCTCCGGTGGTGATCGACGGCAACTTTGTGAGAGACGGCGCGGCCGGTTCACGCGGGCTCATCGGGCCGGAATTCTTGTCCGTTGCCGTTGCACCGCCCGCTCTTCCCTCTCTCTAAACCGGCCGGGTCTCTCGGCAGTTTCAGCCTCTAGGAATGGTCCGGTCCGACGTTGGCGAGGAACTCGATCGACGCGTAGGCCGCTAGTGCAAAGAGGTTCCCCTCCTCTTCCTCACCGTTGGGTCCGGTCTTCAGGCGGTAGGAGGGCACTGGTTCGTCGGTGAGATAGCGGCGGAGCTCAAGCCCGTCAGTGATCGCGATCGAGATCGCGGCCAGAATATCTTCGACGTTCGTGTCGTCAGGGACGAGCTCATTTGGAGTGGCCGACGCCATCTTGAGTGCTTCCCATCGGCCCTGTCGATAGATGTCGGTTTGGTGTTCGTAGCTCGCAACCGCACCGTCGCGGGCAGCTTCAGTGATTGGTGATCCAGTCGGGCCCGACTTCAATGCAGTGACGGTCTCAAGCCATTGGCCCCAGTTGTCGGTCTCTGCTGCGGTGCGGAGGTATCCCGCGGCAAGGATGCGAGCGGTCTCCCGCGTCGCTCGCTGCGCGCCGGCGGTGGTGCTGAGATCTGCGTTGGCGAGCATTTCGCCGGACTGAGCGAGTCTGACGTCGTCGCGGGCTTCGCTCTTCCAGACGCCGGCCCGTTCGATGACAGCGAGCTGGTACTCCTGGAGACTGTTCCAGATGCGCTCGTGGACCGAGCCGTAGGTGACGCGGATATCTTGCGAGCGCTCGAGGTGCTCGAAGACCTTGGCGTAACTCACCGAAGAAATTTGGGTCTGGACGCCGTGCTCGGCGAGCACCTCGACGCCGCCTTCAATCATGAGTTCTTTGAGTTCGGCGCGCGGACGCCGCTTCTTTTGGGCGGGTGTATCTTCCGCCATGCGGGCTCCATACGTCGCGAGAGCAAGAGCGATGCAAACCACGCAAGCTTTGCTCGCGTTCTGCGTTCGCGACTGCGTACCGTTCCGCGTTGAAGTATCGCGCTCAGGAGTGTCGGGCGGCCGCGCGACCCTGTCGTACACAGGCCGGTAGTCCGAGCCCGCGCATTGCCGCGCCGGCGACGATGAGTCCCGGCGCGTCACGGGTGAGCCACTTGTCGATTTCGTCGCAGCGGTCAAGATGGCCCGGCCGATATTGCGGAAGGCAGCGCCGCCATTCGCTCACCCGGGCCACCGAATTACCGCGAAGACCGATGGTCTCTTCGAGCTCGCGGTGGAGTTGAGCGGTGAGTTCGTCGTGGGTGAGATCGAGCCAGCGCCGATCGTCGGTGCGTCCGGCGGAGACTCGCAAGATCGTGTGAATTCCGTCGTCATAGTGCGCCCACTTGTAGGACGCAACGGAGCAGGCCGTCATGAGCAGCCCTTGGTCTCGAGGAACGAGGAAACCGGCGCCGTCGAGCGGATGTTCGATCTGCGACGACTGAACGACGAAGGTGACGAGCACGGCGTCGGAGTAGTGGAGGCCAGCGAGCACGGCCGCAGTTTCTGGAGCGAGGGGAGCCAGTAGCCCAGCGCTTACCCAGCCCGGTGTGGTGATGATGACGTTGGCCGCCGTATGGGCTTCGTCGTCGGTGCGCACGATCCAGCGGTTGCCGTCGCGTTCGATGTCGAACACTTCGGCGTTGGTGCGGATGCAGCCGCCGAGCTCGTCGGATAACGCGTCGATGATGGTTTGGCTGCCGCCTTCGATGCCGTGAAACACCGGGCCACCGCCAGCGGCGGCAGCAACATGGGCCCGCAATGCGTTGACGAATGGTCCGCCCTTGGCCGCGGCGTTGGCGAGGGTGGCGGCGCCGGCTCGGATACTCATGTTGTCGGCATTGCCCGCGTTGATCCCGCCCAGCAGCGGATCGACGAGACGTTCGAACACTTCATCGCCGACGCGAGGGCGGAGCACATCGCCGACGGATGCGTCGCCGACGAGCGGCGGGAGATCGGTCATGAGGGCCTGCTCGAGCGCGGTCACGGCGGCGGCCGAGACGATACCGCTCGCCGCGACGGCGGCTGGGTCGAGTGGCGCGCCGAGCACGCCGGCGGGGATGCGACGGAGTGCACCGTCGACCCACATGAATGCGCCCCCCGGGCGGGGGCTCGTGAGCTTGTCTTCGAGACCGAGCTCGATGCACAGGTCGGTCATCTCGGGCTCGCGAGCCAGAAAGCCGTCGGCGGCCAGGTCGACGTCGAATGGCAGCGCCGATCCTTCGACGGGCCCGCCCGCGATCTTGCCGCCGATGCGGTCTGATGCTTCCAGCACGACCACGTCGAGGCCTTGCTGGCAAAGGTCGTGGGCCGCGGCGAGGCCGGTGATGCCCGCCCCAATCACCACGACCGGTTCGGTCACGAGCGGACTTGACCCTCGTCGTGAACAATCTTTACGACCTCGCTGAGCACGTCGGGATCGACCGCAGGCATAACACCGTGGCCAAGGTTGAAGACGTGGCCAGGATGGCCGTCGTTGCGAGCGAGCACATCGCGCGTGCCTTCGCTGGCCGCGTCGACACCGGCGAGAACCATGGTCGGATCGAGGTTGCCCTGCAGTGAGATGTCATCGCCGAGGCGGGCTCGCGCTCGGTCGAGCGGCACGCGCCAGTCGACGCCGACCACGTCCGCGCCGGCGTCGCGGATGAGCTCGAGCAGCTCGCCGGTGGTAACGCCGAAGTGGATACGAGGCACACCGGTATCGGCCACACCGGCGAGCACCTTCGATGAGTGCGGCATTACGTAACGCACGTATTGGGAGGGTGAGAGCGCTCCGGCCCACGAGTCGAAGAGCTGGATGGCCGAAGCGCCATTGTCGATCTGTGAACGGAGCGAAGCGATGGCCATGTCGGCGAGACGGTCCATCAGTGCGTGCCAGAGCGGCTCATCGTTGAACATCAGGCTCTTCGTATTCACGTAGTCGCGAGAGGGGCGGCCCTCGATCAGATATGAGGCGACGGTAAAAGGTGCGCCGGCGAAACCGATGAGCGGCACATCGAGCTCGGCCACGAGCTGGCGGACCGTCTCAAGTACGTAAGGCGTGTCGGCTTCCGGATCAAGCGGCCGGAGCCGGTCGAGATCGGCCGCGCTGCGGAAGGGCTTCTCTACCTCGGGGCCCACGCCCGGAGTGACGGTGAGGCCGAAGCCGACCGCATGAGCGGGCACCACGATGTCGGAATAGAGGATCGCGGCGTCGACGCCATAACGACGGACCGGCTGGAGCGTGATCTCGGTCGAGAGGTCGGGGTCGGCGATCGCATCAAGGATCGTGCCTTCGCCGCGGATGGCCCGATACTCGGGCAGCGATCGCCCGGCCTGGCGCATGAACCACACCGGCACCTGATCGTGAGGCAGGCCGCGGCAGGCCCGGATGAACGGAGAATCGTCAAAGCGGCCCGGAGTCATGCTGCTCAGGCTACCGAGGCGGTAGTTGTGGAGCGGCAGTGGAGCCTCCAGTTGTCGGCGCTCCACTACGGTGAACGCTGATGTTGGGACGCCCCCGCCCCCTCGTGTGCCTGGTCACACTCGCCCTGCTCGTTGCTGCATGCGGCATCGGCGACAACGCCGACGTGCAGGTTGCTCCGCTGGCCAACGTGGAGTCGCCGGCAAGTAGTTCGGCCACTTCCTCGTCGACCACGGTCTCGATCCCGACGACCACGACATCCACGACGACCACGACATCCACCAGTACGACGACATCCACGACATCCACCAGTACGACAACGACGACGACGACGACCACGGTGGCTCCCAGCGCCGTCTACTTCGAGCAGGCCTATACACCGTTCGCGACGGCCGGGCCGGTCGACCTGTTCCATCCGGCGACGAAGATCGAGATCATCGGGTTCCACGAAGCCGGCCACGATGGCTCGCAACAGCAGACCACCGTCAACGGGTCGGCTCCGGCGACGACGCTGGATACCCGCAACCGCAACACCGGCTCGCGAACGGCGGCCGACATCGTGGTTGAACCAACGGTGGCGATCCGCTCGCCCGTGACCGGCACCGTGATCCGGGGCGGCACCTACATCCTCTATTGCGAGAATGAGGACAACTTCCTCGTAATCGAACCCGACGCCGCGCCCGGCTGGGAAGTGAAGATGTTCCATATGCACGGCCTCACCGTCGCGGTGGGCGATCGCGTTGAGGCAGGCGTCACGCAGGTGGCCGAGCGAGCCACCGTGTTGCCCTTCGACTCACAGGTCGACGAGTTCACCGCTGAACCCTCAAACCCGCACGTGCATGTCGAAGTGATCGATCTCTCGATCCCGGACATCCCCAGCGGCACCGGCAGCGGCTGTTAGCCGGATTGACCGCGCTCGAGGAGAGTGCGGAGTCCTTCGCCGTTGGGATCGGCGAACACGCGGTCGACTGATGCGGCGCCGGCCGCAACCGCGGCGGGACGGGCATTGTCGGCGTTCTTGTCGAGGCTGGGGAGCGTGTCGGCGTCAGGTTCGACCACGAGCACCGCGGTGCCACGGGCACGAACAGCGGCGACTTCGTCATCGAGTTTGCCGCTAAACCAGGCCCGAGTGGGATCGCTGATCCAGCTACGGCTTCCTTCGACGGCGGTCATGGCAGAGGACACAACAACGAGGTCGAATCCGAGCATGCCGGCCAGATCGAGATTGGTGGACGAGTGCACACCACCGTCGACGTATTCACGCTCACCGACGAGACCGGGGGTGTAGACGCCGGGCACGGCCGCCGAGGAACGGACGGCCTGGCCGATGTTGCCGCGGATGTCGTCGCGGCCGAACACCACACGGCGTCCGTCGCTCATCCGAACGGCGGTGATCCACAATCGCTGATCGGGCCATCCGTCGGGCATGAGTTCGTTCATGCGCTTTTCGAGCGACTCGCCGGACTTTGTGCCGCGGGGCAGGTTGGCCATGGCGATACGAACGGGGTCGGCCTTCCACGGCGGCCATGCGGCTTTCAGCGCCATCTTCGGGGAGCTGGGCCGCCAGTTTCGGTCACCTTCGGGTTCTTCGTAGGGCGTGGTGATGCGGTCGTAGATCGTCTGCGCATCGGGGCTAACCGGGCCGCCCTCGAAATGGATCTTGCGATCGATGGCGGACACGCCGGCTCGAAGCGTGACTGCAGTGATTGACCCGGCGGACGTGCCCACGATGAGATCGGCGGTGCGTGCGTCCCATCCCGTTAACTCTTCGAGGCGTCCGAGCACGCCGGAATGCCAAGGGTCACCAAGGGGACCGCCAGCGCTGAGTACCAAGCCAATCGAGAACATCTGCGTAAGAGGGTAGGACGGTCGTGGCCTGAAAAGGCGCCGGTACACTGAACCGTTTCCCCCTTCCCCGGGAGTCTTTCCTCCAACGTGTCTGACCGTCACCCCGAACTCGACGCCGAACAGGCGCACCTCGACCTCGCCTATGCGTTGCTCGAAGAAGCGCGCGAACGCGCCCATCACATCACTGGTGGCCATGAAGCCCAGAAGGGCGGCACCAATCAGCATCGATTCGAGCGTGAGTCGATGATTGAGGGCGCGGTCACCCGCCTGAGCCAACTCAACCTGGGCGACCGATCACTGGTGTTCGGTCGCATCGACCCGGAAGAGACCGACGAGCGTTTCTATATCGGCCGCCTAGGCGTGTGGACCCGCGAGCAGGACCCAATCGTGGTGGATTGGCGGGCGCCGATCGCCGAGCCGTTCTATCGAGCCACCGGCCGGGTCCCGATGGGAATCAAACGGCGTCGCCATTTCGCCACCCGTGGCCGCACGGTGCTGGGGATCGACGACGAACTCTTTGGCGACCTGCGCGATGTCACCGCCGAGGATGTGGGTACTCGTGGCCAGGGTGCGCTGATCGCCGCTCTCGAAGCCTCCCGCACCGGTCGGCTCGGCGACATCGTCGCCACAATTCAGGGTGAGCAAGACGAGATCATCCGGGCGGAGATGCCCGGCGTCATGGTGGTGCAGGGTGGTCCGGGCACCGGCAAGACCGTCGTCGCACTCCACCGGGCGGCGTACCTCCTCTATACACACCGTTTCCCGCTCGAAGGTCAGGGCGTCTTGGTCGTCGGGCCGAACCGCTTGTTCGTCGCCTACATCGAGCAGGTGCTGCCGTCGCTTGGCGAAGCCGGGGTCGATATTGCGGTGCTCGCGGATCTGATCCGCCCGAAGGTGCGCGTCGACAAACTCGACACCGAGCCCGTTGCTTGGGTCAAGGGCGACCCTCGCATGATCAAGGTGCTCGCCCGTGCCGTCACCGATCGCGAGCGGTCGTTGCGTGATGAGCTGCAGGTGGGCTACGGCCTGCAGCGACTCCGGATCACGAGAGCAGAATCGGCTTGGGTGATCAAAGAAGCGCGGCGCCGGTCGCGCGGTCACAACTCGGGCCGCAAGATCGTGGAGGAACTCTTCTTCGAGGTGCTCGCGGCCAGCGCCCGCAAGCCGGTCGACTCAAACACGGTGCGCGAACGGATTCGTTACGACATGCCGATCCGCGAAGCGCTCGACTGGATGTGGCCCATCCTTACGCCGGCGCATTTGCTGCACGATCTCTACGGCTCTCGGGCTCTGCTCCGTACGGCCAACCGTGGGGTCTTCGCCGAGGAGGAGATCCAGCGGCTCTACCGACCGCGGGGTGAGCACGCCGAACAGATCATCTGGCGATTCCAAGACGTGCCGCTTCTCGACGAGGCGCGGGCATTGCTGGGTTATCGGCCCGGCAAACGCAACGCTGATTCTGTTCGCACCTATGGCCACATCTGTATTGATGAAGCCCAGGACTTGTCGCCGATGGAGCTGCGAACTATCGCCCGTCGTTCACTCAATGGTTCGATGACAATCGTTGGCGACATCGCCCAGGCCACTGGCGCTTGGGCCAACACCGACTGGGACGCCGTGATCTCGGCCTTCCCGGAGAAGCGCGAGACGCGCCATCGCGAGTTGACGATCGGCTATCGCATTCCTGGTCCGGCGATGGCGCTCGCCAACAAGGTGTTGCCCCACGCCGCGCCCGGGCTTCGACCACCGCAGCCTGTGCGCGAAGACGGAGCGGCTCCCCAGATCTTGTCGGTTACCAGTCTGATCGACGAGCTCGTGCCGATTGTGCGGGCCGAGCTCGGCGAAGTCGTCGAGGGAAATGTTGCCATCGTCGTTCCCGACTCGCTGGTCGCAGAAGTGCATCGAGCGTTCGAGGCACACGAGATGGCGGTGGGCGGCCCGACCCGTCATGGTCTCGACCAGCAAGTCACCGTCGTACCCGTGCGTCTCGTCAAGGGACTTGAGACCGACTCAGTCGTGGTGATCGAACCGGGGCGAATCGTGAGCGAAGAACAACAAGGCATCCGATCCCTCTATGTCGCGCTCACCCGGGCCACCAAACGGGTCACCGTTGTGCATCGTGAGCCGTTGCCTGCGATCCTTGAGGGCGAATGACTGATCTCTTCGATCTTGCTCTGCTTCCGGCCGCCGACGAATCGGAGCGGTGCGCGGCCCACGCCACCCGGATCGATCTCGACCCTGGTGGGAGTGCACTGTTCGTCGACGAGCTGATTGTGGTCGACATGCCGCTGCCCTGGCCGAAGCCGGTGTGGGCCAAGGACGGTTTCACTGCGATACCCGAATTGATGATGGCCGCCGGCGAACAAGGCCGACGCGTTCGCGTGCTGGCCGCGGTGCCCCAAGACAATGCCGGCGGTCGAATCGTCACCCACGGTCTGCGCGATAACGCCGACTTCTCCCGGATCGAGCACGAGGTCGCGCCGAGCGAGATCGTTGATCTCCTCACCGTGCTGGTGGTTGAAGGTCTCGACGCCAGTCCTTCCACCGTGATCTCGAACGAGCCGCAACGAGAGCTCTTGCTCTGCACCCAAGGAAGTCACGACATGTGTTGTGGCTCTCGCGGCGCTTCGCTGATGGCCGACCTCCACGCCATCGATCCGACGTTGGCGATCCGACGCGTGAGCCACACGGGCGGTCACCGAATGGCGCCCACTGGCGTGACCCTTCCCGACGGCCGAATGTGGGGATTGGTGACCACCGAAGAGATGGCCGGCATCCTCGATTACTCAGTGACGCCGACATCGGTTGCCGCCCGTTGCCGGGGTTGGATCGGGGCCGAGGTGGGCCCGGCGCAGATGGCCGAGCGAGCCGTGATGGCCGCCATCGATGACTGGGGATTCGATTCCCGAGCACGATCGGTCGAGATCGTCGCTTCCGAAACAGACGACACTCCATCTCTGAATACAAACGTGCGAGTGTCGGTCGATGGTGACGTATGGGTGGTCGAGGTGGGGCCGGCTCGAGCCGTGCCAACCATTGCCTGTGGTGCGCCGGGCGGCCTTCCGGCCAAGCCTGGAGCCGAGTGGCAGGTCCACACCATTACCCGCACTCAGTGATTCTGTGGCTGCCCTGCGTGGCCGCCTGAGTTTTGTTGTGAAGCACACTCCCTGTACCGTGTAAGGCATGCCTGACACCGCAGTCGC
>JBLIOE010000036.1:0-43554 GCA_047639555.1 Candidatus Aldehydirespiratoraceae bacterium
CGTCACCCGTGCCCCTCCTCTCCACTGCCGTGATGGGTGCCATGCCGATCGTGGAGTTTGGCACCGCCGCCCAGAAGGCCGCCTACCTCCCGTCGATCGCGGACGGATCCCTGATCGTTGGTGCCGGCCTCTATGAAGAGGGCACCGCCGGCGGCGAACCGGAAACCGTCGCCACGGTCGATGGTGAGGGTTATCGACTCGACGGTGTGAAGCCGATGGTGGAGGCCGGCCTCGACGCCGGACTTGTGCTCATCCCGGCGAAGATGCCCGACGGATCCTGCGCTGTATTCCTGGTGTCGACCGAGGCCGAAGGCCTCACCCGCACTCGGGTAGATGTCACGACGCGGCGCCCAGTGGCCCGCATCGAACTTTCCGGCGTGCAGGTGCCAGCCGATGTGCTGCTCGGTGATGGTTCCGCAACCGGCAGCGACATCGTCGCGTGGATCGAACTCCGCACGCAGGCCGCCATGTGCATGATGATGGCGGGTGCCGCTCGTTCGTCGATCGAGCTGGCGGCGGCCTACACCAAGGAGCGCCACCAGTTCGGCCGCCCGGTGGCCACCTTTCAAACGGTCAGCAATCGGGCCGGTGACAGCTATATCGACACCGAAGCCATCACGCTCACGGCGTGGCAAGCCGCGTGGCGCATCGATCAAGGTCTTCCCGCTGAGGACGCCGTTTCGATCGCCAAGTGGTGGGCCGCCGACGGCGGATTCCGCGTCGTTCATGCGGCCGTGCATGTGCATGGTGGTGTCGGCGTCGACCGTGACTATCCGCTCCACCGGTACTTCCTGATGGCTCGCCAGATGGAATTGACGCTCGGGAACGGCGAAGAACACCTCGCTTCGCTGGGCCGTTCGATCGCCGCGGGCTAGCTGGCCCCAAGATTTTCGGGGCCACCTGGGAACCGAGCCGCTATTCGCAACGTCGTAGTGTCGTCACCATCCGGTGGGGGAGGCTCGACGCTCATGCGCCGCAAGATCATTTTGGTACTACTCGTGCTGGCCATGTTGGCCAGCGCATGTTCGGGAGACGATGCGGGGCGCCAGGCCGACCCCGAGTCGGATCCAGACACAACGGAGAGCACAGGCACCACTGGAGCGCGCGCTGATCGTTCTCCGGGACCGCTGTCGGTTCGCCTCAGCGAAGGTACCGGGGTTGGCCTCGGCGTGGCTGCGGTCGTGGCCACACTTGAGGGTGAGCCGCTGGATACCCAAGCCGTTGTCGATGCGCTCGACCGCCTCCCGGAGTGGGTCGAGGATGGTGATGATCAGGTCGACTTCAATCGTCCCCCCGAGTCGTTGCAACCGCCCATCGCCGGCGACCCGGTCGACCAGCCGTTCCCGGTTGGCGGTGGCGATCCGCCGCCGCTCGTCGTCGAAGGCCCGCTTGAGGTTCTGCGCCACCAGCCCGACGGTGAAGTGGGAATCGCGCCGTTCGTGAGCCTCACGTTCAACCAGCCCATGATTGCCCTCGGCACGGTCGAACAAACCAACAATGCTGACGTCCCGGTGGAGATGACCCCCGAACTTCCGGGCCGTTGGACATGGATCGGCACCCGCACACTGCGTTTCGAGCACGACCCGGAGCTCTTCGATCGACTCCCAATGGCGACGAGCTTCGAGGTCACCGTTCCGGTCGGCACCGAGTCTGCGTCGGGCGAAGCACTCGTGGCCGACTACACGTTCACTTTCGAGACGCCATCGCCGTCCGTGGAATGGATGCTTCCGGGGGACAACCCGCTCGATCTCGAGCCCGTATTCGTCGCCTTCTTTGATCAGCGGGTCGACCCCGAATCGATCCTCGGCGTCACGACCATTTCGCTCGACGGCCAGTCGGTCGATATCCGGCTGGCGTCAGACAACGAGATTGCCGGAGATGAGGAACTTCAGCCGCAGATGGACCGCGCGGTCGAAGGCACCACCGTTGCGTTCCGCGCCGTCGACCCGTTTACTCCCGACACGCCGGTGCGCGTCGACATCGGGCCCGACGTCTCGTCGACCGAAGGTCCGAACACGACCGATCGGGTCTTCTCGGAGCAGCGTCGCACCTACGCCCCCTTGGCCGTGGACGAGCGATCCTGTGAGGAAAGCTCTCCGTGCGAGCCCGATCGCGGCTTCAATATGAGCTTCAACAACCGCCTCGACGTTGAGTCGGTTGGTGTCGACGACATCGGGATCGAGCCGGCGATCGCCGGCGCCTTCATCCAAGTCAGCGGGAGCTTCATCGGGGTGAGTGGTGATCTGGTGGGCGACACGGTCTATCGGGTCACCCTGCCTGCAAGCCTGACCGACCGGTTTGGACAGACCCTCGGCGCCGACGAAGTCTTGGACTTCCACTTCACGAGCGCTCGGCCCTACCTCAACTCCGACACCGATTCCCTCATCACCCTCGACCCGTTGGTCGAGACACAGACACTTCCCCTTGAGCTGCGCGGCCACGACGAGGTTCGGGTCCGCGCCTTCGACGTCTCGCCCGCTGAGTGGCCCGGCTACCTCACCTATGCAGATTCTCGCTGGGACGGCAACAACGAACGCTTGCCGACCCCACCCTGGACCACGACCTACGACGCCGTGGTTGCGACCGGTGCACCGGAGGGCGAACGATTCGAGGCTCGGATCGACCTCGAACCCGTCTTCGAAGGACGCCCCGGTATGGCGGTCATCATCATCGAAGGGGTCGGCGACTACGCCAACCTCAGCCGGGACTCCGAGCGCTACTGGGAAAACCAGCCGGTGGTCGTGTGGGTCCAGTCGACCAACCTTGGCGGCGACCTACTGACCGACAACTCGAACGGTGTCGCCTGGGTAACCGATCTCCGCACCGGCGAGCCGGTCGAGGGCGCCGAGATAAACCTCGTCGGTAGCCAGACGACCTCGACGACGAACGCCGACGGTCTCAGCGAGTTTGCGCTCCCTGCGGCGCCCGCTTCCGGTGGGCCGCTGATCGTCACTCTGGGCGACGATGTTGCGCTGCTCCGGGCGAGCGGATCGGCCTGGACCCCCGGCAACCAACCCCTCTGGCACGTCGTCGATGATCGGGCGCTGTATCGCCCCGGTGAGACCGCCAGCGTGAAGGGCTGGCTGCGCATGCTGAACACCAGCGACGACGCCACGATTGAGATGGTGTCACCCGGCGAATCGATCACGTATCTCGTCCGCGACGGCATCGGCACCGAGATTGGTTCCGGCGAGGCCGTGTTGAGCGATCTCGGGGGCTTTGATTTCGAGATTGATATCCCACTTGGCGCGAATCTCGGCAACGCCCAAGTCGAGCTTCGCCGACCGGCGACCCCAGGCTTGAACGGCACCTCACATAGCTTCCAAATCGAAGAGTTCCGGCGCCCGGAGTTTGAGGTCACGGCTCGCGTCGAGACCTCCGGCCCGTACCTGGTCGATGAGCCCGCGACGGTGGCGGTTGATGCCACCTACTTCTCCGGCGGCGCGCTGCCCGATGCTCCCGTCGACTGGTGGGTCACCACTCGGCCGACCACCTACTCACCTCCGGGCTGGGACGACTTCACCTTTGGCACCTGGACGCCGTGGTGGCGCTTTGACAGGTTCGAGGGCGACTTCGGCGGCTACCAACCGGAGACGTCGATCGAGACCTTCGCTGGGGTCACCAACACCGCGGGCACCCACTTCCTGCAGATGGACTTCGATGGTGACGGCGAGGGACGACCGACAACAGTGTCGGCCTCGGCTTCCGTGACCGACGTCAATCGACAGACCTGGTCGTCGACCACCGACGTTCTCGTTCACGCCGGCGACTACTACGTGGGCCTCTACGCCACCCGGTCCTTTGTGCGGGCCGGTGACCCGCTTGATGTTGAGGTGATCGTCGCCCACATCGATGGCGACGCCATCGTCGGTCGTGCGGCCACCGTGGTCGCGGAGCGAGTCCGACAGGAGTACGTCGACGATGAATGGACCGACGTCGTTCTCGATAG
The DNA here is from genome assembly GCA_047639555.1 of Candidatus Aldehydirespiratoraceae bacterium. Classification (GTDB taxonomy): domain Bacteria; phylum Actinomycetota; class Acidimicrobiia; order Acidimicrobiales; family Aldehydirespiratoraceae; genus JAJRXC01. The sequence goes on from JBLIOE010000036.1 coordinate 3,950, forward strand.
CGAAGAGTGCATCGTCGAGTCGAGCGCCGAGCCGTTTGCCTGCACGTTCGATATGGAGACCGGTGGCCGATATCGAATAGCGGCAACCGTGGTCGACGATGCCGGCCGCGAGAGCACCAGCGAACTCACAACCTGGGTAAGCGGCGGCGACGCCGTGCCCAGCCGTCGGCTGGCGTTGCAAGACGTCACCCTCGTGCCGGACCAGATGGAATATCAGCCGGGCGACACCGCGGAGATCTTCGTGGAATCGCCGTTCGGCCCCGCTCACGGTCTAGTGACCATCACCCGCAACGGCATCTTGTCGTATGAGCCCTTCGAAATCACCGGGAACGACACCATCCTGTCGATCGACATTCTCGAAGAGCATGTCCCGAACCTGGGTGTCAGCGTCGAGCTCGTCGGCGTGACCGACCGAGCCGCCGACGACGGCACCGTGCTGGACGGTGTGGCCCCCCGGCCCGCGTTCGCCACCGGCTGGCTCCCGTTGAGGGTGCCCCCGATCAATCGCACCCTCAACGTCGACGTCGAGCCCCTCGATGACGTGGTTGAGCCCGGCTCGAGCACCTCAGTGTCCGTCGCGATCACCGATGTTGATGGTGCCCCCGTGGAAGGCGCGGAGCTGCTCGTGGTCGCGGTCGACGAAGCCGTGCTGGCGTTGACGGGTTATGAGCTTGCCAACCCGATCGACACGTTCTACCGATCGGTCAGCGACCGGCTCGAGACCGAACGAGGGCGGTCCACGATTCGATTGGCCGACCCGCAGGCCCTTGTCGACTTCGCTCGCGAGCTCGATGCCGTCGAAGAAAATGCCACTCGGTTCACCGAAGGCGGCGGCGCGCTCGGCGGCGATTTCGCGATGGACGATTCTCCCGCCGAAGACGACCAGTCACTCTTGTTTCGTAGCGCCGTAAACGCCAATGCACTCTTCACTGGCGAGGCCGCCATCGATCAGGAAGGCGGTGCCGCCCCCATCGAGGTTCGCTCGAACTTCGATGCGCTGGCGTTGTGGGACCCGGAGGTGTCGACCGACGATCAGGGTAAAGCCGTGATCAGCTTTGATCTGCCCGACAGCCTCACTCGTTACCGGCTGATGGTGGTGGCCGTCGACGGTGTCGACCGATTCGGTTCGGGCGAAGCCAACCTGACGGCCCGTTTGCCCTTACAGGTCCGGCCCTCGGCGCCGCGGTTCTTGAACTTCGGCGATGACTTCGAGTTGCCGATCGTGGTGCAGAACCTCACCGATGAAGCAATGGACGTCGACGTGGTCCTGCAAACGGCGAACCTCGATATCGAAGGAAGCCCCGGCCGTGCGGTCACCGTGCCCGCCAATGACCGCATCGAAGTTCGCTTCCCGGTCACGACTAATTCGGCCGGTACAGCTCGATTCCGGGCGGTGGCAGTCACCGCCAACCACACCGATGCGGCCACCGTGTCGCTTCCCGTCTACACCCCGGCTACCGCGGAAGCGTTCGCCACCTATGGCGTGGTCGACGCCGGAGCAACGATTCAGGCGGTGCTCGCACCCGAGGGTGTGATTCCGCAGTTCGGTGGTCTGGAAGTCACTACCTCGTCCACTGCGGTGCAGGCCCTCACCGATTCGGTGCTCTACATGATGGAGTACAATTATTCGTCGGCCGACGCCCATGCGTCACGGATCCTCACGATCACGGCGCTGCGCGACGTGCTTGAGGCCTTCGATGTCGAAGGTATGCCAACCCCGGCCGAATTCGACTCGGTAATGGCGAGCGACATCAGTGCCCTGGTCTCGCTGCAGGGCTGGGATGGCGGTTGGTCGACGTGGCGCCGCAACTTTCGAACGTCGCCGTATCGCTCCGTCCACGTGATGCACGCGCTCTATGAAGCGCAGGCCAACGGTTATGCCGTGCCGGCCAACACGTTGCAACAGGGCGGCTGGTTCCTCCAGAACATCGAGGAGTACATCCCGCAAGACTGGAGCACCGAAGCCCGAGACACGGTGGTGGCGTACTCGTTGTTGGCCCGCCGCCTGAACGGCGACGTCGACTCCGCGAAGGCGCAAACGATCTGGAACCGTCATGGCATCGACCTCGGTCTCGACGCGGCGGCGTGGCTCTGGCCGGTGGTCGAAAACGAGACAGTCGAGGCGGAGATCGCCCGGGCGCTCAGCAACCGGGTGACCGAGACACCGAACGCGGCCACGTTCGTGACCGGCACCAGCGAGGACGACTATCTGATCCTGCGTTCTGATCGACGCACCGATGGCATCGTCCTCGACGCAATGATTGCGATGGACCCGGAGTCTGGTCTCATCCCGAAGATCGTTGCCGGGCTGATCGGCAACCAGCGCCAGGGTCGTTGGAACAACGCGCAGGAGAACACCTTCATCCTGATGGCGTTGAACAACTACTTCGACACCTTCGAAGCGGCCACGCCGGACTTCGTGGCCCGCGTGTGGCTGGGCGACCTCTATGCCGCCGAGCACGAGTTCGAGGGTCGCAGCGTCGACAGCCAGATAACCAACGTGCCGATGGCCGACCTCATCGCCGGGGGCGACACCGACCTCGTTGTCTCGAAGGACGGCGACGGGCGTCTTTACTACCGCTTGGGTCTTCGTTACGCCCCGGACGACTTCGATCTCGATCCGCTCGATCGCGGCTTCGTCGTCGAGCGCTCGTATGAGGCGATCGATGACGACGATGATGTCTGGCAAGACGATGACGGCGTCTGGCACGTGAAGGCTGGGGCCCAGGTGCGGGTGTCGCTGACGATGGTGAACGACTCACGCCGCACCAACATGGCGCTGATCGATCCGCTCCCCGCGGGGCTCGAAGCCTCTAACCCGGCCCTGGCCGTGACCGCCGACGTGGCGCCGGAAGAAGCGGCACTCACCTGGTGGAACTGGACCTGGTACGACCACCAGAACCTGCGCGACGACCGGGTGGAGTCGTTCGCCAACTATCTCTGGGCTGGTACCCATGAGTACTCCTACGTTGCTCGGGCAACCACACCCGGCACCTTCGTGGTGCCGCCCGCCCGAGCCGAAGAGATCTACGCCCCCGAGGTGTTCGGCCGTTCCGGCTCTGACATGCTCATCATTGAGGGGTAGCGATCGCGCTCAACCGAGCGCTCGGGCTTTCAGATGACGACCGAGATATTCCGCTCGTTGCTCGTCGTCCCAGGCCACATGGCGGCCACCCGGAAGGTCGAGAGTGCGGGCCCGATGATCGTCGACAATCTCGGGAATCGTGCCGTTGAACCCCAGGCTCCGGAGCCCTTCGAGGCGCAGGTAGATCGATACCACAATCGCTTCGGTGAGCGAAGGAGCGTCGCCCGCGAGCCATTCGCTCTCTTCGAGCCAGTCAGCCATGACCGAGAAGGCCGTGTTGAGGAAGTCGCTGGAGCGCTGGATCTTCTCGGGGTCGCGACCATAAGCCACGCCACCCATCGAACGCATGAGCGTCGCATCGAGTTGGGAGACGCGCTCGTCGACCCTGTGGTCGAGAACGCGGTCTTCCAATAAATGAAGGATCGGAATGGAGTCGGCCAGGTACTCACCGTCGACTCGAATCAGCGGCACTTCGAGGAGGGGGCTGTTGGCAACGAACTCGTTGGGGAGCACGAAGTCCTTCGGTCGCACGGCCGAGGGTGGCAGGTTCACGAGGTCGTACTCGGTGCCGCGCTGAGCGAGAGCGAAGGCGACCCGATTCACGTACGGGCACGTCCAATGGCCCCAAAGTGTGACGGTCATACGAACCCCTTCTCGCGAACAATGGACATCGGATGATCGTAGGTTCTCGCCGAGGCCGGATGGCTGACTAGGTTCGTGCCATGTCCGACTTCTTCGATGCCGTGCCTGAACCAATCCGGTTCGCCGGTCCAGAGAGCGACGATCCGCTCACCTTCCGCTGGTACGACAAGGATCGGATCGTGGGAGGCAAGCCCTTGTCGGAGCATCTCCGCCTGGCCGCCTGTTATTGGCACTCCTTCAACTGGCCTGGCAACGACGTGTTCGGCGATGGCACGTTCGACCGCCCGTGGCTCGATGCGTCGCTCGACCCAATGGACGCGGCGCGGACGAAGATGGCGGCCGCGTTTGAGTTCTTCGAGAAGCTCGGCGTGCCGTATTTCTCGTTCCACGACCACGACATGGCTCCGTACGGCGGCTCGTTCGCTGAGGAGTCGGCCCAGCTTCGCCAAATCACCGACGAAGCGATGGAACACATGGAGCGCACGGGCGTGAAGCTCCTCTGGGGAACCGCTCGTCTCTTCCATCACCCGCGCTACATGGCCGGAGCGGCGACAAACCCCGACCCGGAAGTCTTTGCCCGCGGCGCGGCGCAAGTCGCCAACTGCCTTGACGTCACGAGCAAGATGGGCGGCGAGAACTATGTGATGTGGGGCGGCCGCGAGGGCTATGAGACCCTCCTCAACACCGACGTCGGGCGGGAGCGAGCCCAGCTGGGTCGGTTCATGTCGATGGTCGTCGAGCACAAGCACAAGATCGGTTTCAAGGGCACCCTGCTTATCGAGCCGAAGCCGCAGGAGCCAACGAAGCATCAGTACGACTACGACAGCGCCACGGTCCACGATTTCCTACAGGAGTACGACCTGCTCGATGAGATCAAGGTCAACATCGAGGTCAACCACGCCACCCTTTCCGGCCACGACTTTGCCCATGAGGTCGCGGTTGCGGTTGCCGGCGGCATCTTCGGGTCCGTCGATGCCAACCGAGGCGACGATCGCCTGGGCTGGGACACTGACCAGTTCCCGAACTCGGTCGACGCCATGGTGCCGGGTGTCTACGAGATCATTCGCGGCGGCGGCTTCCAGAGTGGCGGCTTCATGTTCGACACCAAACTTCGCCGTATGTCGATCGACCGCAATGATCTCTTCCACGGCCACATTGGTGGGATCGACGTGCTCGCGCGGGCCTTCTTGGTTGCCCATTCGATGTGGGAAGACCGAGCGCTCGAGTCGTTGCGCGACGAGCGTTATTCCGGCTGGGAGAGCGCCGAAGGCCAAGCGATTCTCCGCGGCGATCGCACACTCGACAAGCTGCGGGAGCGCGTCGCTCTCGACAATGTCGATCCTGCGCCGGTATCGGGTTCGCAGGAAGCCATTGAGGCACTGGTCAACCGCTACATCGAGCGCGTGGTCTGATGCCGTTGGTTGCCGGTGTCGATTCGTCGACGCAGTCCACCAAGGTTGAGCTTCGAGATCTGCACTCGGGTGCGCTTGTCGCCTCCGGCAAGGCCGCACACCCGCCCACGGAGCCGCCGAAGAGTGAGCAAGACCCGCGGGCCTGGTGGTATGCACTGGTTGAAGCCTTCGCGGCCACCGGTGATGCCCGCTCGGATGTCGTCGCGATCTCCGTCGCCGGTCAGCAACACGGCCTCGTCGTGCTCGGCGCCGACGACGAACCGCTACACCCCGCCAAGTTGTGGAACGACACCGAGTCAGCCGCTCAGGCAGAGCGCCTCGTCGCGGAGATTGGTGCCGATGCCTGGGCTGCGGCCGTGGGCTCCGTGCCCGTCGCCGCGTTCACCATCACGAAGCTGGCGTGGTTGGTGGCCAACGAACCCGAGCTCATCGATCAGATCACCAAGGTGATGCTGCCCCACGACTATCTGACCTTTCGGCTTACCGGTCGAGCGGTCACCGATCGCGGCGACGCCTCCGGTGGCGGCTGGCTTGATCGTGCATCGGGGAAGTACCGATCGGATCTCCTCGCGTTGGTCGGCGGCCGTGACGATTGGTCAACCTGCCTTCCCGAGATCGTCGGCCCGTATGACGTCGCCGGCACGATGACCGCCGAAGCCGCGGCGGCGTTGGGCGTCCCCGCGGGGACGTTGGTTGGGCCTGGATCCGGCGACAACATGGGCGCCGCCTTGGGCCTGGGGCTTCAAGCCGGCGATGTCGCAATGTCGCTGGGTACATCTGGCACGGTCTACGCCGTCTCGGCCACACCCACGGCTGACCCGTCGGGTGCCGTCGCCGGATTCTGTAGTGCGTCGGGCGGTTACCTGCCGCTGGTCTGCACGCTCAACGCCACCAAGGTCACCGACACTGTGGCCGGTTGGATTGGCGCCGACCAAGCGGAGTTCGCCGCTCTCGCGCTTGACTCGCTCAGCGGTGCCAACGGCGTCAGCCTTGTTCCATACTTCGATGGCGAACGCACACCGAACCTGCCCGATGCCACGGGAACGTTCGAGGGGCTGCGCAATACGACGAGCCGGGCCGACCTCGCCCGCGCCGCCCACGAGGGCGTCGTCAATGGTCTGCTCCACGGCCTCGATGCACTTCGTGCCGCGGGGGCCGAGATCGACGGCCGCCTTTACCTCATCGGCGGTGGCGCAAAGAGCCCCGCCTACCGAGCCGTCGTGCAGGACCTGTTTGACGGCCCCGTTCGCGTGCCCGACGACGACGAGACCGTTGCCACGGGCGCGTGCGTTCAAGCCGCGTGGGTCCACAGTGGTCGAGAGGCAACATCGAGTTGGCCGCTTGGTGCGGGCACTGACCTGGGGTAGTCGCTAGCCAGGTCTGGGTTTGTGGTTGCGATGATGAAATGAACATCGGGCCTTGCCGTTGCGGTGTTTGGTCTTGCCACCGCCGTCCCATTCGATGATGTGGTCGATCTCACAGCGACGGGCCGGTATTTCGCAGCCGGGATGGTCGCATTGGCGGTCGCGGGCCTGGATGGCTTGGCGTAGGGCCCCTTTGAACAGTCGCTGCGTCCGACCGAAGTCGAGGATGACGCCGGGTGCTTCGTAGACGAGGCGGCGGACATGGCCGAGCAGTGCTTGTTCGATCATTTGTGTCGGGGTGATGACGGTGCCGTCGTCGGTTTCGCAGAGGCGTTCGGTGCCGAGCGGTTCGGGCGGTTCGCAGCCGATTACTCGGGCGAGGGCCTGCTCGAAGGTGTCGATATCGGCATGGAGGATAAGGAGCGGCTCAGGCCGCTTACCGTTGGCGGGCGCGGTCGAGGCGCGCACCGCCATCTCGGCCAACGCGTCGGCTCGTCGTTGTGACGGCGTGCGCCACAACCTGTCGACCGTGACATTGGCGCCGTGGTCCTGTTTGGCGAGCTGCCAGTCGGCTTCGAAGAACTCCTGCGCGATGCGCCGCAGCGCTTCTCGAAAGACTTCGCCCTGGATGGGGTCGAGCCAGGCATCGATGCGGGTGAGGTCGAAGACGGTCTTGGAGACGTGGGCTGTTCGGGCGCTCTCTTTCTCGTCTTCTGGTTCGGGGTCGTCGGGATCTTGCCGTTTCTCGTCGACTTCTTGTTCCCAGTAGGCCACGCGCTGATCCCATGACTTGTATGAACGGGTGAGGGCCTTCTCGAGCAGCGTTGCTTCCGCTCCGGCGAACTCCGGTCGCGACGAGGCCCGCATCAACCTCCGCACGTGCGCTTCGCTGATGTCGCCGGCTTCAAGCGCGGCTCGCGTTCCGGGCATGCGAGTAAGCGCACGGGCGATCGCGACGGCTCCGGCGGCTGCGCCGCCGTGCATTCGGCATCGATGCCGAAGTCCGGCCTTCGCTGACTGGTGACCCTCTCGCCCGTAGTCGAGGTTCGCGTCGTAGGCCTGCACAGCCGAGGCCTCCAGCGCGACGACCTTCGCCTTCAACCTTGCGACCTGGACAACGGCGGCATCTCGCTCATCGCAGAACAATGCGTGAAAGTCGATCTTCAGGGCGAGGTCGAGCACCTCGGCCACATCCTCGATTTCCGCCACTCCACCCTCGAACATGACCCCACATTACGGAGGGGGTGTGACACCCGATTGCTCACCACTCGTCCGCCGGAATGATCTCCGTAATCACACTCGAACCATCGCCCGACCCTTCAACCAGAATCGTCGGCGAGTGCGGGTCTCCCTCAAACACGGCGGCCCACTGGGTCGGCCCCGGGACAAGATTCGGGTCGACGACGACCGTCGGAATGGGGACACCGCCGATCGGTCCTCGTATGGCCTGCAATGCAATGTTGGCCTCGCGGAGCGTCATGCCGATCGTCATCGTTTCGAATGATCCGTCGACGAGCGCCCATTCCGAGACAGCGCTCTCGTCGCGCGGCACGAGCCAGATCGTTGGCACCGAGTGCGGCGATCCCTCGATCTCGTTCTGGCCTGGAGCGAAGAGCTCGCCCGCTGGGTCGGCAACGACGAAGGTGTCGCTCTGAAGATCGAGCGTCCCGCTCGGCCACTCGACCGTCTGGAGTGGAGCCGAGCCTTTGTTCCACACGTGGAGTTGTTGAAATTCCGCAACCCGACGACAGGTCCAATACGGCTCGGGTTCGAACAAGATAAGCCAGGGTTCGACCCCGTGGAGCGCCGGGCATTTGCCGGCGCCTTCCTCCCGCGGGATCGTGTTGAGCCAGCCGTCGAAGGCGGCCTCGGCTTCGACGGTGGCTGCCGGAACGGGTGCGGGAAGGATCTGGTCTTGACCGCACCGGGGATCGCTCGCTTTCGCAAGCACAGGCGGGAACTCACCATTCTTGATGCGTGGATATGGCGTGGGTTGGGCGGCGGGGCATTCGATTCCGGTCACGGCGATCAACGCACAAGCGGTGTCCCGACTGACGATCCAGCCCTCACCGATCAGAAAGACGGCTCCCTGCGCCTCGAAGAGGAGCGAATCGCCGTTGAAGACTCGGTAAGAAATGCAGACGTCGGTGAGACGATGGACTGGGGGACCATCGACGTCGACTCTGAAACCGTCGAGACTGAAGGGCGGGTGGTCTGAGGCGGCGAGTACGGCGACTTCGATCGTCTCCCAGTCTCTGACGTTGGAGGACGTAGGTCCAGATTCAAGCCACCTCGCGAGCGCCTGACCAGCGTCTTCCGCCACGTCCTGGTCGGCCTCGATGCCGAGCGCGATGACAACGACGGCCGTGCCAGCGATCGCCATGCGCGTCCGGGCCCGGTCGGCGACGACGCCACGCTCAGCCGTGGCTAACACATCCGCGGCCCGCGAGTCCTGCCGCGGGTGCTGAGTCGACGGAGGGGATCGTGAGGCTCGGTCATGCCAATCCCTCCGCGGTCAGGTCGCAGCGAAGTCGGGCTCGACCTCGGCTCGCCCGCGGCCGCGCCGCTTCCTCGGAACAACCGACGGCCGCCGCGGCTTCAGAGAAGGGCGCACCCTCTACGTCGACCATCCACATCACGGCCCGTACCCCGGCCGGGAGGGCCATGAGGTCATGAACATCAGACGGATATGTATCCGCGACATACCCATCGGCCTGCATCCGAGCGCGAGCTCGCCGCCAACGCCCGAGACTTCTCCGTCGGTTCGAGGCGAGGTTGACGATCGTCCGGTTCGTCTTCAACCGGGCCGATGACCGCTGCGAACGCCCGAAGCTTCGGGTAGATCTCAGCGAAGTTGTCCACGGTCTCCATCCTGGGTCAAAGACACCGGAGGCCGCGCTTTTGTGACAAGAGAGAGCGCCTACTGGCGAGAAGGACTACGCCAGAACTGATTCGGCGACGCGCTCTTCGCAGGTGGCGACGTCCCACCAGCTGAGCTGGAGCTGCTTGGCTCGGCGGAAGTAGAGCTGGATGTCGTACTCGAGGGTGAAGCCGACGCCGCCGAAGACCTGCTGAGCCATCGAGGTGATGTCTCGGTAAACCTTGCCGGTGAAGAGCTTGCACATCGGGGCGAGACGGCTGATGTCTTTGCCAACCGACTGGGCCCACGCGGCTTCGTAGACCAGGATCTTGCCGCCGTCGAGCTCGGTGCGGGCATCGGCGAGACCGTGGGAGATGGCCTGGAACTCGGCGAGTGCCTTGTCGAACTGGCGGCGATCCTTGGAGTATTCGGCGGTGATGTGGAGGGCGTAGTCGGCGCCCCCCATCGCCTGGGCCGAAGCCAGAATCACGCCTTCGAGCATGACGTCGTCCCATGTGGCCCAACCGGAACCGGCTTCGCCGAGGCGACTGGAGGTGGGAATACGCACATCGTTGAACTCGACGCGGAACTGCGTGTCGGACGAGATCGACATGCGCTGTTCCATCGAGACGCCGGCGGTGTCGGTGGGGACGAGGAACAGGTCGACATCGGTGTCGCCGGCACCGGTGCGGGCAAGAACGAGCATCTGATCGGCGGCCTGCGCGAAGTAGACGTGCATCTTGGTGCCGTTCAGCACGATGTCGTCTCTGTCGGCGGTGGCCGTGAGCTGGACACCCTTCGGCGAGTAACCGTTTTCGGGCTCAATCCAGGCCGGAGTAATGATCGTTTCGCCGCTTGCGATACCGCTGAGCAGGGCTTTCTGGTCATCCGAGCCGGCCCGAAGGATGGCGCCAGCCGACAGCACACAGCTGTGGAAGTGAGGCACCGGGGCGAGAGCGCGGCCCAGTTCTTCGTAGACGATGACACCCTCGATCAGGCTCATTCCCGAGCCGCCGTATTCCTCGGGAAGCATGAGGCCGTTGATGCCGAGCTCGCCCAGTTGGGCCCACAGTTCGCGGGCCACGCCGTCGGGGTGATCTTCCATCTCACGCACCTTCTCGAAGGGGGCGAGATCGGTGCACAGTCCGCGCACCATGTCGCGGAGCATGTCTTGTTCTTCGGTGAAGTCCAGATTCAGCACAGTCTTCTCTCCAGCTCTTTCAGGGTGTCCAGTGGTCGCCCTTGCGGGCCCACGGGTTGTCGTTATTGTCGGTTGGGATGGCCACTCGGGCCGTGCAGGTGCAGCAGAGTCGCTCGCCTACAGAAACAGTGATGTCGATCTCGGCCCACTCGCAGCCGGTGTCGTCGGTGTTCGTGTCGGTGACGCGGCCCGAGAAGACCATTCGGTCATCGGGATAGACGGAGTCCCGCATACGGAACGTCATCCGCCCGATGCGTCCTCGGGGCCCGGTCCAGTCGGTGATGTAGCGCTCAAACCAGGCGGCAAGGTTGGGCGTGTTGAGGAAGATGTCCTGGGTGCCGTTGCGCTCGGTCGCGAACTTGAAGTCGTGATGCATCGGCCGCCAATCACGGCTGGCGACCGCGCCAAGAACGACGGTGGTCGCAGTGACGTCATACGCCAGCTCCGGAAGCGTTTCAACGGCGGGAGGAAGCGAGGGACGAGCGACCGGAGTCGGCTTCTGCGCAAGAGCGACGCCGGAGGCGTCGCGATCTCGCAGGGAGAGGGAGTACCCAAAACCGGTGTAACTCTCGATGCCGACCAGCTCGTCGTTCTGGTTGTGGTATTCGATGTCGATCACCCAGAAGCGGCCGGTGCCGAGTTTAGTGGTCTTCTCGTCGCTGACGGAGCGCAGTATCTGATGATGGGAGATCACGTCGCCGGGGCGAACCGGCTCGTGAAGGATGAGCGTGTTGTCGCTCATGATCGCCTCGGGCAGCCCGAGCTTCTCCTTGAGGTCGAAATGGACCTGCAGGGCAACCTGTTCCTCGGTGGCGCCCGGCTCCCAGCGATGGGGGCGCATCCAAAGCGACATGGTTGACGGCGGCACCGTCATGCCACCGGTCATTTCGTCAGCCACGGCGGCATCCCAATAGAGCGGGTTACCGTTCTCGGTGGCGGAGAGCGTGTTGTACGAATAGCTCAGCTCGACCGGGAAGGTGGCGGTCTTCTTGTATTGGTTCTGCCCCACCAGGGCCTTTATCGCTTCAGGTAGTTCGCTCATGCGATCACTCCGTTCTCGAGAAGTTCGGCGATGGCCGATGGTTCGTAGCCGGCCTCGGCGAGGAGATCGGCGGTGTCGGTGACGGTGCCTTCACGCACCGGATACGGCCCATCGCGTGGGGTGGTGCCGGCCCAGACGGGACCGGTCTGGCGAAAGATTCCCTCGGTTGCGTGGTCAGCTTCGACCACCATGCCGCGGGCGATGTACTGCTGGTCGCGGGTTGCTTCCGCGACGGTGTTGACGGGAGCGACACAGCAATCGGCGGGGCCGAGTTGGTCAGACCAATCGTCGCGCGTTTTCGTGGCGAACACGGCGGCGAAGGCGGTGCGAATCTCGTCCTGGCGATCGGCGTCCATCTGGATGTCGTTGAACTGCTCGAGGTCGAGCTCTCGGCAAAGGTTACGCCAGAAAGCCGGCTCGATCGCGCCGACGGACAGATGGCGGGCGTCGCTGCAGGTGTAGATGTCGTAGCAAGCAAACTTGCCAGTGAGGATGTAGTGGCCGGGCCCGGGCTCGGTGCCCGTGGCGAGGTATTCGTCGACATAGAGCGACATGAGACCGAAGGCGCCATCGGCGATTGAGACGTCGAGGAACTCACCGGTGCCGGTGCGTTCCCGACGCAGGAGCGCGGCCATGATCGACATCACCGCGTGCATGCCGCCGGCAGCGATGTCGGCCACGGTTGCCCCCGGCAGCGGAGGGGAGCCATCGGCTCGTCGACCGGTGCAATCGAGGTAACCCGACACGGCGAGATAGTTCACGTCGTGGCCGGCCCAGCTGGACTGCGGCCCGCTCTGACCGAACCCGCTGGTCGAGCAATACACGATGCGGTCGTTGACCGCCCGTGTCGCGTCGTAGCCGATACCAAGGCGCTCGACGACTCCTGGGCGGAAACTCTCGAGCACGACATCGGCGTCTTTCGCCAACGCCATGTACGCCTCGCGGCCGGCATCCGCTTTGAGATCGAGGAGGCCCCGACGCATCAGGCGGTGTCCGCTGTAGGCGTAATACGGCGGCACAAGCTGCTTGCCACCGTGCTTGGGTGTTGGACCGAGCTTGATGACCTCGGCGCCGTAGTCCGAGAGAATCCGCGACGCGCGCGCTCCTGGTCCGACCGACGCGAAGTCGAGCACACGGATGCCATCGAGGGCCGAAGTGGTCATGGGTGGCTTAGAAGTTCTTCGGGAGGCCCATGGCCCGACGGGAGATGATGTTCTTCTGGATCTCCGAAGCACCGCCGCCAATGGTGTCGATCACGGTGTAACGGTAGGTCGATTCCGATCGGCCCTTCATTGGAGCGTCTTCGGTTTTCACCCGCAGCTGGGCGCCCGGTCCGGCGATGTCCATCGCGGCGTCGGCGAGACGCTTCGAGAGCTCGGTGGCGAAGAGCTTGTACTCAGACGCCTCCACCGTCGGGGGCTGGAAGCCCTCTTTGCCAGCTCGCACCCCATGCTCAACCTTCACGGCTTCGGCCACGAACTTGAGGCCCATGACACGGGCAACTTCGGCGTCGGTGTGGAGGCGCGCAAGACGGGCTCGGATCTTCGGGTCATCGCGCAGGGGCTCGCCGTCGCGCACGGCGTCCTTCACGTAGTCCGTGAGGAGATCGAGGCGCTGAAGAATCGGTGCCATCGTGAACATCGTGAAGCGCTCGAGGTCCAGAGCCTGGCTGATGTACCGGAAGCCGTAGTTGACCTGGCCCACAACGTAGGAGTCGGAGACGAAGACATTGTCGAACCACACCTCGTTGGTGCGTTCGTCGCCCATCGTCCAGATGCCAGTGATGGTGATGCCCTCTTGATCAAGGGGCACCAGCATCAAGGTGATACCCATGTGCTTGTTTTCGAGATCGGTGCGGGCACCGACCCAGTACCACTCAGCGAAATGAGCCGAGGTGGTCCAGGTCTTCTGGCCGTTGAGAATCCAGCCGTCTTCGCCCGCGTCGCTCGTGAACCGCTCGGCCTTGAGCCGCATTGCCGCGGCGTCAGAGCCAGCATCGGGTTCGGAGTAACCCACCGCGAATTCGACGTCGTTCTCGAGGATCTGCGGCAGGAACTCGGCTTTCAGATGGTCGGAACCGTGAGCAATGAGTGTCTTACCAATAATGCCGACGCCCTTGCCGATCTGCGGACCACCACGACCAGCGAGTTGCTCGTTGAGGATGTACTCATACACACCCTCGCCGTCGGAACCGCCGTATTCCTCGGGCCAGGTCATGCCCAACCAGCCCTTGTGGCCAAGCGACTTCATGAAGGCGCGGCGCTTCGGGGTGTCGACGATCTGCGCCATGTTCTCCCGCGTGACGTCGAAGACGTCGGGATCATCATTGGCGTCGAGAAACTCTCGAACGTCAATGGCAAACTGCTGCTGCTCGGGGTCGAACTCAAAGTCCATAGTGCTGCTGCTTTCGAAATCTGACAGACCGTCAGATACTAGGCACAACCCGTCAGAGCCGAGAAGCTGGGATCTAGCTGACTACGCCTCTGCGGTGGAGCTCGGCGAGGCGATCGGCGTCGAGTCCAAGCTCCGCAGCGAGGACCTCGTCGGTGTGTTCACCAAGCCAGGGAACGCGGGTTTCGGGGCCTTCTGCGGTCCGCGACATCTTCACCGGATTGCCGGGAACGAGAATCGGATCGCCGCCGTTGGGGTGGGGCATTTCGACCAGCATGTTGCGAACCGCGACGTGTTCGTCTTCGACAATTTCGCGACTGGAGTTGGATTCGCCGGCCGCAATTCCCTCGCCTGACAAGATGTTGACGGCTTCGCGGTTCGTCTTGTCGGCCGCCCAGCCTTCGATCCCCGGACGGATGATGTCTTCGAAGTGCTCTTGCCAGCCGGCCCGCGAGGCGAACCGCTCATCGGAGAGCCAGGCCGAGTTGCCGGTGATCTCCGCGACCTTCTCGAAGTGGTGCTCACGCACGATCTGCAGCACGAAGTTGCCTTCGCCGGCCTCGAAGGTTTCAACAATGCCGACGCCAGACGAATTCTCGTCGGGAATCCCCATCGAATAGAAGTTCGCCACGATGTCGGTCATGGCCATCGTGGCGTCGAGCATGGCGATGTCGATGTATTGGCCCTGGCCGGTGCGATCTCGATGGCGCAGCGCCGCCAGGATGCCGATCACCCCAAAAAGCGCGCTGCTGATGTCGCCTAGGGCGCCGACCGGATTTGCCATTGGCCGACGGCCGGGGCGTCGCTTGTACTCGTAGATACCCGACATCGCCTCCACCACGGCTGCGTACGCGGCGCGCTCCATGTAGGGCGAGGCGGGATCGTTCCCGAAGCCGGAGACGGAGAGATAGACGACCTCCGGATGGCGGGCGACCACCGCCTTGTAGCCAATACCTAACCGGTCGGCGGTACCGGCACGAAAGTTCTCGCAGACAATGTCGAACTTCGGCGCAAGGTCGAGGAACAAATCGACGCCATCGGGTGCTTTCAGGTCGAGGCCGATGCTCTTCTTGCTGAAGTTGTTGCGCAGGAAGGTTGCGCCTACCTTGCGTCCGTCGGGGTCTTCGATGAAGGGGACTGAGCCTCGGCCGCTGTCACCCATCGTGGGGTGCTCGACCTTGACGACTTCGGCGCCCAAACGAGCGAGAAGTTGTGTGGCGAAGGGCAGGGCCGCCATCTGCTCCGCGGCGAGCACCCGGATGCCTTCAAGAGGGCGAGGCTGGTCCGAGGGTTGAGCGTTGGCGATGTCTCCGAGGCGCATTGCCTCAGTCTGGACTGTTTTCGGGTTCTTCGATGAACTCGGCTCGGACCCACTCGTACTCGGCGAGGACTTCGTTGGCTCGCTCGGGTTGGGCGTCTCGCAGCATCTCGGTCGTCACGTCCACATCGAGGATCGATCCGTCCGCTTCACGCGAGACGGTGCCCTTCATGCGTTGCAGTCGCTCTTTCGGTACGAGATCGCGAACGACCGCGCCCACCGGTGTGCGGGCAATCCGGCCGAGGACACCAGGCACGACATCACGATCCGCCGACGCGTTCGACCTTGGCAGCTCGGCTGCGGTGTCGGACGTTGGTGTGAGTCCGAGAAAGGCGAGCATCCTGTGGCGCCACGCCGCATCGTTGTTGAGGTCGTGGAGGTCGGCCACAAAGAGACGCTCACGGGGGAAGTGCTCGAGATAGGCGAGGGCGGTCTCCTGGTAACGACCGCGATCCCAGAGCCCGTCCTCCGCGGTCGCCGCGATGAACGAGTCGTAGTTGTTGCCGAGGAGGAGGTGGTGTCGATAGTGCGAAAGCCACCGCTCGAGTGGATCCCGGACGAGATAGATGATCTTGGTATTCGGAGCGTCGTTCGCGATTCGCTCGGGAACCTCTGGGTAACGGCGAGTCCAGCTGTAAGTGGGTGACGCCTCTCCGCAGAGTTGACCGGCGCCGCGTTCACGAAACAGCCGCCGGTAGTAGCTCGCCGGCATGCGATAACCGCGACTGAAGTAGTGCGGTTCCTTATTGCGCGGCGCGAAAACGGACGGGTGCGAAGCGAGAAAATCGAAGGCGCTCGTCGTCCCCGCTTTCATCGCTCCGATGATCACGAAGTTGAGGTGGGCGCAAGGTGGGTTGCTCATGTCATCCTTTTGCCTTTGTTGTGTGCCTCATCCATACTACTTTGAGCCGACATGTCGTCACCTAGGAGTAGTTGTAGCGGATGAGCGCTCGTCTGAAGAGCGCCATTTCCGTGGTGCTGCGTCCGTTGCAGTTCTTGTTGTACTTCTTCGTCGGATTTTTTCCGAGACGGTCTCGGCAGTTTGCGTTCGGTTGTTGGAGTGGTCACCGCTTCGGCGACAACTCTGGAGCAGTGTTCCTCCACCTGAGCGGCACTCCGCAGCACAAAATCGACGTCGCATGGATCACGAACGAGGCGGACATTCGCGATCGTCTGCGTGCCGATGGGCACCGAGCATTTCTTGCGTGGTCGCCCCGCGGGATCTGGTGGACGCTCCGTTCGGGAGTGTTCGTCTACGACTCGCTGCCGAAGGACATCAACTTCTGGATGTCGCGCGGCGCCAAACTGGTGCTCCTGCGTCATGGCATTGGCATCAAGAAGATCGAGCGGGCCATCGATGCAACCGACCACCGGTTGTATCAACTCTTCCATGGCTCAGTCCTCGAGCGTCTCTTTTGGGGCGCCGTGTTGCCCTGGCATCTCCCGGTCCCGGATCTCCTTATGGCATGCTCTCCCGCCCACGCAAGCCAGGGTAAATGGTTCTATGGCATTGATCCGGACAACGTTCGTATCACCGGGTTTGCCCGCCACGATCGTCTCGTCAACGCCCCCGCCCAAGATCGCGGCGTGATTCCCACGGTCGGTGCCGCGGTTCCGACCGACCGACCGGTTTTCGTCTACCTACCGACCTTTCGAGAGGGTGTGTCTCGCCAATCCTTCGACTGGGACATTCTCGCCGCGGCCGCCGAGGCGGCCGACGTGACCATCGCGGTGAAGCTGCACTATGTCGACGCGGACCGCGGCGTTCTCGGCACCGATCGTCTCGAGGCGTCAGATCATCTGCGGATGATCGACCCGTACACGGACCCGAGCGATGTCTATCCCCACGCTGACGGCATGATCAGCGACTTCTCAAGCGCGCCGTTTGATTTCATGCTGCTTGAGCGACCCGTCGTCTACTACATCCCCGACCTCGAGAGTTTCACCGATCAACGACCGTTGATGTTCGACATTGAAGACGTCGCCGTCGGGGCCTTGTGCCGCGACGAGGCGGAGCTCTCCGCAGCGCTTCGCGAGGCGCGCGTCGACGGCATCGGCGACTACCGAGAGCGCTACGACAATCTGCGGGCTCGATTCCACACCCACGCGCCGGGTGGGGCATCCCAACGGGTCGTCGACGCCATTGCCGAAGAGTTCTTCGGAGTTATTCCTGTCGGCGAGCGCTCAAGGCGCTATCACTACGAGGCATAGTCAACGGCGAAGGAGCAGAGATGGCACCAAGATCTGACAGCAAGATCTGGGACACCTTCGGGTTGGCCGAGAACCTCCTCGGCGATTTCGAGCACTGGACGGTGTTGCTGCGGGCAAAGCAGGTCACCCCGGGTTCGATGGTGCTCATCGCCAACCGCCTGGTCACCTCGATGGCGGATCTCGCGCCGGACGAGGGCGCCGAGCTTGGCCACGTCTGCGCGCGACTCGAGACCTGCCTGCGCACTCAGCTCGGTATGGAGAAGATCAACTATCTCGCGCTAATGATGGTCGACCCACACCTGCACTTTCACGTGATCCCTCGCTACTCCAAGCCCGTTGAGGCCGACGGGCGAGAGTGGAGCGACTCGGCCTGGCCGGGTCCGCCCGATCTCGCCGCCGCCGCCGCCGTCGACGATCTTTCGCTCTTGGCCACTCTGCGTCGTACACTGCAGCTCTGAAGATGCGGGCCCGCCGATGGTGCGGGAGCGTCGCTGCGAGGGGGAGTTCTTGATGATCATCGGTTATACCACCGGGGTATACGACATGTTTCACACCGGTCACCTGAACCTGCTCCGGCGGGCGCGGACCGAATGTGACCGTTTGGTAGTTGGCGTGACCACGGACGATCTTGTTCGCGAGCGCAAGAACAAGTCGCCGATCGTTCCGTTTAAGGAGCGGGTCCAGATCGTTGAGGCCATTCGTTATGTCGACGAGGTCGTTTCGCAGGAGAGCATGGACAAGTGGGTCATGTGGGAGAGCGTCGGCTTCCACAAGATGTTCGTTGGCGACGACTGGCAAGGCGCGCCGCAATGGGTTGAGTGGGAGCGACGTTTCGCTGACGTCAACGTCGAGATCGTCTACTTCCCCTACACCGAGGGCACGTCGTCCACGAAGCTCAACCTTGTGCTTGATGAGCGGATCGCCGCTGGCCGCGAGGGTCAACAAGGGCGCTGAGGATCAAAAGAAACACGGAGCGCGGTCGGCTACCATTCACCCGATGGATATTGGAGGCGACACATATAGCGCGCGGGGTGGCGTGCATGTGGTGCCGGTCGCCGGCATTGACGGATCGCTCATACTTTGTGGACTCGACGCGATCGGGCCGGATCCCGGCTCCCTGCTGTCGGCCGTAGAGGCGGGTGTCGTCGTTTGTCTCCAAACGGATGCCGAAGTTGGGCGCCGATTTCCCGACTATCTGGCCTGGCTGTCAGATCCGTCCCCGTACACGGCGGTCCGCCTGCCGACCGAGGATCACCTCGTTGCTGACGACGCGGCCGTCACGGCGCTGGTACGCGACATCCACGCTCGCCTCACGAGCGGTGAGCGCGTCGTGGTGCACTGTGGTGCCGGCTGGGGCCGGGCCGGAGTGATTGCGGTTCTCGTGATGTGTGCGGCCGGTGCCGACATCGATCCGGCCCTCCGAGATCTCCGGCTTGCCCGGCCCGCTGCTGGTCCACAGTCGACCGATCAAGACCTGCAGATCGAGCGCCTCGCCGGGCGACTCCGTTCCAGTCTGTCGTAGCTGCTGTCGGCTACTCGCCGTAGCGACGAATATCGCCAACCAGATCAGTGAAGCGTTCGAGGATTTCACCCGGTTCGGCGTGGCGACCCGTCTCGGCCTTCGAGTAGATCAACTTGCCGTCGACAGTGACGTCGTAGACACCCTTCGATCCGGTCGTGAGGGTGAGCGACTCAATGACGTTCTGATAGCTGCCCAAAAGATCCTGCGACGCGCTCACGGCGCGGCTCGAATAATCTCAAGGAACGCAGTACGTGATCTCGATCTTGTAGGCCATGCCGGGCAGGTTACACGTGGTCCCAGGCGGCGATCGGAGCGAACGTCGCATCGAGCACCTCGGCGAAAGCCGCCGGTGCGACCGCTATTTCGAGTCCGCGCCGTCCGCCGCTGCAATACACGACGTCGAGCGCGGTGGCCCACTCGTCGACAAATGTCGGGCACGGGTGCTTTTGCCCGAACGGGCTGATGCCGCCGAGCACGTATCCCGATCGCCGCTCGGCCACCGCGGGGTCGGTCATGGCTGCCTTCTTCGCCCCTGCCGCGCCAGCGATGGCCTTGAGATCGAGGGTGGCGGTGACCGGAACGACTCCAACGGCGTGGGATCCATCGTCGAGTGTGACCATCAACGTCTTGAAGACCGCGTCCGGTGCGACGCCGAGCGCGGCAGCGGCCTCATCGCCATAAGACCGTTGGCTTGGGTCGCGGTCGTACTCGGTGACCTGCACAACAATCCCGAGCTGTTGCAGGAGGAGAATCGCCGGCGTCATCGGGTCATTCTTGCCAGCTCTCGTGTAGAAACCATGATTCACCCTTTCGACTGGAGCACTCCAATGGCTAAAATTACTCTCGGCGGCAATCCGATCAACACCAATGGTGAGCTTCCCGCCGTCGGAAGTCCGGCGCCCGCCTTCACGTTCACCAAGGCCGACTTCAGCAGCGTTTCGTCCGTAGATCTCGCCGGCCAACAGGTGGTGCTCAACATCTTCCCCTCGATCGACACCGGCATCTGCGCCACGAGCGTGCGGACATTCAACGAGCGAGCCGCCGGGCTCGACGCCACCATCTTGTGCGTATCCGCCGACCTTCCTCCTGCCGCGGGCCGCTTCTGTGGCGCCGAGGGGATCGAAAACGTGGCGACCGCTTCAACCTTCAAGAGCCCGGGAGTCCTCGACACGTATGGCGTCCAGATGGTAGACGGCAAGCTCGAGGGCCTCGCAGCCCGGGCTGTCGTGGTGATCGGCGCGGATGGGAATGTTGCCTACACCGAACTCGTCCCCGAGATCGCCCAGGAGCCCGACTACGACGCGGCGCTCGGCGCCCTTGGCTAAAAGAAAACTACGTTTCGTGGGGATCTAACCTCAAAAACGGTTCGTTCCTAGCGTCGGGACCTGGTGGAGTCTTCGCAGGATCGTTTCTCAAAACCGGAATACTTCCGGCTTGTTCACGACTTCTCGAACAAGGCGGACACGGTTGGGATCGTTATTCTCGCGTCCCTGGTTCCCGTGTTGCTTTGGGACGACGTCGCGCCAGAGCGAACCATTCCGTGGGGCATAACGCTGGCGCTTGCCGCGGTTATCACGATCAGCACGCTCCCCCCGGAGGGCCCCGGGGTGTTCCGGACCGCTGTTCGTCGTCTCTGAAATCTCGCCTCTGCCCTGCTCTGGGCCGCGCTGCCGTGGCTTGAGCCTTCGGCCCTCCATTCAAGGCGAGGTCGCGTGGATCATGGCCTTCGTGGTCGTCTACGGGGTGGCCACCGACATTGTTTTTGTGCCGCAGACACTCGAGATCCGACTCTTCAACATCATCTATGGCTACAGCGCGAGTTATCTCCTGGCCCTGACCTTCTATGGGCAGTGGGGAGCAGCGTTCGCTGTCTTCGGGACGATCGCTCGATTCGGTGGCGACGAGTTTGTCGTCGTTGGCACCGAGGGAGCCGATCTCTCTCGGCTCCTCGACGTCACGTTCCGACTCCCAGCCGAACTTGGTGGTGTGGAGGTCGAGCACCGCATCAGCGTCGGTTGTTCGAGCTTGCCCGTCGTCCAAGCCTCGGCCCCGGTGCTCTTTCGCGAAGCGGCAGCCGCGCTGCGCCAAGCCAAACGGCCCGGCAAACATCGAGCGGTTCGAATGGCCGACGAAGAGCGTTCGTCGGCCGACGAACGCACCCGGCTCGGAAGCCGCATTGCAAGCGCCCTTGAGAAGCGCGAGATTGTCGCCTGGGGTCAACCAATCGTCGAACTGCGAACCGGGCAGATGGCGGGAATCGAGCTATTGGCCCGATGGCCGCAACCCGACGGCTCGATGGTGATGCCGAAAGACTTTGTGCCCATCATCGAAGAGCAACGACGTGGCCCCCAGCTCGGCACGGCGATGATCGCCAACGGAATCGATTTTCTCGCCGCCCTCGGCGATCAGGGCCGCGGTTCGATCTGGGTCGGCGTCAACCTTTCGGCTCGACATCTGTTCCACCAGCGTCTGCCGCATGAGATTCGTGAACTGTTAGAGCAGGCCGAGGTCGCCCCGGGGCCGACTCGTCCTCAAGATCACCGAATCCCAGCATCTGCCTTCGTCGCCGGTTTGGAAGCAGACCGCAGAGCAGCTCGTCTCGATGCGGTTCAGTCATCTTCAGGTTGACCGCGTTGTGATGCAGCCGATCGACTTGCCCGGGGCCTTTGGTCTGGCCGCGGCGATGGCTGCGATGGCCCACGGGGCCAACATGACCCCGATTGCCGAAGGCATCGAGACCGATCGCGAGCGCGAGGCGGTGATGCGGGCCGGGTTCCTTCATGGTCAGGGCTACTACTTCGCGCGGCCCTAACCGCTCGATGTGCTCCCTGCTGGTGAGCCGGCAGTCCGTGACCACAAGAAACCAGGCCTCGTCCGTTAATCTCCGGTGTATGACGACGATCCCGCCGCTCGAAGAAATCGACCTGTCCGGTATGGAGTTCTGGGAACTCGACCAGGCATCCCGGGCCGAGGTGTTCCGGCAGTTTCGGGCCAGCGATCCGTTCCCGTTCTTCGAGGAGCCAGAGAATCCGATTGGCCCCGATGGGCCGGGCTACTACGTCCTCACCCGCCACGCCGATGTCATCGCGGCGAGCAAGAATCCCGAGCTGTTCTGCAGCGGCAAGGGTGCGACTGGGCCGCTCGACTTGTCCGAAGAGGTCAACGACTTCTTCGGCTCAATGATCAACATGGACGATCCCCGCCACAAGCGCCTGCGCGGTCTTGTCGCGGCCGGCTTCACCCCGCGCCAGCTCGAACGGGCGATGGGCGCCGTCGAACAGGCGGGCATTGAGCTTGCCGCTGACCTCCGCGAAAAGGGCCAGTTCGACTTCGTGCAGGACTACGCCGCACCGCTTCCGCTCCGCATCATCTGCGACATGATGGGTGTGCCCGAGAGCGAGCGCGCTTTCGTTCTCGAGCAATCAAACGTGATCCTCGGAGCCAGCGACCCGGAATTTGCGGGGCCCGACGACGATCTGTTGTCGATGGTGCTCAACGCCGGCCTCGGGCTCTCCACCCTCATGGGGGAGCTGGGCGCGGCTCGGCTCGCGAAGCCGACCGACGACCTCACCTCTGCCCTGATGACGGCGGAGCTCGACGGTGAACGACTCACCGAACAAGAGCTCGCTTCCTTCTTTATTCTGCTGCTTGTCGCGGGCAACGAAACCACTCGCAACGCGATCAGCTGGGGCCTGCACTTCCTGACCGAACATCCTGAGCAGCGCGACGCCTGGGCCAACGACTTCGACGCGATTGCGCCGACTGCGGTCGAGGAGATCGTGCGCCTGGCATCGCCGGTCATCTCGATGCGCCGCACGGTCACCCAAGACGGAGCGGAGCTGGGCGGCCGCACGTGGAGCGAAGGCGACAAGCTGATCCTGAGCTACTGGGCGGCCAATCGCGACGAGGCCGTATTCGAAGATCCGTTGCGCTTTGACCTGCGCCGCAAGGACAACAACCAGGTCGGCTTCGGCGCCCCGGGCCCACACTTCTGCCTCGGCGCCCACCTCGCTCGCCGAGAGATCACGGTCGCCTTCCGCGAACTCTTTCGCCAGGTTCCCACGATTCACAGCACCGGCGATCCCGCCGTTCTGCGCAGCAGCTTCATCAACGGTGTGAAGCGCCTACCGGCTTCGATCTAGATCAGCCGATCCCGGCCGTGCGCATCTCTTGGAGCGTCGTGATCTGAGTGCCCTGGGCGTCGAAATTGTCGGGCGCCAGCCACCGCTGAAACGCGTCGCGGAGCGGGCCCCAATCATCATCGATGATTGAGTACCAAGCGGTGTCGCGGCTTCGGCCCTGATAGTGCGTCGCCTTTCGGAACGTTCCCTCGAACGTGAAACCGAATCGGTCGGCGGCTCGGCGAGAGGTTGCATGCAGCTCGTCGCACTTCCATCCGACGCGGCGATAACCCACGGAGACCGCATGGTCGATCAGCATGTAGATCGCTTCGGTGGCCGCGGCGGTGCGCTGCAGCGCGGGAGCGAACATGATCGCGCCTATCTCGACCACGCCATGGGTCTCGTCGATGTCGAGGTAGGCCGCGAATCCGACGGTCCGCTCCTCGGAGATGATTGCGTGCATCTGCGCATTGGAGGGATCGTTGATGAAGTCGAGCAGCGTGGCGAGTTGCTCGATTGTGGCCGGGTGAGGGAAGGGCAGATAGGTCCACAGAGAAGCGGGGCCGTCCTGAATCGCATCAAAGAGCTCCTCGGCGTGGACCATCGTGTCGATTGGCTCAAGCCGGCAGTAGCGGCCCACGGCGGGCGCGGCGTGTGGGCGCGGCGGTGGGAGCCAGTCGGCCAGCGGCGGACCGATTGGTTGGCCGAATTCGTTCACCCGTGGCATCGGCTTACAGCTGTCCGCTTGTCAGGATCTCGTCGGCAATCGCGATGAGATTGTCGACGCTCGCGAGGCCGTCGTCGTTGGCGGCACCTTCCTGATCGCCCATGGCCCCAGCGGCGAAACGAACGCGCACTCCCTCGCTGATCGCCGCGAGCCGCCAATGCTGAAACGCGACATACCAGGGCAGGTCGCTGACGTCGCGATCGGAGTTGCGTCCGTAGCGCTCGAGCATCTCGACCCGGGAGCCGAATCCGTCGGCCTTGGTGGGGACATCGCCGAGTCGGCCGACCGCGCGCGGGTCATCGCCCCACCACATCGCCATGCCGGCCACGTCCGCCAAGACATCGCCGAGCGTGCATAGCTCCCAGTCGAGAACTGCGGCCACGGACCCGTCGTGGCCCATCATGCAATTGTCCATTCGATAGTCGCCGTGGACAATGCCCGTCCCTTGTTGTGGGGGAGTGGTGGCAACAAATCGGTCGTGGAGTTCCTGGAAGAGGGGCATCTCGCGATCGGAGCCTTCGTCTACCTGGCGCTTCCAACGACGCAGCTGCCGCGCGCAATATTCCTCCTTGCGCCCGAGGTCGCCGAGTCCGACTTCGTCTGGGTCGAGCGCGTGGAGTGCAGTGAGGGTGTCGGTGAGCGAGTTCGTCATCGTGGGACGAAGCGCCGGTTCGATCGCCCGACCGTCCTTGAGGTCGAAGACGATTTTTCCGTCCACAAAGTCCATGACGTAGAAGTCGGCGCCGTTCACCGCTTCGTCTTGGCAGAGGCCGACCACGGGCGGAACGGGCACGGGCGTGTCTTGTAGCGCCGCCATGATCCGGTGTTCGCGGCTCATGTCGTGGGCGCTCGCGAGCACATGGCCGGTCGGCGGACGACGAAGGACGAGGGCGGTGCCCGACTGGTCGGTGACGCGAAAAGTGAGGTTCGAGGCGCCGCCGGTGATGAGGTTGAAGTCGAGCGGACCGACGAGCTCGGGTCGTCGCTCGAGAATCCAGTCCGCAACGGGACCGGGATTGATGCCCTGTGGTGCAGACATTGATCAGGCCTTGGGGCTGAGCGCTTCGAGGAGTGTCCAGTCGGGCTGGCTGCGGTCCTGCGTATTCACCGGCTGAATGCAGACGTGCGACGCGCCGGCGTCGTAGTGCGCTTGGATGCGATCGGCGATCGCCGATTCATCGCCCCATGCCATCACGGCATCGAGGAAGCGGGGCACCCGGTCCTCGATCTCTTCTTCGGTGAATCCGAGGCGCAGCCAGTTGTTGCGATAGTTCGGCAGATCGGCGTACATGCTGAGCTGCGTCCGGGTTGCTTCGTGAGCCACCTCGACGTCGGTGGTCAGCACGCACTTCTGTTCGACACACAGCAACGCGTCAGGGCCCATGATCTCGCGGGCCTGGGCTGTGTGTTCGGGCGTAGACCAGTACGGATGGGCCCCGGCCGTCTTCTCCGCCGCCATGGCGAGCATCTTCGGGCCGAGGGCGGCGAGGACCACAAGTGGTTCTTCAGCCGGCGGAACGCTCATATACATGGAGCCGTTCATGGCATCGAGGTAGGTCCGCATGGTCGACAGCGGCTTGTCGTAGGGCAGCTGGCGGAGACCTTCGACCATCGGAGCGTGGGAGACACCGAGGCCGAGTACGAAGCGACCGCCGGAGAACTCGGCGAGGCTGTGCGCCCCCTGCTTCATCATCCCGGGATGACGCATGTGGATGCTGGCGATGCCGGTGGCAACGATCAGTTCGTCGGTCGCGTCGAGCAGGGTTGCGGCGTTGACGAATGGATCTCGACCAAGGGTGTCGGGAACCCACAAGGCCGAATAGCCCAGCGATTCGATGCGGGCGGCGGTCTCTCGCGACTGCTCGGTGGTGAGCATGTCGGTGAAGAACCACACGCCGGTGGTAGCGAGCTTGTCGGTGACGGCAGATGACATGCCGCGAGGATCGCAGGGTCAGGCCGACAGTGGCAAGACTGGCCGCACTCGTGGTCGGGGTGAAATGGTGTTGCCATGAGCAATAAGACGTCGCACGATGTTGATCTGGTGATCGTTGGTGCCGGAATCGCGGGCATGTACATGCTGCACGCGGCCCGGGGGATCGGCCTGAGCGCTCGGGTGATCGAGGCCGGCGATGGGGTTGGCGGCACGTGGTATTGGAACCGTTACCCCGGCGCTCGCTGCGACGTGCCCTCGATGGAGTACTCCTTCGGATTCGACGAAGACCTCCAACAAGAATGGGAGTGGACGGAGCGGTACCCGACTCAGCCCGAGATCCTTCGCTACCTCGATCACGTCGCAGATCGTTTTGCGCTGCGTGACGGCATCACGTTCAACACGAAGGTGCAGGCGGCCCATTTCGACGACTCGGCCGCCCAATGGACCGTGACGACGAGTGGCGGCGAGTCGATCGTCAGCCGGTTTGTGGTGATGGCCACGGGATGTCTCTCGGCGGCCAACCTGCCGGTGATCGAGGGCCGCGACGACTTCGCCGGAGCGACGTACCACACCGGCCAGTGGCCTCATGAGGGAGTCGATTTCACTGGACAGCGCGTGGCGGTCATCGGCACGGGGTCCTCAGGTGTGCAGTCGATTCCGCTCATCGCCGAGCAAGCGGCCGAACTCACGGTCTTCCAACGGACACCCGCGTATGCGGTGCCCGCCCACAACCAGCCACTCGACCCGGCCGAGGTCGAACGAATCAAAGGCGACTACGCCGGTTGGCGCGAGAAGGCACGGGCGACGGGCACCGGCTTCGGCGGTCACCTGCGCGATCTCGGGCTCACGAGCGCCCTCGAACTTGATGAGGCGCGCCGGCGCGAGGTGTTCGAGGAGCGTTGGGAGGTTGGCGGGTTGACGTTCCTTGGAGCGTTCAGTGATCTGTTGCTGTCGAAGGACGCCAACGACACCGCCGCCGACTTCGTGCGAGACAAGATCAGTGCCGTCATCGAGGACCCGGCGACGGCCGCAATGCTCAGCCCTGACACGGTGGTCGGCTGCAAACGAATGTGTGTCGACACCGGTTACTACGAGACCTTCAACCGACCCAACGTCGAGCTTGTCGATGTCTCGGCCACACCGATCACTCGAATCACCGCGACCGGTATCGATGTGGGTGATGTCACCCACGACGTCGACGCCATCGTCTTCGCCACTGGCTTTGATGCGATGACGGGAGCCCTCGACCGGATCGACATCCGTGGCCGTGGTGGCCTCCCGCTGAAGGAGAAGTGGGCCGCAGGACCACTCACGTACCTCGGTCTCCAAGTCGAGGGTTTCCCGAACCTGTTCACCATCACCGGCCCCGGGTCGCCGTCCGTGCTCACCAACATGATCGTGTCGATTGAGCAACACGTGGAATGGATCCGCGACCTACTCGTCCGTATGACCACCGACGGCACCGCCACCGTCGAAGCGACCGCAGAGGCCGAGGCGAACTGGGTCGACTACGTCAACCTCGTCGCCAGTTTCACCCTCTTCCACGGCTGCAGCTCGTGGTACCTCGGCGCCAACGTGCCCGGCAAACCCCGCGTCTTCATGCCGCTGCCCGGCTTCCAGGACTACAAAACCCAATGCGACGACATCGCCGCCGACAACTACCCCGGCTTCACCCTCGTCTGATGTTCTGTGAACGGAAACCGGCGCATACCGCCGGTTTCCGTTCACAGAACTTTCAGCCGAAGGCGCCGGCGTCTTTGAGGGATTGAATGTCATCGGCGGACATACCCAGCACGTCGGCCATCACGTCGTCGTTGTGCTCGCCGACCGTGGGCGCCATGGTGGGCACCGGCGGGAGTGAGCCGTTGACGTGGACGGGCAGCGGCAGTTGTTCGCAGCCCACGGCTTCGGTGGGGTAGAAGCCCATGCGGGCTTGGAACTGTGGGTCGTCGCCGATGTTCGCTGGTGTGTTGACGGGGCCGATTGTGGTGTTGAACTCGCTCGAGAATTCGAGCCACTCGGCGCAGGTCTTCGTCTTGAAGATGGTCTGCAGTTCTCGCTGCAACTCCTTGTTGCCTTTGGCGTGGTCGGCGTATTTCGAGCCCGGCCACTTCTCGAACAAATCGGTGCGGCCGAGGCCGTCGCAGAAGTTCTTCCAGAACGCCTGCTCGCTGGCCATGAAGAGCACGTGGCCGTCGCTGGCTTCGTACATCTGGTAACGAACGCCGTCCCACATGCCGGCGAGGCCGGCGGGGCGACGTTCGTAGTTGTCGGACGCGTTGCCGGTGACCTCGTCTTCGGGGCGCATGTAGGCCCGTTCGGACTCGATGCGGTACCAGTCCATGTAGGCGGCAGCGTCGGACTGGGCCATTTCCATCTCGCAGCCTTCGCCGCTCTCGCGCGCCTTGATAATGCCGGCGAGGATCGCGATGGCACCGACCATCGGGCCGACGTTGATGCCGACGTTGGGCATCGTGGGTGGGATATGAGCGAAGCCCTCGTCGTCGACGACCGGCTGCACGATTCCGGCCCACGTGTCGTAGGCGATGCCGTGGCTGGGCATGTCTTTGTACGGGCCGGTGGCGCCGTAGCCAGACAGGGTCGCAAACACGATCTTCGGGTTGATGGCCTTGAGGTCTTCGTAGCCGAGGCCAAGTTTGGCCAACGAGCCGGGTCGCATCGCCTCGACCACCACATCAGCGGTGGCGACGAGGTCCTTATAGACCTGCTTGCCTTCGTCAGTCTTCAGATCGAGCGTGATGCCGCGTTTACCGCGGTGTGTGTGCAGATGGAGAAGCGACACACCTTCGATAATGGGCCAGGTCATTTGGCGGATGTAGTCGCCGGCGGGCGCCTCCACTTTGATGACATCGGCACCCAGATCGGCGAAGAACGTGGCGACGTGGCCGGGGCCGAGCAGGCTGGATTCGATAACACGAACGCCGCTAAGGAGTTGGGAGTTGTCGGGCATGATGCGAGACCTCACGAGAATCTGACGGACCGTCAGAAACTAGCGTTCGGGAATGTCGGATGGCACATCCCGGTTGGAAGATTCGACCGATACCTAACTTGGTTCCGACGGGTGGCACTCGGCCATCAACCTGCGACACTTGGCCGACGGCTGACACTTCCCACGGGGGACACATGGAGATCTTTGACTCGGTACTCGACATGGTCGGAGAGACGCCGCTTGTGCGGCTTCGCCGGGTAGTCGGTGATGCCAAGTGTTCGGTCGTCGTCAAGGCCGAGATGACAAATCCCGGTGGCAGCTCGAAGGACCGTCCGGCGATCGCCATGATCGACGCGGCCGAGCGCGAGGGACTACTCAAGCCGGGCGGCACCATCGTTGAGCCCACCTCCGGCAACACCGGTGTTGGTCTGGCCATCGTGGCTGCTCAGCGTGGTTATAAGTGCATCTTCGTGATGACCGACAAGGTCGGCTCCGAGAAGGTTGACCTGCTCCGCGCCTACGGCGCAGAGGTGGTGGTCTGCCCCGTTGCAGTCGCTCCGGAAGACCCGGCGTCCTACTACTCGACCGCCGAACGCCTGGTGAAAGAGATCCCCGGCGCGTTCCGTCCGAACCAATACTTCAACCCGGCGAACCCGCAGGCGCACTACGAAAGCACGGGCCCCGAAATCTGGCGCCAGACCGATGGCAAGATCACCCACTTCGTCGCGGGCGCGGGCACCGGCGGCACCTTGAGCGGCGTTGCCCGCTACCTCAAAGAACAGAACCCCGATATCAAGATTATTGCGGCCGACCCCGAGGGTTCGGTCTACTCGGGCGGCTCGGGTCGTCCGTATTTGGTCGAAGGCGTAGGCGAAGACTTCTTCCCTCCGAACTACGACGCCGACCTGGTCGATCAGACCATTTCGGTCACCGATCAAGATTCGTTTCTCACCGCTCGACGAATCACTCGTGAAGAGGGCCTGCTGATTGGCGGGTCGGGCGGCACTGCGGTGAATGCGGCACTGCAGGTCGCGGAAACGGCGAAGCCCGACGATCTTGTTGTGGTGCTCGTGCCCGACAACGGGCGCCTGTACCTGTCTACGGTCTTCGATGACAAGTGGATGGCCGGATACGGCTTCTTGCGAGCCGAGGGCCCGGTGGTGGCCGACGTACTGGGTAGTCGACGCGACGGCGTGCCGGAGTTGCTGTATGTCCAGCCGCACCAGACGGTCCGCGAAGCGGCTCAGATGATGAGCGAGCACGGCGTTTCTCAGCTGCCGGTGGCAAAGAACGAGATGCCACTCGCGACCGCTGAGGTGATGGGTTCAGTCAGCGAACTTCGCCTGATGGATCTCGCATTCGACACCGATGCGGTGCTCGACAAAACGGTTGAAGACATCATGAGTCCGAAGCTCCGCACCATTGGCTCCGGCCAGCCCGTCGCCCTTGCCGTCGAGATGCTCGAGTCTTGCTCGGCGCTGTTGGTGCTCGATGGCGGCCGTCCTCGAGCGGTCATTTCCAGCAGCGACGTTCTTTCATTCCTTTCGAAGGGGGCCTTCCATGGCTGACGATCTCTTTGCCGACGCCGAGGCCTGGGGCTTCGAAACTCGCGCCATCCGCGCCGGTCAACCGCACGATCCCGCAAGCGGAGCAGTGGTCACGCCGATCTCGCTGGCCACCACGTTCGTACAAGAAGACGTGGGTGTGCACCGCGGCTACGAATACTCACGCACCGGCAATCCGACACGGTCGGCGCTGCAGGCGTGCCTGGCATCACTCGAAGGTGCTGCTCACGGGTTGGCGTTTGGTTCGGGTATGGCCGCCGAAGACACGCTGCTTCGCACCCTCTCGCCTGGCGATCACATCGTGCTTGGTAATGACGCGTACGGCGGCACATTCCGACTGATTTCCGCCGTGTTCGGCCCGATGGGTATCGATTGGTCGGCCGCCGATCTCACCGATCCCGCGGCGCTTGCTGCGGCGATGCGCCCGGAGACGAAGGTTGTGTGGGCCGAGACACCCACTAACCCCATGCTCACCGTGATCGACCTTGAGGCCATTGCCGAAGTTGCCCACGCGGGTGACGCCATGTTTGTGGTCGACAACACCTTCGCCACGCCCTACCTCCAGCAGCCGCTGTCGTTGGGCGCCGACGTCGTGGTTCACTCGACCACCAAATACTGCGGCGGCCACTCCGACGTAGTTGGCGGATTCCTCGCTCTCAACGACGACGAGCTGGCCGCTCGATTGGCCTACCTGCAGAACGCCATCGGCGCGATTGGTAGCCCATTCGACAACTACCTCACCCTCCGCGGACTCAAGACTCTGGCCGTGCGCATGGATCGCCACTGCGAGAGCGCCGAGGCGATCGTCGAATTCCTCCAAGGTCGCGATGAAGTGATCGAGATTCGTTATCCCGGTCTCGCCGATCACCCCGGTCACGCGGCCGCGGTGAAGCAGATGAAGAAGTTCGGCGGCATGGTGTCGTTCCGGATCAAGGGCGGCATGAACGCGGCGGTTCGTCTTGCGGCGAGCACCCGGGTGTTCTCGCTGGCGGAATCGCTTGGTGCGGTCGAATCGCTCATCGAGCACCCCGGCGTTATGACCCACGCGTCAGCAGCGGGGTCTCCGCTCGAAGTCCCCGACGACCTCATCCGTCTGAGTGTCGGCATCGAATCCATCGACGACCTCATCGCCGACCTCTCCCAAGCCTTCGACCGCCTCCCGTCCTAGGTTCCGTTCACAGAACCTCTGGTGGACTGCTCATAGTCTCCACACATCTGGGGTCGATAGTCGTGGTGTGACAACGAACGGCGCTTCCCCCAGAGATCAGGTTGCTTGGCTGGCCCGACGGGCCGGATGGGGGCTGATGCCTGGCCAGCTCGATGAGCTGACGGCGCTCGGCCCCGAGGCGGTCATCGACCGGCTGGTCGATCCCGACGGTGCCGGTATTGCCGCTGAACCAAGCCCGTGGGCGGACTTCGTCTATGTCGATGACCAGAGCAATCGGCAGGAACAGGGCGTCCAGGTACTCGGCGCATGGATCGACCGGCTGGTCGCCACGGAGCGGCCCTTCGAGAATGCGCTGGCGTGGTTCTGGCACGACCACTTCGCGGTGTCCTACGCCGTCGTCAACTATCTCCCGCTCCTGCTCGAACATCTCGAACTGCTGCGGTCGCACACATTCGGTGACTTCCGAGAACTGATCCGGGACATCACGACCGACGGCGCCATGCTGATCTTTCTCGACGGCACGACCTCCACCGGTGCTTCACCCAACGAAAACTTCGGCCGCGAACTGCTTGAGCTCTACACCCTTGGCATCGGGAACTACACAGAGGACGACGTCCGAGCAGCGGCCGTGGCGCTCACCGGCTGGGTCGTCGCCCGTCGCCGCGGCTACGCGGTGCTGCAGGTGCCCAACCGCTACGACCCGACGCCGCAAACGTTCCTCGGCAGGACCGGTATCACCGGGGTCGACGCGGTCGTCGATACGGCCGTGGACCACGACGCGGTGCCCGGTTTCATCGCCGGAAAGATGGCCCGTCACTTTCTTGGCAATGTTGATCAGCCAATAATCGACGGCCTGGCGGCGACGTTCGCGGCAAATGATCTCGACATTCGCACGCTCGCTCGTTCGGTCCTGGAGGCCGGTATCGCAGGAGAGCGCACACCCCAGGTGACGGCTCCGGTTCCATGGGCCGTGGCGGCGATCAAGGCGACGGGCGCGAACCTGCCGCCACGCGCCACGATTGCGCTGCTCCGACAGATGGGACAGGTACCTGGCAATCCGCCCAACGTCGGCGGCTACCCCGGCGCCAGCACTTGGCTCGCCTCCTCGGCCACGGCCGGACGGTTCACGATGGCGAACGCGATTGCTCGGGCGACGCCCGTTGATTCGCTCGCACTCGGAGCGGCGGCCGATGGAGACTTCGATCTCCTCGCCGACCTCCTGCTCCGCCCGGCCGGCTTTAGTCCAGCCACGCTCGACGCGCTCAACGGCCTTTCCGCCAGCGCGGCCCCTCGCCCTGGTGAAGCCGTCCTGGCTGTCGCCCTTGCGTCCCCCGATCTTCTGATCCGCTGAGGTTGATGATGACTGATAACGACACTTCCGATCCCCGGCCTCGACCGGCCTCGCCGCCGCAAACTCCATCGAGCGGTACGCCGCTCGATGGGCCGCCGAGGGCGTCCCGGCTCGACGCTCCACCCGCTCCACCCGCTCCCGCACAGAGGCCGCCTTCGTCGGCGCCCAAATCGCCCCTCTCTCGTCGCAAGTTCATCGGGGCCGCCGGCGGCGTCGCTGGTGCCGCAATCCTGGGCGGCGGCGCCTGGGCGGCTCTCGTGCGGGAGAGCGTGGAGAACTCGGGCCCGGTGGCACCGACCACAACCGCCGCGCTGCCGACGACCACCCTCGCGAGCGGTTTCGGCGGCCCCGCCAACCAACGCATCCTTGTGGTGCTCGAGATGGCGGGCGGCAATGATGCGCTCAACACTCTCGTCAGCAACGACGGCCGTTACCGAAGTAGCCGGCCGCAACTGGCGATCGCCGAAAACGAGCTGGTCACCCTCGCCGGAACAGACTTCGGACTGCACCCTTCACTCGCTCCGCTCGCTCCCTATTGGGACGCAGGCACGATGGCCGCGATCGCGGGTTCGGGCATGGACGATCAGAGCCGCTCACACTTCAAGGCCATGGACACGTGGTGGTCAGGTGTGCCTGGTGCTTCGTCGCAGACTGGCTGGCTCGGCCGGTGGCTCGACGCAACCCTGGAGGGCGAGAACGATCCGCTCCGAGCTATTGCGCTCGGCGGTGGCAGCCGCGCCCTCGTGGGGAAGGACACCATCGCCACCGTGGTGCGGTCACCGGCCAACTTCACGCTGCGGACGATGGACGGTTCCGACAACGACGCCCTCGTTGCCGCATTCCTCGCTACGGCAGGACCACTGTCCGCATCGAACGAATTGGCGGCCGCCCAGTACGCAATCCCGTCGACCATCTCCGCGGTCGACATCCTCGCCTCCGTATCGGGGTCCGATGACAACGACGCGCTGCCCGCCGGTCCGAACGATGGCAACACCGCGGCGAGCCTGCTGCAGACTGCAGCGGGAATCATCGACCTCGGGATCGGCACCCGGGTGATCACCGTTGGGATCAGCGGCTTCGATACTCACGCCAACCAGGCCGACAACCACGCCAACCTTCTTGCCGATATCGGCGGCGGTCTCGCCGCCTTCTTCGAGCGTCTCGAGGCTGATGGACATGGCGACAACGTGATGGTGATGACGACCTCAGAATTCGGTCGCCGGGTCGTCGAGAACGGCTCAGGAGGAACCGACCACGGCAGCGGTGGTTGTCAGTTCCTCTTCGGCCCTGACGTGTCAGGCGGGCAGGTCGTGGGCGACTACGACTTGGACAACCTCCGACAGGGCGACATTCCAATCGTGGTCGATACCCGCTCTGTCTACGCCGCCGCCCTCGACTGGATGGGCGGACCTACCGACGAGATCCTCGGCGGTGCCCACGACCGGCTGGGTTTGCTCTCCGCTTAGCTCTGTAGCGGCAGCGCCACCTGGGCCAGCGCTTCGAGCTCGGCGTGCCAGCCCTCTGGTTCGGCGAACGGGAACAGCACGAACTTTGAAGCGCCAACGCTGAGGTATTCGTTGATGAGCGTGACGATTCGGTCTCGGCTCGTCGCCACCACATCTCGTGGGTCAGCGTCGGGTTTGCGTGACGCCACAACAGCCTTCAGGCCTTCGGGAATCTCGGTCTCGCCGTCACCAGGAAGATAAGGAATGAGCACGCCGTAGTGCTCTGGGTCCATCGTTCGGCCTGCCTCTGCCGCGGCCTCTTCGATCACCGTTATGCCCTCGGCAACGTATTGCGGCGTCGTGAACGATGCGAGCCAGCCGTCGGCCAGCCGGCCCGTGCGTCGAAGCTCCGACGGTGCGGCGCCACCGAGCCAAACCTCCATCGGGTTCTGGATCGGCTTCGGCAGCACGCGAGCCCCCTTGATGGAGAAGCGCTCGCCCTCATGGTCGACTTCCTCCTCGGCCCAGAGGCGCCGCATCAGCGGCATTGCTTCGTTCAGCCATGACGCTCGTTCCTTGCGATCGACTTGAAACGCCTGGTGCTCGGCGGTGTTGGCGATGCCCAGTCCGAACGCGGGATGGCAGCGGCCGCCCGACACCACATCGAGGCTGGCCAGCATCTTCGCCATCAGGATCGGGTTGCGTCCCGGGAGCACCGAGACCGCCGAACCGAACTTCAGCCGCTTGCTCCGACCAGCCACATACGACATCGCAACGATCGGATCGAGTTGCGGACTGTTGACTCGCTCCGGGAACCACAGGCTGTCGTAGCCGAGGCGATCAAGGTCGTCGACGACCCGGCCGAGGCCGTCTGGTTGCCCCATGAGCTTGGGGACCGCGCCGATGCCGAAACCGATTCGAATGTGCATTCGAGAGAGCGTGACACAAGTTGTCGACAAGGCTTGACTCTCCCCGCCGGTGAGGGTGCAGGCTGGCGTCCTGAAGAGTCGATCGAGCAACCTTCGGCTGTGGGGTTACCCTCGCCGTAATGACATCGGTGACGGGATTCGACCTTGCTGGCGTGTCCGTCGGCCCTCCGAATCGGCGCCGTCTGGACGCGGTTGACCTGCACCTTTCCGACATCGGAATCACGGCGATGGCCGGAGCGTCGGGTTCGGGCAAGAGCACCTTGTTGCGGTTGCTCAACCGTCTCGACGTGCCCACGGCCGGTGCCATCTTGTGGCGTGGTGTCTCGCTCGATGACGTCGACGTGCTCATGCATCGACGCGAGGTGGGCATGGTCTTCCAGGCCCCCGCAGTCGCTCCGTGCACGGTGTTCGAGAACCTGGCGATCGGGGCGATTGACCTCGACAACGAGACCGCTGAAGACCTCTGTCGCCTCGTCAGCCTCGATCCCACCTTCTTAGACCGGCCCGCCACCGAACTCTCCGGTGGTGAACGCCAACGCGTCTGTCTTGCCCGCACCATCGCGACCGGGGCGGAAGTGATACTCGCCGATGAACCCACCTCGTCGCTCGACCCCGAGGCAACGGAAGTCATCGAAGATCTCGCCCGACGGTTTGCCGCGCCGGACAGTCCAATGCCGGTGGCCTGGATCTGGGTCTCGCACGACCCTGCGCAGGTCTCCCGACTTGCCAACCGGGTGGTGGTCCTCGGCCACGGACGAGTGCTGGCCGAAGGTGCCGTCGAGGACCTCCGTGAGCACGAATCGGCCGAAGTCCGACGGGCGGTGACCGCATGAACGGCGGCCTGGCCGATATTGGTCTCAGCGGTCTGGCGATCTCCGGGATTCTCATCGGCATCGCGCTGGTGCTCTCGCTGATTCGCCAACTCGGGGTCGAACGCGACCTTGTCGTTGCCGCGATCCGGGCGCTCGTTCAGCTGCTCCTCGTCGGCTTTGCGCTGCGGATCGTGGTCGATGATGACGACCCGTTGATCTGGACATGGATCTGGGTAGTGCTGATGGTTCTGGTCGCGGCGCACACCGTGCGCCGCCGCGCGCCCGAGGTTCCCAACGTTGCCCTGCTCGCAGGTTTGGCCTTCGCCGCAGCCGCGGCGGTCAGTCTTGGTGTCTTGTTCGGCCTGCGGGTCTTCGAGCCGACCGGCCGGGCGATCGTGCCGTTGGCCGGAATGCTCGTCGGCAACTCGATGACGGCCACCGTGGTGGTGTCGCGCCGGATCGTTGCGGAGGCGCGCGACCATCGAGACCTGATCGAAGCGCGCCTGGCCCTGGGCCTCTCATCCCACGATGCCTTTGCCCCGCACCTGCGCGAGGCACTCCGCACCGGCTTGGTGCCACAAATTGAGACGACGAAGACCGTCGGGCTCGTGGCCATACCTGGCGCGATGACCGGACTCATTCTCGCCGGTGTCGAGCCGGTCGAAGCCGTCCGTGTTCAGGTAGCGGTGATGTATCTCGTACTCGGTTCGGTCTCTACGACCGCGGCGGTGATGGCGCTGGGGCTCACCCGGAAACTCTTCACTCGAGATCATCGACTCGATGTCGGCCCGGCCGGCACGACTCCGTAGTCTCCGCGTTGTGACCGACGCAATCTTCATACTGGACGGCGACTGGCTGATTCCTCAGCCGACCGCCTGCGGCCCGTGGTTCCCTGGAGTGCAACACGGCGGGGCGGTCGCCGGCGTCGTCGCCCGAGCGATCGAACAAACCCCGGCGGCCGCTCCGATGATGCTCACCCGTCTGTCGGTCGATATGAGTCGCAAGGTCCCGATGGGTCGCACCAAAGTCGATGTCGAGATCGTTCGAGATGGCAGACGGGTGCAAGCACTCGAGTGCCGCTACGTCGTTGACGACGAAGTAGTCGGCCGAGCCTCAGCGATGCGGATCCGGATCGATGACACGGCCGTGCCGCCCGAACAGCAGATTCCCGCCTGGCCCGAAGATGCGGTCGTCCGGGGCCCCGCGGATGTGCCCGAGACCGACTTCTCCTTCGGTGGGGTCGACTTCGTGCAGAACTTCACCATGTTGCGCGACGAGCGCGAACCCGGTCGCACCGTGGGTTGGATGAAGCTCAACGTCCCCTTCGTCGAGGGTGAGGTCACGTCGCCAATGGTCTTCGCAGCCGCGGTGGCCGACATGATCCCGAGCGCGGGGAGTGTGATGGACTTCGAAAAGTTCCTGTCGGTCAACCCGGACCTTTCGATGCATTTCCATCGCCAGCCCGAGGGTGAGTGGATCGGCCACACGGCACTCGTGCGGGTGTCGCCCCTCGGCTTCGGTCAGACGGACGCAGAGCTTTTCGATGAGTCGGGTGCCATCGGGCGGTCGCTCAAGAGTCTCCTCATCGACCCACGTGAAGCATCGCACTAGGTTCGACGGCCATGCCGAGAACTGCTGCCACACCAAACGTCATCCTGATCAACTGCGACGATCTAGGCTACGGCGACCTTGGTTGTTACGGCTCTGAAGTGAACGACAGCCCGGTGATTGACCAGCTGGCCGTCGACGGCATGAGGCTCACCGACTTCTACATGGCGTCGCCAGTGTGTACACCGTCACGGGGGTCGATGCTCACGGGTAGCTATCCGCCCCGAATCGGGTTTTCGAGCTTCGGCAACGCTCACGTGCTGTTCCCGGGGATGCCCTACGGGCTGAACCCGTCGGAAATCACGATCGCTCGGCTCCTCAAGGACGCGGGCTACGCAACGCAGATGGTCGGCAAGTGGCACTGCGGCGACCAGCCTGAATTCCTGCCGACTCGCCACGGTTTCGACCACTGGTTCGGTCTGCCCTACAGCAATGATATGGGTCGCCAGGATTCGGGGATGTCCGATGAAATGAAGAAGGGGATGAGCGAAGTCCTTGGGATCGAACTCCAGGACGGCGACTACCCCCCACTCCCGCTGATGCTCGACGAAGGCGTCCAAGAGGCCCAGCCCGATCAGGCCGCACTCACCGAACGTTACCTTCAGGAGTCGATCCGGTTCATGCGGGAGAAGAAGGACGAGCCGTTCTTCCTCTACTTCGCCCACATGTATGTCCATCTGCCTTTGTATGTGCAGCCGCGGTTCATGGAGGAGTCGCGCAACGGTCCCTACGGCGCCGCCGTGCGCTGCATTGATTGGGCGCTCGACGTGTTGCTCCACGAGCTCAAAGCGCTGGGGCTGGCCGACGACACCATCGTGATCTTCACGAGCGACAACGGTGCGCTCGGGCGGCCGGGCGAAGGAAGCAACGCTCCGCTGCGCTCGAAGAAAGGAACCACATGGGAGGGCGGCCAGCGGGTGCCGTGCATCGTCCGCTGGCCGGGCGCCGTTGCTGCGGGTTCGACGAGTTCAGCGCTCACGACGTCGATGGACCTCTACCCGACCATCGCGGGCTGGTGCGGCGCCGACGTCCCGACCGATCGCACGATCGACGGGCGCAACATCGCGCCGATCCTGGCGGGGGAGTCAAACGAGTCTCCTCACGAGGCGTTCTTCTACTATCAGGGCCGAAATCTCGAAGCCGTTCGCCGCGGTAAGTGGAAGCTCCACGTCGCGAAGACGGCGTGGTCCGAAGAGCAACAGCACGACATGAACGAGCTCTACGACCTTTCGACGGACATTGGCGAGACCACAAATGTCGCGGAGGAGCATCCCGATGTAGTCGCCGAACTGCAGACACATCTCGACCGGGCGCGCCAGCAGATGGGCGACGGATTGCAGATGCTCTCCGGCGACGATGTCCGCCCGAAGGGCAAGGTCGACAACCCCGTTCCGCTGACGGTGTGGAACCCGGATCATCCGTACTACATGGCCGAGTACGACCTCGGAGACCGTGGCTAGATCTCGGGAGATCGCGCTGGCGACAGTGGTCGCCGTCATCTCTCGGCGGCGCGCTTGCGGTCTTCGTCTGGTGGGACACCACGGGGTCGTGGAACTCGCAGCCGGTCACCCACGTCGAACTGGTGGAAGTTGATGAGCTACACGCGATCGCAGTTATGGGCGGTTGTCATCCCGAGTATCGGGCGAGCGCGGTCGGGACAAGTGAGCGGGTAGTCGTGTTGCTCGAGACCAGAGGCGAGCGCAAGGGTGCGTGTTTGGGCGGGGCGCAAGTCGACCTCCGAGCGCCACTCGACGACCGTGCGGTGTTCGACGCGACCACTGGTGCCGAGGTGTCCATCGTTGACTGAGCACCTTTCTTGGGTGTCATACCCCTTTCGTATGGTGTGGGTATGGCGTTGGCGGAGTTGGAGGATTTGAGCGAAGCGGTCCGGTTGGCGGCGAAGGTCGATGACGCGTTGCTTTCCGGTGTTGAGGTGGAGTCGGCGGCG
>JBLIOE010000037.1:0-42970 GCA_047639555.1 Candidatus Aldehydirespiratoraceae bacterium
AGGACGCCAGCCACTTCGACACTCAGGGGCAGAAAGCGGTGTGCAGATGTCGCCAATTCGTCGTTCATTGGACTAACCATTACCACGTGTTCTCAAAGGTATTGATCGCCAACCGCGGTGAAATCGCCGTCCGAGTCATTCGCGCCTGCCGCGAACTCGGCGTCGGCACCGTTGCCGTTTACTCCGAACTCGATCGCGACGCGCTCCATGTGCGGCTTGCTGACGAGGCCTACGCCCTCGGCGGGCAGACCGCGGCAGAGTCCTACCTCGATACCGAGGCGATTCTCGATGCCATCGAGAAGAGCGGCGCCGACGCGGTTCATCCAGGTTATGGCTTCTTCTCGGAGAACGCCGACTTCGCTCGGGCAATCACCGACCGTGGTGTCACTTTCATCGGGCCTGGGCCGGAAGCCATCGAGGTCATGGGCGACAAGATCTCGGCTCGCGAGGCGGCGGAAAAGGTGGGCGTGCACGGAGTTCCCGGGTCGACCGAAATTCTCAAAGACTCGGCCGCTGTAGTTGCGTTCGGCAACAAAAACGGCTGGCCCATTGCGATCAAGGCGGCCTACGGCGGTGGTGGTCGCGGCATGAAGGTTGTGCGCAATGCCGAAGAGGCCGCCGACCAACTCGACTCCGCTCAGCGCGAGGCGCTGTCCTACTTCGGGCGCGACGAGTGCTACATGGAGCGTTACCTCACAAAGCCCCGCCACGTCGAGGTTCAGATCCTCGCCGACAGCCACGGCAACTGTGTCTTCCTCGGCACCCGCGACTGTTCCGCCCAGCGCCGGCATCAGAAGCTGATCGAAGAAGCGCCAGCGGCGGGAATTCCCGACGAGATCATTGCCGAGATGGGTGCCGCGGCCGTCGCCGTCGCCAAGGGTTGCGACTATGTCAACGCCGGCACGGTCGAGTTTCTCTACGAGGACGGCGGCTTCCACTATCTCGAGATGAACACTCGTCTCCAAGTCGAACACCCCGCCACCGAACTCATCACGGGCATCGATCTCGTGGAGCAGCAGCTCCGGATCGCGGCCGGCGAAGCACTCCCCTTCACCCAAGACGAGGTCCAGGTCCGGGGCCACTCAATCGAGGTCCGGATCAACGCCGAAGACCCGGCTGGCGGCGCGTTCTTGCCCTCCCCCGGTCCGATCACCACACTGAAGACGCCCGATGGCTTCGGCACTCGCTTCGACACTGGTTACGAGTCCGGCGACGAGATCAGCCAGTACTACGACAACCTGATTGGCAAGCTCATCGTTTGGGGACACGATCGCCCAACCGCAATCGCCCGGGCGTTGCGAGCGCTCAAAGAACTCGTGGTCGAAGGCGTCGCCACAACAATCCCGGCCGACATCGCGATTCTCGAACATCCCGACTTTGTCGCGATGGAGCACTCCACCAAGTGGGTTGAAGAGACCCTCGATCTGTCCGCCATTGGCACCCCGCCCTTGGGCGATGCCGACACGGACGAAACGCCTAAGGTCAAACGCGATCTCGACGTAGAGGTCAACGGCAAGCGCTTCTCCGTTTCGATGTGGGTCCCCGAATCTGCTTCCGCCGCGGGCGGATCTGCGCCTCGAGTTCGTCGTTCCGGCGGCTCGAGCAGCGGTGGCGGTGCGGGTTCAGGTCAGGTCGCGGTGCCGATGCAGGGCACGATCGTCAAGATCGTGGTTGCCGTCGGCGACGAAGTCGAAGTCGGCGATCCAATCGTTGTGTTGGAAGCCATGAAGATGGAAAACAACGTCGGTGCCGACAAGGCCGGCACAGTCATCGAGA
Source organism: Candidatus Aldehydirespiratoraceae bacterium (assembly GCA_047639555.1). Classification (GTDB taxonomy): domain Bacteria; phylum Actinomycetota; class Acidimicrobiia; order Acidimicrobiales; family Aldehydirespiratoraceae; genus JAJRXC01. The sequence goes on from JBLIOE010000037.1 coordinate 1,777, forward strand.
TCAAGGTGGCCGAAGGTGACTCCGTCGGCAGCGGCGACATCGTCGCCGTCATTGAATAGTTACTCGGCGGCTTCGCTTAGGGCTTCTGACAGGGTTGGGTGCACCATCAAGCTTTCGTGGATGTCGCTCACAGTGAGTCCGTTGGTGACCGCCACGGCCAGCACCGCGATCAGCTCGGCGGCGTGACGGCCGACGATTGATCCGCCGAGGACCACGCCGGTGGCCGGGTCAGACACAATCTTCACAAATCCCCGCGGGTCGTCGTTGATCAACGCCTTGGCGGCTGATGCAAACGGCACCTTTGTGACCCGCACCTTTCGACCCTCGGAGAACGCGTCGGCTTCGGCCAAACCCACATCGGCAATCTCCGGCTCGGTGAAGATCGCCGAGGCTGCCTTGTCGTAGTCGATGAGCCGATGGCGTTCCGGCTGGTAAGCACCCATCGCGTGCTCCGCGATTTTTCGGCCCTGCATCGTGGCGACCGACGAGAGCGGTAGTCGACCCGAGAGATCACCGGCCGCATAAATGTGGGGGATGTTCGAACGGAGAATCATGTCGACCGGCACATAGCCGCCGTCGGTTTCTACGCCCGCGTTCTCGAGCCCGAGCCCGTCGCTGTTCGGCACGGAGCCGATCGCCAGCAATGCGTGGGATCCGCGAGCGACTCGTCCATCGTCACAACTCACGACAACACTCGCTCCTCCCGCATCGTCGTGCTCGATCTCGATGCCCGTGGCCCGCGCGCCCTTAAAGAGTTTGATGCCGCGACGGAGGAAGTCTTCCTCGAGGGCCGCAGCAACTTCAGGGTCCTTCCCCGGCAGCACCTGCTGACGACTCACGACCAGCGTGACAGCGCTGCCCATCGATTCGAACAGGTGCACGAACTCCACACCGGTAACGCCGGACCCAATCACGATCACATGCGAGGGAAGCGACGACGGCGGGTACGCATCGCGGGTGGTCATGATCCGGTCGCCGTCGGGTTCGACCCACTCAGGAATGCGGGGACGAGAGCCGGTGGCCAAGACGATGATGTCGGCCTCGTGGTCGACTGTGCCGGCCGCCGAAACGGAGCGAACAGTGTTGGGGCCAGTGACGGTGGCCGTTCCAGGAATGAGCTCAACCCGCTGGCTGGCAAGAAGGGTGCGGGTCTGGGCCTCGAGCCGGGCCTCAATCGCCCGGAGACGCTCCGCCAGCTTCACGAGATCGACTTCGGAGCCGACTTCGCTGAGCCCCATACGCATCGAGCGTTGGAGAAACTGTCGAGCATTTCCGGTGGCAATCATCGCCTTCGATGGGATGCAATCGTGTAGATGGGCGGCACCGCCGATGACGTCGCGCTCGATCAGCACGACATCGGCCCCGAGGCGAGCGGCCGTCGTGGCGCAGGAGTTGCCAGCGGGGCCGCCGCCGAGGATCACAATACGAGTCGACATGGTCGCGGAGGCTAGCCGTCGCTTCCCAACCAGCTAGGGAGCAGCATGGGGAGCAGCATGGGGAGCATTGACGATGTTGCGGCTAGATTCGCCCACCGTGGCCACCGCTGCTCCTGCACCGATTGAGCAAGACGAGAATTCCTCACCATGGCGGTGGCGAGGCGAGCTTCTCGGACTTGCCGTTGTCGCCGCCATCGGCGGTGTGGCGCTGCGCGTCTTCGCTCCTTCACCACTCTGGCTCGACGAAGCGTTGTCGGTTCAGGTCGCCAGCCTGCCACTTGGCGACATGGTCGAAGCCCTCCGCCACGATGGCCACCCCAGTCTCTACTACCTCCTACTGGGCTGGTGGATGGACGTGTTCGGCGACTCCAACGGCGCGGCCCGCAGTCTTTCCGCGGTCGCATCACTCGGCACGGTTCCTGTTGTCTGGGCGATCGGCCGACGGCGCAGCGAGACGGTCGCATGGTTCGCCGCAATTGTCGCGCTTACATCTCCGTATCTCCTCCGTTATGGCACTGAGGCACGGATGTATGCCGCGCTCACCTTCCTCGTAGCGGTGGCCTGGCTCGTCACAGAGCAAGCGGTCGAACGCCCAAGTCTCAAGCGGCTGGTTTTGGTCTCGCTGGCTACCGCCGCGCTGGTGCACACCCACTATTGGTCGTTCTGGCTGATTGGCGCCGCGCTGCTGGTGATCGCAGCTGAGGGCCTGCGGTCCGCCGACCGCCGCCAAACGCTGGTTCGGGTGGGCCTCGCGATTATTGCGGGCACGCTTGCCTTCACGGTGTGGCTCAGCGTGTTCTTCGAACAGCTCGGGTCGACGGGCACACCGTGGGCGGATCGAGCCCGGCCCGCCGAAATCGCGATCGAAACTATGCAGGCCATGGGCGGCAATAATCGTTTTGAGGGCGAGTTGCTTGGGGTCATCGTGCTGTTCGTTGCCCTGCTCGGCGCTTTCGGTTGGGCCAAACGCGACGAGACCGTAGAACTTCGCTTCGGTTCGGGGCCGTTGTCGATCGCGGTCATCATGATCACCGTCACCCTGGCGATCGGTGGTGGAATCGCGCTGGTTACTGCGGGCGCGTTCGAGGGCCGCTACGCCGCCGTGGTTGTGCCGTTCGTGTTGCTTCTTACGGCCCGCGGTGTGTCGGTGTTGCCGCGCCGTGCGGCTACGGCCACGCTCTCTGTCCTTGTTCTCTTTGGGCTCGCGATTGGGGTCGACGAGAGCCGCCGTGACCGCACCCAGGCGGGCGACGTCGCCCGCGTTATCGATCGCGATCATGGAGAGGGCGACATCGTCGCGTTCTGCCCCGATCAGGTGGGGCCGGCCACACATCGTGCCTTGCAGGCCGATCTTGAGGCGGTCGCCTATCCGCGGGGCGATGGCACGCTGATTGACTGGCAGGACTACGCCGACACGATCACCGCGACATCGCCCGAAGCATTCCTCGAGCGAGTGACCGCAGCCGCCGCCGGAAATCAGGTGTGGCTGGTCGTCGGGCTTGGCTACAAGAGTCTCGGCAACCGTTGCGAGGCGATCATCGAGGAGCTCAACCGCACGCATCGAGCGCATCATCTGGTGTCTCCGAGCGCGGCATTCGAACCAATGCTCCTCACGAGATACGAGCCGCTCGGATGAGAGGTTGGAAACGAGACTTCATCGCCGCGATCACTTCGTGGACTGAAGCGCGTCTGTACGTCGCGACGGCCTACATCGCGACATGGGCCATCCTCGACCGGCTCGAACCGCCGCCCGCCTTCTCGCCCATCGACGATGGTCTGATCCCGTGGGACGGCACCTGGTACCGCGACCTTGCCGCGCTCGGCTACGACTCAGACGGCCTTGAGGGCGGGATCCGTTTCTTCCCGTTTTGGCCCTTGCTCGGCCGGTTCTTCGGCGTCATTGGTGACCGACCAGACATCGCGCTCGTCGTGCTCGCGAACCTTCTCGCTCTCATCGCCGGCATGTTGCTATACCGCATCACGGTGCAGGAGACGGGCGACCACAATGTGGCCCGCCGCACCGTTCGTCTGTTCGCGCTCTTTCCGCCCGCGTTCGTACTCATCCTTGGCTACAGCGAGGCGCTGTACCTCTCACTCGCTCTCGGATTCATCCTGACGGCCCGCGCTCGCCGCTGGGGGCTCACCGTCATCCTCGGATATCTGGCCGGGCTCACTCGCCCCGTCGCCGCCCTCCTCGCCCTCCCCGCGCTCGTCCGTACTTTAAAAACCGACCGACGTTCCCCGCTCGCCTGGCTCTCGGTCGTATCGGCCCCGCTCGGCACACTCACGTTCCTAATTTGGGCCGAACGAGAAGCGGGCGGCTGGCGAACGCCTATCGATGCCCAGCGAGAGTTGCGCGGAGAGTTCACCGAGCCGATCTCACGGCTCGTACGAGGTCTCAACGACGGCCTCCGAGGCGATGAAGGCGAACTCTTCCACTCTCTGGCCGCGCTCATTTTCATTGGCCTCGCCGTTGTTACCGTCCGCCGCCTGTCCCGAGATCTCTGGCTATACACCGTCTTCTCAACGCTGATGCTGGTAGGCGCCGACAACCTGAACTCGATGGAGCGCTACGCACTCAGTGTTTTCCCCCTGGTCATCGCCGCCGCCCTGTTGAGCCAAAATCCGCGACTCGACCGATGGTTGCCTACGGCCTCCGCGGTCGCCCTCACCATCGTCACCACGCTCGCGCTCAACGGCGTTTACGTCCCGTGACTGGTCTACGCGTCGGACTTGATGTCACATCGCTGCTCGGCCCACCGGCCGGCATCCATCAGGTCACTCGCGGGTTGATGCAGGCGCTGAGCGTCCGCGACGATGTCGACCTGTCCGGCTGGATTCTGAGCGCTCGCGGCAAACGGCCCGACATCGGCCTTCCCATTCATCGCTGTCTGGTCCCGGCCGCATTCGCTCAACGAACATGGGGCCGCTCTGGCTTTCCCGGCCCGCGGCTTACTGCAGGCGATGTCGACGTCATCCACGGCACCAACTTCCTCGCTCCGCCGGGCCCATCGAGTGTCATCACGCTGCAGGACCTCACGCCGATTACTCATCCTGAGTGGTGTGAACCTTCGGTGGCCGCCATGGCGCCGGCGATTCGCTCGGCCGTTCGACGCGGCACGCAGATTCACGTGTCGTCGGAGCTGGTGGCCCACGAGGCCCAGACCGTTCTCGGCATCCCCGGCGAGCGAGTTCATGTCGTCCATCACGCCATCACTCCGGTTGTCGGCGGCTCCGCGGACGAGGGCCGAGCACTCGCGGGCGCCGACCGTTATGTGCTCGCGCTGGGCACCGTCGAACAACGGAAGAACATCCAGGCAACCCTCAGTGCGCTCCCCCACCTTGCCGACGATGTCCGCATCGTGGTGGCGGGAGCCGAAGGCAACAACGAACCCGCCGTCACCACCGCTCGCCACGACAACCGCGAGCGCATCGTTCGGCTCACCCACTTCTCTAATGAGGAGCGGGCCAGCCTCCTGCGCGGCGCAACGGTGCTCGCCTTTCCTTCCGCCTACGAGGGATTCGGTCTTCCGCCGCTCGAGGCTCTGTCAATCGGGACGCCAGTCGTCGCCACGGCAGTCGGCGCGCTACCCGAACTCGTCGGTCACGACATCGACCTGGTTCAACCCGATGACTCCGCCGACTTCATCGAACGGCTCGCTGCTGCAGTCGAGCAGCCAACGCCGCCCGCGCTCGCACTCCAGGAGCGACTCACCCGCCACACATGGCCCGTCGTTGCCGAAGAAATGATGCCGGTCTACGACGCAGCAGCCGGGGCGACCTGACTGGTCCGGTATAGGAACGCGGCGGCTTGACCGCGCGTGACTGGGTCCGATGGAGAGAACTGGGTAGGCGCTGTGCCCGTGGTGATACCCATCGCCTTCGCCCAGTCGACTGCACTCGTGAAGTAGCGGGCCACGGGAACGTCAGCGAACGGAGCCGAAGCGGCAGACGGTTCACCATCGCGTCGCCACAGCAGCGTCACCAGTTGTCCACGCGTCACGAATTGGGCGGCTGAGAAGGTGGTTGGGGAGGTGCCCGTGGTGATCCCGACCGCCTTCGCCCACTTCACGGCCTCGTCGTAATACGCCCCGGCGGGAACATCGCGGAAACCGTGGTCAGGATTACCCGCGGGCTCTCCAGCCTCGCGCCAAAGGAAGGCCACCATCTGTGCTCGGGACAGGTTCTGGCCCGGTCCAAAGAGGAAGTTGGACACACCGGTAGTGATGTTCTCGTCCACCATCCAGTTGACCGCGTCTGAGAAGTAGGCGCTTTCGAACACATCGCAGAACGTTCCGGTACTCGAGAACCCGCAGGTGGCGCCGGCGACATTCCCGGCGTTGGCGGCGCGAGTCGCGTCCCGTCGGAGCATGGGCCACGCATCTTCAGCGTTGCTGTCAGGCAGCACGAAGGCCGCGAGCCGAGTGAGGAGGCGCGGCGTATCGAAGCTGGTGAAGACCAGATGGCGCTCTCCGTTGATCACGCCGACCGCAGGTGCGGCCTCATGGGACCAGACCGACATCTTGTCTGACCAATGCAGCCCCAATTGCAGGTCCGTGCCACCGCGACCGTCGAGCAAAGCAAGCCCTTTGTCACCGCCAATCGCAACGTCCTGATCACCATCACCGTCGAGGTCCGCAATGATCGGCGAACCGTTCATCCGGCCGGTCCCAAGATGATCGAATACCGGAGCGGTACGCCAGTCGAGCGTGCCGTCGCCGTTCCAGGCGTAGACGTAGTGATCGGCGGAACCGATCACTACTTCGAGTCGGCCATCGTTGTCGAGATCGCCAAGAGCCGGCGATCCGATCACCGTGTCGCCTGCGCTGACCGGAAATCCGGGAACGGTCGAACCGTCGTAGAGGTCGAAGGCAAACACCTTGTTGTGATCCGACCCATCGTTGCCGGTGCATTGGTAGTGACCGTTACCGCACTCCTCGAACCAGTTTGAGCCGGTACCGACAACCGCTTCCGGTCGGCCGTCGCCGTTGATGTCACCGATGGCAGGCGACGAATGAAAGACCTCGTTGGCTTCGGCGTTCCACAGGTTCACGACACCATTCGGAGTCCAGTCGAGGGCACGGAAGACACCCCCAAGGTGGTCGTAGTAGCCACCGGGCGTGGTGTCACCGCCGACGAAAATCTCCATGTCACCATCGTTGTCGATGTCGTATAAAGCGGGCGAAGACCAGACCGTGTCGTCGTTGTTGAACGGGAACCCACTGAGCGGCGTGCCGAAACGATCGACGGCCCAGATGTAGAAATCCCAAGCGGCGAACACGACGTCGAGGTGGCCGTCGCCGTCGACGTCGCCAATCGCCGGGGTCGCGAACACGCCTTCACACCAGCCATCGAGGTGGGGGCTGCTCTCCCAGATATCGCCGCTATCGCGCCCGATCGCGGTGCCCCACTCTTTGGCACCCGTCTTGCCGTCGAAAACGATGACCCCACCGTTCTGGTGTTCGGCCCATGTCGACCCAACACCGATGATGATCTCCGGCGTACCGTCCTCATCAATGTCGGCGACCGCCGGACTCGAGTCGATCGCGGAGGCGGTTGTTTGGGCGTTGCAGCCCGCGTTGAGGCTCGGCACGGCGGGAGTTGACCATTTCAGCGTGCCGTCGCCCTCGTAGGCGCGTAGTCGGCCGTCCTGGTGGCCGAACACAATCTCGTTCTCGCCATCCGCGTCGATATCCGCAATGACCGGCGATGAGCTTCGATTCCAGCCGTCGAGAAGAAGGGCCCAATCCTTCTCGTACTCGGAGGAAGCCGCTGATGCTGGCACTGCGGCCGCAAGTGTTGCCGTAAGCGCGAGCGCTGATAGCGCCCCAAGTACCCGTTGACCCATGGGTGACCGATCGGTTCAAACCGCCCGCGCCTGAACAAGATACGCGAAGGTTTCTGACAAAGTTGGTCAGGCCAAACGCTCGAGAAGCCAGTCTTCACCATGCGCCGTGGCCCGAAAGCCGGCCGCCGTCGCGGCGGCAACCATGTTGCTCAGCGTGGCTTGGTCGAACGCTTCGAACCCCTGTTCAACCCCTCCGTGCAGGATCACGTAACGAACATCGAGGTCAGTAATAAGCAGCCACGCATCGGCCGAGGGGAAGCTGTCGAGCACTTGGGCGTTCGCCGTGAAGTCTCGTGGCACGCTCCCGGAATAGCCGTTCACCCGAGGGTTCCAGTCGGTGGTGGCGTGGTACATCCGTGGCGCCTCGACAAACGCCCAACGGACACCATCGGGCGGCGCGTAGATCGGCAACTCAAGCACCACACCGGCGTCGCGGTCGGCAATGGCCTCGTAGACGAGCAGGCGGTCGCCCGCCGGCACCTCAACTCGTCCCATTGGTCCCCCCACCTCGGCAAGCACGACCACTACAACCAGCGGAGCGATCCATTGGCGCAGCCGCGGCGACGTGTGGTCGGACAGGTATTGCACCGCAAGGCCGACGAGTAGCGCACCGCCCACAAAGGCGATCACCGCGAATCGCGAGGTGACACGAATGCCATCGAACCCGGGCAGGAAACGATGCAGCACCCGAAACGGACCCTTGAGCCCCCACGGTGACGGGCCCAGCGCCAGCACGCCAGCCACCACGCCCGCACTGACGATCGCGACGAGTTCGTCGAGCCGAACCCCCGTGCGGGTGACGGCGGCGCCACGTCGGAGCAGAACCGCCGCGATGGCCACACCAACCATGACCAGCAGAAGAACAAGAAAGCCCGGGAAGTACGAATGTTCACCCGGGGCGCTTGCGGAGTTGATGCCGTCGAGAGACGACCCCCACAGCCAGTTGTCGTGCTGTGGGGTAATGAGATCCCGCACAAGCAGAGAGTTGTCCGGTTCATAACCCCGGGCGAGCCCGTTGCGCTCGTCCACCGATTGGTAGATGCGGGCCAGGGGCGCAAGGAACACTCCAGCTGTCAGCACGGCCGCCCCTCCCGGCCGGATGAGCGAACGGACCGCGGGTAGCGATCGTCGCAACCACAGCACCGCGATTACGACAATGGCCGAGAGGACCCAGATGAGGCCGTAGTAGACCGTCGCCATGGTCATCGCCGCGATCGACAGACCCAGCCAAACTCCGTCTCGAACCCGTCGATGTTCGACCGCTCGTAGCAGCAAGAGGAAGCACAACGAGAGAAACCCAAACGTTTGCAGCTGGGGATGGTTCTGCTGCCCGAACACATAGCTGTTGCAGCAGGCGACCACGGCCACCACGAGGGCGACGTCACCTCGCCCGAACAGACGCATGGCGAGGGCGTGGGCCGCAGCCAATGCCCCGACGAAGAGCCCGAACATCAGTAGGTTCAGCGCGACAATCGAATCGCCGGTGAACCACTCGATCACGCCATAGATCGGGGCAAGCGAGAGCATCGGGTCCGACAACGCCAGGGTCTCGGACTCGGGAAAGAAGATGTTCGCATCGAACACGGAAATGGGGTCGCTGCTGAGCGTCCGCGCGCCCCACGAGAGTGTCCACGTAAGAAACATCGAGTCGCCGAGATCTCCGGCCACCGTTTGACTCAATCGGTGGGGCGTGGGTTGGAGCAGAATCAGCCCGAGCAGGATCCACAGGGGCAGGCGTCGCACGCCTAGGCTCAATCCGTGCCAGCCACCGACTCGCCGCTTGACGATCACACGCTCGACGTGAGCATCGTTCTGCCCGTTCACAACGAGGTCGGCCATCTCGCCGACGAGCTCGACCGAATCAACAGCTCCATGGAGGCCTCACCTTACTCGTGGGAGCTCCTCGTCGTGGACGACGGGTCGACGGACGGCTCCGTGGAGATCGCTCGCGGCCGCCCGAATGTCCGTGTCCTTCGCTCCGGTCGAAATCGTGGCGCGGGCACGGCTCGTCGCATCGGCACCGAGGCCGCCCAAGGCCGGATCGTTGTGTGGTCCGACGCCGACATGAGTTACCCCAACCATGAGATCCCCCAACTCGTTGAGAAGCTCGGCACCAACGATCACATCGTCGGCGCCCGCACGAGCGAACAGGGCACGCTGAAGCTCTTCCGGGTCCCGGCCAAGTGGATCATTCGCCGGCTCGCGTCATACCTCACGAAGACCGACATCCCCGACCTCAACAGCGGCTTCCGGGCGTTCCGGCGCGACGTCGCGCTGCAATACACCCATCAGCTACCCGCCGGGTTCTCGTGTGTCACCACGATCACAATGGCGTTCCTCATGAACGGCTACTCGGTCGAATACACCTCGATCGAGTATCTGACCCGAGCCGGGGAATCAAAGTTCCATTGGCTGGCCGACACTCGCCGCTACGCGCTCCAGGTCATTCGTATGATCCTCAGCTACGACCCGCTCCGAGTCGTGCTCCCCATCGCGTCGCTCGTTGGTTTCGTGTTCGTTGGCAAGCTCGGGTACGACCTGGTCGACAAGGACTTCCGGCCTGCGGCCAACACTCTGCTTCTCGGCTTTGCGCTTCTCCAGCTCCTCGTGATCGGGTTACTCGCCGATCTCGTGGTGCGGGTGAGTCGTCCCGAACGACGCGTGCCACCCGGTGACGTGATCGAAGAGCTCAACTAACCCGACGGATCAGCCCATCAAGGCGACCGCGAACGGCCGACCACGAGTAGCGATCCGACACGTACCTCTCCCCCGCACGACCGAGGGCGTCGCGGGCGACTGGATCGTCAAGCAGCCGCCCCAGGGCCATCTCGAAGTCGCTGACGCCGGTGTACCAAAGGCCGCCGCCCGACTGCTCGCAGTGTTCGACCATCGGCGCACACCAGCCGTTGACCAGCACGGGGGTGCCCGCGAGCCAGGCCTCGAGCATGACGATTGAGAAGGCCTCGTAGAACGAAGGATTCACTAAGACCTCGGCCGCGGCGAGCAGCCCGAACTTGTGCTCATCGGGAATCGGGCCCAGGCACTCGACACCGGCCGTCTTCGGCACGGCTTCCGCCACCGGCCCGGCCAGAACCAGCCGCCCACCGCCGCGGCGTTCACGGAACGCGGCAAAACGCTCCACGAGATCATGGGTGCCTTTCCCTCTGTCGACCCGGCCAAGGCATAAGACGAATGGTTCAGATCCCAGTCCGAGCGCGGCCCGGGCAGCATCCGCATCCGCTTCGGTCGTCATCTCGACGGGCAGACCGACGAGCGCTTGCGCCCGATTACGAGTGGCCGGGAAGCGCTCTTCAACCAACGCCTGTTCGGCCCGCGTTTGTAGCGCCAACCCGTCGACCGAACCAAACACCTCGTCGAAAATGGCGAGGGCGAGCGGCGCCTCGCGATGGGCGGCGGGATAAAGAATCGTCGGTACCCGCGCGACCCTTCGTCCCTGCACCGTCGGGTGATACAGGTACGGATAGAACACGAGGACGCCGTCGTTCACGGCCGCGACAGCATCGATGAGCGACGTGCTCGTCGGACCCTGGGCCGCGATCCATTCTTCGCTGGCCGCCAGGGAAACCTCAGACGCTCGCGGGAGTACTTGATCGGAGAGTCGATCGAAATCCGATGCCCGCGGCTGATCGACCGCACACCTCGTGACTCTCACGCCCTCTTCGACTGTCGTGCCGGCGGGGAGATCGTCGGCCCATGTCTGCATCGATGTTGCACACGAGGTGATTACCGACACACTTCGCCCCTCGGCCGCGAGGCGGGTGGCGAGCAGGCGAGCACCCGCCTCCGCTCCGCCCAGAATTTCGGCGCCATACCGGGGTGTCACGAACGTGATGGGCACCGTCATGTCGCGCTCGCTCCGTTGAGTAGTGGTTGCAGCACTTCGCGCATACGCGCCGACGACGCCACCACCCCCAGCTCCTCGGCCCGACGACGCCCCCGCGCCACCAAACCCTCACGCACCACCGAATCCGACAACACCCGCACCACCGCCGACGCCACCACCCCCACCGACTTCTCCCCCAAAACCACACCCGCACCCGCCAACGTCTCCGGCAACGCCGACGACCCAAACGCCACAACCGGCAACCCAAACCCCATCGCCTCAACCACCGGAACACAAAACCCCTCATGCTCCGACACCGACACAAACACATCGGCCGACTCGTACAACCCCACCAACTCAGACTCCGACACCGAACCCGCCAACACCAACGAACCCAACACCCCCAACTCAGAAGCCACCGACTCCACCGCCGACACAAAACCCGCCGACGACACACCACCCACCAACACCAAACGCGCATCCACACCCAACGCCCGAACCCCCGCCAACACCCCCACCAAATCCTGCTGACACTTATTCGGCGACAACCGCCCCACAAAAAGAAGAGTCACTACTCCCCCCGAGTTCGGCGCAGCCGAACTCGCAGCAACCGGAACGGTTGCCAGGGACGGCGCACCGGAATTCCCGGACGAGTCCGCGGCTGACATTTCTCTCCACAACGGCGCAAACAACACCGGACTCACCGACACGTTCTCGTAGCCCACCTCACGCAGCTCGCGGGCGTTGTAGTCGCTGTCGGCAATCGCGCCAATCGCCCACGGACGGAGCTCCCAGAGCTGTTCACGACCCCAGCGCAACCCTTGAATGTGCTCGGGCTCCCACGGCTCAACAAAATCCGGCGGCGTGATGTTGTGATAATTGACCACCACCGGCACCCGGCGTTTCGCGATTTCGCTCGCCGCCAACGACCCGATCGAGTGCTGCAGGATCGTGAGATCCGCATCGGCCTTCCAGCGGTCGAGTAGCAAGACTTCTTCGGCGGCCTCCGTGGGCCGTTCCACAACAAAACGCACCCGATGACCGTCGACCACAAGCAGGTCGCGCAACCGGCGAGCGTGCGCGCTGGTTGCGTCGCGGTCGTGCATCTCGGAGAGCACGATGTCGATCGAACGGCTCACGACGCCCCTACCCCGTTGAGTAGTGGTTGCAGCACTTCGCGCATACGCGCCGACGACGCCACCACCCCCAGCTCCTCGGCCCGACGACGCCCCCGCGCCACCAAACCCTCACGCACCACCGAATCCGACAACACCCGCACCACCGCCGACGCCACCACCCCCACCGACTTCTCCCCCAAAACCACACCCGCACCCGCCAACGTCTCCGGCAACGCCGACGACCCAAACGCCACAACCGGCAACCCAAACCCCATCGCCTCAACCACCGGAACACAAAACCCCTCATGCTCCGACACCGACACAAACACATCGGCCGACTCGTACAACCCCACCAACTCAGACTCCGACACCGAACCCGCCAACACCAACGAACCCAACACCCCCAACTCAGAAGCCACCGACTCCACCGCCGACACAAAACCCGCCGACGACACACCACCCACCAACACCAAACGCGCATCCACACCCAACGCCCGAACCCCCGCCAACACCCCCACCAAATCCTGCTGACACTTATTCGGCGACAACCGCCCCACAAAAAGAAGAGTCACTACTCCCCCCGAGTTCGGCGCAGCCGAACTCGCAGCAACCGGAACGGTTGCCAGGGACGGCGCACCGGAATTCCCGGACGAGTCCGCGGCTGACATTTCTCTCCACAACGGCGCAAACAACACCGGACTCACCGACACGTCATCCATACCCAGGGCGCGGAGTTCGCTTGCGTTGAATTCCGAGACGGCGATTCCGTGGCTGGCCTTCTTGGCCAAACGAGCGAGCTGGCGACGGCCGTGATCGAGCTCGGCGGACACCGCCGGCTCCCACGCATCGAAGAACGAGGCGGGCGTCATGTTGTGATAATTGACGACGATCGGCTCGGGCCGAGTGAGTACATAGTCCGCCACCGGCGTGCCCGTCGATGCCTGGTAGATGATCAGGTCCGGTGCCGGGTCATCGGCGTGAAGGCGAAAGTCGCGGCCTCGAGAGCGCACCTCGGGATGTACATGGGCGGCATAGACCGACGAGTCCGCGCCCATCTCGCGAAGAATGTCGTCGACGAGCAGCGTGTGCTGACCAAGCGCATCTCGATCCGCGAGAACGGCCGTGAACTGATGGACGACTGGCCGGCGGCTCACGTCACCCGAGCAACAACAACATCGATGCCATCGACCACACGGACCTCGGTCGTCGTGCCGGCGGCCTCGAGAACGCGGGCCCACACCCCAGCTGACACGCTTCGGCCAACGAGGAGTTCGGCATCAACCGCATCGCGGCCGGCCAAGGATTCAGGGACGACCACGACAACACCCGCCGCGCCGACGGCTGCTGTTGCGGCGTTGGCGAGTTCGATCACGCCGGACACGGTTCGTCGTTGTAGCTCTCCGCCGATCAGCAGCGCGCCGATCGAACCCGCTTCTGCTCCGGCGATCAGCGCTTCGGGGTCCGCAACCCGCAGATCAAGACCTTCGTCGATCCCGGCCAGCACCGCGACCGAATCGGCATCAACACCAAACACTCGATGGCCCGACGATTCGAGGGCGGCAACCGCCGCGCCCGAACCACATGAGGCCACAACAACCGGACGGGGATCAAGAGAGCTCGGCTCGACAAGCTCCGCCAACAACGCACCAACCGAGCCTGATGGTGCGGGGGCCGACGCCACCAGCTCCGCGATGGACTGATCGAGGCCAGCCGCCGCTTCGACTCGACGGAGGCGGTCGTCCATACGACGAAGGAGCCGCGCCTGCACATTGTGCAGCGCATTGAGCTGGTCGCTCATATAGCGGAGGTACCAGTAGGTGGCTTTCCGGATAGTGCCCTTGACATGTCGAATGCCGGGCTTGGACCCGATCGGAGCGTCGACGTCGACGAGCGACAGCCGATCGACGCGATCCAGCAGCAGTTCTTCCTGGGAACCAGCGGCTCCGGGCGGCGCGACATGGGCCCAGGCCCGCTCAAACTCCCGTTCTACTCGCGCTAATTTCGGGTCTTCTCGACGGCGGCGTTCAGCGTCGGCGACGATCTCCGCGTGGAGCCGAGCCGCGAACAGCAACGAATCGTCGCCCGACTCGCGGAGAGGGCCGGATGGGTTCGAGGAATCGGCGTCGGACACGACTGTGAAACTACCCGGCAGCGGCTGGTCGGAAGCGGAGCTGACCGCGACGGCGCCCATCCAGTAGAAGCCCGACGGCAAAGAGCGCGCCAACGAGGAGCGATGCACCACTCGTCCGGAGATGGCGGGGCCGGAACCGAAGCACTACCTCTTGGTCGCCGACACCGACGGGAACGCCAATGAAGGCACTATCCGCGACGACGATGTCGACGGGGCGGCCATCGACCGTGGCTTCCCAGCCCGGGTAGTACGCGGCGGAAACGACGAGTACCCCGGCGGAGTCTTCCGCCAGGTCAATTTCAATGCGATCCGTGTCGTAGCGAACAGCATCGACGGGCCGAGATGCCGGCGCTTCGACCGCGGGCAACGATCGATTGATGACGGAACCGCCGTCGGCCACGATCGCGGCCGCCGCAACCGGATCCGGCTCAACGATAGGTTCGGCGACGACCCGGGCGAGCGAAACCGGACGGTCGAAGAGGATGACATCGCCGACACGCACGAGTTCGAGGTCATCGTCACCGGCCACGGTTCCGACCGCGAGACCGCCGACATCGTCGATTACCACCAGCAGGGTGTCGACGGGAGCAGAGACCTCCACCTCGACGACCGATCCGACCGTGAGGTGTTCGCCGAGCAGGGCGAACGAAGCCAGTCCGACATCGTCGAGGTCGAGCCAACGGTTGATCGTGAAGGTGCCATCATCGGAGCTGACCGTCACCTCGAGGAATCCGGCAGCGAAGGGCGCTATCTCGAGCACCACCGCTCGGATACCGCCGTCGGGGACCTCGACCGACCCTCGAAGCAGTTGCACAGACGGGTTCGCCCCGGCAATGCCATTGGTTGGTGCGAGCAACGTGCCAATCGGGATCGAGTCCGGGAATTGGGCCCAGGCGCCGATCCCCAACGCATCCCAGACCGGCAATCGCGGATCGGTGCCGAGACCGATGTTCGGATACGTCGGTGTGCCACCGCCCGCTCGCGTCAACATGTTGGGGTCGGCCGCTTGCAGCAGTGCCTGATAACCCGGCGACTTCAAGATCTGGCCGCGCGCATCGTCGAGATCGAAAAGTTGTGTTGTCGAAGGGAAGAAGGTTCGTCCCTCTCCGGCCAGACGCTCCCCTGGTTCCAGGAGCAGCGCCACCTCATCATGAGCGGGCGTGGCCGACAGCCGTTCAGCCGACGACACGGTGGTTGGCACCGGCATCGCAAAGGCGAGCAGCTCGACTGTCACCACGGCTGCGGCCAACAATCCAAGCATTGCCGGGGCCACTCGATCCCGGAGTCGAACCAAAATCAGCGCCACCGTCGAGGCTGCGGCGATGGCGGGCAGGGTGGAGACGGCCAAGGTCTCGCGGAACGCGCCAGCGGCTCGTGCTGCGTCGAACCAGTTGAGCAGTGAGGGTAGGAGGGCCAGCAGCCCGACCGCCCAGACGGCGCCGGCCCAGAGCACGGTGCGACGAAGGTCCGGGAGCGAGCCCCGTGAGACCAGCTGTTCAACACCGAGGGCCGCGCCGAATGCCATCCCCAAACTGAAGAGGACTTTGGCGCGAGTCATCACTCCACCCTGTGAGCCCGTGAGGTCGCTGAGCAGGACTCCAAGCGGCCCGCCGACAAAGGCGACCAGCACACCGAGGCCGACGAGGACGAGCAGCGCCAGCGCAACGGACCGACGACGAGAATCAGAGGACCGCACCGCGCCGACAAAGCCGATGCTGGCCAGGAGCGCAACTGACGCACCCACGTGGGCGTTGAACTCGACCCAGTTTCCCTCACCAAACCACGGCGATCCAACGGCGTCGCTCCCCCACACCGCAGGGGCAACAGCCGTCATCAGATACGCGATGCCGGCCGACGAGTCATCAACTCGTCCGGCCCTATGGCTGGTGTCGGCCCAGTCGAGGTACTCGGCAAAACCCAACAGGTGGGGTGCCGCGAAGAGCAGCGCCAGCAGGCCCGCCCCCACTCCGACCGCGGCGATGACCGCCAGCGGCTTCCCGTTGCCCTCCCGTGTTTCGCCGAAGAGTCGCACTGCTGCGTACGCGACCGCGCCGAGAAGGACATAGATCATGACCGAGGGGAAATTCGCCCAGACCATGAGGGCGACCACGACGCCCAGCGGAACCGCTCGCCACGGACGCGGGTCGCGAATCACTCGTTCGATCGCCCAGAGAAGGCCGGGGGCGAGTGCCGCCACCGAACTGTGCGGCCAGTTCATCCATCCGACCATGAAACCGGAGAAGCCAAAGGCCACGCCGCCGACCATGGCGCTCAACCGGTGCAGGCCAACGGCTCGGAGGAAGCCGATTGTGAGCGCAACGGCCACGAGCACCCGAATCGCCGCGACCAGCCCGGGCGCATACCAGGCGGGCACGACGAGGTAAGGAGCACTGAAGACCGGAAGCCCCCCTTTCAGAGACGGCTGTCCGGCGGCGAGTTCGGGATTCCACCAACTGGCGTCGCCGCTTCGTGCGCGGTCGGCCATGCTCGCCCAGTGCGAGTGGATGTTGATCGGATCGCCGGGGCCGTTCTCGAGCGAAAAATCTGCAGGCTGATACGAGTCGAAGGGAGCCGCGGTTGCAACGATGTCCGCCGACACCAGACTTCCGCCACCAAAAAGTGAGGGCCAGAACGCGAACATGACGACGCCCAACACAACCAAACTGAGGAGTCGACGCGAGGTCGTAACCGAGGCCATCGTCAGCGGACGCTAGCTTCACTAACACCTCATGGCCGCGCTCATCACCCTTCCTTTTCACAATCCGGCGATCCCGGATGATGTTCCTGACGATGTCCTCGTCCTCGTCCTCGAGGACGCGGTCACGCTCGACTCTGATGGCGCCGCGTCACTTGCGGATGCGGCCACCGCCCTTGCCGCCGACGCATGGTTCGGCGATATCGAGGTTGCCGGTCATCACCAACGGCGATCCGGCTGGAGCCCGACCCGACTTTTGGCCGACCCGACCGCCGCTCTCCCCGCCGCCGTTCGTGCCGGGTGGCTCCGCGAACATGGTGTTCAACCGAACGACCCGGCCCTCGCCCTCCACCTCGCCGCCCACGGCGCTCTGGTCGGACACCTCCCTCAGATCCTGACCCACCACAACTCGCCGCTACGACAGCCGCGGCTCGAACAGGTCGTGGCCCATGTCGACACGATCGGGATGCCCGCGGTGGTCACGTCGACCGAGGGCGGCTTTGCCATCACCCCCCGCGGCGGCTTCGCCCCCGAGGTGACCATCATCGTCCCGACGGCGGGCGCCACCTATCCCGACGGGCAGCTCGCGATCGACCGACTCCTCGCGTCGCTTGATCCGCTTCCGGATTCCGTACGCATTTTGCTGGTGGTTGGCGATGAATTTCACGGCGACGGCGAGGCGCTCACGCTTTCACCGTCGGTCTCGGTGACCAGAAGGCCTCCGGGACCGTTCAACTTCTCGGCCGCCATCAATCACGGTCTGCTCGTGGCCGACTCCGAGATCGTGCTTCTCCTCAACGACGACATGTATGCCCGCGACACAAGCTTCATCGCGGCGATGGCCCTCCACCTTGCCGACCCGACGGTCGGCGTCGTTGGCGCCCTTCTCACCTATCCCGATGGCGCCGTGCAGCACGCGGGTGTGATCATCGACGACGCTCGACCGCTCCACCCGTTCGTGGGCTGGCTGCCGGCAGATGCCGCCCAACATGGCGCGCTCACCGCTCGCGATGTCGCCGCGGTTACCGGCGGCTGCCTGATGACACGGCGGGCCGATCTCCTTGCCGTGGGCGGACTCTCGACAAGTTTTCCACTCTCGTTCAACGACATCGATCTCTGTGTGCGCTTGCGTCGCACCGGTCATCGAGTCGTCATTGAGCCTGCCGCTCAGGTCGTGCACCACGAGACACTCACCCGCGACGCCGTGATCACGGCCGAGGAATGGGATCGCTGGATCGACCGCTGGGGCGAGATTGTCGACCCCTGGTACCACCCCGACTTTTATCGCCCCGACGACCCACACGATCTCGCTCGTAACGCCGACCACCTCCCCCCGAAGGCCGCAATCATCGCCCCGGGCGCCCCGCGGCTGCCGCTGCTGCAGTCGAGAGTGCACCGTGGACGCCCCGCCATGGCGTCGTCTGAGTAACGTCTCGACGTGGCCGACTTCGACGACCTCCCGGTAGCGAGCGAACCCGACCCGATCGGGTCCGACGATCGCCTCGTTCTTCGGTCCGAGATCCTCCGACTGCGGGAAAGCCTGCTTGCGGCCAACGGCCGGACCGAGGTCCTCCGGGATCGCATCACCGAGCTGGAGCAACGAGAAGAACAGCTCGCGCTCGACAACGCCGTGCTCCACGCCGAACTCGGCCGCAATCCCCTCCTCCGCGTTGCCCGCGCCGTTCGCGCCCGTCTCCCTGGTCGGCTGTGAACCGCCCCGTTGACGAGGTGTTCGGTGGACTCGCCGGTGCACTCCTGCCGCTCGACGACGGACCACTCTCGTTCGCCGTCATCATTCGGACTCAGGGCCGCCGGCCGGGCTCCCTCAATGAGGCGGTCGATGCCGTCCTGGCCCAGACCCACCCCGCCGCCGAGATCCTCCTCGTGGTGCACGGTGATGGCGCGGCCAAAGCTCGTGTCAACACCGATCTGGATGGCCGGACCGTCACCCTTTTGTCGGTTGACGGTGGTGGCCGTTCAACCCCGCTCAACACCGGTCTCGACGCTGCTCGCGCCCACTTCGTGTGTTTCCTCGACGACGACGACCTCGTGACTACCGACTGGTTGTCGGCCTTCGCTCGCGCCGCCGCCGGCGCGCCGGGAACGATCATCCGGGCCGTCACCACCTCCCAAGCTTGGTCGACCGAAGGAACCGCCGAGCCCCGCATCGCGACCGGTGAGGTCGAACGCCCCTTCCCTGCGAGCTTCGATCTCCTGGCCCACATGAGCCTGAACCAGACACCGGTCTGTGCAGTGGCGTACCCCCGAGCGGCAATCAGCACGCTGGGAATTCGCTTCTGCGACGAACTCGCCGTCTACGAAGACTGGGACTTCTTGATGCGCGCCGCGATGCCGCTCGGCGTCACGTCTATTCCCGACGAAACCTCGCTCTATCGCCGACTCGACCAGGCCAACGCCGACAGTGAGGCCGATGTCGCCACGTGGGAACGGTCCCATGCCATGGTCATCGACCGGCTCTCGGCCTCACCCGTGGTGCTCCCCTCCGGTGATGCTCGCCGGCTGGCCGGCACCCACTTCCAACTCGGCGCCCGGAGCCGCCACGAATCCGACCTCGCCGCCGCGACCAGCGAGATCGACCGGCTTACGCGTTCGCCGATTGCGGCGCTGGGCGCGTTTGGTCGTCGATTCTTCGGCGCCATCCGACGCCGGATCTGAGCGCCGCCACCATCAGCAGCACCCAGTTGTAGGAGTACCAGAGCACGAAGCTCTCCGTGAGGTTCTCGACAATGAGAAAGAGAACCAGCGCCAGCCAGGTCCATGTCGCCACACTCGGTCGACGCCACGCATCGGTGAAGGTGCCGTAGAGCGCCAGGCCGACGATTACGAGAAACGGCACCAGGCCGACCAGGCCGAGCCCGAGCCAGACCTCGAGAAAGCTGCCGTGGGCGCTGCCCCTCTGCAAAAGCGGGTCGGCGCTGGTGAACTCGGGTACACCCCACACGTTGAACCAGCCGTGGCCATGCAGCGGCCGATCGCCGATCCGGTCCCACACGAAACTCCAGATCGTGCGGCGCTGAATCAGCGTCGGCTCGTTCCAAAGGGAACTCACCGCGACGACCGCGGCCATTCCGCCGGCCGCCGCAATACCTGCCGCGGCAACCAGCGCTTCTCGGCCGAAGCGATCCCACCCAACCCGAGCAAAGACGACCAGAGCCGCAACTGAGCCGGCGGCACCCGTCGCGAGCCACGCCGTGCGACTGCCGCTACCGAGCATCACGACCAGGGACGCGAGCAGAAGCAGGGCACCGACAATCAAAGGCCTTCGGCGGCGGTCGAGCATCATGCTGACACCCAGAAGGATCGCGACTCCAGCCACCGGTGCGAGCGAATTGCGATTGGTGAAGATCCCCCGCCAGTCATCGTTTCGATCGAGACCGACTGCGTCGGAGAGCAGCACGGCCGCGAGGCTAGCGCCCACACACACAGCCATGGCCAGCGTAAGCGCTCGGCGGAACTGGGCGAACGGCAGGTCGGCGATCACCCAGGCGAACGCGGCGAGACCGACATAAATCAGCGATCGTCCTCGGGTGATGTCGGGCGAGAGGCTCCACCGGCTCGAGGCGACGGTCCAGGTCGCGAACCACAGGATCGCCACTGTCGCCACTGCACTTTGTCGCCCAAGGCGGGCGGAGATGCGCAATGGGTCGAGGAGTACCGCCGCGACCGCCGCAAGCGCGACCACGACGAAGACTTGCCGCACGAACGGGGCCTCCCAGCCGGTCGGCTGCCCGAGTAAACGGAAGTTGACGTAGAACACCAGACCGTTGGTGAGCACCACCAACCCGAGGGCGACGAGCAGCGTGCGTGAGTTTCTCGTCAGCATCGTCCCATCGTACCGACCTCGAATCGGTAGGATCCGAGCGGTCATGTTCACCCTTTCTCCGTCCGTCCGCAAGAGCGCGTCGCTGATTTACCACTTCGCCGAACGCGAATCGAAGGCGCGCTACAAGCGCAGCCTGCTCGGCTGGTTCTGGTCGTTCATGAATCCGCTCACGACCGTGGTCGTTTATGGCTTCGTTTTCGGCGTGGTGTACGGGGCCGTGGCGCCCACCACCAACAATGGAAACGCCGAAAACTTCGGCATCTATCTCTTCACGGGGCTCATCGTCTGGAGCGTCTTCACCGGCGTCGTCAACGGCTCCATGGGCTGGCTTATCGGCGTGAGTGAGCTCCGCAAGAAGATCTATTTCCCCACCGAAACCGCTCTTCTCGGCGGCGCCGCGGCCAACGCGGTGCAGACACTGCTCGAAGCGGTGGTGTTGATTGCGATCATGATTGTGCTCGTCAATATCTCGTGGACGTTCATCTTCTTGTTCCTCGCCCTGGCCCAAGCAATGTTGTTCGGTCTCGGGATCGGTTTCATCGTTTCGGTCTTCAACGCTCGCTACCGAGACGTGCAGTACCTCATGGGCATCCTGCTCAACGTGTCGTTCTTTCTCGTCCCGATCGTGTACACCCCGGACCTTCTACAAAAGGACGGCGTGCCCACCGCAGCACGAATCCTCGTCGAGTGGAACCCGCCGGCCCTGTTCGTGGAAATTGCCCGCGACGCGATGTACTTCCTCGAAGTTCCCCAGTGGAACCGCCTACTCGCCGCCAGCGTCTGGGCGATCGTCACCTTCTCCATTGGCTGGGTCTACTTCCGCGACCAAAGCATGGCGATTAGCGAGGAACCATGATCGGCACGATTCAGGTCCACGACGTCTCCAAGAAGTTTCGGCTCGAACGCAATCGCCCGAGCTCGCTCAAGGAAGCGATCCTGCGCATCGGCAAGAAGTCTGATGCCGACGATTTCTGGGTGCTACGCGACATCAATCTCGACATCCCGAAGGGTTCGTTCTTTGGCCTGATCGGACACAACGGCAGCGGTAAATCCACTCTGCTCCGACTGATGGCCGGCATTCATCGAGCCACCACCGGCACCATCGAATCGGAAGGCCGGCTCTCGGCGCTTCTCGAACTCGGCTCGGGATTCCATCCGGATCTCACCGGCCGGGAAAACGTCTATCTCAATGGTGCGATGCTCGGCCTGAGCCGCAAGCACATGGCCGAATCGATGGACACCATCATCGAGTTCAGCGGTATTGGCGAGTTCATCGATGAACCCGTGAAGATCTACTCGAGCGGTATGTATGTGCGTCTCGGTTTCGCGGTGGCGGTCAACGTCGACCCGGAGATTCTCCTCGTCGATGAAGTAATCGCCGTAGGTGACGAAGAGTTTCAGCGCCGCTGCATGCGACGCATGAATCAGCTGCGCGAGCGGGGCACCACGATCGTCCTTGTCTCACACAACGCCCAGCTGATGGGCGATCTCTGTGACCGCATCGGT
This sequence comes from Candidatus Aldehydirespiratoraceae bacterium, assembly GCA_047639555.1. Classification (GTDB taxonomy): domain Bacteria; phylum Actinomycetota; class Acidimicrobiia; order Acidimicrobiales; family Aldehydirespiratoraceae; genus JAJRXC01. Next base: position 24,199 of record JBLIOE010000037.1, read on the forward strand.
TGGCTCGACCATGGGCGCCTCATGGCCGTGGGCGAAGCCGAAGAAGTGATCGCTCAGTACCTCGATCATGTCAACACCAAGGGCGACAACACCCTCACCACGCGCGACTAGCTCGCCGAGGTCACACCGCTCCGGTCGCGGACGCGACCCGTTGGAGTCGTCCGAACAAGAAGCCCGCGCCCCAAGCGACGTGCATTGTCGCGAAGACTGCCATCAAGAGATATCGATCGACCTTCCGCGGCAGGTCTGGTCGGGCGTCTCGAGCAACCATCAACGCGGCACCTGTGTAGGCGGCGGGAAGCACTAGCCCGCTGAGGCGACCGCGCAGGAGCTGAATCGCCGAACCAATCAGTCCGACGACCAGCACGGGCGCAACTGTCTGACGAGCCTTCAATGATCGCGGATTTCGGCGAACCACGTGCCGTTTCCATGCGCCGTATTGGAAGTACTGCGAGGCCAACCGGCCAAACGTGGCCCGTGGTCGATAACTCACGACCAGGGCCGGATCGAGCCACACCTCTTCGCCCGCATCACGCAGGCGCCAATTGAGCTCATAGTCCTGGTTGCGGTCGAGGGTCTCGTCGAATCCGCCAACGGCATCGAGCGCCTCGCGCCGAAACACGCCGAGATACACGGTGTCGGTCGGGCCCTCGTATCCGTCGCGACGGAACCGAGCGGGGCCGGCACCAAAGGGCGAACACATCCCGACTGCGATCACCCGCTGAAGTCCGTTGTCGCCGACCGGATGCTGTATGCCGCCAACATTGGCCGCTCCCGTCCGCTTGATCGTGCCGACAGCCTGCCGGAGATATCGCGGCGGCAAGATGCTCTGCGCATCAACTCGCGCCACGATCGAGGCGGTACCAACCGCCGATGCCAGGTTCAGCCCGACGGGCGTGCGGCCGGTGGGGTTGGAGACCACATGCACCCGGTCGTCGCGCCCGGCCCACGCCTGAGCGACTTCGTAGGTTGCGTCGCGACCGGGGCCGACCGCGATTGCCACATTGATCCGCCCGTCGTAGTCCTGATCGAGCACTGCTTCGAGACAGCTATCAAGCGTGTCGGCTGCGTTGAGCGCGGGGATGACCACGTCGACCGCCGGCGCGGCGTCCTCTGCGGGCGCTGCACTCAACGGGCGCCGCGCCGGGCCATAACGAGCATGGTTTCGGCCATGATCTGCGCGTCGAGAATCGGCGACCAGTTCACGACGTACTGCAGGTCGTGGCCCAGCTTGTAGCCCGGGTCGGTCTGGTAGTGGCCGCGGATCTGGGCGAGCCCGGTTATGCCGGGCGGAATGTCGTGGCGTCGCCCGTAGCCGGGAATGAGTTCTTCGAGGCGGGCGACGAACTCCGGACGCTCGGGGCGCGGGCCCACGATCGACATTTCGCCGCGCAGAACGTTCCAGAGCTGTGGGAGTTCATCGAGGCGGCTCTCACGGAGCCACCGCATACCGGGGACGACTCGAGGATCCTCGGCCGCCGCGATCACTGCTCCGCCCTCTTCAGCATCGTGACGCATCGATCGGAACTTGACCATGATGAACCGGATGCCGTTTCGGCCCACCCGTTCTTGACGGAAGATGATTCCGCGGCCGACTCGAATTCGCACAAATACCGCAACCGCGAGCGTGAGCGGCAGCACGAACGGCGAAAGGGCGAGCAAAACGAGCAGCTCAAGAATGCGCTTGAGACGGAGCCGGTAATTGGGCACCGCATGGGTTCGCAGAGCGACGAACGGCATGCCGGCGATCTGCCTACTGCGTTGCAACCCGAGCAGGGTGTCCGAAGGCGAAATTCGATAGAAGACGCCGATCTTGCGTCGTTCGAGTTCCCCGAGCGGGTCGGGATACACCTCGTCGAGCGAACTTCCGCCGAGCAGAAGCACGTCGGTGGCGGCCGCGTGTAGGCATTCTTCGAGCAGGTGGCTGGCATCGCCGGTTTGACCAACGACCGACGCGTCACCGCCACTCTCAAGCAGATGAGACCGAGCGAGATCGATGTCGTCGGGCGCACCGACCAGAAGGATCCGAGATGCGCCGTAGCGGCGGGAGCGGAGCCGCCGAGCAATGACGCGGGTAAGCGACACAGTGACGACACCGGCCACAAGGAGAACTACCAGATTGCCGCGAGGCATGAGGTAACGACCGGTGGCCAGTCCGGCGGTGGCACTCGCGAGCACGGCGACCGAGGTCAACACCATCAGCTTCGGGAGCCATGGGGCTTGCCCGAGCCGCTGTTCGTACTCGTACATCCCGCCGAAGTAGTAGAGGGTCATGTGGATCGCCGTCGCGATCGCGAACCCGATGAAATAGTGCGAGCGGGGGAAGTCTGGCCACGTCCAGCCGAAGCGGGCCATCGTGATGAGAATCATCAACCCGTAGAGGCTCATGGCGTCGATGACGTGCAGATAACGAAAGCCGCGACGGCGCAGGTGAGCAATGACGAACGCCTCGGAGGTGTCGAGCGCGGTTTTTGTCGGGGGGTGCTGAGTTTTCATGCGATCGCCTCGACCTCGAACAGGCTCCCTAATGTTAACCGCCTGGAGCTTTCCTGCGGGCCGCGCGGGCATGCGTGACCAGTTCCTCTACCGCGGTGATCGTTTCGTCGAGCGACGTCGGAACGATCGGCGCACCGATCGAGAGGCCGTCAACTTCAGCTACTTCGGCCCAACTCGCCGTTTGGGTGACCAGCGGCGCACCGATCATCTCGCAAAGCGAACGGACCTTGGCCTGGGCCGAGACGACGATTGCTGGTGTACCCGAGATCGCCGCGAGCACGATCGGGTGATATCTCGACGACACGATCAGGCGGGCCCCGACGGTGCGGGCAACATGTAGGTCGACGTTGTCGTCCAACACCTCGGCTGGTGAGTGGAGCAGCGCACGAATCTCGTGGGCAGCCTGTCGGTCGCGCGCCCCGCGATAGGCCGCCAGGGCGACGGTGCATTGGTAACGATCCGCAAGGGCATCGACCGCGCTCGCTATGGCAGCTGTGTCGAGCGACTCGAGTCGACGAGCCGCGGGACTGAACCGGCCGTCGCCGACCGCGGGGCCTACGGCCACCACGATTTCCTGACGGCGCTCGACCGAGGGCAAGGCGAGACCAAAGACAAGGTCGGCCCCGGTGCGCGTTTTCAGGCTGGCACCCGCGAGAGCCGATGACGACGCTTCGTCGCGAGTGACGATCGGCGAATCGCCGAGAACCTGTCGGAGCATCCAGCCCGACGAGCGACGACCGAGCGGTTCCGCGCCCACACCCAAGCTCCGCACCACCGCACCCATACGTTTGGCCCGCTGCGGCAAAACAAGGTGGCCGGGGAGACTCCACACGCTGCTCGAGTCCTGAAGGATTCCGCCCGGCCCCAGGCAGACACCGTCGATGTCTCTGAGCTTCCCGCGGCCCGCAAATCCCCATGGCACGGCCTCGACACCATGCGCCAACGTGGTTGCCGTCGGGTCTCGCGAGACAACAACGGGCTCTGCCCCCGCCGATTCAAGCCGCGCCAACAGCGCTCTGGTGAGTAGCTCGTCGCCGATATTCCCAGCGCCGGCCCACCCACACACCAGGATCCGAGGTGACCAATCCGTGGTAGTTGCTGAGCTCTCGGACACCTCGCGGACGCTACCTCCGCTGCTACCGTCAAGGGTCCATGGCGACCACCATTGTTCCTCGACTCTCCGTCGTGATGCCGTGTTACAACGAGACCGCCACAATCGGCGAAATCGTCAAACGCGTCCTCGCGAGCGAACACTGTGCCGAGCTGATCATCGTTGATGACGGCTCGACGGATGGCACACGCGACCTTCTGGCCACTTTCGATGATTCGAGAGTTTGCGTGATCCTCCAACCGCAGAACCAGGGGAAGGGCGCGGCCATTCGTCGCGGCTTCAAGGAAGCATCTGCCGAGTTCGTCATCGTGCAAGACGCCGATCTCGAATACGACCCCGTCGACTACGACCTCGTCCTCGAACCGCTCCTCAACGGCTCCGCCGACGTCGTCTACGGCAGCCGCTTTCAGTCCGGGCGGCCGCGTCGCGTGCTGTACTTCTGGCACTCCATCGGCAACCGCCTGTTGACCCTGCTGTCCAACATGTTCACCGACCTCAACCTCAGCGATATGGAGACCTGTTACAAGGCGTTCCGCATCGAGGTGGTCAAGGGACTCGACCTCAAAGAAGATCGCTTCGGAATCGAGCCCGAAATCACCGCCAAGGTTGCGGCCGGCGGCTGGCGAGTGTGGGAAGTCGGGATTAGCTACTCCGGACGCACCTACGCCGAGGGCAAAAAGATCAGCTGGCGAGACGGTGTCGCCGCCGTTCGCTGCATCGTCAAGTACGGCGTCGAGTCACGCCGCAGTCGCCCCAGCCACCTTCGGGGTTAGAACAGGGTGAGCTCGGGCGGCGCAACATCGCCCGACCAGGCCAGGTCCGCGTCGGCCAGCCGAAACTCGAATGTCACCATCTGCGCACGGGTGACAGTGTCCTCCGGCGAGAACGTGGTTGGTGAGGTACCCGTCGTGATCTCGTTCTCTGCCATCCAGTTCACCGCGTCGGTGTAGAAGACGCCGGTAGACACATCAGAGAAGCCCCCGCTGGAGAACACGGCCGGCTCGCCGGCCGTGCGCCACATGAAGGTGGCGAGCTGGGCGCGACTTACGATCTCGTCGGGCGAGAACAGTCCGAAACTTGTTCCAGTCGTCACCCCGACGTCGGCCGCCCACGTCACCGCAGCCGCGTACCACGCGCCCGCAGCTACGTCGCCGAATCCGCTGTTGGTCCCATGGTCGGGTGACCCCATGAAGCGCCAGAGGAAGGTGACGGCTTGCGCTCGGGTGAGTGACTGATCGGGACCAAAGTTGTTGCCCCCGACGCCGGTCGACACGCCGGTGAACTTGGCCCAATCCGCGGCCTCGACCCAGAAGCCGGAGGCGGCGTCCTTGAACGGTTCGAAATCGGCGACACCCTGGAGACGCAGCTCGGGGAACCGGGGGTCGGTGTCGAACGGGCTGGCGGTGGGCCGGGTGATCATCTCGCCCGCGACCCGCAGGAGGTTTCGTCGACGCGCGACGTCCCAAGAACTCGGGAATGTCTCATCGATAAGGGCGAATGCCCCCGCCACGTGGGGCGAAGCAAACGAGGTGCCGGACTGTTCGGCGAACCCATCGGGATCGAAATCGGGGATCACGGTGGTCTCGATCGGCGCGCCTGGGGCGAGCAGGTCGAGGTCGCTGCTCGAGTCCGTAAACGACGCTATATCGCCAGTCATCTCCGTCGCTCCGACGGAGATGACCTCGGGGAGACAGGCGGGGAACATGATTGAGTCCGCCGACCCGCTATTGCCACTCGCTGCAACTACAGCGATTCCGGCGTCTGTTAGGAGACCAACAATCTCCTCCCAGTCGGCGTCGGAGCAGTTCTGCGGCGGACTGCCGAGACTCAGGTTCACGGCCGCGATGTCGTAAGTGTTGCGCAGTTCATAGACCTGCCAGAGGGCAGCGAGCACGCCCGCTTCCGGGATGTAGGCGCTGTAGGGGAACTCCGGGTCGCCGGGCCCCACGTCGCCTTCGAGCAACGCCATGACGCGAAAAGACAGGATTCCGGCTTCCGGAGCGACCCCCCGAAGCGTCGCGTCATCGCCGCTGATGATGCCGGCGACCGCAGTGCCGTGAGTACAAGTGGGCGCGGACTTGGTGCAGGGTGCGCCCGACGACGGGTCTTCGCGTTCGCCGTTGGCGCAGAGCTCGGCCACCGTGACGCCCGGGTCGAACGTGGTGGGTGTGCCCTGCAGGAAACATGCTTCTTCGACCACACTGCTCACGAGATCAGCGTCAACGAGACCAGGGTGGTCGGCGTCAACGCCGCTATCGATCACCGCGACGACCCGACCTGCACCGGTCAAGCCATCGAGGTGGAGGGCATCGGCCTCGATGGTGCCGGCACTCTCGTCGAGCAGAAGGCGCAAGTCCTGGCGGGCGGGCCGAACCGAAACGACCGAAGTTGAGTCATTCAGAGCGGCGAGGCCTGCTGGATCGACGGTCGCGGCGGCGAGATCGGCACCGGCGAGTACGTCGACGTTGTCGAGGTCCTCGTGGAGTTCCAAGAGCCACGCCAGCACGGGGGCGTCACCTGGCACTCCGAGGTCCACTAGCTCCACGATCACCGGCATCGCGGTGTCGTCAGGTGCGTCTTGCGCGGCGGCCGGCCCGAGAGTGGATGCGAGCGCCAGCGCGAAGAAACCAACAGCGAGGGCCAGAAGGCGTCGGATCATCGGGGGAATGGAGCGGTGCACGACAATGATTCCATCGGCACGAGAGCGCCAGAACTGACGCTCTCCTTCCGCCGATGGGCTCTTCAAGTGTGGCTCACCGGTGCCTGCCACCCTTGTCACCTCTTCGTAACATAAGTTAGACCTGTTCTCGTGCGGGCGGTCCGTCGATGGGAATCACATGATTCGTTTACCCCTGCGTCGCCTTCTCTCCACCATCGTCGTTGTCTCCCTCGTCTTCAGCGCGAGTCCGGCGGCGGCGGCCGACGACACCGAACCAACGATCACCTTCTTTGGCGGCGGATTCGGCCACGGCATCGGCCTGTCGCAATACGGCGCCCTCGGTCGAGCTGAGGACGGCCACTCCTACGAAGAGATCCTCGCCTTCTACTACGACGGCACCACGATTGGATCAACCAGCGACTTCGCCGCGTTCGATCCGGTCGACGATGTCAACGTGCACATTTCTACGCGCTCCTCGGTGTCGGTCTCACAGCCGATTCTCGACGGTGTACCCCAAGCCGGTTGGGAAGTTGAGTTGGCCGCCGACGGTGTGTTTGTTGCAACGGCAACCAGCAGCGTGGTCGCGAGTTACTCGGGTGGTACCTGGTCGGCCATCGTTCAGGACAGCGCCGACGGCACCGAGCTCTGCGCCGCGAGTTGTGAGGGTGCGGTCCTGACCTTCGAGGTGATCGACGGCAGCCATGTCGTGCTCGAGAACCCGGACACATTCGACAACATCGGCAATCCGACCAACGGTGCTTCCGGCTGGTTTGCGGGCGGAAAGATCGTGCTGCATCCGGCGGCCCCCAATATCGGGTGCGGCTCGGGCGACGAGTTCTGTGTGATCCACGGCGACCTCACGTTCGAGGAATACCTTTACGGAATCGCCGAGATCCCGGTGTCGTGGCATGAACAAGCGCAGAAAGCACAGGCGGTCGCGGCCCGCTCCTACGCCGCCAGTCGAATCGTCGCTCGCGAACGCCAGAAGCCGTGGGACGTGCTCTCCACGACCGCTGACCAGTACTACGCCGGCCAGGTCAAGATGCTCACCGAGGGGTGTGGCAACTGGTGCCCGGCTGTGCTCTCCACAGCCGGCGAAGTCGCGGTGTACACGGACGAGGAGGGGGACAATGTCGCCGAGACCTTCTACTCGGCCTCCAATGGCGGCTACACCGCCGAACCCCCCGATGTGTGGGCGTCGGGCACCAGCCGTCCGTATCTCCTCGCCAACCCCGACCCGTTCGATGGCAACAAGGCGAACCCCTACGCCGCTCGGGAATACGTTTACACGGTGGCTGATGTCACCCGCTGGCTGAACAACTACGTCGACCCAATCACCGGCGACCAACTCCATGTGGGCAACCTCCGGGCGATCAATATCGACGCACCACCATCAGGTCGAGTGAGCTTTGCGCCGGTGACCCTTGTCGGGTCCGAGAAGACGGCGGTGCTCGAAGACTTCTACTCCGGCGACACTCTTCGCGAGGGCCCCTACGGCTTTCGGCTCTACGCCGCTCTCAAAGCGGGCTGCGAAGGCGACGCGGGTTGCACACCCTTTCGTTCGACAAACTTCTCCGTGCTGGAGTTCATCTCGTTCACCGATGTGGCCCTCGACGACTACTTCTACGTACCCGTTCGTTGGATGGTGATCGAAGGCCTCACCACTGGCGTTTCGCCCAACCTCTTCGGCGCCGACCAGACAAACACTCGCGGCCAGCTGGCCACCTTCCTTTGGCGCTTCGCGGGCGAACCCACCCCCGCGGCGCCCTCCGGCTTCGGCGATGTACCCGAAGGTGCGTATTTCGAAGATCCCGTGGCGTGGATGAAAGCGCTCGGTATCACTACCGGCACCTCGGCCACAGAGTTCTCTCCCGACGGCACCGTCACTCGCGGCCAAGCCGCGACATTCCTCTGGCGCTTCGCGGGCGAACCCTCATCCGCACAGCAGCACGAATTCACCGATGTCCCCGAGTCTCGCTACTTCACCGAAGCAGTGCGTTGGATGGTCGAGTACGGCATCACCACGGGTACATCACCCACAACTTTCGCCCCAGAAGAACTGCTCACAAGAGCACAAATCGCCACGTTCCTCTGGCGACTCGCCGCCCAACCCGACGCCTTCGTCGAGGGCGCCGAATTGCCACCCGCGATGAGGGACCTCTCATGATTTCGTCAAGAGGTCTTCCCCGACGGCGCGTTCTACAGATCGCCGCGGCTGCGCCGGCCGTGGCTCTGCTCCCGGCGTGGGCCACCGCAGCTTCGGCCAGCGGCACGACGGTCGGCGTGGGCCGGGTCGTTCATGCCGACGGCATCGCGGGTGTGTCGCTGAGCTGGACCGGATCGAGTAGCCACGGCGGCACCGTCCGAGCACTCGTCAATGGAGTGTGGGGCGCGGCGATCTCGGTCGACGCCGACCACGGCCATGGCCCCGACGATCCCACCGGGCGCGAGCACGGGCCCGCCGTCCTCATCCCCGGTGCCACCGCCTACTCGATCCTTCCCGCCGGCGGCACCGATCTCCGCGTCCACGAATTGCCGGCCCGACCCCGCTCCCTCCGACCCCTCTTCGATGAGGGCACGACACCGCCCGTGCCCGAGCCTGAGCTCGAAGCCTTCGAGCCCATACCGGGCCTAAAGATCCTGGCGCGCGAGAACTGGACCGATAGCCCCCGTCGCGACACGATCGACTGCGGAATCCCGTCGTCGGTGTTCGGCCTTGGCTGCCGGTCTGATGTCGGCTTGCGTCACGGCATCGTGCACCACACCGTCAACACCAACGGCTACACCGAAGCCGACGTGCCCGATCTCTTATGGGGGATTCAGCGCTACCACGTGGACACTCGCGGTTGGGACGACATCGGCTACAACTTCGTGATCGACCATTTCGGGCGCATCTGGCAAGCCCGTGAGGGCGATCTCTACGAGCCCATCGCCTCGGGCCACACCACTGGCCTCAACGCTGAGAGCGTCGGCGTGGCCATACTCGGCACCTTCACTTCCACCGCGCCACCGGACGAGGTCATTCACTCGCTCGGCCTGCTGCTGGGCTGGAAGCTCAGCCTGCACGGCGTTGACCCGCTAGGCCACACCCTGGTCCGCTCGGCCGGAGGCGACTATGCCGAACGCGGCGAGTTTGTCGACGTTCGCAACATTTCCGGCCATCGAGACAACCAGAGCACGGCGTGTCCGGGCACCCTGCTCTACGACCGACTCGACGAGGTCCGTACCGCGGCGGCCGAACTGGTGTCCGTCTTCGGTCACGTCACGCCGTCGTACAGCCTCAAAGACGTGCGAGTGAAGGGGTGGGCGATTGACCGCTTCTCCCCCGCCGACGCGCAAGACATCGAGATCATCGTCGACGGCGGCCCACCGCTGGTGCTGTCCGCCGACCTGCCGGTCGACGATCTCGAGGTCGATTATCCCGACGCGGGCGGCGAGCACGGCTTCGCTCACACCATCGCGATCGACATCGACACCACCTCGATCGTTGTGCGGGCAACCGCCGGCGATGGCCGCACCGCCGCCCTGATGAACCTCACGTTGTTTGCCACGTTCATCGACGTCGAACCGACCCGCTTCTTTGCGCCCGGCGTGTACTTTCTCCGCAAGAACGAGCTCACCACGGGCACGCAGCCCGGACTCTTCGAGCCGATGGACTTTGTCAGCCGCGGTCAGATGGCCGCATTCCTCCACCGGTTCATGGACCAGCCTGAGCACGTCGGTGAGGCACCGTTCGAAGATCTTGTCGACGGCTCGTTCTACGCCGATGCCGTGCACTGGCTCTTTGAAGCCCGCATCACCGTGGGCACCTCGCCCACGACCTTTGCCCCGGAAGAGTTCGTCACCCGCGGTCAGATGGCCACGTTCCTCTGGCGAATATGCGGAGAGCCGGAGCCGGCCGAACCGCTGCGCTTCAACGACGTGCCCCCTCGCGCCTTCTACGCCTACCCTGTCGCCTGGATGGCCGCTCTCGGCGTCACCACCGGTACAACGCCGGTCACCTTCGACCCGCTCGCGCGAATTCGCCGCGGCGAAATGGCGGCCTTCCTGCACCGTCTCGCCACCACACCCGAGGCCTGGACGCTGGTCGAGCCGCCGTCAGCCGTCGAAATTGGGGACTGAGCGCCCGGCCAGTTCGTAGGTCCAAGCGGTGAGGTCATCGACCGGATCGCCGCACCATTCGAGCATGCGCTGGCGACCGTCGTCCTGCGCGGCCTGCGCGCCCGCCGGGTCCGCGAGGAGCCGATCGAGTTCGGCAAAGAACGCCGCTTCATCGGCGAGAAGGAACGCCCGCGTAAGCCCCCAGCGCTCCTCGAGCTCAACCTGATACGGGTGACGGCCGGCCCACGTGTTGAACCGGAGTGACGGCGTACCGATCACCCCCGCCTCAGAGCAGACGGTCTGGCTATCGCCCACCACCAGTTCCGCGGCGGCGAGCACGTGGTGGAACCGCACTGGAGCCGCGCTGATTCGACGATGGGCGAGATCCTCCGGCAGGTCTGCCTCCGATGAGATCAACACCGTGCCGGTGGTGGACATGCGCTCGATTACCCGATCGATCTGCGCGCGACTCATCCCGGCCTCGCTCACATCGTGACTGGCGGTGAAGGCCGTGAGCCGAAGGACGTGGAAGGTCTCGTCGGCGCTCAGGCCAAGCTCGTCGCGGATCTCCGGATCGGGCGTGAAGCGTGACGGGTGAAGGTAGAAGAGCTCCTTGTAGCCCTGGTAGCGCCGGTGCTGCTTGCCGTAGCTCTTCTCGGTCGCGGTGGGGCTTGCGATCAGGTTCGCGAACGGCCCGGCGACGTAATACAGGAATCCAGCAACGTGGCCGTCGTCGGTGTCGTACAGGACGGGGGTGCGAGTGGCTCGCCCCGCGTGCACGCCGGCGGGCGATCGGGTGAGGATCACATCGGGCTTGAAACTGCGTACGGCCCGGAACGCCCGCCAGTCGCGGACCAGCAGTTCTCGGGCGAGGCCCAACATGCTCGTGCCCGCCGTCGATGCGGGAATGTGCGGCCGTCCCCGCGCCTCGATCAGCTCGACGACGGAATCCTTTTGGGGTCGTGAGAGCCAGAGCGTCTCCTCCCCCGCGGCGAGCAGCCGGTCCTCTACTGCCCCCAACGTCCAGACGTCGGCGGGGTGCACCGCATCGATCAACACCTTCATCCCGGGCGACGGTAGCGTCGCGGAATGCCCACCGCGCTGCGCCGTCTCTTGGATCAGCGGGCGCAGCCGCTTCCGGCGGTGCTTCGTAACTCGATCCTCGCGATCTCGGCCGTCGCGGTCGTGGCCGGATCCATCTGGGCATGGAGTTCGACGGGCCTCGCCGTCGATGACATCAACTGGCTGCCGATTGGGGTTGCCTTCGCGATCGCCGCGCCGGCGAGCTTGGTTCTCAAAGCCTTCGAATTCCGGATCTCGGCTCAGATCGCCGGGCAGAACCCGGGCCGCCGCCGGAGCCTCAATGTCGCCGTGGTCTCATCGGCCGCCAACCTCCTCCCCCTCCCCGGGTCGCTGCTCGTCACCGTGCGTTCATTGTCGGAAGACGGTTCCACCTATGGGCGGGCCATCGCCGCCTCGGCCGTGCCCGGTCTCGCCTGGCTCGGCATCACCGGCATCGTGGGCGGAATCGCGATCGGAATCGAAGGCGCTCTCTGGCTCGCCGTTCTTACGATCGCGTGCGGCATGGCGGCGGGCATCGCTGCGACCACGCTGTTCGCCTCGACCGCGCCGGCCGATGGTCGGGTCAAGCTCGGCGCATCGATCATCGCGGTGGAAGCGGGCTGGCTCGCAGTGAGCGCCGTACGCCTCGGTCTCGCGGTCACCGCTCTTGGAGTGTCGATCGATCCGACGCAGGCCGTGGCGCTCTCGGTGGCGGGTGCCCTCACCGTGGCCATCGGCTTCTTTCCCGGTGGCCTCGGCGTGCGCGAGGCACTGATCGCCGCGTTGGCACCGCTCATCGGGTTGCCCTTCGACACCGGCGTATTACTCGGCTCGCTAGACCGGGTGGTGTGGCTCGCGTTCCTGGCGTTGGCCGCCGGAGTTCTTGCCCTCAGACGAGACGGCTGACGAGCTCCGCGAGCGGCTCGCGGAAGTCACGCGTCTCGGGCAAACCCGAGAGTCGCATTGCCATGTTGTCGAGCACAGAGTTCGCGGGACGAGGGGCCGGATAGGTGGCGCCGAAGTCGGCGGTTGAGCACGGGCTGATCCGAGCGGGATCGGCACCGGCGGCCTTGGCGACCTCTTGCGCGAATTGGTGCCAGCTGACGGCACCCTGATTCGTAACGTGGAACACGCCGGGCCGGCGTGAGATCGCGAGGTCGCGAAGAACCGGGGCCAGGTCGGTCGTAAACGTTGGGTGGCCGATCTGATCATCGACAAAGGTGAGCGTGTCGTGCTCGCCCAGCAGCCGAAGAATCGTCTTCACCATGTTGGGGCCGAACTCGCCGCACAACCACGCCGTACGGACGATGGTCGAGGAAAGACCGGCTTCGAGTTCGCCGGCAACCTTCGACCGGCCGTAAACCGAAGCCGGACTCGTGGCATCCCACTCGTTGTAGGGCCCGATCTTGGTGCCATCGAAGACGTAGTCCGTCGAGACAGTGGTGAGGTGAGCGCCAACCGCTCGACAGCCCTCCGCCAGGTGGCGAACGGCGAGGGCGTTGACCGAATAGGCCAAGTCGACCTTGCTCTCGCAATCATCGACGGCGGTCATGGCCGCGCAATTGATCACGACATCAGGACGGATGTCGTGGAACGCGGCGAGCACCAGGGCGCGATCGGTGATGTCGAGCTCAGGAAGATCAACACCAATAACTTCGTGGGGTTCAAGCAGCGGCTGGATCTCCGAGCCGAGCTGACCGTTGGCACCAGTAACAAGAATCTTCATCGGGCAACCTCTCCTATCGAGCCGACGCCGTGTTGGCCTTGAGTGGTTCCCACCAGGCCCGATTGTCGCGATACCAAGCGACGGTCTTCTCGAGACCTTCGGCGAAGTCTTGGGCCGGGGCCCAGCCAATCGCCTTTAGCTTCGAGCAGTCGATCGAATAACGACGGTCGTGGCCCATCCGATCTTCGACATAGTCGATCGCGGATTCATCACGGCCACAGAGTTCGATTAGGCGATCGGTGAGTTCACGGTTGGTGATCTCGTTGCCGCCGCCGATGTTGTACACCTGGCCGGGCTCCGCGTTACGCAGCACCACATCAACACCGGAGCAGTGATCGGCGACGAACAACCAGTCGCGGATATTCATGCCGTCGCCGTAGAGCGGCACCGAGCCACCATCGAGCAGGTTGGTGGTGAAGAGCGGGATGACCTTCTCGGGGAATTGGAATGGCCCGTAGTTGTTCGAGGCCCGGGTGACGATCACCGGTAGGTCGTAGGTCGTGAAGTAGCTGAGCGCGATCAGATCCGAGCCCGCCTTCGACGCCGAGTAGGGCGAACGCGGATCGAGGCCATCGGTCTCAACTGAGGAGCCTTCTTCAACTGAGCCGTACACCTCGTCGGTGGAGACGTGGAGGAACTTGTCGACCTCGAGATGACGAGCGACGTCGCACATCACGTTGGTGCCGTCGCAGTTCGTGTTCACGAACGCATCGGGGCCGGTGATCGACCGATCCACATGGGACTCGGCCGCGAAGTGCACAACCTGGTCGTTGCCTTTCATGGCGGCGGAGACCGCATCACGATCACAGATGTCGCCATGCACGAACGAAACACGCGGTCCGAGCACGTCCTCGATCGAAGCCATGTTGCCGGCATAGGTGAGCGCGTCATAGATGACGATCTCGTCATCGCTCGTCTCGAGCACATGACGGACATAGTTGCTGCCGATGAAACCGGCGGCGCCGGTCACGAAGAGTTTCATCTGTAGGACTCCGGGGGTTACTGAGAGAAGGGTTTAGGTGGTGCGCAGCGAGTGGTAGGGCTGGCGGTTGGCCGGCAGGTTGGACCGCAGGGGGTTCGCCTGATCACGCTCGGAAAGGATTGGATCGGTAAGACCCCAGTCGGCGCCGATCTCGGGATCGTTCCACAACACCCCGAGCTCATCGGCCGGGTTGTAGTAGCCGTCGACAAGATAGGTGAGCGTGCTGTCGATGAGCGCCGCGAAACCGTGGGCCACGCCCGGCGGAATGTAGATGCCGTTGTGCACGTGCGAGTCGGCGTCTTCGCCGCCAAGGTCGTAAACGATGGTTGCGCCGTCGGTCGGGCCGCCCTCGCGTAGATCATGGAGCACCACACGGACCTTGCCGTAAGGGCAGTACCAATAGTCGCTCTGATGCAGGTGGTAATGCAGGCCCACCACGGAGCCACCCTGACGGTCGCCCCGGTTGCCCTGAATCATCTCCCGTTGACCGGGAAACCAGGACCGTCGGTAGGTCTCGATGAAATAACCACGCTCGTCGCGATGGATGCTCGGTTCGACGATGTAGACGCCGTCAATGACATCAGAGGCTGTCACGGTTGCCATGAATGCTCCAGGTATTCGTTGCGTTAGGACTACGGACTATTCGACTTCGATGTGGCAGTGATCGCCCAGCATGACGCGGGTGGCTCGCGGCCGCGCCTCGCCCTTGGAGATCTCTGTGTCACGGCCGACCAGCGAGTCGGTGAGTCGCGCAATGTCGGTGACGGAGCTCCGGCGCAGCAGCACTGAGTTGTCGATTTCGCTCCGGGTAATTCGGCAGTCGATCGCGATCGAGCTGTACGGGCCGACATAGCTGTCTTCCACGATGGTGCCCGCACCGATAATGGCCGGGCCCCGCACGGTGGAGTTCACGATCTTGGCGCCAGCCTCGATAACCACGCGTCCGTCGATGGTGGAGCTGGCGTCGACCTCACCGTCGACCGACCGCTTCAAGATGTCGAGCACGAGACGATTGCACTCGAGCAGCGGATCCTTCTTGCCGGTGTCGATCCACCAACCAACCAGGACCTCGTGGTTGACGCGATGGCCGTTGGACACGAGCCATTGGATCGCATCGGTGATCTCGAGCTCGCCACGAGGAGAAGGGTCAATCGCTTCGACGGCAATATGGATGGTGGCGTCGAAGAGGTAGACGCCAACCAGGGCCAAATTGGAAGGCGGCACTTCCGGCTTCTCAACGAGCTGCAGGACCTCACCGTTCGGGCCAATCTCGGCCACACCGAACGCGCTCGGGTCTTCAACCTTGGCCAGAAGAATCTGGGCCGCCGGGGCGACATGATCAGTGCCGAGTTGCGGCTCGGCACTCCGGGCGCTTTTGAACTGCTCGACAAACTCCGTGAGTCCTTGCTCGAGCATGTTGTCGCCGAGATACATGACGAAATCGTCGTCACCTAAGAAGTCACGGGCGATCAGAACACAATGGGCGAGCCCGAGCGGTTCCTCCTGCACAATCCAGGTGATCGAGACCCCGAATTGTGAGCCGTCGCCGACGTACTCCCGGATCTCACCACCTGTCACTGGAGCAACGATGATGCCGATTTCTTGGATACCAGCAGCCGCCATATCCTCAATTCCGTAGAAGAGGATTGGCTTGTTGGCAATGGGCACCAGCTGTTTTGCGCTGGTGTGGGTGATTGGGCGAAGCCGGGTACCGGCGCCGCCGCTAAGAATGAGACCCTTCACGGGCCACAAGGGTACCGACCGCCCGGGATTCTGTCTCTAGGCGCTACGGCCTACTCCGCGGCCACGGATTCTGACGGCAGTCGACCCGACCGTGTGTGCACGCCGTACTCGTACTTCAGAAGGGCGGCGGTGATCAGTGAACCGGCCGTAACGGCGGCCACGAGAGCCGTCTCGACCTGCAAGAAAGGCTCGTTGGCGAAGAGGAGAGCAACCGGGAACACCGCGACGCCGACCACGAAACCGACGACCGCGAGATGGGTGTGATTGAGGGCAACGAGACCAAGCGAGAGCGACAGCATCACCATGAGTCCGCCACCACTGGCCGACAGGAGGGCCATGTCGAGGGCGCCGATCTCATCGCCGAACAGCGACTCCACGAGCCACGGTCCGATCAGCGCCATCACCACAATGGAGACGGCGGCGACAGAGACCACCGCGCTCACAAGGCGAAGCTGAGTGTCGCGGAAACCCGTGAGATCGTTTTCACTCGCCTGGCGAGCGAGATTCGGAAGAAGCGCGGCCTTCACGGCCTGGAAGAAGAAGAGCGGCACTCGCGAAATGATCAGCCCGTTGAGGAACACACCGGGCGCTTCTTCGCCGAGATCTTTCCCAACGATGTCGAGCGCCACCGGACCAACGTTCAGCATGAACGCTTCACCCAGCGAGGCGATTAGCAGCAAACCCAGCGACGGCGTGAGTTCGGCCAGCGGTGCCGGGGGTCCGGGCTTGACGAACGGCCGGAGCGTTCCCACGCCCACGAAGGTGGCGATGATAAACGCCACGCCAACACTTACGGCAAACGCACCCACAACTTCGACGCCGATGGCCGCGAGCACCCCGGCCAAGAACAGGCGACTCATTCCTTCCGCTGCGAAGTAGGCGCCATAACGCCTGAACTCGTGCCGCCCGGACAACACGCCGCGGACACACTCCGCCATCATGAACGCGGCCAGAGACAGTATGAGGGCCGCCAGCAGGTCGACACGGTTGTCGAGAAGCCCGTCAAGGCCGAGAGGCCAGGCCGCCAGAACCAGCACGATCACGATCGCGAGCTGAGCCGACCCAATGCGGGCCGCCTGGCGGAACACCGGGGCGCTTCCCTCTCCACGGCCCGAGCGGTTGGCGGTAGCGCGAGCCAACTCCTGTTCGAGAGGCTGGAACAGTCCCGGCCCGAGGATGTAGATCAGACCCCAAAGGACCGCGAGCCCGCCGTACGCCTCATCACCGAGCGAGCGCCGCGCAATCACCAGAAACGCATACGTGGCGATGCCATTGACGACGAGGCCAGTGCCGATTGCGGTCGTACCGTCGGGCAGCGGGCTTCGGTCGCGCAAAGTCGCGAGCAAGCGGCGGATGGGACTCTCCATGCAGGATCAAGTCCGCCAGGCGCGACGGACTGACCGAGCGTATCGGTGCACCCATGCGGCCGAGCGAATCAGGCGGAGGTGAAGCTCGGCATGCAAAGGCCGTCGAGCTCCGTGATTTCAATGCGATCCCGGTTCTCCCATGTGACCTCATTGCTGGGGTCGACCCGAAGCTTGAACTCGCGGAAGCTCATTTCGAGCGCATCAAAGGCCACCAACCGGCCGCTCAGCGAATCGCCCACACCGAGCAGCAGTTTCAGCGCCTCGAGCGCCTGGATGCTGCCAATGATGCCCGGGAGCACACCAAGCACGCCGGCCTCGGCGCACGACGGCGCAAATTCGGCGGGCGGTGCCTCGGGCAGCATGTCTCGATAGGTCGGACCGTGGCGAGGGTCGAACACCGTGACCTGGCCCTCGAAACGGAAGATCGATCCGTGGACAACCGGGATACCAAGCTTCACTGTGGCGTCGTTGAGCAGGTACCGGCTCGGGAAGTTGTCGGCGCCATCGACGACAACGTCGTAACCCTCGACGATGTCCATGATGTTGTCGGCACCGAGGCGAGTGTCGTACGTGACGACGTTGACGTCGGGATTGAGCGCGGTGAGCGTCTTCTTCGCCGAATCGACCTTCCGTTCGCCGATCCGGTCCAGGTTGTGCAGGATCTGACGCTGCAAGTTGGACTCATCGACAACATCCATGTCGATGATGCCGAGTGTGCCGACACCCGCGGCCGCGAGGTAGAGCGCCGCGGGCGAACCGAGGCCACCGGCCCCTAGCAACAGCACCTTCGATTCGAGCAGCTTCAGCTGGCCCTCTTCGCCGATCTCCGGAACGAGGAGGTGGCGCTGATAACGATTGCGCTGCTCGGGGCTGAGGACTTGCGGACGCTTCCAGTCGCGGCCCTCGTCCTTCCACTTGTTGAAGCCACCGTCCATCGAGACGGTGTTGGTGTAGCCGAGCTGCTCGAGTGTCTGCACGGCAAACGCCGACCGCACGCCGCCGGCACACATCACGACGATCTTCGAGTCGCGATCGGTGACGCGATTCTCGATGTTCGACTCGAGCTGGCCACGGGGAATATGCACCGAGCCGGGAATTGCGCCCTGCTCGAACTCATCGGGCTCGCGCACGTCGAGCAGCGTGTAGCCCTCGGCAAGAAGTACTTCACCCTGAGCGGTGTCGACTTCGGAAATTGCGCTCTTCGCAGCGGAAAGAAGTTCACGGAAACTGGCCATGACTAAAACCCTACCCGTTCGGTCGGGATTTAAGAAGGGCGCAGCTACATCCTCTTCCTGCATGCGCAGACCGCGACGGTCATCCGCAGCTACATCCTCTTCCTGCATGCGCAGACCACGACCGTCACCCGCAGCTACATCCTCTTCCTGCATGCGCAGACCACGACCGTCACCCGCAGCTACATCCTCACGATCTTTGGGAGGACCACGACCGTCACCCGCAGCTACATCCTCACGCTGCATACGCAGACCACGACCGTCACCCGCAGCTACATCCTCACGCTGCATAC
>JBLIOE010000038.1:0-42647 GCA_047639555.1 Candidatus Aldehydirespiratoraceae bacterium
GGCACGCCCGTTGTGGGCGGCCTGTCGACCGCTCAAGCGCTCGCGATCCTGCGCTCCCTCGGCCGGCTCCATCTCGTCGGGTTCGACGTCGTGGAAGTGGCGCCGGCCTACGACCACGCAGAGATCACGGCCCTCGCGGCGGCCTCCATCGCCCACGACATGTTGTGCCTGCTGGCAGAGCAGCGTCAGCGCAAGAACTGATACGCCGCTCGGCCAATCTTCGAGGCCGAGTCTTTTGCGTACTCATGATTGTCGGCCCGATCCATCACGGCGCGGGTGCCGCGAATTCCGAGCCAACGGGCCGGCTCTGGTTCCCATTTGCGGGAGCGAATGCCCACCCATGGATGAGTCGAGCGTTCTGACGGTGTCTCGGTGATCAGATCGGCCATGGTGCGACCAGCCAGGTTGGCCGCGGCCACACCCTCGCCGATATAGCCGCCCGCGGAGCCGAACCCCGTGGCCTGGTCGAACCACAGCGACGGTGTCCAGTTGCGGGGGGCCGCCAACACGCCGCCCCATCGGTGGGTGATTTCGACATCGGCGAGATCGGGAAGAATCTCAACCAGGGTCCGATGGATCAGGTCGTGCGCCCGGCGATTATTTTCGAGCGCAGGCGAGATTCCTGAGCCAAACGCGTAGGGCACGCCGCGCCCACCAAAGGCAATCCGCCCGTCTTCGGTGCGCTGGCCGTAGACAACCATGTAGCGATCGTCGGCGAACGTGGCACGAGATTCGAGGCCGACCGCGGCCAGCGTGGCGCCGTCGAGTGGCTCAGTGGCAATCATGAGCGAGTAGATCGGCACGAGGGTGCGCCGCTCGCCTTTGAGGTCTCGGGTGTAGGCCTCTGTGGCCCGCACCACGGCGCCAGCCCGGACGGTGCCTTTGTCGGTCGCGACGTGGCCGGAACCGACGGCGGTCGCGGCAGTCTGTTCGACGATACGCACACCGCGCTGTTCGACGACGTCGGCCAGCCCCCGAACCAGTCGAGCAGGATCGATCGCCGCACACGCGGCAAAGAACACGCCGGAGTGCACATTGCTGGCCGCGCCGAACGAGCGGGCCTCGTCGGGGCTCAGCAGTCGCACCTCGTCCTCGGTGAAACCCTCGGACCTGGCGTGTTCGATCTCCGCGGCCTGGCGCTCCGCTTGCGGCCGGTTTCGGGCCCAACGCACGACACCACCCTTGGTGTAGCCGCAGTCAATGCCTTCGGCGGCCGCCACTCGGCCAACTTCGTCGACGGTGGCAAAAAGGTCACGCGCTTGGCGGAGGGCCGCCTCATGAGAGGCATGGGATGTATAGGTCTCGATCCCCGCCGGAAGCTCGCCAACACACCAGCCGCCATTTCGTCCGGACGCACCAAATCCGCAGACTTCGCGTTCGATCACCATCACCTTGAGCGAGGGGTCGAGTTGGGTCAGGTAGTACGCCGTCCAGAGCCCGGTGAAGCCGCCGCCAACGATCGCGACATCGACGTCGGCATCGCCATCCAACGATGGGCGCGGCGCGAGGTCAAGCGACGGGCTCGAGAGCCAAAGCGAGAGGTCGGCATATCCGGGCATGAGAGTGCCTCGCATCATACGATCACACCTGTGAAGGACCGCACCGAAAACCCGTTGCGCTTTGTGCCGATCGAGGCGCGATGGGCCGACGAACTCGAGGCCATCGAGCTGCGCTGCTTTCCGACCACCAACCCCCAAGATCTCTACGATGCGCCGTCCATTCGCCAACTCGCCGAAGAGTTCGCCCGGGGTAGTTTTGTTGTGCTCGATGGCGACACACCCGTCGCCATGGGGTGTGGTGTTCGGGTCAACTTTGACTTCGACGATTACCAGCACACGTTCGAAGAACTCTTTCCACACGATCAAGGATCAGGCGACGACCCCGACGGCGAGTGGTACTACGGCACCGATATCTCGGTCGACCCCACGTATCGACGTCGCGGCATCGGCGCCCGCCTCTACGAGCTTCGCAAGCAGGTCTGTCAGGACCTCAACCTGCGCGGGATCATCGCCGGCGGAGCGATCCCTGGCTTCGCCGATCACAAGCACGAGATAACGGCCGCCGAATACGTGGCCAAGGTCGTCGCCGGCGAGCTCTACGACCGCACGCTGAGCTTCCAGCTCGAAAGCGGATTCGAAGCGTCCGGTGTGCTCGCCAACTATCTCGATGATCCCGCGGTCGACAGCTGGGCCAGCTTCATCGTGTGGCGCAACCCCAAATATCTCGCCCCCAACGGGGCACCCACAGAACCAGGAACCTCCGAATGACGACGCCAGCGATGTTGCACGCCTTCGCGAAGCCCGCTCGGGAGTCGTTCCGAAAGATCGTGCGGGCCGAGGGCGCCTATGTCTACGACGACGCTGGCAAGGCCTACATCGATGGCATGGCATCCCTCTGGTACTGCCAGGTTGGCCACGGGCGGACCGAGATCATTGATGCGATCAGCGATCAAATGCGCGAATTGTCGGCGTACAACACCTTCGATCCGTGGACGAACGGGCCGGCCGAGGCCACGGCCGATCGCATCCGGTCGCTCTCCCCAATGCCCGACGGTCGAGTGTTCTTGTGTTGCTCCGGTTCCGAAGCCGTCGACTCGGCACTAAAGATTGCCCGCGTCACTGCGCAGCTGGCGGGCACCGCCGACCGGCAGATCCTCGTGCGTCGCGATCGCGGCTACCACGGCGTGAATTTCGGCGGCACCACGGCGCAGGGCATCGCTCCAAATCGGGAGGGCTGGGGTGAACTCGTCCCCGGCTTCCACCAGGTCGACGGCGACGACATTGAATCGGCCGCTCGCCTCTTCGCGGAACACGGCAGCAACATCGCCGGTGTGATCTGCGAACCGCTGCAAGGAGCGGGCGGCATCTTCCCTCCGGTCGATGGCTACCTTGAGGGGCTTCGCAAATTGTGCGACGACCATGGCGCCCTCCTCATTTTCGACGAGGTCATCACCGGCTTCGGGCGCACGGGCGAGTGGTTCGCGAGCCAGACCTATGGCGTCACGCCCGACCTCATCACCTTCGCTAAGGGTGTCACCAGCGGCTACCAACCAATGGGTGGCGTGCTCTGTAGTCGCAAGGTTTGCGACATGCTCGAAGCCGACCCCGACTACATCTTCCGCCACGGCTACACCTACGGCGGCCACCCGGCGGCCTGCGCAGCCGCTTTAGCCAACATCGACATCATCGAACGCGAGGGACTCGTGGCCCGAGCGAGCTATGTCGGCGACCGTCTCACCGCCGGTTTCGACGCCTTGATCGCCGACGGCATCCTCGAGGACTATCGAGGCCAGGGTGCTGTCTGGGCGGCTCGGCTTCCCAACAACGCCGACTCCATAGTTGTTCGAGATGCCATGGTCGACGCCGGCGTGATCGTACGAGGCGTGGCCGACTCGATGCTGTTCTGTCCGCCGCTGATGATCGAGGATGCTGACATCGACCGCATGCTCGACGTCCTTGCCGAGTGTGCGCCGGGCTAGTCGTCTGACGCCTGGGGATTACCAGCGGCCGGGAGCCAACACCAGGATCTGTCGGTCAGTGCGGGAGGGCACAAGGTCTCGGCCCGATGGTTCGGGGTCGAGCGGCACCGGATTGGGGTCGACCTTCTTCGGATCAGCGTCGTCAGCCATGAGGGCGAGGAGATCAGCCGGCATCGCGCCAAACCAGGCCAGGGTGACTTCCTCGTCGTCGTTGAGCTTGGCGAGTCGTACTCCTAGGCCACCACGGCCCTTCAACGGGAGTTCCTCATACGGTGTGGCTTTGAGGCCTTCCGCATCGGTGACGACCAGTGCCGCACCATCGCCGAGCAGAGCGCCGGCGCCCACAACCCGGGCGCCGTCTTTGAGTTTCATACCCGCAACACCGCCGGCACCTCGGCCTTGAATACTGATCGAGTCGGCGGGAAGGCGCAGGATCTGCCCGTCGGTTGCGACAATCGCAACGTCGGTGCCCTCCGGCGCCCGGAAGGCCGACACCAAACGGTCATCACCCTTCAGACCAACGACGGTCTTGCCACTCTTCGTGCCGACGACCTCGTCGGCCGTCAGTCGCTTCGCGACACCGTTGGCCGTGACCAGCACGAGCGGTTCGCCACCGGCGATGACCAGCTCAAGCACTTCTTCGCCCTTGTTGAGACCAAGGAGCTGAGCGGCCGGGCCGCCTCGGGTACGGCCGGACGCCTCACCCACTTCGCCACCGCGGACAACGAACACTCGGCCCTCGCTGGTGACGGCGGCGATCGGCGAACCGCTCGACGTGATCACTTGGGCGGCCAGTAGATCGTGACGCCCAGGGGTGGCGCGTTTGCCGCCACCGACCGGCATCCGCCCGATATTCCCGGACGTGGCGAGCGTGATGATGCACGGCTCGTCGGAATCGGGGTCGAAGGTGGCCGCGATCTCGGTGGGCTTTTCGAAGACAGGAATGTCGTCGAACGAGATGATCTCCGATCGACGGTCGACACCGTGTTTCTTCACGATCTCGGCCAACTCCTTCAGCACAACCGTGCGACGACGAGCTTCCGATCCAAGCAGCTGTTCGTAGTCGGAAACATCGGCCCGAAGGCCGCCCGCTTCCTCCTCGAGTTCAAGCTTGGCGAGCGCGGTGAGGCGGCGAAGCGGCATGTCGAGGATGTGCGCGGCTTGGATGTCGCTGAGGTTGAAGCGGACGGTGAGTCGTTGGCGAGCCTCCGAGGCGTCTTGCGAGCTTCTGATAATCGCCACGACCTCGTCGATGGCATCCAGCGCAATAAGGAGGCCCTCGAGAATGTGGAGCCGATCCTGCGCCTTCGCGAGTCGATACTCGGTACGGCGAACAATGACCTCAAGCCGATGGTCGATGTAGTGCCGACACAAGTCGAAGATGCCGAGGGTGGTGGGAACGTTGTTGACCAGCACGACATTGTTGATGCCGAATGTCTCTTCCAAGGGCGTGAGTCGATAGAGCTCTTGCAACACCGCCTGAGGATTGACGGCCGGCTTGATATCGATCTGAATGCGGAGACCATTCATGTCGCTGAGGTTGATGATCCCGGCGACCCCCACGACCTTGCCGGCGTTCGCCATCTCCTGCACCTTGCCGAGCACCCGCTCAGGGCCGACGAGGTAGGGCAGCTCGGTGACGATGATCGCCTGTCGCGAACGGGTGACTTGCTCAACATGGGCCTTGGCCCGAATTCGGAACGAGCCGCGTCCGGTTTCGTATGCCGCGCGGATGTTCTCATCAACCACGATGCCGCCCGACGGGAAGTCGGGGCCGGGCATGAGTTTCATCAGCTCATCGGCGGTGGGCTTGGGCCGACGCTGGGTCATCACCAGCTCGATGACTTTTGCGACCTCGCGAAGATTGTGGGGCGCCATGTTGGTGGCCATACCCACCGCAATACCGCTGGTGCCGTTGACGAGGATGCTGGGAAGCGCCGCCGGCAAGACAACGGGTTCTTCGCCCTCACCGTCGTAGGTGGGGCGGAAGTCGACCGTGTCTTCATCGAGCTCGCGCACCATGTCCATGGCGGCTTCGGACAATCGGCACTCGGTGTAGCGCGCCGCGGCCGGGGGATCGTCGAGTGAGCCGAAGTTTCCCTGCGGATCAATAAAGGGAACCATCCGGGAGAAGTCTTGGCCCATCCGAGTGAGCGTGTCGTAGATCGCCGCATCGCCGTGGGGGTGGTATCGACCCATCGTGTCGCCGACGATGCGAGCGGACTTGCGGTAAGGCGTGTCAGGGCGAATCCCCATCTGCAACATCGACCAGAGGATGCGGCGCTGCACCGGCTTCAATCCGTCACGAACGTCAGGAATCGCGCGAGAGGTGATGACGGCAAGGGAGTAGGCGAGGAACGACTCGCTCATCTCGTCGGCGACAGGAACGTCGATGACTTCGCGGGCGTAGTTCGGCTCAAAGTTGAGCTGTCGAGGCATGACCCGACCGTAGCGGCGGGGAGTGACGGTGCGGGGCCACCGGATACGGTCAGGGGATGCCGACCACGCCGCTCCGCGCTCTCATTGTTGGTGCCGGTGACCTGGGATTGGGGCTGGCCGAGACGCTTCTGGCTGATGGCAACCAGGTGTACACGCTGAATCGTTCGGGACGAACAGTTCCGGGTGCTTCACCAATCGTTGCCGACCTCGCCGACGCGGCGACGCTCGTCGGTTTGCCCGCCGTCGATTTGGTCGTCTTCACCACCGCGCCGCCCGGCCGGACAGAGACGGATTACCTGCTCGCCTACCGAGACGGTCCCGCTCGCGTGATGGGCGCTCTCCCCCGCGACCCCGCCCGGGTCATCCTCGTGTCCACCTCCGGAGTGATCGGCACCGACGATGGCAGCTGGGTCGACGAGACAACCGACACCGCCCCCACCCGCCCCACGGCCGAGATCGTGCGAAAGGGTGAGGAGTGGCTCGCCGAACGTTTCTCCGCCACTGCAGTGCGGCCTACGGGGATCTATGGGCCCGGTCGCCGTTCACTCCTCGACCGGGTGCGTCGAGGCGAGGCTGCGATCGCCGTTGATGGCACGCCACGATGGACGAACCGTGTTCATCGCGACGACGTTGTGGCGGCCTTGACTCTCGTTGCGGCCCACGAGGCTCCACCACCGGTCCTGATCGCAACCGACGACGAACCGGCGATGAAGGACACGGTCATTGCCCATCTCGCGACCAGACTCGAAGCGCCCTCACCGCCGACAATCACGGTCGAACGAGTCAGCGGAAAACGATGCCGCAACGGCCTACTCCGAGCGCTCGGCTGGTCGCCCGCCTTTCCGGGATTCGTCGCGGGTTACGAAGACGTGCTCAGGCGTGAGGCATCCACGCCCGCCGAAGACCAGCCGGAAGTACGGCCGCCCCCACCTCAGTGAGGATGCCGCCGTCGAGAATTCCGATCTCGTTCCATACGGTGAGAATCACGTCGAAGGCCCAGGCGATCCGATCCCGGTCTGCCTTTGGGATTGTCGAGGTCACCTCCGGGCATCGATTGATCGCATCAACGAGCCGCTCGCCGTCGACCAGCTGACCGGCGCCAGCTCGCACCAGACCGATCACCGCGCCCAGCCAGTCCGCCCATTCGAGCGCCATGACCGCGTCGCGTTCATTCGCCTCCAATGGAGCGAGGTCGAGAGGACCGACCGCTCCGGCAACAACGTCGGCGAGGTCACCGGTGTCCCCCGGGGACGCGGCGAGCCATCGGTGGGCGCCTTCGCTCTGGTTGGAGACCGTGGGGCCGGGGACATCGTCGACCCCGCCCAGTGCCCGTACGAGCACGTCGACCGCGTACGCATCGTCTTCGGCGTCGCGCTCCGGCGGGGCCGGAATATCCCAGACAAAGAAGGCCAACGGGGCCGGCTCATCGGCGCCAAGCGCAACGAGTCGACGGATGAGCACCCGGCCCGCGACGACGGCCGAGTCGGGTGGTTCGGTCGTGGCACCGAACGCGGCACCGACGCGGTCGGCTAGATCGGCGGCATCGCCCTCTTCCACTTCAACGGCGGCATCGGATTCCTCGAGGGCATCCAACACATCGCCCGACGCAACCACGACTTCGCCGATCGTCTCGGGTTCACCGGGGACAAGATCCACGGTGATGACGTGCCGGGAGTCCAGCGCATCAACAAACCGAAACGCGATCGAACGGGCGCCGCCGGCTCGAAGGATCCAGGCACCTTCACAACGGCTCGTGCCGATCGCCGCAGCCCATTCCGGACTGGCCGCGGCGGCCGATGTGTCGACTTCCATCAGGCCGCTCAACGCGAGGAGCGCGATCGCACTCTCATCGGTGGCGGCCCCGGCGAGGGCGCCAACCAGATCGGCCGACACGATTCCTTCGTCGGCCGCAAGCGCGAGGAGGTCACTCGCCCACGCCTCAGCCCGCGGGGCGTCGAGTGTGGCGATCTCTGCGGCCTGCGCACAAGCAGCATCGACAAGGTCATTGAGCGGAGGAGGGGAAGCGTCAGTCACAGCGCTGCGAGTCTAGAGTCCGGCCGTGCCCGAGCTACCCGAGGTGGAGACCATCCGCCGTCAACTGACTCCGGCGGTGACGGGACGCGACATCGTCGACAGTGGGAGCCATTGGTCAGCCAAGTTCACGCCGGCGATCGAGGCCGTCGCTCACGAGATTGTCGGCACCCGGCGTCGAGGCAAGTACCTCATCGTCGACTTGCGAGACAGCGATGACATCGCTCGTGAGCTCATCATCCATCTTGGGATGACCGGTCGACTCGCGATCGAGCAGGCCCCGGACCTCAACCACTCACACCTACGGGCGTGGTGGCGTTTCGACGACGAGCGAACGCTGACGTTCCATGACGCTCGCCGATTCGGTCGAATCCATGTGGTTGACCAGGGCGACCATGCGGCAATCCCCACGCTTGCGGCGCTCGGTCCCGAGCCGTGGGATGACGCGTTCAACGGTGAGTATCTCGCGGCGTTCGTGAAGAAGAGCAACCGTCATCTGAAGACCATCCTCCTTGCCCAGCGGGCCGTGGCCGGTGTGGGCAACATCTATGCCGACGAGGCGCTGTGGATGGCGCAGATCAATCCGGCCACCCGCCGCCTCAGCCGTGAGCGAGCCGACCAACTCGTCCAAACGGTCCGCGCCGCGCTGCAGTCCGGGCTCGATCACGGCGGCACAACCCTGCGGGACTATGTCGACTCCGAGGGCGCCGCGGGAGCAAATCAACATGAGCTGTTCTGCTACGGCCGAAGCGGTGAGCCCTGCGTGCGATGCGGCGAACTCCTTCGTCGCCGCGAGCTTGATGCCCGCACCACCACATGGTGTCCGGGCTGCCAGTCCCGCTGACTATTCAAATCGTGATTCCGGTGAGGCGGCATGGCCACGGCGAGCGGAAAGGGCTTCGGGCAGGGCCGTGAACACAACAAGAGACAACCCAGCGAGCACACCGATCAAGAGGACGAAGCCGAGACCGCCTGCGGGCTGTCCATCCATGACCTCGATCGGAGCGTCGCCCGCGATTGCGGCGAAGGAGACTGCCGCGAAAGCGGCGTTGCCCACCACGTGAAGAATCGACGGCGGAGTGTCAACGCGACCGAAACAGCCGCACGATGTCGCTCCCATCACGAGGGCCCGCCATACGACAACAACGAAGCTGACGTAGAGCACCCCGGTCGCGCCCGTCACAATCGGCCCGCCGATCGCCAGCGCCGAAACGCCGACGAGCGACTCCACAACTCCGATCGCGATCGCGGCGGCCGGTTTGGCGGGTAACCCCAGCGTCACGAGGAGTTCGGTGGAGGGTGCCGGCCGGACGATCTTCGCCAACCCGGCGACCAGGAGGAGTAGCGCGGCGGCAGCGTGCAGCGCAACGAGGACGTTCATGATCTTTCGAACGTAACCCGGGCGCGTCGCTTTGAGGCGAATGCAAACGACGCTGCAGCGGGCATGTGCTGGGTCGCCAGTACGGTTGGCCCCATGGCTGACGAGCGCGCCGACTTCTACGACCTGATCGCGCGGAACCGACGCCGCACCTGGCTGTTGATGTTCGCCTTCTTCTTGTTGCTCTCCGTTGTGGCCGCGACGGTCTCGCTCGTCCTCGGCGGCGGCATTGTCGTGGCAGTCATCGCCATCGCGATCTCCTTCGGAATCACCGTCTCGTCCTACTTCAAGAGCGACACGCTCGCGCTGCGATCGACCCGGGCACAACCCGCTGATCCGCGCGAATTCTCGCAGCTCCACAACCTCGTTGCCGAAGTCTCGCTGGCCGCCGGAATTCCCCCGCCTCGCGTCTACGTGGTCCATGACCCGTCGCCGAACGCATTCGCCACCGGCCGCAACCTCGAACACGCCGCCGTCGCCGTCACCACTGGCCTCATGGACAAGATGAGCCGGGCCGAACTCGAAGGGGTCATCGCCCACGAGATCGCCCATATTCGCAACGGCGACATCCTGGTGATGACCGTTGCGGTCGCCACGGCCGGGTCGATCGCACTCATCGCCGACATCTTCTGGAAAATGCTCTATTTCGGGGCCCTCACCGGCGGCGGGGCCTCCCATCGTCGCCGCAACGACAACAATGGCGGCGGACCAAATCCGATCATCATCATCGGCATGGTGGTTGTCGCCGTGCTCGCACCAATGGCGGCCGGGCTCCTTCGAGCGGCCGTGAGTCGCTCCCGCGAGTCGCTCGCTGATGCCACCGCCGTCGAGATCACCCGCAACCCGGCTGGTCTGCGCAAGGCGCTCGAGAAGCTCGACGCTGACATCACCGTTGTAAGCAAGACCTCCCACGCCACGTCGCATCTCTGGATCGAATCGCCCGACGATCACGAAACTCCGGCCCGCGGCCGCAAGTTCAACGACATGTTCAGCACCCATCCGCCGCTGAGCGAACGGATCAACATCCTCCGAGCGATGGAGGGTTTGCCGCCCTACGAAGGCCCCGACCCCAAGCTCGCCGAGTCCTTGCGCACGATGCAAGACGATCGAAGCCATCCGGAGGCCGCCGCTTCTGCCGCGCCGGGATCGGCGCTGCCCGGCGTCATGGGGTCGGCGCTGCCCGGCGTCAACCTCAATGAGCTCTTCCCCGGTATGGGCGAGGTGGCCCCCAGCGACGAGGACCCGAATCACGCCGCCGCAGGTTGGTACCACGACCCCGAAGTTGCCGACGGCGCCATCCGGTATTGGGATGGGCACGAGTGGACCGACCATCGCCATCACATCCCCGACCGGAATCACATGGCGCCCGACGGCGCTCGGCGGAGCAGACTCCCACGGCCGCCGCGCCGCCGAGGATGACCGAGGCAGACCAACCCGAAGTTGGGGTCGGCCCTCATCTCGAACCCTGGCCCGACGATCCCCGGTTCGATCCCGAACTGCTGGCCGAGGGCGACCGTCGCAATGTCCTCGATGAGTACCGTTATTGGACAGTCGACGCGATCGTCGCGGATCTCGACACTCGTCGCCATGGCTTCCACGTCGCCATCGAGAACTGGGAACACGACCGCAACATCGGCACGATTGTGCGCACCGCCAACGCGTTTCTGGCCGCCGAGGTGCACGTCGTCGGGCGTCGCAAGTGGAATCGCCGTGGGGCGATGATGACCGATGCGTACCAACACATTCGCAGCCACGGATCCATCGACGCCCTCGTGGAGTGGGCCGCTGAAGCCGCGCTCCCGATCATCGGGATCGACAATCTGCCCGGTTGTGTGCCGATCGAAACGGCCGACCTACCCGAGCGGTGTGTACTGCTCTTCGGTCAGGAAGGCCCCGGGCTCTCCCCCGCAGCCCACGATGCAGCCGAGATGGTGTGCTCCATCGCGCAGTACGGATCAACCCGTTCGATCAACGCGGGTGTTGCGGGCGGGATCGCGATGCACGCCTGGATTCGGCGCTGGGCCTAGCGCCCCAAACCAGGCACAAATCGGCCGACCGCGGCCGTGTACTTCCCGTATGCGGCGCCTTGCACCTGTCTGAGGTAGGGCTCTTCGACAAACCGCACCTGCAGTTCGACTGAGGCCACGAGCAACACGAACGCTGTGATCGACAGCGGGTTGGGCACCATCAGGGCAAACCCGAAACCGGCGAGCATCAAGGCGCTGAAGATCGGGTTCCGCACGATGCCAAAGATCCCGCCCGTCACCAGACCGGTCACCTCATCGTGATCAACGCCGACCCGCCAGGACTCCCCCATCATCATCTGGGCAACGAAGGTGAGCCCTGTTCCCGCAATAGCGAGGACGACACCGGCACCACGGACGACGTTGTTCTCTGTGAGCGGATCAAGTCCCAGTAGATCGACGATGGGCGACACGAAGCCGGCAACAAGCGCGGTGAGCAGCGCCCAGCCGGCAATCCACTCGATCGAGCCGACGTTGGCGCCGAGCACCCCCGCCCGAATACCACTGTCGCCCGTCTTCCGCTTTTGGATGACCGTGCGGAGTACGAAGACCACAAAGAACATCACGACGTACAAAACGAGTGCGGTGGTCGCCATCAAGACGGGAGTCCAGGCTCGACGTGGCTGAGATCGATCTCGAGCTCGAGCCCCACGAGATCTTCCAGCGCGTGGACCAGTCGGTCCGACGCGATTTCGTAGCGAACTCGGCGGCCTTCTCGTTCCGTCTTCACCAAACCACAGCCGCGCAGGCAGCTGAGATGGTTGGAGAGGTTGGGCTGGCTCGTGTCCATCACCGCGAGGAGGTCGTTCGGATAGCTGGGTCCGTCGAGAAGAGCGAGCAGTACCTGGCGACGAATCGGGTCGGCCAATGCCGTGCCGAATCGCTCAAGCGTGTCGAGTGCGCTGTTGGACATAGGGAGAACATATCAGTCATTTATTATATAACGCACACCTGATATGTCTTTTGACTTACCGCCGAAGCCGAGTTCTCGCGCTAACGCATCCCGCCAACTTCGGAGAAAGCGTCTCCGCGGGGACGCTTTTGTGTCGGTATCGGGCACAAGAACGTCCCCGCGGGGACGTGGTCGCGTCAGATCCCGCGCCGCAGTCTTCGGACAGGAAGGCTTCTGCCCGCTGCTCAACGCCGCTTATTCAACGCCGCTTATTCAACGAGGGCGACGAGTTCTTCGTCGCTGGGAATCACGACGCCGGGCACGTAGTAGGTGTAGAGCTCTCGCACGATTGCTTCCAGGTCACCCGGCTCGTTGGAGGCCATCGTGACCGTCACCATCGAGCTGTAGATGTGAACCGCGGCGACTTCGCCCGATTCAAAGATCCGAGCGGCCAGTAGATCGGGCGGGCGGGTGCCGCGAATCTCGTCTCCAGCCCGATAACGCTCGTGCCCCATACCCGTCAGGGTGCGGTTGAGCTCGAAGCGGAGCACTCCCGGCTTGGGTGAGGTGGTGGAGAGGAAGGTAACCGGCTGTCCCATAACGATGCGAACGTTATCGGTCGCGACGGCGCCAGGCCCACATCGCGAGCCCGATCGACAGAATCATCAAGATCGAGTGCACGATCTTGAAGCCCGCCTCGTGGTCATCGACCAGGATTCCGATGCCGCGAATCAGCCACCACGCCGTGGTCCACGCCACCAGAACGGCGAGTACGGCGTTGAGTCGAGCGGGCCGCAACCGCCGCACGAGCAGCACGGCCAACGCCAACACCACGAAGAGAAGCGCCGCACCCAGCCGCCATGTCGTGCCCCCGGTGCTGAGATCGTCGTCGTTGACGACATTGCGAGACCGGGAAATCCAGACCAAGAGCGTCCACCCCACGAAAGCAAAGAGCGGGAGCCGAGTACGCATCACCCGAGGCTACGACCGACCTTCAGAACAAGCCGAGTTGGGGTACTTCCTCATCAACAACTCGAGGAATGCCGGTCCACCGAAGATCGTCCATGAAGGCCCAGCGGCGCCGGTGCACGGCACTCGGACCGTAGGCCGCAATCGCGGCCTTGTGGCGAGGACACGGATAACCCTTGTTGCCGGCAAAGCCGTAAGCCGGGTGTAACCGGTCCCACTTTCGCAGCAAACGATCCCGCGTCACCTTGGCGACGATTGACGCGGCGGCGATCGACAGGCTGATCGCGTCGCCCTTCACGATCGTGGTGGTGGGATGGGTTTCGACAAAGTCCCAATTGCCGTCGACCAGCACGTGGTCAACATCGATACCCAGTGAGCCAAGGGCGCGCTGCGCCGCCAACTTCTGCGCGGCCGACATCCCGAGCTCGTCGCACTCTTCTTGGGTGGCATGGGCGACAGCGACATGATCGGCCCAATCGATGATCCGGTCGAACATCAACTCACGCTCTGATTCGGTGAGCATCTTTGAGTCGCGCACCTTGTAGAGCCGCTTCTCTTTAGGCACCACGACCGCGGCGAGAGTGAGCGGCCCGGCCCACGAACCACGGCCGACCTCATCGATACCGGCGACCAGCTCACAGCCGCTCGCCCACAGCCCGCGCTCAAGGCGAAGCCCCGGGGGCTTGTTCTTGATCGAGGGACGCAGTTGGGGCGCGGTTGGAGCCATCGCCTCGGACGGTAGCTCACGATCCCGAGCGCTACGGTGCTCGCCATGAACTCCTGGCAGTCCCAGAACTCCTGTTGGTCGGTGCGCTCCTATCGGAGCCTCGCGAGCGTCGCCAGTTCACTCTCAGCGATGTCGGCGTTCTCGGTTGGATCGATTGGTTCGGCCGGCTCGGCGTTCTCGATTGGTTCGAGTGGGTCGATCCTCTCCTTCGGATCGAGCGGGTCGATCCTGTCGGCGGGGTCCAGCGGGTCGATCGGCGCGGTCGGTGCACGAGGCCGTATCGGTGGCCCTTCGGCCGGACACATAATTGCCGCGGCCGCGCTGGTTATCGCCTGGGTCGAGCGCTAGTCGACGGGTGCGGCGAGCAGCGCTTCGCCCGAACGTTCGAGTGTCGACCATTCGGCGTCGAGCCCCGGACAGCGCATCTCCACCGCATCGCTGCCGCCACTGCGTTCCCACAGAAGCGCCGGTCGGTCGCCATGCCAACGAACGCTGAACGACACCCGTCCATTGGGGGTACCGCAGTTACGAACGTCGAGCGGCTGACCGCGCCAGGCCGACGGCACATCGGGAAGCACCGCAACGACCGCAGGATCATCGGCGCGGATCACGTGCGACAACACCCGCTGAGCCGCAAAGGCCGCTGGCGTTGTTGGCGAATAGGTGCCGCGGGCCGCTTCGGCCGCTCGGCGGGCATCGCGGGCCGCTTCGGGCGCCGAGGCTTCCAGGGCCCGGGCGACATGCTGCAGCGTCGATTCGTCGATTTCAGAACCGGCCGCAGCGGAGAGAGTGCCCGCGAGGTCAGCGAGACCGGAATCGGCACCGGCCAGAAGGTCGCGCGACGCCAACGCTCGTAATGCCGCGATTGCTGAGGGCCCTGACAGCTCTGCGTTCTCCGCCGCGGCGACCACACACGCCCGCGCTCGGTCGGCTTCATCGTGGAGGCCGGCTACATCGAGCACGACTGCGGCTTCGGCGGCGACGTGAGGGTCGTCGGTGCCCGCGAGCACGATGAGGTCGGGGAGAATACGGTCCCAGGCTTCGCCGAGTTCGGTGTCCGGCACCGTGATCGATAGTGCGTTGGCCGTGATCGTGCGCCAGCCCGCAGAGATCGATTCCGTCGTTACCTCGCGAGTGGGAAAGTCGCCCTCGAGCAGGATCTGGAACGACACCTTTTGGCGGTGCGGCAAGGTCAGCACCAGCAGGCCGGTGGGGGCGGTTCCCTCGGCGGCTGATCGTGATGCATCCGGTTCGTCGGCGACCGTCACCCACGGGTCGTCGACCGTCGCGATCACACCACCGGCCGGGCGTTCGGCTCGGATCCACTCGATCCCGTCGAGTGAGACGGTGTCGGCATCCGCGACCACCGCGCCTTCGCCCGCGAGTCGGCCCGCGATGGCGATCGCGACGGCGTCAGACGACGCGTTCTCGAACTCCAGAACAAGTACTCGGCCGAGCCCGTCGTTGGCCGAAGCCACGCGAGAGATGACGTCGCCACCGGGCACTCGCATCCAGGTTTCGTAGACCGGCGCATCGGCAACCCGCGACTGGCGGACCGCCACCTCTTCGTGCGCTACGCGCATGCGGTCATCGGCGCGGACGGCCCACTCGACCCACCAGCTGCCATCGATGGAGCCAACGCGGCCATGGTCGTCGACGATCGCCGTCGGGCCCTCGAGGTCGCCGATGGTGGAGCCCACGAGCGCGTGAGACGGAAGGTCTCCGGATCGACCGCGTCGATCCTGCAGCCAGCGTTTCATCAGTCGGGGGCGTTTTCGCTTGTGGCAGGTCGGATCACGAGCCCACGGTACGCCTGGACGGCGCTCCGACCCTCAGTGACGCACGCCATCATTTCCCGAGCGATCGGCATCTCGACGCCATACTCCTCCGCGAGCTCGACCACGATCTTGGCCGACTTCACACCTTCGGCGACCTGGTTCATTTCTTCGATGATCTCGTCGAGTGATCGGCCGCGACCAAGCTGCTCGCCCACGTAACGGTTTCGGCTCTGCGGGCTCATACACGTTGC
The DNA here is from genome assembly GCA_047639555.1 of Candidatus Aldehydirespiratoraceae bacterium. Taxonomy (GTDB): domain Bacteria; phylum Actinomycetota; class Acidimicrobiia; order Acidimicrobiales; family Aldehydirespiratoraceae; genus JAJRXC01. The sequence continues at coordinate 15,968 of JBLIOE010000038.1, forward strand.
GAGGAGGTCGCCCATACCCGCCAGACCCGAGAAGGTCGCCGGGTCACCGCCCATGGCAACGCCGAGGCGGGTGAGTTCGGCGAGGCCGCGTGTCATTACCGCGGCACGCGTGTTGTCACCGGTGTCGAGCCCGTCGGCCATGCCGGCGGCAAGAGCGATGACATTCTTCAGGGCGCCGGCGATCTCGCAACCCACCACATCGGTGTTCGTGTACACGCGGAATAGGTCGGAGGAGAACACCTCCTGAAGACGCTCGGCGATCGTCAGATCGGTGAACGCCACGACCGCAGCCGCGGCGTTGCCTGCGAGAATCTCCTTGGCCAGGTTTGGGCCCGTCAGCACGCCGATCGGGTGGCCGGAAAGTTCCTCTTCGGCGATCTCGGTCATCCGTTTCCGGGTGGAGAGCTCCAAACCCTTCGACAAGGAGACCACCGGCACCCATGGGCGCAGATGGGGGCGGATGTCGATGAGCGTCTCGCGGAACCCGGCCGACGGCACCCCCATGACCAACACGTCGGCTTGGCGGACGACCTCCGCCAGATCGGTCGAGGCGCGCAGGTCGGGGTGAAGTTTGTACCCCTCCAGGTAGCGCGGATTCTCGTGGTGATCGTTGATCGCGTCGGCAACATCAGCGCGACGGCTGTGCAAAACCGTTGGCATGTTGTGGGCGCACAGATGCGCCACCGTTGTTCCCCAAGAACCGGCCCCGACTACCGCAATATTCATGTCCATGCGCTCACCATAGACCTGCGTCGTTCGGCGAGCTCCGGCCGAGCGTGCGGCTCGGAGTTCCGCTCACCGTAAGCCGCCGTAGAATCGCTCTGCTGTGCCGTCTTCAACCGATCCCGTCGAATCAATCGTCCTGATTCCGATTCGCTCGTTCGACGACAGCAAGTCTCGTCTGGCCGATGCCCTCGATCCCGCTGAGCGCCGTCAAATCACCATGTGGATGGCGCAGAACGTGATCGCCGCGGCCCATGACCGGCCCGTCCGGATCGTCACCGACGACCCCGGCGTCGTCGCATGGGCCCACAAACGACGGGTTGGTGTCATGACGGTGCGCGAAGTTGGCCTCAATGCATCGGTCACTGCGGCCGTTGCCCACGCCGGTCGCGTCGGCTTCGAACGGGCGATCATTGCCCACGCCGATTTGCCGACCGCGAAGGACCTCCGGGTGGTCGATCACGACGGTGTCGCTCTCGCCCCCGACCGTATTCGAGACGGCTCCAACGTCATGTGTGTGCCGACCCTCGCCGGGTTCGTGTTTGCGTATGGCCCCGGATCGTTTGATGCGCACGTGGCCGAGGCCAAACGACTCAACCTTGCCGTCACGATCGTGGATGACGACTCGCTCGCGTGGGACGTCGACGACCCCGCCGACTTGCCCGTCGACTGGCTCGAACAAGCAGCGCTCACCGCGGAGGACTCCTGACATGCGCGTCGATCTGCCGATTCCGAAGAGTGCGCTAGCCATTGCCGCTCATCCCGATGACATCGAGTTCGAGTGTGGGGCCACCCTCGCCAAGTGGACCGCGGCAGGCGCCACCTGCCACTTGCTGATCTGCACCGATGGCCGCAAGGGAACCTGGGATGTCAACGCCGACACCGAAGCGCTGATCTCTCGGCGCCAGGACGAACAACGGGAAGCGGCGCGTCGCCTCGGAGCAACCGGTGAAGTGCGATTCCTGGGAGTGGAAGACGGTGAGTTGGTAGCCGATGTCGACCATCGAAGTGCCGTCGCCCGGATCATTCGCGAACTCACGCCTGATGTGGTGCTCGGGCATGACCCCTGGCGTCGGTGGCGGATGCATCCCGATCATCGGGCCGCCGGATTCCTTGTCGTCGATGGAGTAGTCGCCGCCCGCGACCCGCACTACCACCCCGAACACGGCATCTCTCATCATCGCCCCGCCCATCTTTTGCTCTTCGAGTGCGAAGAGCCGGATCTGGTCGAGAGGATTGACAACGCCCATCTCGAGGCGAAGGTCCAAGCCCTTCTCGCCCACGAAAGCCAGTTCGAAACCACGATGGTGATCGACGAAGACGACGACGGTTCTCAAGCCGACGCGTTCCGGCAACGCACTCGCGCAGCTGCGGTCACGGTCGGCCGTATGGCCGGAGTCCCCCTCGGCGAGTCCTTCCGCCTCCTCGACCCCGCCACCTGAGGCCTAACGAGCGAGCAAGTCCTCGATGTGGGCGGCCATCTCCATGGGCTTGTCGCCCTGGATTGAGTGGCCGGCACCCTCGACCACGATGTGAATCGTGTCGGGGCGACGCTTCATCCACTCGGTGACGTCTTCATCGCCGATGACGCTCCACTTGCCGCCCTGCCACAGCGTGATGGGCACCTTGACGTGGTCGACCTTGTCCCAGAGATCCTCGAAAGAGGGGGCATCGTCGCCACCAATCTTCCAATCGCGCATGCGGTCGTATCGCCATGTCCACCGGCCATCGTCCATCTCATAAGCATTGTGGAGAATGCCGCGCCGAAGTGACACTTCGCTGCGACCAGGATTGAACTCGACGGTGCGACTGAGGATCTCGGCAAAGTCCTTGAAGTACTCGGGGCCATCAACGAAGGCGATAATCGGCTCGGCCTTGGCGTGATCCGTTCCCGGCGTGACGTCAACTACTCCGAGGCGACGGACAAGATCCGGATGATCAGCGGCCAAGCAAATTGCCGTCATTCCACCGAGCGACATCCCGACAACGGCCTTCGCGTTCGGTGCCAGCTGCTGGACCGCCTGGGCCACGTCGTCAGCCATCGAGGTGGGGATGTAGTCGTGCTCCGGACGAAAGTCGCTGTGGCCATGACCGGGAAGGTCGATAGCGATGAGCGGACGGTCAAGCTTCAGGGCAACGGTGTCCCACGTGTGGGCGTTTTGTGCTCCACCGTGGATCAACACGAGCTCCGGATCGGCATCGCCCCACACGAGGGCCGAAAGCTTGGTGCCTCGCTCAAGGGCAATCGTCTCTCGCCGCACGGTTGGCGGGCCGTCATAGGGCAGGTCGTACTCCGCCGCGTTCTCGTGGAACAAACCGAACTCGTCATAGTGCTGAGCCGTCATGACGCCGACCCTAATCCGTTGACTCCCTCGGGTGGTTCCCTCGCCGCGCCCCGAATATTCTCCGCACTTGCGTATCGTGTCGTCGTGTTCGCAAAACGATTCCCCCGTATCGCCGCCGCCCTGCTCGCTCTCGCGCTCGTCGCTGCCGCTTGCGGCTCCGATGACGAGTCTGAAGAGAGCGATCCCGACGACGTCACGAGTTCGGTCACCACTCCGACCACGTCGTCTGCACCATCAAGCGACGATTCGCCAAACGCACCAACCAGCGAGCCCGACGATGAGACAGTCGCGACCTCCCAGCCCCCGGCCGGTGACCCGAGCGGAGCCTTCGCGAGTGGCACCGTCACGACAGCCGACGGCTTCCAGTCCGCCTGGACACTGAGCGGCGATGGCAACGAACTTTGCTTCCGAGCCGATATCACCCACCCCGACGCACAAACCGCCGCCGAAGCCGGCACCGGCATCGACGATTGCCTCGCCCCGGCCAGCGAAGTAGGCAGCCTCGACGATGCGCTCAGCGTCGACGTCGGCACGGTTGACGGCGAGAAGACCATCGGCTTCCTTTGGGGCCGCGCCGCTGCCGAGGTTCTCTCCCTCTGGATCGAGCACAGCGACGGCACGCAGACCGAGGTTCCGCTGGTTCCCGGCCCCGGAGGGATCAAGGTGTTTGGCTACGCCGTCGAAATCGCGAGCCTGCCGCCGGTCGTCACGCTCGACGCCCTCTCGGGCACCAAGCTCGAAGACAGCGAACCAATCCGAGACTTCCTCCGGGTCGGTCCGACGTATCCGGTTGCTGGTCCGGTCACCGTGCCGGTGCCGCCGGACTATCCGACGAACTAGTCAGTCGTACTTCGGCGCGTCGAAGGCGCCTTCCATGCCGTAGGGCTTGTACGGGCCCATGATGACCTGCTCAAGCACGCCAATGCCGACGCGGTCGCCGTAGGTGGCCTTCACGAGATGCTGGACGTGCTGGTTCTCATACGCCGTCTCGTCGACGTCGGCCAGGGCCCATGATTCGCTCTCCATGGCCAACTCACCATGCCATTGTCCGTGCACCCACTTCGGATGCATGTAACCAATTCCCTTCATCCGGTAGGTGAAGATCGGCTCGAGCTGCACTTCGTGACGGTCGCCCGTGTCGATCGACGTCATGGCGATCGTGGCCCGTTCGATCATTCGTGAGCCCTCCTTGAAGGTCAGCGAATGCTCATGGGCCCGCATGTGCTCGGCCGCTTCGTCCTCGACGCCGGGGATCTCGTCGATCGAGTCATAGACGGGGAGACGAGCGCCGACATTGAACAACGGCCGACCCTTCCAGTCCTCGAAGAGCTGGTAGTGCAGGCAGAGGTCATCGAAATGAAGCGGTGCCCACAAGAAGAACAGGCCGCCACCGGGCTTACGTTCTTGCGGCGCGCCACGGGTGTCGCCACCGATGAGCGGACGGATACCCCAGGAGCGATCCTTCGTGCCCCATGTGTCCTCACGCTTGAGGTCGAGTCGCTTCCCACCGAACTCGATCCAGCCGCTCCAGTGTCCGAGCTGGGCGAAACGGGTGGTGTCCATTGTCTTGCGGGTGCCACCGCCGCCGAAGTGATGACGAGGTTCCTCGACATTGCCGGTGCGGCCCTCCCAAAGGAGGTCGCAGGCAAAGTCGGTCTCGTTCGACTCGAGCGTGACCCGGAGCGACTTCATGGGCTCAAGAATCTCGATGTTGAACGGCCCGACCTTCAGCTCACTCGGCTCCGGCGTGGCTCGGGCCGAGGCGTGAAAGGCGTACTGATGACCCTCGTAGACGACGGAAATGCCGCAGTCCTGAATACCCAGGTGGGGGTAGGTGGCGGTGCCGATCCCGAGGTACATGTCGCCGGCCTTCGAGTAGCCGTTGAACCAGTAACGCTCGTAGACGTCCTTGTCCGAGCTCGCCGGGTGGGCGATCGGGTCCGGCGTCTGATGAATCGGGTAGTCGTCGAATTTGGTAAGCACGACCCGCAGGTTCGCAGCTCCAAGGGGGCGGGCGCTAGTTCGTGGCGCGGCGGCGCTGACGACCGCGGCTGGTGGAGCCGCCGACCGACGGCTCCCAGCTGAACTTCCAGCGAGCAATTAGAGCGCCGATCACGAGCCAGATCATCAAGACACTGAGGCGGTCCCACTCGATGGCGGGCGCCTCGGACCACGGGTTCATGGCCTCGGAGAAGGCCACACCAAAGTGTTTGAGCGGCAGGAGGTCGGCGGCTACTTGGAGATACTTGGGCGGGTCGGTGCCAAGGTCGATGAAGATGTTGGAGATGAACGCCATCGGCAGGATGGTGGCGTTCGCCAACGCCGAAGCCGACGATGCGGACTTCGCCACGCTGGCCAGGGCGACACCCAGCGTAGCGAACGTGGCCGAACCGATCGCGAAGGCCAGCAGCATCGCCGGGAGCTTGCTGAGCTCAATATTGACGTCGAACGCCACGACACCGAGCGTCACCATGATCGTCGCTGACACGAGGGCTACCCACACGGCAGAGCCGACCGCACCCGCGATGTAGATCCACGGAGGCAGCGGTGTGCTTCGAACCCGCCGCAGGATCCCGTCTTCACGGCGAGTCGAGAAGTTGATCGCAATGTTCGTGTAGGTCGCCGAGCCGACCGCGAACACCGCAAGAGCCGGTGTGTAGAACTGAGCGGCCCGGATGTCGCCGGTTTCGCGAACATCGTCAATGTCGTTGCCAAAGAGCGCAACAAACAAGACGAGCATGATGATCGGCAGCACGAGGGTGAAGAACGCGCCGATCGGCACCCGCCAGAAGAACCGATTCTGGGCCCGAATCTGGAAGCGGAGAAGATTGAGGGTGCGCATCAGGCTTCGTCTCCGACGAGGCGGAGGTAGACGTCTTCAAGCTCGGTCGAGTTGACCTGCAGCCCGCCCAACTCCAGGCCTCGTTCGACGGCCCAAGCAGTGACATGAGCAAGGTCGGCGGTGGGCTCGTTGGTCGTGATCTCAATCCGCCGATCGCGGCCGCGGCTCTTCCCGGACAGCGAGTCGAGCAGGCCGCTGATGGGCTCGTTCACAGCTGGAAGTTCGAAGCTGATCCGGGTGTCTTCGCCCAGACTGTGGCGGAGCTCGCCGGGTGTGCCTGTGGCCACGATCTGTCCACCCGCAAGGATGGCCACTCGGTCGGCCAGGTGCTCCGCCTCATCGAGATAATGCGTCGTCAACACAACCGTGCGACCAAGCGAGGTGAGGTTCGTGATGAGGTCCCAGCTACGACGGCGGGCCGCTGGGTCGAAGCCCGTGGTTGGCTCATCCAGGAAGATCAGATCGGGGTCGCCCACGAGACCGAGGGCAAGATCGACGCGGCGTTGTTGGCCGCCCGAGAGCGAACCCACTCGATCGTCCGCCTTCTCGCCGAGTTCCACGAGTTCGATCACTTCGTCGACGTCGCGGGGTCGGGAGTACGCCGCCCGGTAGAAGTGCAGAACCTCTCGAACGGTCAGCTCCCGATCGACACCTGCGCTCTGCAAGACGATGCCGAGTCGATCACGGAAGTTGCTGCCCGCTTTGGCCGGGTCGACGCCCAGGACCGAGACGGCGCCAGAGGTGCGTTCGCGGTGGCCTTCGAGAATCTCGACGGTGGTGGACTTGCCCGCACCATTCGGGCCGAGAATCGCGAAGACCTCGCCCTCTTCAACGGTGAACGACACACCGTCGACGGCCTTCGTGTCGCCGTAGGTCTTGACGAGTTCGGTTACCTCGATGGTTGCAGCCATGAGGCGTCACCCTAGCGACCCGCTGCGGCGCGCTTCGCGGCGGGCGGGTGCCAGACTCTGTGACATGCGTCCACTGCCAGGAAGAACGGTTGTTGCTGAATACGGCAGCAAGTTCGAGGCCGACGTTGGCCATGCGTGCCTCACCGATGCCGGTGTCGAGTCCGCCGTGCTCGGTGACCCGGCCCATTCGGTGGCACCGCACCATGTCACCGACCGAACGTTTCAACTCGTCGTTCGCGACGAGATGGCCGACCACGCTCGGGAAGTGCTCACCGACGGACTGCCGGCCGACACCGATGCCGATGAGCTCGATGAAGCCTTCTACGAGCGACGGTTCCGCGACCGTCCTCGATGGATTCGCTGGATGACGATCGCGGTGATGGCGGGACTGGTCGCCCCGCTCGGCCTCGCCGCCTTCCTCGAACTCCTCGTCGTGATCGACCGGGCCTTCCCGTAAATCGAGACCGCCCAAAAATGAGAAAGATGCGGTCCCCCACATCCTGTGTGGGGAAACCGCATCGATTTCGAAACAAAGGGCGATTACATGCCCTGGCCACCAGAGGTCTCCGCGACGCTCTGCTTGCCCGCCGAGATCCACGGCATCATGGCGCGGAGCTCCTTGCCGACCTTCTCGATCGGGTGGTCGTGGCCGGCCTGCTCGAGGGCGTGGAACTTCTTGCGACCAGCGCGGGCCTCAGCTACCCAGTTAGCGGCAAAGGTGCCGTCCTGGATCTCGGTGAGGATCTGCTTCATCTCGAGCTTGGTTTCGGCGTTGACGATGCGAGGACCTGATGTGAGGTCGCCCCATTCGGCGGTATCGGACACGCTGTAGCGCATACCGGCAATGCCCTCTTCGTACATGAGGTCAACGATGAGCTTGAGCTCGTGGAGGCATTCGAAGTAGGCAACCTCGGGCTGGTAACCAGCCTCGATGAGCGTTTCGAAGCCGGTCTGCACGAGGCGGGTGGTGCCACCACAGAGGACGGCCTGCTCGCCGAAGAGATCGGTTTCGGTCTCTTCGGTAAAGGTGGTCTCGATCACACCAGCACGGGCGCCACCAATGGCGTCGGCGTAGGCAAGGGTGAGCGCCTTGGCACCACCGGTCGGGTCCTGCTCGACGGCGATCAGCGCCGGAACGCCGCCACCCTCGCTGTAGGTGCGACGAACGAGGTGGCCGGGGCCCTTGGGGGCAACCATGCACACGTCGAGGCCAGCATCAGGGCTGATCAGGTCGAAGCGAATGTTGAAGCCGTGGGCGAAGAAGAGCGCATCGCCATCGGAGAGGTTCGGGGCCACGTGGGCTTCGTAGATCTCGGCCATCTCGGTGTCGGGCATGAGCATCATGACGACGTCGGCCTCAGCCGTTGCGTCCGCCACCGACAGCACGCGGAGACCCGCGGCCTCCGCCTTCGCTACGGAGCCAGAGCCCTCACGGAGACCGACGCGTACGTCGATGCCCGATTCCTTCAAGTTCAGGGCGTGTGCGTGCCCCTGCGAGCCGTAACCGAGGATCGCGACCTTGCGGTCGGCAATCGCGGAACGGTCGACGTCCTTCTCGTAGTAGATGTTCGCCACGGCGGAACCTTCTCTTTGTTTGTAGGAGATGTGCTTGTTAGGAGATGTGCTTTTCTTGCTAGTCGAGTGACGGTAGGGCCACTCGGCCAGTGCGTTGGATTTCGGCGATCCCGAAGGGGCGCAGAATTTCTTCGAACTCGTTGAGGCGAGCGGTGCGGGCCGAGAACGAGATCATGATCTGATCCTGGTTCTCTGACAACACGTAGGCCTGCCAATCTTCGAGAAGGGCCATGAGTTCTTTGCGATGGGCGCCGTCAGCAGAGACCGTCACAAGCATGAGTTCGCGAGAGATCGCCTGATCGGGCGACAACTCTCGGATCTCGACCACGTTGATCAGTTTGTTGAGCTGCTTCACGACCTGCTCAAGCGGCGCCGATTCGACATCGACGGTGAAGGTGATACGGCTGAACTTGTCGTCGTCGGTGGGGGCAACGGCCAGCGACTCGATGTTGAACCCGCGGCGACTGAAGAGCCCGGCCACGCGAGCGAGCACACCCGGCTTGTTCTCGACCGTTGTGACGATGGTGTGGAAACGATCGGCACTCACGACGGACCGCCCTCAAGCAGGTGCTGCTGGCTCGGATCAACAACCAGCTCAGAATTGGTCTTGCCCGACGGAACCATCGGGAAAACGTTTTCGCCTGCATCGGTGACGAACTCGACCACGACGGGACGGTCGTTGATCTCGTTGGCCTCTTCGATTGCCGGAGCGACCTCTTCGGGCGACTCGACCCGAATGGCATGGCAGCCCATTGCTTCGGACCACTTCACGTAGTCGGGCATCCGTTCTTGGAGGTAGACCTCGCTGTAACGCTCCTCGTAGAACATCTCTTGCCACTGGCGAACCATGCCGAGATACGAGTTGTTGAGCAGGGCGACCTTGATCGGGATGTTCTCGACCGTGGCGGTGACCAGCTCTTGTGCCGTCATCTGGAAACAACCGTCGCCGTCGATGGCCCACACACGACGGTCGGGCTTGCCGACCTTCGCACCGATGGCCGCGGGAATGGAGAAGCCCATCGTACCGAGGCCGCCGGAGTTGATCCAGGTGTAGGGGTGGTTGAACTCCCACCACTGGCTGGCGTACATCTGGTGCTGGCCAACTCCCGAAGCGACAATGGTGTCGCTCGGATTGTTGTCACGGAGCTGCTCGATGACGAACTGCGGCTTCAGCTTGTCGCCCGGGAGCGACTGCACATAGGTGAGCGGGAAGTTTTCTTGCCAACCGGACACGGTCGAGCGCCAGATGGAGCGATCGGCCTGCACCTCGGTGCCGCCGAGGTCGCGCATGGCGGTGATGATGCCCTCGATCACGAGGCGACAATCGCCCTGAATACCGATGTTGTACTGGCGAACCTTGCCGAGTTCAGCGGGATCGATGTCAACATGGATGATCTTGGCGGTGGGGGCGAAGCCGTCGAGCTTGCCGGTGACACGATCGTCGAAACGAGCACCCAGCGAGATCAGCAAATCCGCTTTCTGCATGGCGGTGACCGCCGTGTAGTTGCCGTGCATGCCCGGCATGCCGAGGCAGAGGTCGTGGCTGTCGGGGAACGCGCCACGGGCCATCAACGTGGTGACGACCGGAATCTGCACCATCTCGGCCAGTTCCTTGAGCGCCTCAGCGGCACGAGCCTTGAGAATGCCGCCACCGATGTAGAGCACCGGCCGCTCGGCGTCGCGGATCATCTCTGCGGCCTGACGAATCAGTTCGCGATCGCCTTGCATATTCGGCGAGTAACCGGGCAGCTCCATGTCAGCATCGGTCGCCTTGTACCAGTTCATCGCCGAACGAGGGTTCGTCGGATCGACGATGTCCTTCGGGATGTCGACGAGCACCGGGCCAGGGCGGCCCGTGGTGGCGATGTGGAACGCCTCGTGAATGGCCCGCGGAATGTCCTGCGCGTCGGTGACCAGCATGTTGTGCTTGGTGACGGCCATCGTGATGCCGGTGGTATCGCACTCCTGGAAAGCGTCGGTGCCGATCGCGTCATACGGGACCTGGCCGGTGATGCAGACCATCGGAACCGAGTCGAGGAAGGCGTCGGCGAGTGGGGTGACGATGTTGGTGGCACCGGGACCCGACGTAACCATGGCAACACCCGGCTGGCCGGTGGCGTGGGCATAGCCCTCGGCCATGTGGCCGGCGCCCTGCTCGTGCCGCACCAGGATGTGGCGAATCGAGCTGTCGATGATGGGGTCGTAGACCGGAAGGATTGCGCCACCCGGATACCCGAATATGACGTCGACACCTTCATGTTCGAGGCTCTTGACGAGGGCCTCGCCGCCGGACATCTTTTGGTTGTCACTCATGGGTTGCGCTCACAAGAAATTGGGACACGGAAGTATGGGCCGAAAAAACGAAACGACCTCCCTTCTGGGAGGTCGATGCGCACGTTTCGGAGAAATTTAATCGCGAACGTGCGCTAGCGGAGGCCTACTACAAGCTGGAGGGCGGGCGACTGGTGCACGACCACGAGTATGACGACTCCCTTCGCAGATGGCAACATCAATTCGTGAGAAGGCCTGATCGTTTCGTGAGAAGGACTTCGTGACTACCCGAATCGGGGTGTATCCCGGGTCCTTCAACCCGCCCACCTGGGCCCATCTAGAGATCGCGGTGGCCGCGCTGACGGCCCACCAGCTCGACCGGCTAGATCTCGCGGTGTCCACTGTGGCGCTCGGAAAGGGCGAAATCGCTCGGCCAACGTTCGACGAACGCCTCGACGTGATCCGCTCGTCGGTGCTCGACTTTGCTGGCATCGAGGTCGTCATCACGAGTGCTCAGCTGATCGCCGACATTGCCGCGGGTTACGACGTCGTCGTGATGGGCGCCGACAAGTGGGCGCAGGTGAACGAGCCCTCCTGGTACGGCGACGACCCAACCGAGCGAGATGCCGCTATCGCTGCGCTCCCGACGCTTGCGCTCGCGCCGCGTCCTCCGCATCCGATACCCGACCATCACCGCCTGATGGTCCCCGATGACCTGCTCGAGATCTCGTCTACCGCCGCCCGCGAGGGCCGTCTCGACTACATGACCCCTGCGGCCCAAGCCTTCAACGCCCGCACCCACGCCTGGCACCGCCCCAAACAGGGTCAGACCCCTCCTGCGTTTGAGGGTTAGTTCAGGATGTCGTCGAGGAGCCAGGGGATTACGGCTTCGAGGCCGGAGTCGGAGAGATGGACACCGTCATGGCGGCGGGCCAGCTCTTGATCGCTACCGACCGAGCCGACAAAGGCGGGATAGTCGAGTATTGCGACCTCAGCGGAGGACTTTGCGGCTACGGCCGCAACGAGATCGTTGAGGGCGGCAATCCGGACCGGGTCGTTCTGCGGTGTGATCTCGCGGTTCATCGCGGCGCCGTTGAGGATGAACAGCGCCGCACCGTCGCGCGTCAACAGATCGATCGCCTCGCCGTATTCCGCCCGCGCGTAGGCGTCGAAAACGGGTTCGCCGACGTGGGTCCAGTCGCCGTTGTTCAGGCCGTCGATGCGCCGATCGGTGACGTCCCACGGGCTGACGTGGGTGATCACAATGTCGGGCTGGAACTCATCGAGAATCGTGGGCCACGACACGATGTCGTATTCCGTAACAACCTCGGCGTCGACGGGATCGGCCCAGTCGCTACAGGTGTCGCCCACCGGGCCTTCGAGATCGCCGGGCACTCGTTTCTCACCTTCACGAATCGTGCCGCAACCAATGTGGGCTTCGTTGAAGACGACGATGCCGGCCTCAGGGTTGGCCAGAGCCCAATCCGTCAAGGCAACCCCGATCTGGTCCATCACCGAATCGCCGACCGTCAAGATCCGGATTATGCCGCCATCGGCAGCCGGCACATCACCAGCGTTGAGCTCCGATTCGGCTGGGGTTGCGCCCAGCCCATCGACTTCTTCGCCTCCGGCGTTCAGGAACACGACTCGCTCAGTGAGCTCCGGCGCCCGCCGAGTATGGGCCACAAGCAGGCCGCCAAGAATCACGATGATGGCCATGGCACCGGCGAAGTAGCCCATCGCCGGTGCGAGCTGACGCCGGGTAAATGGCCATTGCCGTTTCACGAAGGGTTGTTCGATCAGGTGGAACGAAATCGCTGCCACGGTCACGGTGATTGTGAGATGAATACCCAGCAGGGACCAGCCGGTGATCGGGCCCGAGCCGAAGATGTCGCCCGCCCGGGTCGGCGTGAGCAGGAGATAAATGGGCCAGTGGTAGAGGTAGAGCCCGTAGGAGATCTTGCCGGAGTAGCGGAAAGGCGACGAGGCGAACAGCCGATGCAGGGGGCTCCATGGCGCCGGTTGCGAGAGACCAAACATCGCGAGACCAGCAACCACGGCTACGAGTAGGAAGCCGCCGTCCTCGAAGAGCCACGCGTCACGCTCGCTGATGGTGAGGACAGCCCAGAGATGCCACGCCGTTGCCGGGTAGGCGACCCACGCGGCGAGCTTCGTGCCGCGATCGGTGCGGGGCGCGCCGTAGAGATGCACGATGAGGGCAATGGCGATGCCAACGAAGAGGGCCTGGGCCCGAGTGTCGGTGCCGTAGTACGCCCGTGACGGGTCCTCCCCTTCCACGTGAACCCGAGACATCCACCAGGCCGATGCCAACGCACCGGTGATCGACACACCGAGCAGGATCTCTCGGCCCCGGCGGCCGCCCCAGCGCAACCCCACGATCAGGAACAAGGGAGCGAAGAGGTAGAACTGCTCCTCGATCGCAAACGACCACACATGCTTCAGCGGAGACGGGGCGCCGAACGCCTCGAAGTACGAGACGTCCGCCGCGATCTCATGCCAGTTGGCGCTATAGGTGAGCGCCGAGACAATGGCGCCGGTCCAACGATCGATCAGCTCGGGGTCGTTGACCACGGCGAGGTAGATCGAGAGGAAGCCGAGCGCCAGGAACAGCGCGGGGAACAGCCGACGGATGCGACGGCCCGCGTAGGCGGCCAAATCAATCTTTCCGGTGCCGTCCCACTCCCGCAGGGCGATGCTGAATATCAGAAAGCTCGACAGCACGAAGAAGAGATCGAGGCTGAGGATGCCACCCGGCACGATGTCCGGTCCGCCCGGAATCGACTGGGGGCGAGCGTGATACAGCAGCGGGCCCATGAGAACCCAGAAGCCGCGCATCCCGTCGAACGTCGGGATGTATTTGAACTTCGGGCGGGCCGGCGCCGTCACGTGAGGCCCATCTCTTCGAGCAGCCACGGAGCGATGAGTTCACGACCCAAGTCCGACAGGTGCACGCCGTCGTCGCGGATGGATTGATCACGCGCCGCTCCGGTCTCGCCGAGCCATGTCTGATAGTCGAGCTTCGTTATGGCTGCGTCGGGGACGTCGGCCTCGACGAGCCCGATCGCGGTGCGGACAATGCTGTTGATGGCGCCCACGCGGAAGAAGTGATTCTCGGGCAGAAGGTTCTTGTTGAGCGTGGCCGACATGAGCCAATAGACGTCGGCGCCGCTCTCGGCCAGCACCGAAGTGGCCTCGGTGTACTCGCTCAAGACATAGGCGTCGTAGGCGGGATCGCCGACGGACGCCCAGTCGTCGACCACACCGGGCACGATGCGATCAGTGATGTCCCATGACGACACCACCGACAGCACGACGTCGGGCTGGAAGAGCTCAAGAGCGGAGGGCCACGACACCACTTCGGGATCGGCGGCAAGGTGGAGCGCAACCGGCTCGTTCCAGTTCGAGCAGATGTCGCCGACCGGCCCAAATTCGCCGTCGACCAGCTTCTCGCCAAACCGCACCACCCCGCAGCCGAGGTGCGCTTCGTTCATCACGATGATCTCGCCTGGGTTCGCCTCACTCCATGCCTGTAGGCCCCACCCGATCTGCGCACCCACTGAGTCGCCGACAACCAGGACGCGGGTGGGACCGGCCTCTTCGTCCGCCACCGGATCCGACTCTTCGCGGGGAGCGGGCTCGGCGATCGCGACGACCGCCGGGGCCGACGTGTCAGTTCGCGACGGGTCGCCGATGTCGTCGCCGGAATTCACCAACAACAAAATGACCAACGCCACGTTGCCGATTATCGAAGCCGCCAGCAGGAGACTCGGGCCGTTGAACGAGCGCGCGGAATCAGCGTCACTCACGGCTGCGGGGTTCTCGCGAAGACAGGCGGGCACATAGGAACGGCGTAACGCTAGTGGCCCCGGGGCGTCTGCGGACCAGACGGCAATAGCCTGCGGGATCATGAACGCCCTGACTCGTCGCGTCCGCTGGACGGGCGACGATCGCGACATCCTGCGCCTCGCGTTCCCGGCGCTCGGCGCACTGGTGGCCGAACCGCTCTACATCCTCGCCGACACGGCCGTTGTCGGGCGGATCGGTACCCCTGAGCTCGGTGGACTCGCGCTGGCGTCGACGCTGCTGTTGGTCGGCCACTCGGTCTTCATTTTCCTTGCGTATGGCACCACGTCAACCGTCGCTCGGCTGCTGGGCGCGGGCGAACATCGACGAGCCGCCCGTCAGGCCGTCCAGTCGCTCTGGCTCGCGGGTGGCATAGGTGTGCTCCTGCTCGGCGCCGGATTACTCTCCGGCCCCGCGCTCATCGGCGCCCTGGGCGGCACCGGCGAGGTCGCCGCGAACGCCGAGGTGTACCTCCGGGTCTCGCTGTTTGGCGTTCCCGCGATGCTCATCGGTCTGGCCGGCGTCGGCTATCTCCGTGGCCGGCAAGACACCGCCCGACCGTTCTATGTCGCCCTCGCGACCGCCGGCCTCAACCTCGTACTCGAGCTGGTACTGATCTACGGCTTCGACCAGGGAATTGGAGCGTCGGCCCTCTCCACGGTTGTCGCTCAATGGGTCGCCGCCGCGATCTTCATTCGCTGGATTCGCTCCGCGGTCGCCGAACACGAGGTGAACCTTCGGCCCGACCCTTCGATGATTCGCGAGCTGGCGGGCGACGGCATCGACCTGTTCATCCGCACGGCGGCGTTACGCGGCAGCCTCACCATCACACTCGCGGTTGCGGCCCGCATCGGCGACGACGATCTCGCCGCGCACCAAATTGCCTTCGAGATCTGGAATCTGCTCGCGCTCACGCTCGACGCAGTCGCTATTGCGGCCCAAGCCATGATCGGACGAGAGTTGGGCCGCGGCAACGCTCGACGGGCCCGCGCCCTCGGACGAAGAATGACGCAATGGGGTCTCACCGCGGGCACGCTGCTCGGCCTGATCGTCCTCGCCGTGTCCCCCGTACTCCCCCACGTGTTCTCCGAAGACAAGGCCGTACTCGGGCTCGCCTCGTTCTTGTTGCTCCACGTCGCGTTCGCGCAGCCGATCGCCGGCGTGGTGTTTGCGCTCGACGGTGTGCTCATCGGCGCCGGCGATCTCCGATTCCTCGCCTACGGAATGTGGGTGGCTGCCGTCGTCTTGATCGGCAGCGCGATCGTCGTGCTGTTGGTCGGTGCCGGCATCGGCTGGTTGTGGGCCGCGCTCCACGCCTGGCTGATCACTCGGGCGATCACGCTGTTGATGCGCTTTCGCGGCGACGCCTGGCAAGTCACCGGCGCCAACCGGCGCTAGCCACTCGCTCAGCTGGATTTACGGGCGAGGAGCTGGGCAACGGCTTTGCCGTCGGCCTGGCCTTGCGTGGCCTTCATGATCTGACCGGTGAAGAAGCCCTGCATCTTCTTCTTGTCACCTTCGTCATCGCCGCGGAAGCGAGCCCATTCGTCGGGATGATCAGCGATGAGCCGATCAACCCGCGTCTCGAGCTCGTTGGTGTCCATCGCTTCGAAGCCATGGGCCGCAGCGTGGGTTGCGGGATCGCCACCCTGCTCGACCATGTCGGTGAGGATCTGCTTGGTCTGCGTGGCCGTGAGTTCGCCCGCGGTTTCCATCTTGATCAGAGCGGTGAACGATTCGGCGCTCACCGTGCTCCAGTCATCGACGGCGAGGTCGTTGACCAACCGGGTGATGACCTTCACCGCATCGGCGCCCTCAGCAATAGCGGCCAGAGCAAGCCCGTCCTGACCACGCTCGACGAGCAGCACGATCGAGGGCGCATCGGCGCTGGACGCGTCAGCGAGTGCGGCCCGGCGAGCGGCGGGAAGCGGCGGCATCGCCGCATCGATCGCGGCGATGGTTTCGGGACTCGGCTCGAGCGGCACAAGGTCGGGCTCTTGGAAGTAGCGGTAGTCGTCGGCGTCTTCCTTTTTGCGTCCGGGAAGCGTGCGACCGCCCTCTTCGTCCCAGTGCCGAGTTTCTTGATCCGGCGCTCCTGCGTTGGTCCACAGATCAATGTGGCGCCGTGCTTCGTATTCGATCGCCCGGCCGAGCGAGCGCACGGAGTTGATGTTCTTAATCTCGCACCGGGTGCGCAGTTCATCGCTGCCATGGGACCGAACGGAGACGTTGGCGTCGACTCGCATCGAGCCTTCTTCCATCCGGGCGTCGGACACGCCGGTGGCGAGCAGGATGCCTCGCAGTTCCTCCACGTAGGCCTTCGCGTGCTCGATGGTGCGCAAGTCGGGCCGGGTGACGATCTCGACGAGCGGCACACCGGCGCGGTTGTAGTCGACGAGCGAATAGAGAGCGTCGCTAATCCGACCGCCGCCACCGATGTGGGTGGACTTGCCGGTGTCTTCTTCGATGTGGGCGCGCTCAATACCGACAACAAACCCATCGCTCAGGACGATGCGACCGTCGCTGTTTGTCGGCTGGTCGTATTGCGTGGTCTGAAAGTCTTTCGGCATGTCGGGGTAGAAGTAGTTCTTCCGCGCCATCACCGAACGGTTCACTTGGCAGCCGAGGGCGCGGCCCAGGATCATCGCGAATTCGACGGCGCGCTCGTTCATCACGGGGAGCGAACCAGGCAAGCCAAGGCACGTCGGGCAGACGTTGGTGTTCGGCTCGGATCCGAACTGGTTCGCACAACCGCAGAACAGCTTCGTGGCGGTGTCGAGTTCGACATGTACTTCAAGTCCGACGATCAGTTCCCAACCGTCGGGAAGGGTTGGTTCGACGGGCGTGTCGGCGGTGGAAGCCGGCGCAAAGAAATCAGTCATCGGGCGCCTCCGGCGGCCTCGAGAACTGCGGCGACTTGAAACGTGAGCGCATCGGCCAGCGCCGGTGCCAGGACTTGCACACCAACCGGCAACCCATCGTCGCCGACCCCAAACGGCACCGAGATGCCGGGATGGCCGGTGAGGTTCGACGGGATCGTGCACACGTCGTTGACGTACATCGTCATCGGGTCGGCCGTACGTTCGCCGAGCGGAAACGCTGTGGTGGGAGCGGTGGGAGTGATGAGCACATCGACGTCTTCATACGCCCGGGCAAAGTCCTGCAACATCATCGTGCGGACCTTCAGCGCCTTGCCGTAGAAGGCGTCGTAGTAGCCGGCGGAAAGCGCGTAGGTGCCAAGCATGATGCGGCGCTTCACCTCGGGCCCGAAGCCCGCGGTTCGGCTGGCGGTGTTCATCTCGCCGGTAGTGGGAGCGTCGACTCGCATCCCGTAACGCACACCGTCGTAGCGAGCGAGATTGCTCGATGCCTCGGCGGGGGCCACGAGGTAGTAGGCGCTCAAGCCAAGCGTGGCGGACGGGATGGAGACCTCTTGCACTGATGCTCCGGCGGCCTCCAGAGCGGCGACGGCTTCGTTGGTGCGGGCGACCACATCGGGCGACAATCCGTCGACGGTGCCTTCACCTCCCGACAGCTCACGGACCACACCGACACGCAGCCCATCGACGCCCCGGCCGAGCGAAGCAAACGCGTCGGGCTGGAAGTCATGGATCGACGTTGAGTCGAGCGGGTCATGGCCGGCGATCACATCGAACATCGCGGCGGCATCGGCGACGTTGGCCGCAAACGGACCGATCTGATCGAGCGAAGAAGCGAACGCGATCAAGCCGTAACGGCTCACCGCTCCATAGGTGGGCTTCATGCCGACAACACCACAGAAGGCCGCGGGCTGGCGGATCGACCCACCGGTGTCGCTACCGATCGCCAGCGGCGTGAAGTTGGCCGCGACCGAGGCAGCCGAACCGCCGCTGGAGCCACCGGGCACCCGGCTGGTGTCGCGAGGATTGCGGGTGGGTCCGAACGCCGAATTCTCGGTGGACGAACCCATGGCGAACTCGTCGAGGTTCGTCTTGCCAACGGCGACCGCGCCCGCCTCACGGAGACGGATGACCACCGTGGCGTCGTACGGAGGGCGCCACCCTTCGAGAATCTTCGACGAACAGGTCGTGGGAATACCCCGCGTACACATGTTGTCTTTGAGCGCGAGGGGAACACCAGCCAGCGGTCCGGGGTCTTCGCCCGCGGCGACCTTCGCGTCAACAGCGTCAGCGGCCGCTCGGGCCTCGTCGGTCGTCACCAGGTTGAACGCATTCAGCTCGCCATCACCGGCGTCGATGCGGGCCAGGTGCTCATCGATCACACTGCGGGCCGAACGGGCGCCCGAGCGGACAGCTTCGGCGATCTCGCGGGCGCTCATCGTTCTTCTCCCAAGACAGGCGGCACCCGGAATTGGCCATCTTCGGCGGCGGGCGCTTGGGCCAATACTTCCTCGCGGTCAACCGAGTCACGAACGACGTCGGCCCGCATCACGTTGACCATCGGCAGCGGCATAGAGGTGGGCGGAATGTCGCCCACGTCGAGCGCCTCGATGTCGGCCGCGTGTTCGAGAATGTCGCCGAGTTGACCGGTGAAGAGATCCATCTCTTCTTCTGTGAGGTCGAGTCGGGCCAGCCGGGCGACGTGCTCCACGTCGTCTCGCGTGATTCGTTCAGTCATGGTCACCTCGTGCGCTCATGGCCATGAGGATACGAGGCAGATCCCGAGACCCAGCGGCCGTTCTCGCCGCTCTCCCTCCCGTAGGTAGGGTTCCCTCGTGAGCGCCTACCCCTTCCTCAGCCCCGACTGGATCGCCGCCGTCGCCGCGATCCGCGATGAGTACCGCGATCAGGTCAGCCAGACCGATTTCAAGATTCGGGCCAACGTCACCGTTACCGACGCCCCCTTCGAAGAAACAACGGTCGCCGGCCATATCGACACCACCGGTGGCGCCCTCTCCCTCGAAGTAGGACACCTCGACAAGAGCGACTTCGGGATCGAGATGCCCTACGACCTGGCCTACAAGATGTTCGTCAACCGCGATCCACAGGCCGCGCTGAGCGCACTCATCGGAGGCCAGGTGAAACTCACCGGCGACTCCTCGAAGGTGCTCGGCCTCGCAGGCATGGCTGCACCCCCCGATCCAACGTCCGACACCGGCAACCTCGCCCGCGAAGTCGTGGCTCGGATCGACGCCGTCACCGCCCGCCCCGAAGCTGGCTAGTTAATGAGCTCGGTGGCGATGCGAACTTCTTCGCCAAATTCTCGCACTTCACCCTCTTCGGGGTCGGTGAACCGCACCGGCAGCGATGGGTTGCCCTGGACACCGGTGACGACGAATCCGTCGGCCTCAAGGAGCGCGGTGGCTTCCGCGACGGTCAACCCAACCACCTTGGGAATCGGACGAGGGGCGGGACCCTTTGAGACGACGATGTCGACCGTCGCATCGGCATCGACAAACGCTCCGCTGCTCGGGGCGTAGGACACCACCTCACCAACGGGCACGTCTTCCGACCAGTCCTCGACCACATTGGGCACCAGGCGTCGATCGATAAGGAGCTGACGGGCCTCTTCGACGACACCCGACTCCGGCAGGATCGGTACCTGACGCTGGATCGGTCCCGCCGAGATCAGCACGTCGATCGCCGATCCGGGTTCGACCTGGGTCTGGCCGGGATCGAGAAGGACATCCACGACGCTACCCAACGCGATCGTTTCGCTCTCCGCTTCTTCTTGGACGCCGAGCGTCAAGCCGACGGCTTCGAGGCGAGCGACGGCGTCCTCGAGTGGGAAGTTGAGAAGGTCGGGGACCGTCACGAGTTCTTGACCTAGGGACACCACAACTTCGAGCACCTCGCCCTCTTCGAGGGCCGTGCCCGCGCTCGGGGCGATCGACAGCACCTCGCCGGTGGTGCTGCCGTCGGATCGCCCTTCGGTGAAGCTGAGAATCCATCCGTTCTCAAGCCCAACATCGCCTGCATCGTCGGCGGTGAGCCCGACTAACTCCGGGACATCATGAAACACGGGCTGACTGTTTTGGAAAGCGACGATGCCGGCCACTACCGCGGCGATCACGGCGAGGCCCGCGAGCGCAAACCACGGCCACTTTCGAGCATCGGCACCGTGGTCTTCGGCCGGCACCTCGAGAACCCTGTTGGCGGCAATCGCGGGAAGTACCACATCGGGCACGAGCCGCGTGTGGTCGCCGCTCTCATCGATCGTCGGGCCGACCAGGACGAGCGGCGCAGGCCGGGGCAGGTCCTCGGCGGCTTCCATGAACCCGCGTACGAACTCGCTCGCGCTGATCCGTGCTTCGGGGTCGACCACACCGGCTCGCCGAATCGTGGCGGCCAGTGGCCCCAAGTCAGGGTGAGGCTCGATCGGGGTGTCGATGCGGGCCATCAGTGTGGCGATCGTGGTGTCGGCGGTGAACGGCATCACGCCGCTCACCGCTTCGTTGATCAGCAGCGCCAACGCGTAGACATCGGCCGCGGGACCCACTCTCTCGCCGCGGGCCTGCTCGGGGGCGGCGTAGCGGACGGTGCCGACCATCGAGCCGTCGGGCTCGGTCCAGCCGGCCTCGGCCAGTGCTCGGGCCAGACCAAAGTCGGCGATCCGTAGTCGGCCGGAGTCGCCGAAGAGCAGATTGGCTGGCTTGATATCGCGATGAACAAGCCCCTCCCCATGGGCGTATTCGAGGCCACGGGCCGCTTCGAGACCGACCAGCAGACCTTGAGAGGCCGACAGCTGATTCCCGGCATCGAGCATCGATGCCAAACTTCCGCCACCGAGATATTCACTGACCAGGTACGGCACATCGTCGTGACCCCAGTCGTAGACACCGAGCACGTGCGGGTGGTTGAGGGATGCCGCGGATTGCGCTTCGGCCCGGAATCGTCGCAAGAAGGCATCGTCGGCGGCCAGCGCCTCATGCAAGACCTTCACCGCAACTCGGCGCCGAAGCGTGATGTCGTCGGCCAAGTAGACGCGAGCGGACGCGCCGACGCCAATGGGCGCAACGATGCGATAGCGGCCGCCGAGTACGCGGCCGATCTCGGCGTCGGGGTCGTGAGAGGCCATCGACCACAACGTACAAGGGGTTTGACCACGGACGGTGGCTCCCCCCGGCCCAAGGTTTGGGCGCACGGTCTGGCAGGATCATGGAGGTCGAATCCGACCCATCACATCGTCACCCGAAGTTCTCTGCGGGCGACAACGAGTAAGGGAGTCCCCATGGGCCGTAAGCAGTACGTCGTCTTTACTGCCCTGCTCCTTGCTGGCATTGGCATGTTCGCCGCGATCTGGTTGGTCCGTCCGTCGAATCCGCCCGACGCGGCGCTGCGGATTCCGGGTGTTGAAGAGCTCATCCCGGCCCGCGGCGATGAGGTGCAGCAGCAGAATCGTGTCGGCATCGACCTCGAGCCGACATTCATCGTGCGTTCGTTCTCCATCTCACCCGATGCGCGATGCCTCGAACCGGTCGAGCTGATCGACTTCGTTCGCCCCGTCGATGGAGTGAACCTCTTCGTCTACCAACCAGACGAGGGCAAGCCTGTCACCCAGCTCTGGCCCGACAACAATTGCGTCAACGTGATCATCGAAGATCTGCAGCGCCCGGGCGAAACCCACGAAGTGCAGTGGGTCTTTACGGCGTCGTGAGCTGATCCACCAGCGAGCGCAGTTCCGCCATTGCTTCGGCGGGGTCGGCGCCAACCACGATGCCGTGCATGCCGAGGGCTTTCGCGGCCTCGACATTGGCGGGCATATCATCGAGGAAGACCGCGGCGCCCGCGGCGACACCAAGCTCGGCGAGCGTGTGCTCATAGATCGAGGGGTCGGGCTTTCGCATGCCGACCGCCGATGAGTCGATCACCACGCTCATCACATCGATCGGCACGATTGATCGCCAGCCACCGTTCTCTGACTCCGAGAACTCTTTGACGTTGTTGGTGATGATCGCTTGGGTGATCCCTTCGCCGTGAAGGGTTCGCACCATCTCAGAGACCACCGTTCGATCGACGGAGTCATCGCCGAATCGGCGGAAGATATCCATCAACGAGAGCTCGAGACCGAACGCCGCGATCACGCCTTCGATTTCGGCCCAGGCTTCTTTCAGCGTTACTTCGCCGCGCTCGACTCGGTGCCAGGCATGGTCGCCATCAAGGTGATACGGACCAAATATCGCGGCGAACACGGCACCTGGATCGAGCCCGTGTTCGGCGGCCAAGCCACCGATGGCGTCGACCGGTCGGCCGGAGAAAACCCCGCCGACGTCCCAACACACTGCTTCGATGCTCACTGCTTCGACACCCAATGGTTCAGCCACTGAATGTCCATCGGTCAGCCTGAGGCACACCATCGCGTTCGAAGCACTGCACATCGAACCAGATCGGCAGCAGGTGACGCACATAGAAGGCCACCGTCACGTGTGAGCCATTGACGAGATCGTCGTACTCCTTGATCTCGATCCGATCATCGTCGGCTCTCCGGCGCTTGGCCTTGGCCAAGTAGTCCTCGACCTCGCTGCGAGCATCACAAAGGAGGCCGAGATGGTCGTAGCCCGGCGACTGGAGGTGCACTCGCTGCTCGGTCACAAGAATGAACTGGCTTGTCGCTTCATCGGTGCGGAGAAGCAGCCCGTTCTGCCCGAGGATCGAGATGTCACTCGACTCCCACCCAAACATGTCGCTGTAAAACTCGGAGATCTGTTCGCGGGTATCCGTGAGCTGACCAGGCGGAACGGTGAGTTCCATGTGATTGAAACGAAGCGGCATCTCAATTAGTCCCAGCTGCCGTCGCGTTGTTGGCGACCGAGCTCGTCGAGCAGCAGCGGGGCGGGATCTTGCCAACCCTCGGGTTTCATGATCTTGCCGTCGTCGCGCCGGATCACTCGACCGTCGACCACCTTTTGCATGTTGGCGCCGTGGACAACTTCAAAGACGCGGTCGAGATTCATACCGTGCCGAACCGCGGTGTCGCAGATGTAGTAGATCGCGTCGACCAGCGCATCAGCCTGCTCGACCAGGTCAGTGGCCTCACGCAGCTCCTGAAGTTCGTCGTTGACCATCTCGGCGATGAACTCGACGGCGGTGTTGTCCATCAGCCGCGGTGACGACGGATTGTTGCCGTCGTTGCACGCGTCGCTGAATTCTTTGACGGATGTGGTGTAGGTCATTCTCCGGCTCCTTCGGGTAGCTGTCCGGTTTCGAGCAAGCTCACGAAAGCAGCCTCGTCGATCACGGGCACCCCCGCATCTTCGGCTTTCGTGACCTTTGAGGCGCCGGGTTCGGCGCCGATCACAAGGGCCAGAGTCTTCTTCGAGACGCTGCCCGGCGACTTTCCGCCGCGGGCCATCACCGCCGCCTTCGCCCCGTCACGGGTGAAGTTCTCGAGCGTGCCGCTGACGACCACGGCGTGGCCTTCGAGGGTCTTGTCGATCGATTCGTCGATCTGTGCCGCTTCCATCGTGAGGCCAAAGTCGGCCAGGCGACCGACCAACGCCTGGGCCGAGTCTTGGGCGAACCACGCGTGCACGGCCTCAGCGATCACCGTGCCGAAGCCGTCGACCGCCGCGATCTCCTCGATCGATGCGGAGACGATGCGTTCCATCGTGCCGAACGACGACGCCAGCGTTTGGGCGTTGACCTGACCGATCTCGGGAATACGCAGACCAAAGAGAAGATTGCCCAGCGGCTTCGCCTTCGAGATCTCGATGGCCTGACGGAGATTGTCGACCGACTTCTGTTTGAAACCGTCCATCTCCAAGATTGCGTCGAAGTCGAGCGAGTAGAGATCGGACACATCGTCGAGGAGCGCGGCTTCCACGAACCGATCAACGTTCTTCTCTCCCAGAAACTCGATGTCCATAGCCGTTCGCCCGGCCCAGTGTTCGATCCGGCCCCGCACTTGGCGGGGACAACGGAAATTCACACAATGGGTGGCGGCGACTCCCTCCGGACGAACCAGCGGCTCACCACACACCGGGCAAACGGTCGGGAACTTCCACGGCACTGAGTTCTTCGCCCGATCCGAAAGCACCGGACCGACTACCTCGGGAATGACGTCGCCCGCTCGGCGCACGATCACGGTGTCGCCCGGCCGAACGTCTTTCGCGGCCACCTGATCCTGATTGTGCAGCGTGGCGGTACCCACCGTGACGCCGCCGACGAACACCGGGTCGAGGACCGCAAAGGGTGTGGCCTGCCCGCTCGGCCCGATCGACACCTCAATGTCGAGCAGGGTCGTCGTCCGTTCCTCCGGCGGCAGCTTGTAGGCAATCGCCCACCGGGGCGCTTTGGCGTCGGCCCCAAGTTCAATTTGTAGGCGGAGGTCGTCGACCTTCACCACGACACCGTCGAATTCATAGTCGAGCTCGTGGCGGTGGGCGTTGAGCTCCATCACCCGATCGCCCACCTCGCTGATCGTGGAGCGAGTGAGGGTGTGTTCGTTGACCGGGAAGCCGAGCGAACCGAGCCATGCGAGCGTGTCGGTGTGAGTGGCGAGCTCCGGCCCGCCCTCGACGAGGCCTAACTGATAACAGAAGAACGACAGCTCCCGTTCGGCGGTCGTTGCGGCATCAATTTGGCGAAGCGAGCCGGCCGCGGTGTTTCGAGGGTTGACGTAGAGTTTCGGTTCCCGGCCCGTCGCGTCGGCCTCGGCGATCTGACGAGCGTTGAGCGCTGCGAAACTCGACAATCGCATGTAGACCTCGCCCCGCACCTCCAACACCGGCGGCGCACCGGCCGGAAGGCGGTGCGGAATATCAGCAATGGTGCGCACATTGTGGGTGACGTCTTCTCCGACTGAGCCGTCACCCCGGGTCGCACCCTGCACGAGTTCACCGTTCTCATAGCGCAACGAGATCGCGAGACCGTCGAACTTGAGCTCGACGGAATAGGCCGGCGCCGGCTTGCCTTCGAGTCGGCGCTCGACCCGCTCGCTCCACCCAGTGAGCTCCTCAAGATCGAAGGCGTTATGCAACGACATCATCGCAACCTGGTGGCGGACCGGCGCGAACGCGGTGTTGATCTGACCGCCCACCCGCAGGGTTGGCGAGTCGGCCGTTCGTAAATCGGGATTGGCCTCTTCGAGGTCGAGAAGGTCTCGCAGAAGGCGGTCGTAGTCGGCGTCGGGCAGTTCAGAGGCGTCGTTTTCGTAGTACGCCTCGGCGTGGCGATTGATCACCTCGCGGAGCTCAGCGATGCGTGCAGCGGGAGTGTCGGCGGCCATCAGTCGTGACCCTAGCAACGCGGGTGGGCAGGCAGCCGAGCCGTGTGAGAGCGTTGCGCCTGATGTTTGACGAGATACGGGCCGAACCGGGCAAAGTGATTCGCTGGATCACGTTCGCGGTCTGGGTTGTGATGCCGTTCACGCTCGGCCCGCTATTGGCTGCGGCGCTCGATCCCACCCGCGAGCTCTTCCAGATGGCGGCGTCTTGGGTGCTGTGGATCTGCTGGCTCGAAGTGCTACTCACCCTCACATTCCCTCGCCCGTTCATGCTGACGATCATTCGCCTGGGTGTCCCTGCGGCCGTCCCCGCCGCGGTGTGGGCCGCGATCGAAGTCGACGACAACACGCTCGTGATCGTCGGAACGCTCGCCGCGATCATCGCGACGGCCCTCGTCCTCTCGTCACCGTTCGCTGATCGCTTCATCGATGGCGCGAGTTATGGCGATGAGCGGCGGTTCACATTGCGGCCGCCCGGCCCCGTCCTCATTGGCCTTTTGGTTCCGAGCTGGGTGGTGGCCATCGGCGGCCTCGTCCTCGGCCCGCTTTTCCTGGCCGACGAGCAGTGGGTGCTCGGCGCCATCCTGACCGTCATCGGCGGGCCGCTCGCTTTCTTGGCCGCCCGGGCGCTGCATCAGCTCGGCAATCGCTTCATGGTGTTTGTTCCGAACGGCCTGGTCGTCCACGACCTCACCGTCATGCGCGAACCAGTGCTCTTTCAGTCTCGAGAGATTGTCGGGCTCGCTCCGGCCCATGCCGACACCACCGCCGACGACATGACAAGCGCGGCTCTCGGTCTGGCGCTCGAACTCAAGCTCATCGCCCCCGCCACCGTGCCGGCGGTGAGTGGTCGCACCGGCACCGAAGATCGCGACGTACGAGCGATCCTCATCGCACCGAGTCGCCCGGCCGCGGTGATGCGCCTCGCCCAAGAGCGCAATTTCAGGATTGTGTGAGCAGGATTGTGTGAGCAGGATTGTGTGAGC
>JBLIOE010000039.1:0-41678 GCA_047639555.1 Candidatus Aldehydirespiratoraceae bacterium
CCGGGGGGAGATCCGTCGGGCCGTGCGGCGGCGGGGGGAGATCGATGCCACGCTCGGCCAGCAAGTCGTCGAGGTCCGAGGGATTCAGGTCGTTGTTGCGAAGCACTTCGTGGATCGACACGCCGTCGGGAACATCGATTCCGAGTTCCTCGAGCACCTCACGAGCGGCCTGATGGAAGGCGTCTCGACGGGCGCGGGTCGCGTCGGCCACATCCGGGATCTGCTCATCGAACGTGCCGTTCTCTACATGTTCGCGGAGCACATCAACTTGCTCGATCGTGACAAGGCCTTCGTTCACCATCGCGTTAATGCGGTCGGAGACATCGCCAACGAAATCACTGACCAGACCTCCGGCGACATCGGGGGCCATCCCCAGCTCCTCGAGCAACCGCTGGATCAGGTCCGCGAGTTCCGGATCGCCGGTCGCGAGCGGGCCAACGAGTTCGCCAGCACCGTCGTCGGCGGACACGGGCGGGTAGTCGTTGGCGGCCGCCGCCGTTGCCGAGCCAACCGTCGCTGCGAGCACAGCCGCCGCGACTGCTCGTTTCAGCCGAGAAGAACCGGTCAAGAACATTGATCCTTCTTCGGAGCAAGGCCTTCCATCATTGAGCCAGCAACAAGAGAAGGGCCGATTGACACTCGGGATCTGATTCCTTGGACCCAACCGGCGCATTCGCTCACGGTTTCGTGTTCGCAGCGCGAGTGATAGACCCGACGAATGGAGATTAACGATGCACTCGCATGGGCCGAAACCAAACGACACGGTGTGCTCATCACACTGCGCCGCGACGGCCGACCGCAGTCGTCTGACATCGTCTTTGCCGTCATCGACGGTGGGATCTCGATCTCCGTCACCCACGACCGGGCCAAGACCCGCAACGTGATCCGCGACGGTCGGGTCGTGCTCCATGTCACCGACCCGTCGAGTTGGTCCTACGTGTCGATCGACGCCACCGCCGTCGTCTCCGCGGTCACCACTTCACCCGACGACGCGACCGCCAACGAACTCATCACGATCTACAAGGCGGTCGCGGGCGAACACGACAACTGGGATGAGTACCGCCAGGCGATGATCAGCGAGGGTCGCTGCGTCGTCCGCGTCAACCCCAATAGCGTCACCGGACAGCTGCACTGACGTGGAGCGGTCGTTCTTCCAACACGTGCTCGACGCGTTCGAGGGCTTCGTCGATGACGAACTCGGCGAGCCACAATCGAGTTGGCATCGGCGCGGATTGAAGGTGTGGTTCGGCACGACCGATGGCTCCGCCGCCCGCGAGCACTACGAGGCGCAGCTCATCCGCAGCAATGGCGACTACGCGCTTGAGATCGGCTTCCATGCCGAATACCGCACCGAGCCCGAGAACCAGGCGGCGTTGGACCGTCTCGGCGGAAAGCCGTCGTGGCGCCGGGCGCTCGGCCAGGACGCCGAGGCCGGAGCCTTTCTCGGGAATGATGGATGGCGGCGAATCTCCGAGGTGTGGGAGCCCCCCGACCCCGATGATCCGGAATCCTCGATCGAGATCGCCGCTCGGCTTGCGGACTATGTCGACGCGATCGAACCCCTGCGACGTGCGACACTGCAGACGTGACTGACGCGGCAACTCCCCTCCCGGCCTCACGAGGCCTGTTCTGCAACCGCACGCTCAATCTCCGCGGTGTTCGGGCCATCGGTTACGACATGGACTACACGCTGATCCACTATTTCGTCGAGGCCTGGGAGCGAGCGGCATTCGAACACGCTCGTGGCGTGTTGGCCGCCGAAGGCTGGCCCGTGGCCGACCTCACGTTCGACCCCGACGCCTTCACGCTGGGTCTCACGTTCGACCTCGATCTCGGAAATCTCGTCAAGGCCACCCGGTTCGGCTACACGGTGCGAGCCCAGCACGGTGCCAGTGTGCTCTCGTTCCGCGAGCTCCGCGACACCTATTACGGCACGGTCATCGAGCTCGGCGAAGACCGCTTCGAGTTCATGAACACGTTGTTCGAGCTCAGCCGGGCCGCCCTTTGGTGTCAGCTGGTTGAGCTGCACGACGCAACACCGCTAGCGGGCATCAGCTCATACGCGCACCTCTACCGGGCGATCGACCGAGCGCTGGGCACCGTGCACCGCGACGGTTCGCTGAAGGCCGCCATCGTCGCGGAGCCCGAACGATTCGTCGATTCCGATCCGGGCATCGTGCCGACGCTTCTTGACCAACGCCTGGCCGGCAAGCAGCTCCTCCTCATCACGAACTCTGAGTGGAGCTACAGCCAGCGAATGATGAGCTGGTCCTTCGATCGTTATATGCCCGCAGGCGAGACATGGCGAGATCTCTTCGACGTGGTCATTGTTGCCGCGGCGAAGCCCCGCTTCTTCTCCGAGGCGGGACCGATCTATCGAGTCGTCGACGAAGAACGCGGCCTCCTCGAACCCCATCTCGGCCCACTCGAACCCGGCGAGGTGTACCACGGCGGAAACGCCCGAATGGTCGAGCAAAGCCTCGGCCACGAACCGTCACAGTTTCTCTATGTCGGCGATCATCTCTTCGGTGATGTCCACGTTACGAAAGACCTCCTCCGGTGGCGGACGGCGCTGATCGCCCGCGAGCTCGAAGCTGAAGTCGACGCCGCGATCGGCTTCGCCGAACAAAGCACCGCACTTCGCCAAATGATGGACGAGAAGATCGAACGGGAGCGGGCCCACTCGCATCTCCGCATGGAGCGCCGCCACCAGGTCGTGGCGGGTCAACCCCACGCTGAGCTCGACGCCGCGGCCGATCGCGCGGCCGACGCAGTTGCCGAAATCGATCGTCACATCGCGCCGCTGGCCAAGCTCGCCACCACGCAGGGCAACGACGAATGGGGCCCCCTCATGCGGGCCGGCGTCGACAAGAGTCTCTTCGCTCGCCAGGTCGAGAAGTACGCCGACGTCTACACCAGCCGCGTGAGCAACTTCCAGGCCGAAACTCCCTACGGCTATCTGCGAGCCGCCCGCGGTTCACTGCCCCACGATCGCGCCAGCGATTAGTCCGGTGGCGGGTGTCACAGGCACCCTGCAACGTCTCCGCCCGCTGACAGACTGACGAAATGGTCGCACGCGTCGGTAGTTGGTGTTTCAAGAACCGTGGCAAGGCAGTCCTCTTGTGGATTACGGCCCTCGTCACGATGGGTGTCGCCATCAGCATTGTCGGCGACGGGTTTGATGCCGAACAGAGCATCCCCGGGTCCGAAACCGAGGAAGGCTTCGCCGTTCTCGACGAGTACTTCGGTGGCGTTGGCAATGGCCTGAGTGGCCAGATCGTCTTTACGTCCGAGCAGGGCATCGATGATCCGATCGTCGCCAAGACGATGACAACGATGTTTCGAGACGTTGGCGAGCTCGAATTCGTGACCGTGGCTTCGCCCTACACCGGCAACGGCGGGGGGATCAGCCCCGACAACACCGTCGCGTTCGCCGACGTCAACCTGAGCCGCGACGTGAGCCAGGAAGAGTCGGGCGCAATTGGCGAGGAAATCATCGCCCTGATCCCGACCGTCGAGGGCCTCACCGTCGAGATCGGCGGCGAAGCGCTCGCCGAGTTCGCACCGCCCGAAACAGAACTCATCGGTATCGCCTTCGCGATCATCGTCTTGATCATTGCCACCGGCTCGGTCTTGGCCATGGGCCTCTCGATCGGCGCCGCCGTGATCGGCGTCGGCGGCGGCGTCAGCCTCACCATCCTGATGTCGAACCTCACCGGTGGGCCCACCTTCGCCACCACGTTCGCGGTCATGATCGGTTTGGGTGTCGGCATCGACTACTCGCTCTTCATCATTACCCGTTACCGAGACGAACTCCACAAGGGTCGAGCGCCATCGGATGCCATCGCGGTCGCCATGGCCACCGCTGGTCGCGCCGTGCTCTTTGCCGGCATCACCGTGGTGTTTTCCCTCCTCGGATTGATAGCCATCGGCCTGCCCTTCGTCACCGGTATCGGCGTCTCGACCTCTGCGGCCGTACTGGTCACCCTCATCTCTTCGCTCACCCTTCTGCCCGCGTTCCTCGGCTTCGCCGACGACCGCATCGAGATCTCCTACCGGCGCGGCATGATTGCGGCCGCACTGATTGCCGTCGGGCTCTTTGGCGCGGGCCTCGGAATCGGCCCTCTCCTGATCGCTCTCCCTCTCGCCGTTGCCGTATTACTGGCCGGACTCGTCATTGCGCCGCTACGTACCGAGATCGCCCGACGCGAGCCCAAACCGCTGAAGGAAACTCTCGCCTACCGGTGGAGCCGATTCGTGCAGTCACGGCCGTGGACAGTGGCCATCATTGGCACCAGCCTGCTCCTCGTTCTCACCGCCCCGCTCCTCGGACTTCGACTCGGCTTCTCCGACGAAGGCAACAAGCCAGAGGACACCACCACTCGTCAGGCGTACGACCTTGTCGCTGAGGGCTTCGGTCCTGGCTTCAACGGCCCGTTCCTCGTCACCGCACTCACCCCTGATGACGAGGCGCGGGCCCAAGTCGATGTGTTGGTCGATTCGCTCCAGACCGCACCCGGCGTCGTGAGCGTGTTTGGGCCGAGCCCGAACCCCGGTACCGACCTCACCACATCCGATGCCGTGATCTTGCGGGTGATCCCGTCGACCGCGCCGCAGGACATCGCGACGGAGGATCTCGTCGGCTTCCTCCGCGACGACGTGATCCCCGTGGCCGTCGATGGCACCGCCCTCGACGTCGCCCTTACTGGCAACACCGCAGCGGGCATCGACTTCAGCGACTATCTGGCCGCACGAACATTCTTTTTCTTTGGCGCCGTGCTCATCGTTTCGTTCCTCTTACTGATGGCGGTATTCCGCTCCATCCTCGTGCCCCTCAAGGCCGTGATCATGAACCTTCTGTCGATCAGCGCGGCATACGGCGTAGTGGTCGCCGTCTTCCAGTGGGGATGGCTGAGCGATATCACCAACGTGTCGCCCGCCCCGATCGAGCCGTTCATCCCGATGATGATGTTTGCCATTGTCTTCGGTCTCTCGATGGATTACGAGGTCTTCCTGATCTCTCGGATCCGCGAGGAGTACGACCGCACCGGCGACGCGATGGAGTCGGTGGCCGACGGCCTCGCGAGCACGGCCCGAGTGATCACTGCCGCTGCGGCGATCATGGCCGTGGTGTTCGGCAGCTTCCTGCTCGAAGAAGACCGCGTGATCCAGCTCATGGGCACCGGATTGGCCTCGGCAATCATCCTCGATGCGACACTCGTACGGATGCTGCTCGTTCCGGCCACGATGGAGCTCTTGGGCTCGCGCAACTGGTGGATTCCGGCCTGGCTCGATCGCATCCTTCCCCAGATCAACCTCGAAGGCCCTGCCGCCAAGACCTGACGGCGAACTCGGGAACGCTTTGCGGTCCCGCAGCGTTTCCTCACTGATGCATCTCCCCCGGATTTCGGCCCTCATTTTTGTCGTCGCCCTCGTCGCTGCGAGTTGCAGCGGCGACGACACGACCGACAACACGATCGATCTCGTCCTCCGCGGCGCGGTCAGCAACGACTACGGCACTCCTCCGACGACACCCACCGGTCCGCTCGGAGCCGGCCTCGTGGCCGATCTCGATCTGACGTTCGCCTCGATCAGTTCGGATGTCGACAACGAAGCCATCGCTCGGGTGGGGGCCAGTGGTGACCCACGGGTGGCATGGCTCCTCACCGACATCCTTCGTTTCACCCAACCGGGAACGGCAATCAGCGATGCCGTCTTCCGGGCCTGGGAAGAGGTGACCGGGCGTTCGGTCTCGGGCCCCGACTCCCGCTGGGCACTCACGACCAACCACATGCTGGCCTGGGACACCCCCGCCCCTCCCGGCTACATCGAGTGGAAGCGCCAGGTCTTCGAGCTGATCGAGCCGAGATGGGCGCCACTGTTCGACGACCCCGACGCAACGATCGATTGGCGATGGATCTCGTGGGGCGGCGTCCTGATCGACGACCGGCCGCTCGACCAGACACACCTCGGATGTCTCGAAGGCTGCATCCCGGCGCTCGACGATCCCGGGCTTACCGACGCGGCCGGCGGTAGCTGGTATCGCGACGACCGAGTCGTCTTCGGCATTGTCATGGGCGATGAGGCCGTTGCCTTCCCGAAGAACATCATGGAAGTCCACGAGATGGTCAACATGGCGATCGGCGGTCGCCGAATCGGCGTTCCCTATTGCACCCTGTGCGGATCCGCGCAGGCGTACTTCACCGACAATGTCTCGCCCGCCGCTGACTTGGGCGATGGGGATACCTACGAGCTCCGGACGAGCGGCCTGCTGTCTCGATCCAACAAGGTGATGTACGAGTTCCACACGAAGTCGGTGTTCGATACCTTCACCGGTGAAGCGGTCACCGGCCCCCTCCGGGCCGCCGGAGTCACCCTCGAACAGATCACCGTGGAAACCGCGACCTGGGCTGACTGGAGGGCCGCTCACCCCAACACACAAATCATTGCCGAAGACGGTGGCATCGGCCGGACCTACCCGGAGGATCCACTCCGCGGCCGCGACGACAACGGCCCGATCTTCCCCATCGGCGATACCGATCCTCGCCTCGGCGTCCAGGAACCGGTAATCGGCGTGACCAACGCTGACGGTGTCCCCGTGGCGTTCCCCGTGGCCATCGCTGGATCAGCGCTCGACGATGGTGAGACCGTCACCCACGCCGGGGTGACGATCCGAAGCGAGGGCGCGGGCTTCACCGCTCACTCGACGGCCGACGACGAGCCCCTGGTCGCTCATCAGGCGTTCTGGTTCGCGTGGAGTCAGTTCCATCCCGACACCGAGCTTTGGGCTCGGCCCTAGACAAGCCCTACGCCGACGGGTCGCGGCCCCGAAGTCGATCGATCTCACGACGGTCACGTTTCGTCGGACGTCCTGTGCCTTCATCGCGGCGGGCGAACACCGCCTGCCCGATCGACTCGCGCGGGGCCGGCGGTGGGGATCGATCTTCGACACACTCGGCGGCCCGCACGGCCGACACGCGCTTCTCGATCATCTCGACAACGACATAGATGATGGTGCGGTCGCCGCGCTGCGCTCGGACCACATCCCCCGCATCGACCTTCGTGGCTGGCTTCGCCGCCACATCATTCACCAAGACGTCGCCGTCGTTGCACGCGGCCGAAGCCTTGGTGCGGGTCTTGAAGACACGCACCGACCACAACCACTTATCGACTCGGACGGCCATCAAGGGAGTCTGCCCGATTCAGCCGGTCGAAGCAGACCACGAGATTCCGGCGCGCTAAGTTCAGCGAACCTCAAGGGGGATTTATGGAAGTACCGCTGACTATCGCTGATCATCTCCGCCGGGCGGCGCTCGTCTACGGCGACCGTGTCGGCATCATCGACGAGGCCGACCAGCCCGCCGACTCACTCGGCGAGATCACCTACCGCCGATTCGCAGAGCTCGCCACCGGGCTCGCGGCCGGACTCGACGATCTTGGGCTGCCCATCGGGGCCCGGGTCGGCATCGTCTCGCACAACGCGGCCCGGGTCCTGATCCACCTCTTCGGCACCAGCGCGTTCGGCCGCGTCGCCGTGCCGATCAATTTCCGGCTGAGCCGTGACGAGGTCGAGTACATCGTCAACCATTGTGGTGCCGAAGCGCTCATCATCGACCCCGAACTCGAGTCGACCCTCGGCGACATCCCTGTCAAGCACCGTTTCATCGTCGGGGAGGAGAGCGACTCGCTTTACAAGATGGACGCCACGCCGGAGCCATGGACACCAGACGAGCTCGCCACGGCCACGATCAACTACACCAGCGGCACCACCGCTCGCCCCAAGGGCGTGGAGATGACGCACCGCAACCTCTGGATCAACGCCGCCACATTCGGCTGGCACACCGGCGTGAACGATCGCGACGTGTATCTCCACACACTTCCGATGTTCCATTGCAACGGCTGGGGAATGCCCTACGCGATGACCGGCATGGGCGCCCAACACATTGTCCTACGCAAGGTCGACGGCGCCGAGATCTTGCGTCGGGTCGAGAAGCACGGCGTGACGGTCATGTGTGGCGCGCCGGCCGTGGTCGCCGCCGTCCTCGATGCCGCCGCGGAATGGGAGGGCGAGATTCCGGGACGGGATCGGGTCCGGATCATCGTCGCTGGTGCCCCGCCTCCCACCCGCACGATTGAGCGGGTCGAAACAGAACTGGGCTGGGAGTTCATCCAGATCTACGGCCTGACCGAAACGGCGCCCCTGCTGACCATCAATCGGAATCGGGCGGAGTGGGACCACCTCGACCCGGCTGAGCGGGCCGTGAAGCTCTCTCGCCAGGGAAACCCGGCCATCGGTATCTCAATGGCGACCGACGAGTCGGGCGAGATCCTGGCCCGCGGCAATGTGATCCTCAAGAGCTATTGGGACAACCCCGACGCCACCGCCGCCGCACTGGCCGACGACTGGTTCCACACGGGCGACGGCGGCATCATCGACGACGAGAACTACGTCAACCTCCAGGATCGCAAGAAGGACGTCATCATCTCGGGCGGTGAAAACGTGTCGTCCATCGAGGTCGAAGACGCAGTGTTCTCTCATGAGGCGATCGCCGAAGTTGCGGTAATCGGGGTGCCCGACGAGAAGTGGGGCGAGACCGTGAAAGCTCTTGTGGTGTTGGCGCCGGGTTCGGCCGCCTCCGAACAAGAAATCATCGATCACTGCCGTGAGAAGATCGCCCACTACAAGTGCCCGACCTCCGTGGAATTCCGAGACGAACTCGCGCGCACCGCCACTGGCAAACTTCAGAAGTTCAAGCTCCGGGCCCCCTATTGGGACGGCCAGGACCGAGGAATCAACTAGCCGCCGGCAGGCGGAGGGCCGGGCACAACCCAGCCGACGCCATCGACGAAGCGGGCATTGTTCGGCGCCTCGCGTGGATCGTTTGGATCCATCACCCAGCCATGCTCCGGCACCCAGGTCGGCGGAAGCCACCGCGGGGTTTTCGTTGCGGCAACGATGGGCTCAGGCTCGGGCGCGGCTCGGGTCGGCGCCTCTCCGGTCCAGGCCGGAAGGCCGGTCGACTCGGGCGGCTTCGCTCGGGTGGGAAGCGTGGGCCGCCGCGGTGCCGTTGGGTCGAGATCGCCGGGCGCCGGGATCGGGTTGGGCCGACTCGCGGGTGCGAACGGATCACGGGGCGCCGGTATGACCGGCGGCGGTGTCGGAATGATCGGCGGGGGGGCCAGCGTCGGTGTCGGAGGTGAGGCAATCGGTATCGCCATCGTGGGATCGGTTTGTGGTCGGGCCGCGGGTCGAGGGACCGGCGCGGGCGCGACCGGTCGAGGTTGTGCCTGGGGCTGGGCGACAGGCGCAGTAGCGCGAGCGGGAGGCTGGGCGTCTGGCCGGGAAGCGGGGGCCGCCGCGTCGACGCGCTCACGAGGCGGCGCGGTTGCGGCTCGCGTGCGATCCGGGTCGGGCCAGAAGATCGAGAGCAGGAGTAGGACGGCGCCGATGATGCCGAGCACGATCGACGGGAGAAGGGCGGCCCGCAACACGGCGGTCAGGAGGGCCGCAAACACTTCGGCGCCGTCGGGCGCAACCTGTCGGAGCAGGTAGGGAACGCCGAGTCCGACGATCAGGTAGAACGCCGTCGTTCCGATGGCCCAGCGGGCGGCCTTGCCGAGCACGTGCGAGCGATCGCTGGTGGTCAGGAAGGCCAGCAGTGCCATGGCCAACGAAATCGTCGCGAGCACGGGAACCGTGCGGGCGAGGAAGTCCTTGACGGGCGAGGCGTCGGGCACTCGTTCCGTCGGCAGCTCGACCACAAACTCCGCGGGCAGCGCGTTGGCGACGACCGGATTGAACACGCCGATCCCTTCGCGAGACGATGCAAGTGCGGGACCAAGGTCAATCGTCGAAGGAGCATCGTCGAGACCAAGGAACGCTCGGTGGGTGGTGCCGAGCGACTCGATGATGAGCGACCGGACAACCGGGTCAGCGAGAATGATCGCGACCGCCGCCTGCACTTGCTCTTCGGTGAGTTCGATGGGATCGGGCACTGCGCCTTCGATGGCGCGACCGATGTTCTTCCCGATCTGGTCGACCACCGCGTCGTTGTCGAGCAACTCTTCAGCAATGGTTTGTGTGCGGGTCTCGTCGAGGACGGTTCGCTGCGCGAGAAAACCCCACCAGGCGAACGATCCAATCAGAAGGGCGGGGCCAAGAATCAGGCCAGCAATGACGCGACGAAACACGGCGGTCATGTTCGCACGCCGGAGGAGCAATCCTGCGGCGCGCCGTCGATCTAATTACGGGTGGGTGAGATACAGGGCTCGCCGCCGCACACATCAATGAGTGTGCCGGAGCGCAGGAACTCATCGATCTGGGCCACCGCGTCGAGATGACGCCGGGGGTCTTCGTGCGGGTCGACGCCGTCGCGAGGCGGCAGGTTTTCGGTCGGCGGCACCGGCTGACCGCTGTCCCACATGACCGTCGCCGAGCCGCTGAAGGGATAGGCGTCGATGTGTGGAATGTCCCAGAACGGCTCGACGTCGGTCGATCGCCCCTCACCCACCGCGGGCCATACGGCCGAGGCACCCATCGAACGGGCCATCACATCCATCGCGACATTCGCGACTTGAAAGTCGCCGAGTGCGCCATGAAGAAGGCCGAACTTCTCGTTGAGCCCGTCGAGCGGATCGTCGAAGTGGTTGACGTAGCCGTTGCCTTCGCCACGGTCCCAGAGCATCTGTATCAGCAGCAGCAGTTGCGCCTGATCGAGCTTGTCGGGATAGGCCGGATCAAGAATGGCCTGGTAGAGATCGAAGTCAACGCTGCGATTGAGCAGCGTCGAATAGTTCACACCGGGCACACCGAAGACGCCTCGATCCCAGTCGGTGGAGACCGCCGTGGAGACTGGGCCCATGATCCCGCCCTGACTGATGCCGTAGTAGGCGAGCTGATCGATATCGAGCAGCGCGTTGCCGTCGCCATCTTGGAACGCTGAGTCGGCGGCGAACCCGCTTTCGTGGCGCATGAGCCGCCCCAGGAAGAGGGTGTTGAGATGGCCCTGCAGCAGCCGGTCGCTGAGGGTGAAGAAATCGGAGGCTTCGCTGAGAATGGCGATCGCATTCGCAACATCTTCATCGGCCATGCCGATGAGGTCGGTACCGCAGATCACATGATTGTGATGCTCGGCCAGCAGTCGAGGACCCGACGAGGTGACCTGACCGATATCGCCGAGCAACCCGTGTCCGTAGAGCACGCCGGCTCCGGGGGCATCGGCGGTGGTGTTGTCGTGGATCATGCAGCGGTATCGCGACGACATCGTGCCGTTCACGGTGGGAAGATCGGGATCGTCGCTCAGGTTGAGGCCGGTGCCAGGCTCCCCGTTGCCCGTCAGATACAACGGCACCTCGTAGGTGCCTTCGATAGCGGTGTAGCGACTGTCTTCGTTGCGCTCGACGCTGTCGACCGAATACACCGGCACCGCATCACCGAGTTGAGCGAAGGCGTCGTCTCGCATGTGGGTGAGCGGGCGGGTGAGACTCTCGGTCGAGATGACGGTGAACTCCCACGCGATGATCAGCTCATCGCGGGCCACTCCGGCCGCTTCGAGATCGGCGAAGACTCGTTCCATGGCCGGGCGTCGGGCTTCGATCAACTCGTCGCCGGAATCGAGACGGTCGCGGTAGGCCCGAAACACCTCGGATGGCTCGATCGCTGCACCGTCGCCATCGACGAGATTACGGAGACCCACAACGATCCGATGACCGTCGGGGTAGTTCACGGCCGGGCGAAGAAACAGTCCCTGGCGATCGGCGTCGGCGGTGTTCGCATCGGTCTCGGCCCAATGCGGCCAACGATCGCCGGTGTCGGCATCCACGATCACGCTGGCCGAACCATCGTCGAGGGAGCGGGCGATGTCGGTGATCGGCGGAAGGTTGGACGTAAGCGGATCGACCCCCGGCAGCAGCACGAGGGCCGCGCTTCCCGGCGAGAAACCGTCGGCCCGGTTCTGACGGGCGGGGTCGATGGTGATCCCGTCGGTGTTCGCGGGCATGCCGTGCGCCGGGAGCGCAACCCGCAGGCCGGTGGCGCTCGACGAGTCGGCCACGGTCAGCGCATCGCTCGGAAAGGGAAGCAAACAGTCCGCACCGAGTTGCTCACACCCGGCCGCTTGGTCGAGCGTCAGCGAAATCGTGCCCGCGAAGGGTGAATCATCGGTGGGCTCGGCGTCGTCGCCATCGACCGCTGGAGACAACGGCTCGTCGTCGACCGCCGTGGTTGATTGAGGGGCAGCCGGATCGTCGCTCCCCGAACAGGCCGCAGCGAAAAGCGCCAACAGCGCCAACAGCGCAACAACGAAGAGCGTTCGAGACGCTCGGGTAGTTCTGGGCTTGGCGACAATTCCTGATGGCATACGTTCCTCCTCGAACCACGCGAGCTTCGCGCGATTCCGTCAGGAACGTGAATTGCCCGGAGTGTCTACAACGGCGCCATCTGCCAGAGGGCCCAACCGATGCCGATTGCGATCATCCAACTCGCCGCGAGAATTCCGAGAAACAACAAGCCTTCGCCTTCGGAACCGCGATCGCGCACAATCTCTTGTGGCGATTCGGTTTGTTTTCCTTCGATCCTCAGCATGCCAACCCTTTCTCATACCACTGCCGAATTCTGCCGTAGTCCACGGTTACACACATTCATGAGATACCTGTGTCACTTCACAGATAGTGGCGGTAGATAACCGGAGAGTAGACACCGCGTATCTCGGCCGTTTCGAAGAGCTGGCCTTGAGCGGTTGCGATCGTCGGCCGGTAAACGCTGCCGCTCACGCTCGAGGTCGGCGAGGCTCAACAGGTCGATCTCGAGTTCGAGGGCCAACGATCCGAACTGGCTCGGCAACTCACAGAAACGCACGGCGCCGGACTCGACCTCCACCAGTCGGGTAATTACGCCACCCGTGCGTTCGGCGAACTGCTCGAGACCGGCCCGCTGGCCAACCCGAAGAAAAAGTGCCACCGCGGCCGCCACCGGATGTTCGAGGCCAGCCCGGCGCGCTTGCCCGGCCATGCGCTCGACCATCGCCGTCGCATCGCGACGCAGCATGCGGGCTTCCTCCGCAACTGCGACCGCAACTGCAACCGACTCTGCGACAGAGGCTTCGGTGACGACCTCGGTGAGCATGGATACATCTTGTCGAAGGGGTGTGACACTGCCGTCTAGCCGTTCGCTGATACGGAGGGAACTGCCTCCGATCCCATGCCAGACTGCAAAAATGAGCGAACGAACTGTCGTCGGCGTGCTCCATCCAGGAGCGATGGGATCATCCGTTGGCGCAGCCCTAATCGGCACCGGTCACGACGTGTGCTGGGCGGCCGCGGATCGCAGCACGGCAACCGTCGACCGAGCCTCGGCTGACGGTCTTCGTTCCGTCGCCGACCTTGCGGACCTCGTCGAAGGGTGCGACACCATCATTTCGGTCTGCCCGCCGGCCGGCGCCCTCGCCCTGGCCGAGCAGGTAGCGAATCTCGGTTTCGCTGGCACCTACCTCGATGCAAACGCAGTCTCACCTACGACCGCCCGCCAGATTGGCAAGGTAGTCAGTGCCAGGGGCGCCACGTTCGTCGACGGCGGCATCATCGGGCCGCCCGCCCGCCACGCCGGTCTCACCGTGCTCTACCTCTCTGGCCATGCCACCGCCACACCGGCGATCGCCGCCATGTTCCGCGGGTCGCCCTGCGACACCTTCCTGGTCGGCACCGACCCGGGCGCCGCCTCGGCGCTCAAGATGGCGTTCGCCGCATGGACCAAGGGAACGAGCGCGCTCCTACTCGCCATCCGCGCCCTCGCCGAGGCCGAAGGAGTGAGCGACGCACTCGACCACGCATGGAGTGTGCTCACGCCAGATCTCAGCGCACGCTTACCCGCGACCGTGAGCAACACGGCGCCAAAGGCCTGGCGCTTCGTTGGCGAGATGGAAGAGATTGCCGCAACCTTCGCCGCCGCAGGGTTGCCGTCGGGATTCCACGACGCGGCCGCCGATGTCTACGGGAGACTGTCCGATCTCCGTGACCGCGACGACGTAACGGTGGACGACGTGACCGAGCGACTCCGATAACTCTCGCCGAGACGCACCAACCACCTACGCTCGCCCGATGACCGTGAAGCTGTATCGACACGCCTGGGGAGCCGTCGGCGACGGCGGCCGCTGGCCCGACATGCCCACCTTCCTCGACGAGGCCACCGCCGGCTACGACGGTGTGGAGATGCCGTTGTTCGTGCTTGACGGTGACCCTGCGGGTCGGGACGCGCTCCTCGACAGCATCCGAGAGAAGGGGCTCGACTTCCTGTTGATGGCGATGACCTTCGCATCAGAGCCCTACTCCCCCGAGGCACACCTCGCTGCGCTGCGCCCGCAACTTGAGACCGCCGCCGCTGTCGGCTTTCGGCGGGTCAACGCCCACGCCGGCATGGACGGGTTCGACGACAAGTCCGCCGCTCGCTTCTTGACGGAATCGATCAAGATGGCGACCGACCTCGGCATCGATCTCATGCACGAGACACACCGTTCTCGGATTCTGTACAACCCGTGGCGCACCGCTCGCATGGTTGAAGAGGTCGAAGGGCTTCGCATCACCGCCGACTACTCCCATTGGGTAGTTGTCGCCGAGCGGATTCCGTTCGATGCCGCCGCGGCTTTCACGACGTGCGCACCAGCAGTGGGCCACATCCACAGTCGAGTCGGTCACGCTGAAGGACCGCAGGTTGCTGATCCGAGCGACCCAACGTGGGCCAACGAACTCGCCGCCCACGAAGGCTGGTGGGACGCGATCGTCGCCGCGGCCAAGGACCGCGGCGACGAAATGAGCATCACCCCTGAATTCGGACCGCCGCCGTACATGCCGACGATGCCGTTCACCGGGGAACCGCTCGCCGATCTGGCCGACGTCGTCGAATGGATGCGGGCCCGCCTTCGCGAGCGCTACTCCGACTAGCTCGGCGGGATGCGGTCACGCCGGGAGCGCCGGAGGCTCGTCGAGGCGACGCACGCGCTCCGTACAATCGTCGCAGCACCAGGATTGGCCGGGCACGATCTGCACGAAGTCGCCGGTGACTGCTGACAGGCAGTAACGCTCCTCCCACGCCCCCACGAGGCCCCGGGCGAAGTGTGACCCATCCACCGGGAGCAGCTCGATATCGAGGAGTTCCAGCGTGGACTCTTGGATCTCGCCGAAGTCGGCGTAGTCCTCTGCGACTGCCGCGATCAGGGCCTTTTGGATGACGGGATCCACATCGACCACCAGGAGCTCGGGCTGGTCCCAACTTTCGTAGGCCCCGACCGTGTAAGTCCACGGCGATACCGCTTCCACGTGGACGCTGGTGAACCCGTGGACCCGGATGACCAGATCCGTGTGGCGGTCGATTTCTTCCCAGCTGTATCCGTTGCAACGCATGCACATGCGCGGCCTCCCTCATATGAACGAGAGGCCGACATGGGCTGCCGGCGAGCAAGCGCCAGTCTGGCGCGGTGGTATGACAGCCGAAGCGAGTGTGGCCGCTAAACCCGACCGGCCGCGACCGCG
Source organism: Candidatus Aldehydirespiratoraceae bacterium (assembly GCA_047639555.1). Classification (GTDB taxonomy): domain Bacteria; phylum Actinomycetota; class Acidimicrobiia; order Acidimicrobiales; family Aldehydirespiratoraceae; genus JAJRXC01. Next base: position 15,523 of record JBLIOE010000039.1, read on the forward strand.
GCGGCTTCGGCTCGGCCGATCTGCGCATCGACGATGTCGAGCCCGGCCGACCAGAACGCCGGGTCGGTGAGGTCACAGCCGACGATCTTCGCCAACTCTTCGGGCCACTGCGATCCGCCGGCGCTGAGCAGTTCGAGATAACTCGGCACAAACGCCGCACCTTGGGCCTCGTATTGGGCGTAGACCGACAGCGCCAAGAGCTGTCCGTAGGCGTAGGCGTAGACGTAGCCCGGCGTGCCAATGAAGTGCGGAATGTAGGACCACCAGGAGCGGTAACCCTCGGTGACCTCGACGGTGTCGCCAAACAGGTCGTTCTGGGTGCGAGTCCAATGATCGGCAAAGTCGTCGGTGGAGAGTTCGCCCACATCGCGACGGTGGGTGTGCACCGCGTTCTCAAAACGGTTCATCGCGACCTGACGAAACACCGTGGCGATATTGCCTTCGACCTGTTGGGCGAGCAACGCGAAGCGTTCGTCGGGGTCGTCGGTCTGATCGAGGAGGCGTTCGAAGGTGACGGTCTCGCCGAATACCGAAGCGGTCTCGGCGAGCGTGAGTGGTGTCGACTGATGGAAGATTCCTTGGGGGCGGGCGAGGTAGCCGTGCACGGCATGGCCAAGTTCGTGGGCCAGCGTGAGCACATCGCCCGGCGTCGCCGTGTAGTTCAGGAAGACGTAGGGGTGGTGGCCGGGCACCGTGTAGGAGCAGAAGGCGCCGCCGCGTTTGTTGTCTCGCACCGGCGCATCGATCCAACCCTCATCGAAGAAGCGGTCGACGACCGTGGCCAGCTCATCACTGAAGCTGCCGTAAGCATCGCGCACCGTGGCGCAGGCCTCGTCCCAGGGCACGTGCTGCTCGGTCTGAGCTACCGAGGAGCTGCGGTCGTAGTCCGCGAGCTGATCGACGCCGAGCACCTTGGCCTTCAGCGCATACCAGCGTTGCGGCAGGTCGTAGCGGGCAACCACGGCTTCGACAAGGGCGTCAACTGACGCGTCGCTCGCCTCGTTGCCCTGATTCCACGCGCTGATCCAAGTTGGGTAGTCACGCAGACGATCGTCGATCGACTTGTCGGCGAGAAGGGTGTTGAACACAAACGCCCGATTCCGAAGCCCCGGTTCGAGTCCGGCGGTGACCGCTTCGGCCGCGTTCCGGCGAACCTCACGGTCGGGATGACTGAGCTTCGACAGGCCGGCGTCGAGGGGAACTTCTTCGCCGTCGATGTCGACTCGGATCGCGGCGGTCAGCTCGGTAAACAGTCGCACCCAGGCGCTGCGACCGGTGGGTGCCTTGTTGGCGAGGAGCCTTTCCTCGGCTTCGCTCAGCACATGCGGCAGACGGAGGCGAGAGGTCTCGAGGTGGTGACGGTGGCGGGCCAGAGCGTCGTCGGCCATGAACACGGCGGCCTGATCCTCTGGGATCGCAAGCCATTCCAGTTCGAACCACACGAGCTCGGCGGCGAGCGCCGAGGTGCGTTCTTGCATCTGCGCCATCAGCGCCCCGTTGGCCGGATCGGCGACGTCGGTCGAGAAGCGCAGCTGCGCGTATCCCGCCGCGCGATGAGTGCGGTCGAACATCTCGGCCTGCTGATCGAGCCATCGGCACATCGTTGCGGCGTCGGCGTTTGCCACCTGACCCTTGGCCTCGTTGGTGAATTCGGCGGCCATCACCGCGGCCTCGTCGAGCAAGGCGAGGGCGCCTTCCGCGCCGCCGCCACCCACGAGGGTCTCAACGTCCCAGGCAACCGCCTCGGCCCCGGTTTCCGGTGTGCTCGTTTCCGTCGCGCTCATGGCGCGGAGTGTAGAGCCACCGTCCTCAGATAACCGGGGCGTGGCCGTTAGCGTCTTGTTATGCGGATCGGGAGACAGCGCCATAACTAAGCGCGCCTACAAGCAGTGGCTCCGGCGTCTTCGGGACGACCTCCCCACACTCGTTCGCAACGTCACCGCCCACCACACCCTCCTTGTCGCGAGCGGTGTGGCCTTCACCTGCGTGTTCGGGCTGATCCCCGCCATGATCGCAGTGGTCGCCGTCTATGGACTCGTTGCCGAACCAAGCGACGTTGAGTCGAACCTGCGACCACTGGTTGATGTCCTGCCGACTGATGCCGGCCAACTCCTGATCGAGCAACTCCAGAACGTCACCGTGATCGACAACACCGAAATCACCCTTGGTCTCGCGCTGGGCCTGGTCGGTGTCGCGTGGGCTATCTCGAGCGCCATCAACGCTATGGCGATGGCGATCCGCATCGCCCACGAGATGCCGAGCCCCCACAACTGGTTGCAGGGCCGCCTCTTTGCGCTGCGCCTGAGCGGGATCGCCGTCGTGGCGGTCTCCGCCATGATCTGGCTGGTGGTCGTGCTGCCCCCGGTCCTCAAAAACGCCGACGTTGGCGGCGTGATCCGCTGGGGCATCTCGATAGGTCGCTGGCCGCTCGTGCTCATGGTGTCAACCACCGCGCTCGCCCTCTTCTACCGATCGGTCGTCGGCCACCGCACCGGCCGCTTCCACTTCATCTCGTGGGGCGCCATCGTGGCCACAGTCATGTGGGTGCTGAGCACCATTGGACTCACCGTGATCTACAGCTACATCGGCCGCATCGAATCCACCTTCGGCTCGCTCGGCGCCGTAGCCGCCCTCATGGCATGGCTCTACCTCACCGCCCTCGCCGCATTGATCGGCGCAGAGATCGACGGTGCCCGCTTCGACCGCAATGCTTACAACGACAGTACCTATGACGAGAGTGCCTGAACCCGCGAGCGCGTCGGTCCCGCTGCTCTTACGGATCGTTCGCGTCCCCTTCGGGCTGCTGGCCATTGCCCTCATCGCCATGTGGGCCATCGAGCTGCTCGACACCCTGGTGCTCGACGACCAACTCCAAGGCAACGGTATTCGCCCGCGGCACCGCAGCGGTCTCGACGGCATCCTCTGGGCGCCCTTTCTTCATGTCGACTTCGGCCATCTGGCATCGAATTCGGTGCCGTTGCTCGCTCTCGGCGGGCTCGTCAGTGCGAGAGGTATGCGTTACTGGCTCGCCACCACGCTCACCGTGATCATCATTGGCGGTGGTGCGGTGTGGCTCGTGGCGCGGGAAGGTAATCATCTCGGCGCGAGCGGGCTGGTGTTCGGCTACTTCGGCGCCATCATCGGCGCGGCGATCTTCGAACGTCGACTTCGCGCCCTCGGGGCAGCCCTCATCGCACTCGGCTTCTACAGCGGCTTGGTCGCGGGGATCGTTCCGCAGGACGCGCTGTCGTGGGAGGGCCATCTCTTCGGCATGCTCGCTGGCGCCCTCGCCTCTCGGATCATGGCCGAGCCCCGGATCACTCCGGACGAGCGACCCGACAACCCCCAACCGTGGGAGGCCGACGAACCCTGGCTCAACTGAGTCTGGGCCTTTGCCGCCTGACCCCCATAGGGTTTCGCTACGCCGCTCTGGAGGTCCCCTGATGTCGACGCACCGTTCCCGCCGAGGAACATCTCTTCTCGCCCTGTTCGTCACGCTCGCACTGATCGCCGCTGCATGCGGCGACGACAGCGGAGCCAACGCGGATCCAACGACCACCACCGCGGCCCCGGCCGACAATGGTGACACAGGCACGGGCGACACCACCGACACGCCGGATACGCCTGGTGTCCCGGCGATCACTGGGGACCGGGCGTTCTACGTCCTCCCACCCGGCAACTATGGCGGACTTCCAATGAGCGACAACTCGCTCGATCAGCTTCCCCTCTACGACGGCCTCACCCCGTTGCGCGGCAATGTGACCGACGCCGATCTCGAGTCGCTCTTCCTCCCGCAAGACCTTGCGCCCATCGGCGAGACCACCGTCGAAGAGACCGGTCGACCCGGCACCACGATCCTCTACGACGAGTGGGGAATTCCACATGTCACCGGCGTAACCCGTGAAGACCTGGCGTTTGGTGCCGGCTGGGTGACCGCTCGCGACCGCGGTCTTCTGATCGACTTCGGCCGTGGTCCCGCTCGAGCCGCCGTCGCCGACATCCCTGGCATCGATGCCTTCTCGCTCGTCACTTCTGCCACCGAGTTCATTCCCTCCGCCGCAACCGAACAGCTGGTGACCGACCAGATCCAAGTGATCCTCGATGAGTACGGCGACGAGGGCGAGGAGATCATTGCCGACGCCCAGGCCTACGCCGACGGTCTCACTGCGTACTGGGAAACCAACAACATCGACCAAGCGCCCGCCACGGTCAACGATGTGATCGCAACGACGGCGTTCATCGGCTCGATCTTCGGTGCCGGCGGCGGCTCCGAAGCGAGCAACGCCGAGTTCCTTTCGACCTTGGAGAACACCCTTGGACAAGAGCAGGGCCGCCTCGTCTGGGAGGACATGCTTCAGACCGATGATCCCGAGGCGCCCACCACCCTCGAGGAACGCTTCGAGTACGGCACCTTCACCGGCGGCGATGTTGTCGGCTCCGCCGTCATCGACGCGGGTTCGATCATCTCACTGAACCCGGTCGAACCGACCGCCGCTTCGGCCCCCATCGTGAACCAGAACATCCTCTACGAAGCCGCCGAGAAGCCCCCATCGCGTAATGCTTCGAACTGGCTCACCGTGTCTCCCGATGAATCGGTCAACGACACCACGCTGGCCGTGATGGGTCCGCAGCTCGGCTACTACTACCCCGAGATCGTGCAGCAGATTCACCTCACCGGCCCCGGCATCGAAGCGCAGGGGGCCGCCGTTCCCGGCCTGGCCATGTATCTCCTGATCGGCCGCACCGAGGACTACGCCTGGAGCCTCACGTCGGCCAACCAGGACGTGCGTGATGTGTTCGCGGAAGAGCTCTGCGAAGCCGACGGCTCCGCTCCCTCCCGCACCTCGGGCTCCTACATGCACAACGACGAGTGCATCCCGTTCGAGTCCTTCGATGCCGGCACGCTCGGCGGTGTCCCGATTATCTACCCCGTCTCCGTGCACGGTCCCGTGATCGGCACGGCCACCTCCGACGGTGTGCCGATTGCGCTCACCCGTCAGCGGTCAACGTTTGGCCGTGACGGACTCAACCTCGGTGCGCTCAAGAACATGACCGAAGGCGACGCCGATACCGCTGAGAACTTCTGGGAAGTCGCCAACCAGTTCGGCTTCACCTTCAACTGGGGCTACGCCAACCGCAGCGAGATCGGCTACTTCGCTTCCGGTCTCCTCCCCCTCCGGGCCGAGGGCCTCGACCGTCGCCTGCCCACCTGGGGCACCGGCGAATACGAATGGCAGGGTTTCCTTGGCCAGGACGAGCACCCACATTCGGCCGGCGACCCCGACGGCCGCATGATCAACTGGAACAACCAGTCCGCGCCCGGCTTTATGCATGGCGATGGGAACCAGTACGGCTCATCGCACCGGGTCGAGCTCTTCGATCAGTGGCCCGAGCAAGCCGAGTTGTCCGACGTGGTTTCGATCATGAACCGGGCCGCCACCGAAGACACGTTGTCACCCATCTGGCCGGTCGTCAGCGAAGTCCTCGCCGGCGGCGACGCTCCGTCCGACCTCGCTGCTGAAGTGGTCGCCATCCTCGACGCATGGGTCGCCGACGACGCTCCCCGCCTCGATGCGGACAACGACGGTTTCTACGACGAGGCCGGACCACTGCTGATGGACGCCGTGTTCGATCCCATCGCCGACGCGGTGCAACGACCCGTGCTGGGCAACCTGATCGACAACGAAGTCCGAATCCGCGGTGTCGGCGCCGGCAGCGTCGTTGACAAGGATCTCCGGACCATCCTCGGTCACGATGTCGACGGCCCGTTCAGTATCTCCTACTGCGGCGCCGGCGACCTCGACGAATGTCGAGCCTCGCTGTGGGCCGCAATCGACGCGGTCGTCAACGAGATCGCCGCCGATCGCGGCGACGCCCCCACCACCTGGCTTCGAGAAGGAGCGCTCACAAGCTTCGAGCCGGGCCTGATCCCCACCACGTTCCGGTCAACCAACCGCCCGACCTACCAACAAGTCCTGGAGTTCGCCCCCGAGGGCTAGGCCGTGTTGGGCGACACAACCCCCCCTTCGTTCTGGCTGACCAATTGACCGGGCACCGGTCAGATAGTCAGCCAGAACGGAAGAGGTGACAGGGAACGGGACGGGCGACTATTCGAAGAGGGCTTGGTTGAGCTGCATCTCTTCGAGGAGTTGCTCGGCGTCGAGGTCGAGCAGGAAGCCGTCGGCCACGGCGCCGCGTAGCGATGAGGCGAAGGCCGCGGCGTAACCCTCGGCGGATCCGTGGAGTTCGATGAGTCCGTCGAGTTCGATCGGGATGGTGCGCCCGAAGAGATCACAGATGTCGAAGTCTTCGAGGTCCTCGGACGGCTCGCTCCATGGATCGCCCGACGTGACCACAACCGGCACGTCTACCAGCGGATTTCGCACGCCGCCCAGAGCAATGCCGAGCTCGTCACGAGCGATCGCGACACCATCTTCGGTCTCGATCAATTCGAGCGGCGTGCCGGTTGGCGGCGGCGTTCCATTTTCGACCCACGCCACAAGATGAGTGAGCGCGGCCTGAGCCACTTCGTGGTGCGGACCTGAGTTGATCGCACCGACACAGCCGAGCGCCGAGCCAATCGCTCCGGTGCGAGGGCCGCCCGTGATCGCCCGAATGAGGTGGGCATCGGCATGGGCGGTGCCAGCAATCTCCCAGGTGCGAATAGTGGCGGTGTCAGGCTGACGAGCGGCCGCAAATCCGAGCAGAGTGAGGTCGGTCTCGGCTTCCACCATGAAGACGGGCGTGTCCAGGTCGGTACGGATCTGCATTGCCGGTGCTTCCTGCTCGTCTTCACCGAAGTTGCCGTCGAGCGAGGCCGCGGCCGACCCACGGCTATGGACGAAGAACCCGTCGTACACACCGGCCAGCGAGTGCACGCCATTGATGTAGGAGGTGAGGAAGAACGCCGACTGCGACTCTCCCATCGCGATCACCGTGCTGGCTTCGAGGTCGCCGAGAAGCCCGCCACGATTGTTGGCGAGCGCCTCCCCGACCTGCGAATAGAGGTCGAACGCGTACGCGTCACCGGGGTGGACGAGGTCGCCATATCGCTCGCCGTCGAGCTCGATCAATCCGCCGCCAGGGCCGAGGGGCACGTTGATTTCGAGCAGGCTGTCGCCGCCGACCACACCAAGCGCCTGAGCGCTCACCGCAACATACGCATGGCCGGAGGCCGCGATGATTTCGGACAGATACCCCCAGTCGGGCGTGGCTTCCACGCTGGTGACGTTCATCCACTCAACAACCACCACTCCGCTGAAGTCGGCGGCGTCCGGGGCGCGAACGACCACCCGCGTCTGGAACGGCGCCTGGTCGGCGACAGCAACGGTCCAGTTGCCGTCAGTGCTCAGCTCGCCGACCGGAGCGAACGACGTGGCGTCGCCCGCAATGAAGTACTCAGCCTCGGTGTAACCCTCCGGCAGACCGGGGCTGGGCTGTGGCTGAACAATGCCCGCGCCGCCTTCGATCGGACCCGTCACCGTTGCGGACGCCTGCACAAACGGCGGCCGCGTGGTCGGCGGCGCCTCGGTGGACTCGACCGCGACCGTGGCGGTCGTCGTGGTCGCCGTTTGGTCCGGGGTGCTCCCCTCATCGTCGCCGCATGCCGCGGCGGCGAGGCCAAGCACCGCCATACACGCGACTGAGCGGGTCCAATGGTGACGGGGGAGGCGGGTCACCCGGCTGAGGTGTTGGTGTAGTCGACCCACTCGCGACAGGGCTGGCTGCGGGTGTTCATGCAGTCAGGTAGGCCCTCGGGCGTCTCAAAGTCCGACACGAAGGGCAGTGTGAGGGACGAAGCGGCCGGGTCGACGGTGATCGTCGATCCATCGTGGGGCAGCACATCAAAGGCCCACAGATTGCGATTTCCGCCGGGGCTGTCGACGATCAAACGGAGCTTCGAACCCGCCCGGAAAATGTGGCCCGCCGGGAAGATCTCAATGTCAACCTGGGTGAACTCGCCAGCGGGAAGATCCGCCGCAGCCTCGGGGGTGAACGGGTGCCAGGGCAGCGTGGCGGACGACTCGCCCTCCGCGATCGCACGATGTGAGGCTCGCAACCAACCGGCCTGCACGAGCATTTCGTAACCGTCGGGGCGAACTTCAGTGATGGTGACCTGAAGGTCGGCGTCGGCCTCGTCGGCCTGCAACGACAGCGAGACACGGCCGGTGCCGAGCAGCAGAAGGTCCTCAGTGAACGCATCGGTCTCGTAGACGATGGCTTCACCGTCATCGAGCAATTCCCAACTCAGGTTCTCGAACTCATCGCCGTCTTCGTCGGCCGCCTTCGTCAGCTCCTGCGAGCGTTCGACATCGACCACGAACGACGAGACGCTCTCGCCACCGGCAAGGTCACCCAGTGTCCAGGTGACCGACTCAGCTTCGGCCACGGGCCATGCATCGAACGAGGCTTCGCCACGAGGCACAGCCGCACCCAAGAAGTCTGGATGGGCGCCCTGCTCGAAGAAGACCCGAATCGACGGCTCGTTCTCGAGCGTGTCGCGGGCTTCTTCCAGCGTCTCGAACCGGTCGGGCGGCAGCTGCACGCCGGTCACACCGAATAGGTCGGCGTAGAGCGCGGGGGCACCGAGTCGAACGAGGGGGCTGAACTCGGGGACCCGTTCCGCGACGTACACGTCGAGGAACTCAGTCGCCGCCAGGAGGCTGGCCGGGGCCAGGGAGTCCGTGTGGGAACCGTTGTAGAGGTGCACCTTGAACACATCGGTGCCGGTGAAGTCATCGAGCATCGTGGGGAAACGCCCACCGGTCTGCTCGTCCTGCCAGGCACCAGCGAGGAAGGTGGGCACTTCGATGCGGTCGACGAACGTACGGGGCGAGAGCGGGTCGCCGAGTGCCGCGTCATAGAACTCCGACTCGGCCGCCGCCTGGGCGAGATCACGGTTCTGACTGCGCAACAACTGGTTGGCCTCACAGATCGTGTCACCGTCTTCGTCTACGCGCTGGTTGACCCACCCGGACCCATAGGCATCGTTGGCGCCTTCTTGAGAGTCGCCCCAGCTCTTCGCAAAGCCGTTGTTGTAGATACCACCGGGCCACACAACCGACCGGTACGAATCTTCGATCACGGAGATGGGCGTGATGGCCGCCAGGCTCGGGGGCTGGGTAGCCGCCACGAAGAGCTGACTGATGCCGGAGTAGGAGATGCCGACCATGCCGACATGGTTGTTGTACACCCAGTCCTGGGCCGAAATCGCTTCGATCACGTCGTAGCCATCGATCGATTGGATCGGCTCAAAGAAGTCGTACGCGCCGCCGGAGCAGCCCGACCCACGCATGTTCACCCCAACGGTTGCCCAGCCGAGCAGACCATAAATGTTGATGGCGGGCTCGACCTGATAGGGGCTCGAGGGGTCGTAGCCGGAGTATTCGATCACGGTCGGGTACGGACCATCTTCGATGGGGCCGGGAAGACGAACAGTCGCGCTCAGGGTGGTGCCGTCGCGCATCTCGATGTAGCCGAAGCCCTCACCAATCTCCTGTGCTTCGTAGAACGAGGCATCGGGGTGGTCGTCGAGCGACGGCACTGTCAGCGCGTCGGTACCGGTGGCGGGATCGGTTGCCCGATCGACGACCTGCCAACCCTCACCCGGTTCGACGTTGCGAAACAGGAGGTTGCCGAGGGCATCAACGATGCCGGTCTGCGCTTCGCCGGGGCCCTGAATCTCGAGCTCCGTACCTTCGGCCGCGCCGGTCACGGTGAGCTGGCTCGCGCTCACGTTGACCGCCCACTCGGCCGGTGTCACCTCGATCGGTTCGGTCGTGGCCGCCGGATCGTCGGTCTCGGTGTCGTCCACATCCTCTTCCGCATTGTCGGCTGGAGCGACGGGTCCGTCAGCTTCGAGAGGAGTGGTGGGGGTGGCGTCCCCGTCGTCACCGCAAGCGGCGGCAAGGAGGGCAAAACTGAGAAGAACAGCAATCAGGACACGAAATCGGCGCATCCAAGAACCCTACCGTTGGGCAACTTTCTACGACCAGTTGACCGGCTAGGAGAAGAGGGCGACGCCGCGTAATGCGGCCTCGGGCCGAGCGCTGGCCACCGCCGCGCCATCGAGCCGTTGGTCGATCGCCGCGATCAGTTCGACGGACTGGCTGAGGCCGCCGTCGCAGATCAGATCGGTCACATTCATCGCCCTGGCGAGCTCCCCAACCCGGTTGGCGATGCCGTCGACTACAGCCCGCACCATGTCTGGCCGCGTGGTGTCGAGCGCCAGGCCCGTCCACTCGCCGCGGGCGGTTGGTTGATGATGCGGCGAGCCGAGACCGGCGAGCGCGGGGACAAACGACGCGGCATCGGGGCGACCCTGCGAAGCAACACGATCCAACTCTTCGACCGCGTCGAGCATCTCGATCCGCACGAGCCACTCGATCACACTTCCAGCGGTATTAATCGAGCCCTCATGCATGAACTCTTCGACCAAAGCCCCGTCGACTGTGCGCCGCCACAGCGGCAGCGTGTAACAGCCCGCGGGTGCGTCGTCCGGGGTCGTACCGGCGTGCACGTTGACCATTCCCGAGGTGCCGAGCGTGAGCTTGGCCTCACCTGGTTGGAGCTGATGGGCAGCACATGCCGCCATCTGGTCGCCGAGCCGGGCGGAGAGGGCGATGTTTGGCGCCAGCATTGTCGCGGTGCCCACGGTGGCATCGGACGCGACGATCTCAGCCAGCGGTTCGCGGGTCACACCAAACAAGCCCAACGCCGGCTCGGACCAGTCCCCCGCTCGTGCGTCATACATTCCAGTGGCCGCGGCGTTGCCCGGATCGGTGATGAACGCTTCGCCGTTCGAGAGCGCGGCGGTGAGCCATGAGTCGACGGTTCCCATGCGCAACGTGCCGTCAGCCGCGGCAGCAGCAACAACTGGATCGTTCTGGAGTAGCCAACCCATCTTTGTACACGAGGCCGAGGTGTTGACCGGTATGCCCTGCGCCACGAGCTCCGCAACCAGCGGCGCCGTTCGGGCGTCTTGCCAACCGACCGCCGGCCGGATGGGTGCTCCGGTGGCCGACGACCAGCAGACGATCGTCGCCCGCTGATTCGCAATCCCGAGCGTGGCGACATCGGCCGCAGCAGCGCCGACCTCGGCCAGGGCGGCCGCCCAGAGCCGCTCGGTTGCGGCAACGAATTCGGCCGCGTCCTGCTCGACCGCGCCGGCGAACGGCACGTGCATGTCGAGCTTCTCGCTCACGAGAGCGACCCGCTTGTCGCCCTCGAAGAGTCCGAGCCGGATCGTGGTCGTGCCGACGTCGAGGCCCGCCCGAAGGCTCATGGAATGAGGACGCCCGGGTTGAAGAGTCCATCCGGGTCAAGGGCGGACTTGATGGAGCGCAGCATCGCCACCCCGCCGTCGCCCACTTCAGACTTCATCCAATCGCGACGCACCCGGCCAACACCGTGGTGATGAGCGAGTCCGGCGCCGAGATCATCGGCGGCCTGCAGCGCCGCGTTCCAACACGCGTCGTAAGTCGCCGTGTACTCGGACGGGTCGCCCGGCGATGCCGCGAGCGTGAAATAGAGATTGGCGCCGGATCGGTAGGCGTGGGACGAATGAGCCGAAGCCGCGACCACGCCGGGTACGGCGTTCAAGGCATCAACCACCGCGGTGTAGAGCGCGGGTAACCGAGCCCAGTCCGTTGCCACCTCGATGGTGTCGGCGACCACGCCAGTCTGTAGCAACTCATCCCAACTCGGCACCGTGTTGCGGTGGGCGAACCAGGCATCGACCGCTTCGTCCGACGCGGCGGTGCCACCACCCGCATTGCAGAGGTCGGCGACCGCGGCCGCTTCGAGCGGCGCGAGCCCCGGTGGGCCTTCGTGGAGAAAGATCAGCATCGAGTTGCCCTTCGGCATCTGATCTCGGAAGTGACGCCACGATTCGCGCCCGTCGTACAGGCGAACAACTGGTGGTCGCCAGCCCGCCCGCATCACACGACGAATAGCTTCGAGCCCCTCGTCGAACTCAGCAAAGTGGAAGGCCTGGCGTACTCCCGGCTCCGGAAGCTCCCGGAGCGAGAACGTGACTTCGGTGATCACACCGAGGGTGCCCTCACTGCCCATAAGAATGTGGCGGAGGTCCGGCCCGGCTGCGGCGCGAGGCGTGTCTCGCCCGCGATAGATGGTGCCGTCGGCCAGCACCGCTTCGATCGACATTACGACGTCTTCGATGTTGCCGTAGGCGGTGGAGTACTGCCCGGAGGCACGAGTGGCGACCCATCCGCCGACGGTCGACAGCTCGATCGATTGCGGCCAGTGACCGATCGTGAGGCCCTCGGCCTGCATCAGGTTCTCGGCCTCCAAACCGTTGGTGCCAGCGCCGAAGGTGGCGGTGAGGTTGTCGCTCGACAGCGACCGCAGCCCGGTGAAGCGCTCGGTCGAAATCACGACTGAATCAGCCGAGGCCAATACGCCGCCGACCACACCGGAACCGCTGCCGCGCGGAATCATTGGCGCGCCATGACGGCGACAGATCTGAATGGCTTCGGCAAGTTCCTCGGCCGTCGACGGAGCAACCACCGCGATCGGCGCGACGATCGCTTCACCAGCGGAAAGGGGAATCTGCGAGCGCATCCAGGTGTCGCGGGCCCGTGCGGCCCGTTCATCGTCGCCAACCAGCAACGCGTCGCCCAGTGCGGCGGAAAGGTCATCGAGCAGGGTCATCAGGAGGCCTCCTTGAAGGCAAGTTCGTCCGCGAAGAGAGTGCGGACTTCCGCGAGTTCTTGAGCGTGTTCGTCGTCGGTCCAGCCGAGCCGGTCGGCCATCCGCTGGCCCATCGCCACGGCGAGTTCGTCGCGGTGTTGCGGCACATACCAAGCCACGCGAGTACGTCGATAGACCACGTCGACCAGCGTAACGGCGGCCTCCATATCGATCGCCCAGTCCACCTCGCCGACAACAACGGGCGCTCCCGGCACGAGTGAGTCGGATCCAAGCGCGAGGACCGCATCGGCTTCAGAGCCATACAGTCGGCGCAGGCGGGTGGCCTGACGATCGTCGGTTGCCGCGACCGGTTGGCCGCCGGGCACGGGAGTGGTTCCCGGGCCCTCGGGCAGGCGTCGGCGGAGCTGCTTCTCGACGACGCTCATCACGTCTTCGGCCAGCTTGCGGAAGCCGGTGAGTTTGCCGCCCGCGATGGAGATCATTCCGCCGGGACCGGTCGTCACTTCGTCTTTTCGGCTCATCTCCTTCGCCTCTTTGCCCTCTTGAGCGATGAGCGGCCGCACCCCGGCCCAGGCTGCGATCACGTCGTCGGCCGTAAGCGGTTCGATGTCGAAGTAGCGATCCATCGGCGCGAGGAGGTACTCGACATCTTCCCGAGTGATCTCCGGCCACAGCGGCCGATCGCCGGAGTAGCTCGTGTCGGTGGTGCCGATATAGACGATGTCGCCGCGGGGAATGACAAAGATCGACCGCTTATCTTCAGTGTTGGCAATCACGAGATGGTTGGCCGGGAACCGTTCACGGGGGATCACGATGTGGACACCCTTCGAGAGATGTAGTCGTGACACCGGTGGATCCTGTTCCATCCGAGCGATGCCCTCGACCCAGGGGCCAGCGGCATTCACGACGACGTCGCCGCGCACAGCAACCTCTCGTCCACTCATCGCGCAGCGTGCCTGGACGCCGGCGATGCGGTTGCCCTCACGGATCGCGTCGACAACGGGGAGTCGATTCGCGGTGGTGGCACCGCTCAAGGTCGCGGCCCGCAAGGTGGCGAGCACCAGGCGAGCGTCGTCGGTCAGGTACTCGCGATAGGCAACGGCGTAGCTGTAGGGGTCGGTCCGTAGGTGAGGTTCGTGGGCGGTGATCTCGTCGCCCTTCCACACCTCATGGCGGTCCGCGTCCTCAACGCCGCCCAGCTTCTCGTAGGTGCCGATGCCCGCACGAAACTTGGTGACCGAGGCCCAATTGCGGGCCGGAACGACCATCCAGCACGGCTCGGCAAGATGGGGGGCCATCGCGTGTACCGCGGTTCGTTCCCGCGCCGTCTTGCGCACAAGGTCAACTTCGCCGCTCGCCAGATAGCGAAGGCCGCCGTGAATCAGCTTGGACGATCGGGAACTGGTCCCTGCGGCAAAGTCATCGGCCTCGAGCACGGCGACCGTCAAACCACGAGCGGCGGCATCTCGAGCGACGCCGGCCCCAGTGATGCCGCCGCCAACAATGATCAGGTCGAAGCGGTCGGCCTCGAGCGCATCCAGCCGCTCATCGCGGGTTGTCGGCGTGAGGCTGGGGGCAGTCATCCGACTGTTCTAGTGCCCGCGGCACCGCGATGCGGTGGCCTGTCACTGTCCAATCGCGACCGCTACGGTCAGGAGCGTGTTCATTTTGCTGGCGATCAGCGCCGTGTTTCTCCTCGCTGTTGTGGGCACCGCGCTCGGGATTCGGCTCATGCTCAACCGCCGGAACCGGGTCGTGGCTGGCGTTAAGTCCCCCGCACCGCTCAGCTGGCTGTCCTCCAGTCGCAAGGAAGCCAAGCTCCATCGTCGTCTCGGTCGCGCCGCTCGCCGCCTCGCCCTCGTGCCCCCAACCGACGACGTCGCTGATGTGATCACCCGACTCCGGATCGAACTCGTGGAACTCGACGGCCACCTCGTCACGGTCGCTCGCCGGCCCACGCCCGCCCGTCGCGCCGATCGAACCGTGATCCAGGAACGCGTCGAACGAATCGAGGCCCTCGTTCGCCGCGTCGAGGAGCGGAGCCGCACTGAGGTTGTCTCCCTCGACGAACTCACCGAGCGGCTCGACCTGCTCGACGCCGCCGACTCCGAACTCAACGAGCTGGGACCAACCGACCACTAGCCAGCCACAAAATCACCACGGCCGAGTTGCGAAGTCCGTAGCCTTCGCCAATGCCAGAGTCGACCCTCACCTCGCGAATCTCGCCGTCGTGGGTGTTTGCCGCACTTTCGGCCGTGATGTCGGCCGGCTACGGCGTGTTGTTCACTCTCGTCGGCGACTGGCGCGACGAGTACGGCATCTCGGAAACGCTCATCGGCGGCCTGATCGGTGCCGGTTTCCTGTCGGCCTTCGTGGCCCAGATCTTCATCGCGCCCTACGCGGATCGCGGCTTCGCCCGCCGGCTGATCATGCTTGGAATCGTCGCCAACATCGTGGGTCTCCTCCTCATGGGGTTTGGCACGAACTTCACGATGCTGCTGATCGGGCGCCTGATCTCCGGCGTCGGCATCGGCGCGGCCATTCCCTCGATTCGCCGAATCGTGATTCTCGCCGATCCTGACAATCTCGGACAGAACCTGGGCCGCCTGCTGTCCGCCGATGTCTTTGGTTTCGCCATGGGCCCGGCAATCAGTGCGGTACTCGTCGGCCCATTCGGGCTCGCGTCGCCGTTCATCGTGGTCGCCGCGCTCTCCGCCGCATGTGCGCCGTTGGCTCTGTCCGTAGCCGTCGCCGAGAGAGCGGACGAAACCGCCCAGCGGCTGGCCGTCGACCTTCTTCGCAGCCGTGTTGTCGCCGGCGCCGTCGTGCTCGGCGCCGCGGTGTTCTTGATGATCGGCGCATTCGATTCACTTTGGGATGTTGTCCATGAAGATCTTGGCACCAACGATTGGCTCGCCAACCTCGGTATCACTCTCTTCGCGGCACCAATCGTGATCCTCGGCCCAACCAGCGGCCGCCTGGCCCAGCGCATCGGCCCCTTTCGTGTTGGTTCGGTGGGCCTGCTCATCGGCGCCGCCTTCATGTTCTCCTATGGCCAACTCCCAAGCGGCGGTTGGATCTTTGCCATCGGCATGTTCCATGCCGTGGCCGACGGGCTCACCGTCGCCTCAACCGGCGTGGCCGTCTCAATGTCGGTCACCGAGGATCGCCAAGCGAGCGCGCAGGGCCTGATCGGCGCCGCTCAGTCGATCACAGCCGGTATTGCGTCACCGATAATCGGCGCCCTCTACGAGGGCCCCGGGCGCGCCGTTGCCTACGGCGCAGCCGCGGTGAGCATGGTGGTGTTCGTCGCGATAGGAGTGGCGCTGGCGTGGCCGTTTATCCGCGACCGCGGCCTCAGCCTCGCGCCGGACGAACCGGCGCTCGCCTAGGCGGGATCGAGGAAGACCAGCGGGATTTCCCGGTCGGTCTTCTCCTGGTAGCCGCCATAGTTCTTGTACTTCGCTACGACAACCGGCCAGATCTCACTGCGTTCGTCCGACGACAGCACACGAGCCAACATCGACTTTGTTCCGGCCTTGGTGGTGACCTCAACCGCAGGGTTGGCCTGAAGGTTCAGGTACCAGGCCGGATGGATGTCGTCTCCACCTCGCGACGCCACGATCAACATTGAATCGCCCTCTTGGTGAGGCGAAGTGAGCATCACGGCTCGCTTCTCGCCGGACTTGCGTCCGGTAGTGGAGAGCTCGAGTGCAGGCATACCACCAGCCGTCCATCCCTTGCGGCCACCGGAGACCTTCAACAGCGTCCGATGAACGATATTCATTCCCTTGAGTGCAATGTTTGACGGCATCGGTGCACGCTAGTCCTGAACGGCGAACATGGCCCGCGAAGGTCTGGCGTGGGAAACGCCAGCGTGGGGACCGCGGCCAGGGACCCGCAAGCCT
This sequence comes from Candidatus Aldehydirespiratoraceae bacterium, assembly GCA_047639555.1. Taxonomy (GTDB): domain Bacteria; phylum Actinomycetota; class Acidimicrobiia; order Acidimicrobiales; family Aldehydirespiratoraceae; genus JAJRXC01. Next base: position 32,103 of record JBLIOE010000039.1, read on the forward strand.
TCAATTTCTTCCTCAATTCACCGCCAACACTGCCGAGTCATCACCATGCGCCCAATTCGCTTTTTCGCCGCATTGCTGTCAGTCAGCGCCATCGCGGCCGGCCTCGCGTTCATCGCCGCGGCCAACGCCACTCCGGCCATCAATGACAACTTCGCGCAGGCTGCTGGCCTCACGCTGGGGGTCGAGCAAAACTTCTCGATCACGGATGCGACGGGAGAAGCGGGCGAGTTCTTCTGCAATGGTCAGCACACGGTCTGGTATACGTTCACCGCTCCCGCCGACGGCGACTATGTCGCCTACACCGCGGAATCAAACTTTGATGCCTACATCGGCTGGTTCTCAGCGATCAATACCGGCCTCGCCTGCGACGATGACACCGCCGGAACGTTCGACGGACTGACCCCACCGATGGCCATGACCACCGGCCAGACGTACTACGTCCAGGTTTCGCACTTCGGCGCGACGATCACCGGTGTTCGCGGCAGCGGCCGCGTTGGTGTCGCTGCGGTCGAAACGGCGGCCGACGATTTCGCTGACGCCGCAACACTCGGATTCCTCGGCGGCTCTTCCACGGCGGTCAAGGCCATCGACGCCGACATTCTTCCCCCAGCCGACTGGGACCTCGAGGCGGGCGAACCAACGACGTGTGGCACCGCCACGATGGACCCCACGTCGACCTGGATGAACTTCACCCCATCGAGTGACCACACCTGGATGGTGAGCCTTTTCTCCTCCTCCTCCTCCTCCGCCGCCGGCGGCGACCTCGCCGTCTACGAAGGCGACGCCGTCAACAACCTGACGTTGCTGGGGTGTGTCGACTTCGTTGACACGAACCCGTCAGTCCTCTTCGACGCCGATTCGGGAACCACCTACCGGATCCGCATCACCGCGACCGACGACAACGTGCTGGTTCGCGCATCCGAGGCGAACGTGCGCGGCACGTTCACCACCATCGTTGGCGACGCGACGAACGACTACGGCAACTATTCCGCGGTCGGCGTCACCAGCGACGGTCGCCCGGCGGTGGCCTACACCGACGACACCAACGGCACACTTCGCTACGCCGAACGAGCTGCCAACGGTACGTGGACCGACGAGTTGCTCGACAACGATGGGGGGAGCGGAGATGTTGTCGGCGACCATCCCGCGATCACCCGGCTCGACAACGGCGACTTTGCGATCGCCTACGAAAACACCACCGACGGCACGCTCAAGGTGGCGCGCGGTTCCGCCGGGTCGTGGACCATCAAGACAGTCGAGACCAGCGGTTCCACGGCCGGCACCTACAACACCATCATGCAACTCGCCGACGACCGCATCGCGGTGTCGTACTACGACGACGTTGCCGACCGCACTCGCTTCGCGGTTCGCTCGCTGGGCGGCGTGTGGTCAGACCTCGTGGTGGAAGGACATTCGTTCACCAACCACGCCCGTCCCGGCCCCGGTTCGTTGCAGGAGTACGGCGGCGACCTCGTCATCTCGTTCATCGATATTGCCAACGAAAACGTGCGGACCTCAACGTCCACTGATGCTGGACTGACCTGGTCAACGAGTGGCATCCCTGCGCTCGACTTCGTCTTCGACGGTGAAACCGGCGGCCCGCAGTCGATCGCCACGGGTGTCGACGACGATGGCGACCTTTGGATCGCGATCGACCAGTACGAAGCGGCCACCCTGGCGTTTGAATATGCCGGAACCGCCTGGTCGGAGGACGAGGTCTCGGCTTCCGGGCGACGCACACAACAGTCGTTTGGCGGACTGATCGGCATCGACTTCGATACCAACAACGAACCCATGATCGCTTTCACCAGTGCTCGATGGGGCGGCACCGGCGCTATCGCTCGACGGGCCGGGGCGAGCTGGACGATCCAGGAGATGTGGGCCACGGGCTTTGCGATTGGTTCGGCCGACCTCACCGGAGATGCGGGCACGAGCGCAACCCAGAATGGCTTCGCCCTCCTCCCGAACGACCGGGCGTTCCTCTCGACATCGGCAACCGCGGGAACGACGACCAACGAGGCGCTCGTCGCCGCCGAAGACACCCTCCTGGCCGACGCCGGCGCCGACATCAACGGCGATATTCTCGACAATCACGCGCTGGACGGTTCGGGCAGCACGGACGGCTTTGGCAGTATTGGCACATACACCTGGGCCGTTCCGGGTGCCTGCCAGCTGAACCAGCCCGACAACACCCTGTCCACGGCGACCGTCGCCTGCGCCGCGGGCATCAGCGGCGGTGAAATCACGCTGGAGATCACCGATGTCGACGGCGCGACGGCGTTCGACGTCCTCTCGATCGACGTAGGTCCTCCCCCTACGACGACCACGACGACCAACACGACCACGACGACCAACACGACCACGACCACGACGACCAACACGACCACGACCACGACGACCACGGCCACGGCCCCGCCGACGAACAGCACCACAACAACGACCGTCGCGCCGACGCCCGCTCATAGGTGCGACTACCGCGACGCGCCGTTTGACGACCTCGCCGAATTGTCCTTTGCCCACGAGTCCGTCGACTGCATCTTCAATCTCGGAGTCACCACGGGCACCGGACCCGGTGCCTACTCGCCCGATGACGACGTCACCCGCGCCCAAATGGCCGCGTTCATGACTCGCATTTATGAATCGATGACGGCGACCACATGCGACATCGTGGCCACACCATTCGACGATGTCCCCGACGGGCAGTTCTACTCAGACCCCGTCGCTTGCATCTTCGGTCTCGAGGTCACGACCGGCACCGGACCCACCACGTTCGCGCCGACCGATCCGGTCACCCGCGGTCAAATGGCCGCGTTCCTCGACCGTCTCTTCGACGCCGTATGGGACGAGCCCTGCCCCGGCGTGACGACACCCTTCGTCGATGTCCTCGCCGGACGCTTCTACACCGACTCCGTGGGGTGCTTGTTTGCGCTCGACATCACAACCGGAACAACCGCGACGACATACGCGCCGGACGAGTTTGTGACGAGAGCCCAGATGGCCGCGTTCTTGGCCCGCTTCTACGAAGCCGCGCCCGCCTGACTCGGTACTGCTATCCGAGTGCGAACGCGGCGAGATCGCGGGCCGTGTCGCGTGAGATTTCTGTACACATCATCGGGAAGATCTCCGTGCCATGGGCCGTGCCCATGACCTGGCGACACCGGGCGGGCACACCCGCTTCAAGCAATAGCCGATAGAACTCGATGCCTTCGTCGCGCAGCGGGTCGCACTCGTTGACGCTGATGATGGTCGGCGGAAAATCGACGACATCGGCCACCGTCGCGAACGATGGCCATGCCATCGGGTCCTTGGCGTCGAAGGCTTCGATGCCGTAACCCATACGGCCTGAATTGCTGTGGAGCGCGAGGAAAATGCCTTCGTTTTCCGTGGACGACGGATGCTGCGGTAGCGGCCACTCACCGGCGATGTAGGGGCAAAGGGCGTAGAGGCCTTGGATCAATCCGAGCTCACCGGTGGACTTCAGTCTCATGGTGGTCGCGATGGAGAGATTCCCGCCGCCGCTCTCCCCCGCGATCGTGATCTTGGCGGTATCGACGCCGAGCATGGCGGCATTGTCGATCACCCAGTGCAGGCCCGACACACAGTCGTTCAGTCCGGCCGGATACTTCGCCACCTCAGGGGCCGAAGATGGCGACACCGAGTTGCGGAAGTCGACCATCGCCACCGCAACACCGTTGGCCGCAATGATCTTTCCCCACGCGCGATAGTTCCCGTCGAACGCCGACAGCGCCGCCATTCCACCGCCGTGGATGTAGTAGATGCACGGCACGACTTCATCGTGATCCGGCCGGATCACGTTGATCTTGATCGTGTTGCCATCGGGCGAGGAAACGAATTCGTGGACGTCCATCTTGAGGCCCGCGGAAGGTGCGGTCTCCTCGGTGTCGTTCGCCTCCATCACTGCCGCGATCATCGCCGCCAGATCGCGGTTGGCCGCCGAGTCGGCGGTCATTTCTTCCCAACTCTCTGCGTCGGCGGCGACGAGTTCCGGGAACACGCTCAAGAAGGCGCGGACGCGCGGGTCGAGTCGTCGGTCGTTGGTGATGTCGGCCATCTCAGTCTCCGAGTTGTGCGGGGGAGGAGATCCTGCCAGCTGGAGAGTCGCCGGATGCAACTCCATCGAGATCCGTAGCGGCACGACCGAATGCGTACAGGTAGGTGTCCCACGCGGCCCGAACCTCGTCGGCCATCTCAATGGAGCCGTCGAGGACCCTGGCCGCCGAGATCGATTCCTCGATGACGGATACGCTGTGCATCACGTCGATCGGCGTCGCGACCGCGCCAACGGCTGTCGCCGCAGCGTGCACGTCGTCTTCGTAGTTCTCGAGTAGTAGGAGGTCGAGACCTCCGGTGGCCACGATGTCGGAACCGCCGGCCACCGCCGTCGCGATCGGTCCGACGCGGGCCAGGCCGGTGGCACCCTGAAGGTTCATCGTCCCGGTCACTACGCCGCTCACGCCAACCCCAATGATGAACCCGCCGACAGTGTTCGCCAGAAGCTCATCGGTCAACTCATCGTCGCTCGCCAGATTGATCACGGCGGTGGTCGTACCGGCCGCGGCCGCGCCAATCGCCCCGACGAGGAAGATCGACGCTCCGCCCGCAGTGAGGACCACGAACCCAGCAGCGGCCAGCAGCGCCGCGCCCGCCGCGATCTCATCCTTGTGTCGTTGCCAGAAGTTCTCGTCGAACCACCCGCGCTCGATCATGGTCTCCGCCGCGAGAATCACGTTGTCGGGCAGCTCCGGGTTGTCGGCGAGAAAGGCACGGAAGTCGGCCGGCGAACGGAACCCATCAACGATGCCCGACGAGTCGTTCGCGATGTCGATCTGGTCGGCGTACTCCCCTAACACGGCGTGAAGCTGGGTCTTGAGCATGAACGCGTGGAGATCGACATCGGCGATCACGCCATCCCCCGGATTGTGGTTCCCGAACGCTTCGCCGCCGAGGATCTCACTGTTCTCATTCGCGGTGTCGAGCCGATTGAACAACTCCGGGCGTGAGTAGAGAGCCCGGGCGGCCTCGACCTGACCCGCGGTGAAGCGCGTCGCATTAGCGAGGACATACGTCAGGTCGGCAAGCGCGAACCGGTGATCGACCCGACCACCCCGGGCGGTGTCGAATACCGCAAGATGCTGCTCCAGCCCGACGAGCGCATCGAACTCGCCGAGTTCGAGACCAAGGCCCTGGGCCAGCAGCAGGTCACCGGCGGACTCGATGAGCAGCTTTTCCATGGCGGCCGCCCGCTCGATGAGTTCGTCGAAGTTCAAATCGAAGTTCTCGACCAGCCCAAGTGCCGCCACCGACTCATCGATCGTGAACCCCAGCTCGACCAGTAGCGCGAGACGAAGATCGATCCGCGCGATCATTGCCCGCGCATCGTGTTCATCGACCGCAAACTCAGCGCGGATCGCGGCGACGCGCTGACCTAAGATCATCTCGGCGCTGACTTCGTTGTGCACTGCTGCGATCGCTTCGGCCGCCGACAGCCCGTCCTGCATCGCGAGTGACACACGAAGGGCGTGCGAGATGTCGCCACCTACGACCGCGAGAAGGAGCTGCCAACGCTCAGACATTCGCGCCTGATGCCCAACGTCGGCCGGCGATCCCGTCCACCCACAAATCTCGCGGCTGAGACCGTCGAGATCGAGCAGTGCGGTCCGGAGTTCACGCAGCGGTACGAGCCGGCCCCAGAGATCATCGACCAGACCGTCGAAGTGCACCTGTGCCGCTGCGAGCCGCACGAGCGGATCGCCAACCGGTCGGACCGTCAGCGTTTCGGCGCGGGAGAGGAGCTCGGAGACGGCCAGCCGATCACGGCGAAGTCCTTCCGCGGCGCTAAGCAACGCGTAGGCAAGCACCGTTGCTTCGTCGATGTCGATCGAAATGACATCTGAGGGACCCGAAGAAGAGGTGTGCGACATTCAATCTATTTCATGTCATTCCACACCATCTGTCAATAGCGACGAACGGGACGAACGAATACGTTCGAGTTCGACGCGGAGATGCTCACTCGCGTCGAGCTCGTTCAGGGGTTTGAGCCGGTCTCGATGGATCGTCCGGAGGTCGTCGCCGTGCCCGATTCGACCGGCGATGCCCTCGGCGAGGCCGATCGTGAAGGGTGTGCGGGGCGCCGCCGCCTTCTGCAGAAGCTCCCAGGCGTGCTCGATTTCGCCACGATGGATGGCCAGCGCCGCCAAACCCACGAGAGCGTCGTTGGCCATCCGACTTAGGCGGCCCCGAACGGCGTCGTAGCCGAAGCCAATAACAAGATCGGCCGCTTCACCGGTCCGATCAAGATCGATTAGCGCGATCGCCCGGACGATCGGCGAGGAGTCCCACACGGAGCTCGACCAGTCGTGGGTGTCGACCGTCGCCAACGCGGCCGTCGGGTCGCCGGTGAGGATCTGCGCGGAGGCGACGGCAAGACCAGTCATCACGAAATGATTCGTGATCTGTGAAATGTCGGCGAGCGCGTCGTGGGCACGGAGAAAGACCGGCAGCGCTTCCTCAACGCGATTTTCATAGAGCAGCAAACACGCTCCTGCCCAGACGCCAGGGATCTGATACTCCGGCCCAAGATCGTGTGTGTCACAAATCTGAGCCGACTCCGCGACAAGCTTCCGCGCCCGGTCGGGATATCGACGACAGCTCAAGAACGCGAGGAGGCCGGCAGCCTGCGCGGCGACTTGCGGGCCGGTGTCGGCACTCTCCACGAGCTCGTCGAGCTGTTGGTGCACCACCACGAAGTCGTCGAGCTGCATTGCGAGGGATGCCCGGATGTAGTGCATCCAGTCGCGACGTTCGCCAGCCGAAAGCCCGCTGGCGATCTCTTCGACCCAGCGACGACCCTCGATCGCGGGGATCTGGGTTTCCCAAAGACCCTGGCAACCGAACGCCAATCGTGCGGCCAATTCGTAGCCGTTCACACCCGTGTCGGGATCGGGTTCCCTCGTGATGGCCCACTCGAGGGCGCTCGACACGTTCGACCAATCGTGGCGAAGCTCAAGGGCACGAGGGAGGCCCGTCGCTACGACGAAGTCGGATGTCACCAGGCGCGACGCGAACCACTTGAGGTGGGCTTCTCGGGCCGCCAGCACGTCCTCAGACCGGGCCAGGAGATCGCCAGCGTAGATACGGATAGTCTCCAGGAGTCGATAACGGGTGGTGGGGTTGTCTCGGCCCTCATCGAGCGAGAGCAGCGACTTCGCGACGAGCGACTCGAGGAGATCCATCGCGTCATAGTCGTCAAAACCCGACACGGCTACCGCGGCGGGCAGATCGAACGAGCCTACGAAGACACCGCAGCGCCGGAAGAACTGCTGCTCGCCGGGATCGAGCAGGTCGTACGACCAGTCAAGCGTGGCCTGTAACGTTCGCCGCTTCTGCCGACCCCGACCGCCCGACAGCAGCCGGAACCGATCTGCCATTCGATCAAGAATTTCGGCCGGAGTGAGGACACCTACCCGCGCCGCCGCCAACTCAATCGTGAGGGGCATACCGTCGAGCTGTTGGCAGATCTCCAGAATCGTGGCCCGCGTCGGGTCGTTCGGGTCATCGCTGCAGGAGAACGACGGGTTCGCGGTCGTTGCTCGTTCAACAAAAAGGTCGATCGCCGATTCGTCACCGGTAAGACTCAGCGATCCCACCGCGATGACCTGCTCACCGGGCACATCAAGGCGTTGCCGAGTTGTGGCGAGTAGTGCCGTGGCGCTGCTCCGCCCAAGGAGTCGTTCGGCAAACTCGGCGCAGTCGTCGAGGATGTGCTCGCAATTGTCGAGAACGAGCAGGGCATCCCGCCGAGCCAGGTGCTCCACAACCTGGTCGAGCGCGCCCTCAGTCGATCCGCCGAACTCGAGCCGAATCGCTTGGGCAATCGCAGCCGGCAACTCAGATCCGTCGGAGACCGACGAGAGGTCGGCGAAGTAGCAGCCGTCGGCGCGACTCGGCAGCTCTTGATACGCAATCTCAACAGCAAGCCGGGTCTTGCCACATCCGCCGGTGCCAGTGAGCGTGACCATGGGAGCCGACTCGAGCAGCTGACGAGCTCGACCGATTTCCTTTTGACGGCCAATCAACGGCGAACCGGGAAGCGGCAAGCTGGAGAGGGAGGGGTCAATCACTCCAATTGGCCGAAAGGCTCCGAGTCCGACCTGGAGGACGGCAACCGGTTCAGGCACATCGCGCAGCCGATGGCGGCCCAGCGACACGGTCTCAACATCCACAACGCTCGCGACCGCATCGGAAACCAGAATCTGGCCGCCCGCGGCAAGGGCCTCGATCCGGGCAGCAGTGTTCGGCACGGTCCCGAAGTAGTCGCCGTCTCGCTGGGTGGCTCGTCCGCGATGGATGCCCATACGAACCCGCAACGCCGGACCTCGCCAATCTGCGGCGGCCAGGGCGCTCTGGGCCGCCATGGCGGCCCCCACGGCGGCTTTTGGATCGGCGAACGCACCCCGGAAGTGATCCCCGGCCCAGCCGAATACATATCCACCGCGGGCGGAAAATGTCGACCGAATGATCTCGTCGTGTTGTTCGAGGCTCGCGGCCGTCGCTTCGGCATCGGCCGCCCAAAGGCGAGTCGAACCTTCGACATCGGTGAAGATGAACGTGACGATTCCAGCCGGGATATCGGACATGCGGTGTCGTCTCAGGCGCCGGCGGCGGGGCCGGCGGCGCACAAGGTGCATTGGAAGGTGCAGATGCACGCCGAAGTCGGCTCGGGGGGCAGGTCGACGTTGCCCCATTCGCAATTCGGCTTCAGTTGCAGCATCAGACCAGTCTCGCGGGTCTGGGCGCAGAAAGGAATCCGGATAAATCTGCGATTTCCTTTGGTGGGGTGTCAGACCAGCTTCCCCCGGTTCGCCACCCCTGTATGCACAAGAACCAATCCCTCAGGAACACCGGCGACTCAAACTACCGACGACTACACCGCCATCTTTGATCTCAACACCCGCAGCGGCCGCCGACGACACGGCTAACAGCACCGCGCCGACAAGCGACCTCTCGTTCGAGGCCTGCCTGTAGCCGGGCTCATTCGGCTCGAGGCCGCGGATCATTGGCCTGCGCCAACTCGATGAGATCCTGCGAGATCGGCAGGGGTTCACAACCGTTGGTCTTCTCGCAGATGAAGTCGAACTCCGGGGCCGCCTCAGCGTGACAGCTAGCGCAGGAACCGCCAAATTGGTTCACCGCTTCAACCCCACCACGCACTCGAATCTCGGTGCCTTCCGCGCTCGCGACCAACTCGAAGAACTCCCAATCCTTGGTCTCGGGGCTGAACCCGGCCTCACGTTTGACCATGGCTTCGCCGGGGAAGAGCTGCACGACGGAACCCGCGGGGTAGACGCCGCCCTCGAGGTTCTCAGCAACCGCGATGGTGGCGTCGAGATCGCCGACCAGGTTGTCAACGAAGAAGCCGCGAACGGCAGTCATGTCGTGGATATTGCGAAACGAGCGGGCGTCGATCTCGAGCGGCACGACCGTGGTTGTTGTCGTTGGTACCGCCGTAGTCGTGGGAGCGACGGTGGTGGTGGTGGTGGTGGTGGTGGTGGTGGT
>JBLIOE010000040.1:0-41358 GCA_047639555.1 Candidatus Aldehydirespiratoraceae bacterium
CAGTGCCCTCGATCAGCGGCCCGAAACCGAGATCCGTGAGGAGCTGTTGCATGGCCTGAGCGCCCTGGCAGCCGATCTCTTCATTGCCGAGCATCAGCGAGAGGTCGCTGACATCGAATTCCGGGCCCGGATCGAAACCGTCGACGAGGTTGTTCATGGCGTCCACGAAAGGCTGCGAAATTGCGGCGTGATCGAGGCCAAGATCATCGGCCAGCACGATCAGCAGGGCGAACTGGAAGCTGCCGCAATGGCCCGTCGTGCCGTCGGTCGGCGTGTCGTCACCGGAGTCATCAAGATCGATGCTGGTCTCGGTGTCGGTGTCGCCACAGAAGTTGGTCAAGAAGTTCTCGACCCGTGTGCCGATGACGATGTCGTCGGGGCCAGGAGTGAGATCGCCAGAGGCAAGCGCACCGGCCAGCGACGCTCGGTAGGCGGTGAGGTCGGCGAGCGCATCCGCCGGGAAGTCCGCCGTCACGCGGGCCGAGCCGATCAACTGATCAAAGCCATCAACAAGGACGCCAAGGTAGATCGCCATCGACCCATGGCCAGCCGGGCCGCCCATCATGGTCGGAGCAAGGGTCTGCCACGTTGCGCAGAAGTCGGCGATTTGAGTCGGCACCGGCGTTGCAACCGTGGTTGTCGTGACGGGAACCTGGGTCGGCGTCTCGATCTCAGTCGTTTCGCTGACCGGTCGCGGCGGCGCGAGCGGGTTACCGCAGGCGCAACGGACTCGGGGAACACCGGCCTCGTCGACGAGGACAGCGGTGCCGGCCTCAAGCGTCGCTTGGAAGCCCCGGGCAACACCGCCGCGGTAGGCGTGGTTCGTGACCCGCGTGTCGTGCTGGAGCACTCGGGCCTCGTAGGTGCGAATCGTGTCGGCGATTTCGTCGACCTCAACACCCGCCGCGTCGGCCCAAGCGTTGGCGATGATCGGCTCCTCATCGAGGAACAAAATGAGATTCTCAGGTTCGCACTCGAGGACCAGGGCCTCGGGAACGAACGGGTCGTCGCCACGGTCGTTGTTCTCTTCGAACGCAACTTCGGTGGAGGTGCTGATCTCGGCCGACGCATGGTCGATCGGGTCGGACTGGGTGGTGAGGATGACTTCGTCCTCAGATGCTGTCGCACCAGTGGTGTCGGCCTCGTCGGCGCCGCAGGAGGCGAGAAGAACGACGAAGAGGATCGCCATCGCGGCGATCGTCAAAGTGCTCGCCTTGGGGAGCGGGCAGGCTTCGAAGCTGATGTGGGGGGTAGTCATTTCGGGGGTCTCCTTGTGTGGGGTTCACAAGGGAGACGCCGTCATCGGCCGGGTCTGAAAGTTTTTGGCGAAGAAGTTCTGAGAACTTCGATACCCGCACACACCCGGGCGATGTCACACTGCCGCGCCATCGTGGACATATGTTCACCGTCCACGCACCGCATAACCCGCCGCCCGAATGAAGCTCTGGTTCTTTCTCGGCTTTCTTCCTGGACTCCCCCGGATTGGAGCGCTCCCTGGTGAAGCAGATCCCGCCGCGCCTCGGGCCGACGGTCAGCCCGCCCGGGAGGGCACCATCGACCACAACGTGTTGCGACGAGTCCGCGCTCTTCTCGCGAAAGCACTGGCGCTCATCGCTGAACACTCCCTCGCCGCAGCCCTGCGGGACGGCATTGGCGAGACGAACACCGACGGCCCCGATGCCATACGGATCACCGTCGAGCGGCCCTACGAACGCGAGAAGTTCCAACTCCTCGCCAAGATCGCCAAGGCCAACCGTTCACGGGCGATTCTCCACGAACGTCTCGGCTTCGCGAGCCGCATCGGCGAGCAGCTCACGGGCGAAACCAAACGAGCCACCGAAGAAGCTGCGTCGGCTGCGGGCTCGAGTGTGTCGGTGCTGCCCGTGCACTGCTCTGGTGGCAGGCCGGTGGCGAGCGTTTGTCGAACGACGCTCGCCGATGATCGGATCATCTCCGCCGATCTCGCGACCAAGGATTCCCCGCTTCATCGCTACGCCGACAGCGATCCGCGAGTGACCGCTACTTGGTGAAGAGCCCGGGTCTCTACGCCGCGGCGCTCACCTTGTAGTTTCCGGGGTCAGTCACGAAGTCGGCGTGGCCGTAGGTGTCGAGCAGCCGAGCGAGCTTGGCGTTGAGTCGACGGTCGACCCGGCCCGATACGACCGGCAGCCGCAGCCCCACCCGGTAGAACGTGGCGTTCGCGCCGACCACGCCGGCGGCGAGCGCAGCCGCCACCTTTTCCGTGCGGCTGAAAGTGATCCCGATCGACTCGGCCCGTTCCGAGTCACCGTTGAGGAAACTGGAGATCAGCACGAACCGGGAGAAGCCGTTCTCGAGCCAGCTGTGCAGCTTCCCTTTGATCGACGACCGGTCGAACAGGTCGGCTTCCATCGTGCCCCGAACGAGCACGCCGCACGTCTCGTCGTCATACGCGTCACGCAGCGTGATGTGGCGAGCGACGAGCAGGTCGACGATCTCCTGTGGCGTTTCACCCAGCAGATCCTGTGGCAGACCGAGCAGGAAACAGCGATAACGAGACAGCTCCACGCTCGCCTTTTGGGCCTCCGTGAACTCGGTCTTCCCCTTCTGGATCAACCGAGCCGACATGAGGAACGTGCCGATCGTGCCTGCTGGCATCTGGTCGACCTGCGGGATCGGGATGCCGTTGATGCCGACATCCCACTCCCCCGAGTTCAGGAGATGGAACCGCACCATCGAGTGCATCAGCCGCACCTTCGCCGCCGCCTGGAAACCCTTGCCGTGGCGATCGAGTGCTCCTGGGAGCGTCGTGGCGGTGAAGAAGCTCGCCGTCTCAAACACTCGCTTGGCCGACGCTTCGTCGGACAGCGTGCCCGTCATCGTCATGGGCAACGCCGCATACTTGTTGAGGAACGTGGCCAGGAACGCGCCACGGATCGCGAACGGCGTGGCCGCAGCCATCGGAATCCGTTCGTCTCGGGCGCCCGCGGCCACAAGTTTCATGTCGACCCAGTCCGGCGTGGCCTCCATCGCCTCAATGAACGCGACCAGCTCAGGCGGCGCATTGTCGACCGACTCGACACCGTTCTCACATGCCGTGTCGAGCATCTCGACCAACGTCCGGAAACCGAGCGTCGGGATCAGCGCGGCATAGGCGTCGGCCACCCGGTCGCCAGTCATCGTGTAGTTACGGACTCGCTCCAACAGGTCGGGATTCTCGAACACCCGGGCAACCGCGTCGCGCGTCTTCCCGAACCGCTCGTCGTCGACCGTCGCCTCGCTGTCGAGCCGCTCCGGCACCGTCAAGAAGTCCACATCGCCGTAGAGCACGGGGTTGTCTTCTTGTTGCTGGATCACACTGTCGGCATAGGCCTGTGTCTGCATCTCCTCAGTCAAGCCGCCCGGCCGCGGGCCGTCGAACCAGCCGAAGAAATGTCGCGACTCGTGAGCGTTCCGTGCGTTGTAGATGCAGACCCCCTATTCCGGGGAAGCCAGTAGGCCCAGAATCGAGCGACAAGCTCATGACTTCACCGAAGAACAACCACGCCACTCTCCACGAGCGGGTCGAGCGAGACAAGGCGTTCAAGCCGACTGAATCATCAGGCACCGGCAGCGTCCGACTTGCGAGCTTGGTCGCCGCGGCCAAGGCCAACGCTCCCACCCGTCGGCCGAAGTAGTCGACCGCCGAGTCAGAAAGCCGCTCTCCAACGACCGTTCGCCATCGCCACCGAGTCGTCATAGTCTCGCGCGATGACAGACGCCGCCCCTGAGCTTCTTCATCTGCTCAAAGCTGGCCGCATCTTGCAGTACCGGCAGCAGAACGTCGCGCTCGTGTCCGCTGAGGAGGGCGTCGAGTTCGACATCACCTACGCCGCCCGCTGGTTGGCTCCCGACCTCGAAGTGAAGGTCGGCGACGGCGCCGTGGTGATCCTGTCCGACTCGCCGTATACCCAGGTAGACCCGGCCCGTTTCGCAACGGTGATCGCTGTCGAACGGAGTCGAACCGGACTTCAGCTCACCATCGGAGTCGGGCCGTGGCCCGTCGTTGAAGACGACGCCGCGCTGACCCCACCGCTGCGGCCTCACCCCACCAAGCCCCCGTATTTTGCCTGGAGGGCTCCGATCGCGGGCCTACGGCCTCCTCGCTCCGACCGCGAATCGCAGGAGGCCTGGCGCGGCGTTGTCGGCCGCCTTCGCGGCAACAAGTTCTACGCCGATTCGAATTTCGCCCGCCTCGTTCGCGTGCTCGACCCGCATGGTCACGAAGTACGTGAGCGAAGCCTCGAGCTCGGCGAAACCGCTACGGCGCTCCTTGAAGTCCATTCGCCGGGAGGCGATGACCAAGTGCATTCGGTGCTCGTCGACTCCGACCCTCCGGGTGCGGTAGTGGGCGGAATCGAAAAGGAACGGGCCGATGCCACTAACCATCTGCACGTCCCGGTGCGGGCCCTCGCCGCGGGAACCCACACCATCGATCTCGCGTTTATTCCGGAATCACTTCTATCGACTCGGCTGTCGTTCGCCATTGATGCCCACAAGACGACGGTCCCGGTCGCGGCCCAATCCCATCCGAGTGCTCCGACAGAATCCGCGGCGGCCCCGCCAACGACCGACCCCGCACTCATCCAGAGTCTCGCCGAACGCCTTCGTCGCATCGATTCGATCGAACCTGCGCAATGGTTGAACCTTCTCCAGGACCACATCCTCCCGCTCGCGCCGGACGACCCCGTGGTGCGCTCGATCACCGCCGAGGCCGCCTACGACATCGGCGAGTACCTCCTTGTCAGCGACCTTCTCGATGACCCGACAAGGTTCCGAGCGGGAGACGCGTTCCGGCGGCTCAGTGCCGGCCTGCACTACAGCATCCCGACCGAAGTTCCGGCCCTGCTCCGCGAGATCGACCTCGGCGTTGAGTCCAACGTCGCTCGCCTCGCGGCCGAACTCCCTCGGTTGCCCGACGGAGCAGTACGCCAGGTCGCCGAGGTGATCCTCGATGAACTGGCGGGCAAGGAGGTACTGGACCGTCTCCTCCCCGGCGTCTTCTTGCGGTTACAAGACGACCTCGCGCTGCGCGTCGCTCGTGAATGCGCACCCGCCGACCCCGACGGCTGGCTCGCCCGCGCGCTGCAACGCTGGCCCGATCCCCACCGCATGCCCGCCGACGCACTCAGCGAACTCCTCACCTGGGACATCAACACCGCCGCAGTTGCGCCCTACCTCCGCGAAGCGATTGAGCATCACGTCGATGCCGGCGAGATCGACGAAGTCCTCGAACTGAGCGAACGAGCACGATCGCTCCTCCCGCGGGTGGATCAGGTTCGCCTCCGAGCCGCGACGGCCCGCCTCTTTCTCGAACACGACCCCACCGCCGACACCGCACGAATACTCCTGCTCGGTGCAGTCAGCGAAGCGGCCGGGCTGGGCGACCCCGCGCTCGCCACTGAGCTTGCCTTCACCCTTCGCGAGCGCTGGCCGGCCGGAGCCAACGATGAGACCGATGCCGCCGTCGAGAGTTTGCGAGCCGTGCTCGACGATCTCACCGACTTCCAGGAATGGCTCCAGAAGAACGCCGAGGATGCCGCCGCAAAGCTCAAGCCGATGCTCAACGGCAAGGTCGTCCATATCGTCGGCGGCCGCCGCAAGCCCTGGGCCGAGAAGCTCGAACACGACCTCGGTCTCAAGGAGCTGCGCTGGCACGAAAGTGAGCGGAAGAAGCCACCGTCACTCGACTGGGCCGCCGGCGTCGACGCGGACCGAGACATCGTCGTGCTGATCTGGACCCATTGCGGCCACGCCACCAGCCAGGGACTCGACATGGCCGGCGTGAACTATCGACACGCCAACTGGAGCCGCGCCAGCATCCTGGAGGCGCTGGCGCCGACCGCGAGCTGACTCGGAGACGACGTCGACTAACCCTCCAGTGTCTGACAGGGCTCGCCCCCGCAGGCGTCGTTGATCGCCCCGCCGGAACCGATGAAGTCGGCCACGATGAGCAGCGCGTCGGGCACGTCGCTGAGCTTGCCGTGCGGATCGCTCCCGTCGCGGGGCGGCGTGTTCGTCGATGGCGGCGCCGGCGTGCCGAAGTCCCACATGATGTAGCCCGACCCCGTGTGCGGGAACGACGTGATCGTGTCGATCCCGAAGAACGGCGTCGAGTCGGTCGACCGTCCGTCGGCCAGACCCGGCGCGAGTAGTAGTGCATCGAGCGTGCGGGCGAGCTTGTCGGTGCTCACGTTCGCCACCTGGTGATCACCGAACGCCGCCAGGATCAGCACGTTCTTCGCCGTCGCTCCGTCGTATGGATCCTCGACGAGGTGCTGCGCCCAGCCCGCGTTCTCGCCGCGGTCCCAGAGCATCTCCATGAGCTCACGAGCGATCATCCGGTCGAGCGCATCAGGATAGGCGGCATCGAAGAACGGCGCGAACTCGTCGAAGTCGATGCTTCGAGGCAGCAGCAGATTGTAGCCAAGACCGGGTACAGCCAGGATCACCTGCGTCCAGTCATCGGCCAACGCCGACGACGCCCCGCCGAGGATTCCGCCCTGGCTTGCGCCCAGGAATGAGACGGCCTGGTGGTCGATCGCATCGCCGCCACTGGAGCCCTGGAACGCGGCATCGGTTGCGAACCCCGACTCACTCGCCAACAGCCGACCCAACAACAGCCACGCCAGGTGTCCCTGCTGGAGACGATCGGGCTGCGACCGAAAGAGCGTCAGCTCTTCAAGCGCGGCCGCAACACTCGGCAAATCGGCCGTGCTCATCCCGATGAAGTCAATCGCACAGAAACCGATCCCCAGGGTGGCGCCCACTGTGCCGATGCTTAGTACCTGGCTGCGACTCCCGAGGAGTCCATGCCCGTAGAGGACGTAGGGAGCGGGCCGGTCGGCGCTCGCGGCGGCCGGGACCGTGCACAGATACTCCGTTGTCATCGTGCCGTTGAGCGTCGGGATGCCGTCGGGGTCGCCCTCGTTATTGAACACGTTGCCGGTGGACCCATCGCCGGTCAGATAGTTCGGTGTTTCGAACGTGCCGCTCACGACCCGAGCGAGACCGCTGTCTTCAACGGTGTCCACGGTGAACGCGGGAGCACCCTCGCCCACCTCGGCCTTCGTTTCCGCCCACATGTGCCGCAGCCGCTCCGAAAGCGAGTCGCCGCTGGCGACGGTGAACGTCCACGCGACGGTCGTCTCCGCCGGGTCGATCCCGGCTTCGGCCAGCGATGCCAGAAGCGCCGTGTCGTGTTGGTCGACCGGCGTCATGATGCGATCGAGATACGCGGCCGACGGCGAAATGGCCGTGCCGTCGAAGTCAACAAGATCCCGCAGAACCACAAGATGGCGATGCCCCTCGGTCAGGGCGACGGCGGGAACAATAATCAGCGCCGTGGCGTCGGTGTTCGTTCCCGAAGAGTCGAGCTCCGCCCACGCAGCGACGCGCTCACCGCTAACAGTGTCGATCAACACGAGCGGTGAGTCGTCGTCGAGCGACAAGCCGATGTCTCCGGCCGAAGCAAGCCCCGACTGCTCCGGATCAAGGAACGGGATCACGGTCATCGGCATGGCGGCCGGGCTGAACCCGTCGTTTCGATTCCACTCGTCGACCCCGATATGCACGCCATCGGTGTTGGCCGGAGTGCCGTCGGCCGGGAAGTCAACGCGCAACCCCGTCGCCGCATCAGCGTCGGGTCGAGTGAAGCGGTCGTTGGGCCAGGGCAGCAAGCAGGCGGCACCGTCGACCGGATCGCACGACCCCGACTCGGCCGGGATGACCGGCACCGGAGCGGCCGTGGCCGGCGCGGCAATCGTCGTTGTGGTTGTCGGCGAGGTCGTTGTCGGCGAGACATCACCCGTCTCATCGCCCGAGCACGCGGCCGCCACCATCCCCAAAACGATCGTCAGTGCAACAACCTGACCACGGAATCCACGCATACGACTGTCCCCTCTGACCAACATCATGACGGTAGTCGTCAAGGCGACACCGGCCCCCATGCTCGCGGTCTGAACGACTCTCAGACGGAAGTAGACCTTCTCACCGAGGAAGAACCGTCACCTCGTAGTGGCTGACGAAACAAGCCATCTGGTACGGGAGCGCCCGAGCGCACGAGCGCTACGTGCCAAGAAGGAGACGACCCGAGCGACCAGCGCAGCCCCCGCACCGCGGCGCTACCGAGCTTGCGGTCAAGGCGACCGGGCGCGACATCGATCATCGAGGACAGCTGGGCTGGGAGCGACGCAGCCGCCGCCCGAAACAACAAGCGATAGCCGAACTTCACGTGAGCGGGAAGTGGGGGATTCCGGAGAAAATCAATCGACTGCCGTTGCGCTTCCGACGACTCGGTTGCCGCATGCTCACGAACCCAATCCCGAAGTGATTTTGCATCGGCCGGAAGAGGCGCCGCGCCGAGCAGCGCGCCAATCGCGGTCTGTTCCAACACAAACCGATCTGCGTCTTCTGAGCTGAGCGGCGCCGCGCCGTACTCCTCGTAGGCGGTGAGGAAAGAGTCCGTCAGAACGTTGTGGACCCATGCGGTCAGCTCTGGGTCCGCCGCGCTGTACGCCTTCCCTCTCGCCGAACGCCCTACCACTCCGCGATGCGCCCCGGTCACCGCCGCGACCGCGGCCGAGACCTCGGGCATCGCCCCGTATGTGGTGGCGGTGACATACGCCGACGTACGAGTCAGACGCCCCAACGGGTCACTCCGGTATCGAGAGTGATCTTCGACCCCGGCTACAACCTCGGGGTGTGCGGTCTGAACCAAAAGGGCGCGAATGCCGCCCACAAACGCGCAGGCATCACCAACTACGGACCACGACACGGAGTCGGGCCCGAGTAGTCCCGGATCATCCATGTAGTCCAGCGTGTTCTCAAGGGGCGGCGGTCCGTGAGAAAAGAGATCCGTCGCCGAATCGACGACACGATCTTTGAGACCAGCGATCATGTTGCGGCCTCGGCAGAAGCCGACAACAACTCGGCGTCATCGGCAATGCCCTGGAGAAGGCCCGGAAAGACGTAGTGATGAAACGGTGCAACCGCGTACCAATACAGGCGACCCCATAGACCACGGGGAACAAACGTGGCCGTCTGGCGAACCTGACACCGGGGCCCGCTTTCGGATCTCGGCGCCGGCTCGATTCGCCACTCGAGCGAAGCCACACCGGGAAGCCGCATCTCGGCGCGTAGCCGCAGAAGCTTCCCGGGTTCGATCGCTTCAACCCGCCAGCAGTCGACCGGATCGCCGACGTAAAGCTCATCGGGGCTACGTCGACCTCTTCGCATTCCAGGACCGCCGATTACCTTGTCCATCAGCCCGCGAATCGACCAGAGCCAGTCGCCCGCGTACCAGCCGTGCTCTCCGCCGATTCGGCAAACCGTCTCATGAACCTCATCTTCAGTTGCAGCGACGAAACGCTGGCGCTCGTCATGGAGTACCGCACCCCCCGCCCATTCGGGATCGGTGGGCAACGGCCCAGAAAGTCTCACATTCTGGGCACCAGTCCAGCGCGTGGACACATCGTGCTCGCGGGTCCGGTCGAGTGCTCGCCGAACGGCCAGGGCATACGGGACCCGTTCAAAACGACACAGCTCCAAGATGGCCGGATCGTTCACGACAACTTCGTTCACGAGACTGCTGACGAGCGGTCGGGCAAGTGATCGCGGCAACGGGGTGACGAGCCCGACCCAATGCGACGACAACCTCGGCGTGAGAACAGGGACGGGGATGATGACCCGCTTTCGAAGACCGGCCTCCTCCGCGTAGGTGGCCATCATCTCGCGGTACGTCAGGACGTCCGGCCCGCCGATCTCTAAGACACGGTTCGCCGTTTCATCAATATCCAAGACCTCGACGAGGTACCGGATGACATCGCGGATGGAAATCGGTTGACAGCGCGTATCAACCCATCGAGGAGTCACCATCATGGGTAAGACTTCAACGAGATAACGCAGCATCTCGAAGCTCGCGCTCCCCGCACCGATGATCACGGCGGCCCGCAACTCCGTGACCGGAACCGGTCCTCCGGCGAGCACGCGACCAACGTTGTGCCGACTCTCGAGGTGAGCGGAAAGCTCGTCGCCTGTGCTGTCGCCCAGACCGCCCAGGTAGACGATCCGACGAACCCCGGCGGCGGCGGCCGCATCGCGCATGTTTGCCGCTCCGGAGGCTTCCCGATCCGCCCACTGGGGACCCTCGCCGATGCTATGGATGAGGTAGTAGACGACATCTATGCCATCGACCGCGCCGCCAAGATCTCCTTCTACGTCACCCTGGACAACCTCGACCTGGGACCGCCAGGGCGAACGATCGAGCTTCTCTGGCGTTCGCGCCAGGCATCGCACCCGGTAACCGGAGTCCAGAAGTTGTCCAACGAGTCGACCGCCGACATAGCCGGAGGCTCCGGCCACGAGAACAAGGCCGCGAGTTTCTTCAATGGGAGTCACAATTTGCCTACCTTCGTCGATGATCGACGGCTAGTCGATGAGTGTGTTGGCGAAGATCTGCCATGCCAACAAGCTCTTCGCCACGAGACTCAGCACGATGTAGACGGTCTCGCCGTGTACATAGTCGGCCCAACGTCCGACCTTGCGGTACTGCAACCACTGGTTGATCGCGAAGGTGTTGAACAACACGAAGATGGTGAAGATGATCCCGTAGACAAAACCGGGAGGCCCTTGGCCGCCGTCACGGGTCACGTTGACGACGAGATATGTCGCAATCGCAGCCCACGGTCCAACACCGGCGACACAACCGAACCAGAACGGCGTCCACCAGGCACTGCGGTCGTTGTCGTTGACCATTTCCATGATCCAGCCGAACAGGATCATCGAAGCGTTCACGAAGCCGATCGCGATCAGCGCCGCGAGATCGGTGATTCCCGTCACGAGAGCGATGAGCACGATCATCAATGTCGACGACAACGCGTATTCGACCCACCGGAACCGGTTCCGGCCGCGGCGCAGCTCCGCGCCATATCGGGCAAAGCCCACGGTTGCGATGAGGAAATGAAACACGGCCGACAGCAATAAGAACGAGGCAGTCGCCCACGCGAGCGGCACGCCAACAACCGACGACAACGTGCCGTCGGCCAGGGCCGTACCTGGCGGCCCGTTGAGCGCGAAAGCGCTCACCTCGAGTTCGAAATCGTTGCCGAGAACCACCATCAACACACCCGAGATGAGGTGGACGACACCCATCACCAGGTTGAAGCGGCGAAGCCGGGCCAGACGGCCGTCATCGATCGTCACCGTTTCACGATCAAAATCCAGCATCTCAAACCCTCTCGGCCAGGTGATCCCTGGAAAGCGTGCTCACGCCCACTCTACGGTCGTGGGCTAGCCGCTGGATGCAAGGCCAGGAGGGTCAGATTCTAGAAGGGCAGGACGTGGGCGGCGAGGTAAGTGGTCAGGGCGAGCACGCCATAGATAGCAAGGCACACGAGCACGCCACTGAACGCATTGCCATCGCTGCGGGCAACACGGTGAGCGGCGTCGACTTGTTGGATCGAGACGCTCTGTGGAGCGACCTTCTGCATGGTTTCGTTCTTGTTTCCGGTTGGGGGGTCTTGGGGGCAGACTTCAGTGTGGAAGGCAAACCTCTGTGGCCTTTCTGGTGAACGTCAAGGTCTGGTCAAGTCGTATGGCCTGCTGTTCATGACGAGACCTTTTGCATGTCAGACCTCCGTACTCGAGGCAATACCACCGCTCTCCTCAGCGAGGTGGACCACGATCTCTGCCGAAAATTTGTCGAACACCACGACCGGCTCATACCCGAATCTGAAGGAGCTACGCACCCGCTCGACAGCACCCGCACCCCGCTCCACCGCAACTTTCACCTCGCCAACATGTTCTTCGATGGCGACCAACCCGTTGTGTACGACGGGGGCAACGTCGCTGCGCTATTCGACCTGGTCTAAGAGGTCACCGTGTTGTGTGCCACGATGACGAGGTGTCCGACAATCTTGAAGAACTGATCGATGAACTCCGCAGTGCGGTCGCCGGTGCGCCGTCGCTCTCGCAAGAAGACCGCGATCGCCTCGACGGTCTCGTAGCCCGAGTCGACCGCGCCGCCGATGAGGACGACCACGAGGAGGACGAGGGCCTTCTCGATCAACTCAACGACTCCCTTACCCGCTTCGAAGTCGAGAACGCCAGCCTTGTCTCCGTGATTGGCCGCATCGCCAACGTGCTGAGCGCCGGCGGCATCTAACCACCGCGCCCGCAACTGACAGAACCCCGAACGACGGGGCCAAGGTCCATGTTGCTCATCTCCACCGATTCGCACGGTCACGGTGGAGGGACGTCATGAAGTGCGGCCCGATTGTCCGCGTAAGACGCAACCCGTCGGATCGCTCTCGATCCTCAACGGAGCGGGACTCGCGATCGCCGTCGTTTCTTAAGACGATCGCCCCTTCTTCGGCGTGACGGCCGATCGTGACGCTCTGCCCGGTGTCGACCTCGTTGCCGAGGGGATCGCGAAGGAATATCAATCACTCGCCGATGCGACGATCCACTAACGCGTGACCTCTACGCAGCAAAGTGCCCACATGGACGGCACCCATCACCCCGACTTTTCCGACGTCGCCGCAACGTTCGCGCAGCAAGTGAAGCGCACTGACGGCGGAGCAGCACTTGCCATCCGGCACCGCGGCGAGGTGGTGGTCGACCTGTGGGGCGGCGAACGCAACGACGACGGCGACCCGTGGGAGTCGGACACGCTCGCAATGTGCTTCAGCACCACGAAGGGCATCGCATCACTCGCGCTACATCTTCAAGTCGAAGCCGGACTCCTCAACTATGACGACAAGGTCGCCAAGCACTGGCCTGAGTTCGCGCAGAACGGCAAAGGCAACGTCACGGTTCGTCACGTATTGAGCCACTCTTCCGGTCTGCATCGCCTCCGTACCGTGATCGACGATGCCACCGAGATGCTCGACTGGGATCACATGGTCGACGCGCTGGCCCGACAGCCGCCCGCATACAAGCCGGGCACGAAGACCGGTTACCACGCACTCACCTACGGCTGGCTTGCGGGTGAGCTCGTACGCCGCGCGACCGGACGGGAGTTGGCCGATGTCGTCGAGAATGACATCGCCGTGCCGCTCGGCCTCAACGGTCTGTATTTGGGATGCCCTCCCGATCAGCGCCACCGGGTCGCGCCGCTCAAACACCTCGGGTCGGTGCTGTCCCGCGGTCCGGCGCCGGTGCGTCAGCTCCGACGACTCGTCGTCGGCGGGGTCAACGCGGCGCTGAGTCTCACTCGATCTCCGCTCAACACCCGACGAATGATCAACGCCCTCCTTCCTCGAGGAATGGAAGATGTACTGGTCTCGCCCGCGATCATGGATGCCTCCATCCCCGCCGTGAACGGATTCCTTAGCGCCCGGTCGCTTGCGACGATGTACGCCGTTCTCGCCGGCGGCGGCGAAGTCAACGGGGTCCGGCTGCTGTCTCCGGAAATCATTGGCGAGATCGGCGAGCAGCAGAACAATCGACGCGACCTCGTTCTCGTCGTGCCGATGCGTTGGCGACTTGGATACCACCGAGTGCTGGGGACTGGCCGCACTGGCGGCGAAGCCTTCGGCCACTACGGGTTTGGTGGCTCGGGGGCCTGGGCGGATCCGAGCCGCAATCTTTCGATGGCGATGACCTGCAACCGCGGCGGGGGAACACCGGTGGGCGACGCTCGGATCATCGCGCTCAGTCGTGGCGCGATGGAGGCGGCCGACAACCGCTGAGTGCAGCCGTAGGAGCGATAGAACTCGACGACGAACCACCTGACCTAGAGGCGGTCGCCACATCGGTGGTTGAGCGCTCGGATCACGCGGTCTTCTCGATGGAAGTCGAGCAGGCTCACCGTCGCCGTATCCAGCTTGAATCGCCGGCCTTCGATTGCGGGGAGTTGAAGCCATCGGGCAATGAACACGGCGAGGAGATGACCATGGGCGAATATGGCGACGTCGCCGTCGAGTCCGTCGAGCGCGTTGTCGATGAAGTCGTCAACCCGGTTGCCGACTTCGTCGGCCGATTCGGCGGTCGTGTCGGGGTGTGTCCACACCGACCAATTCTCGATTTTCTCGCGCATGTCGACAGTCCGCTGCCCCTCGGACGGCCCGTAGTCCCATTCAAGGAGTCGATCGTCGAGCGTGATCTCAGGTTCCAGCCCAACGAGTTCTGCGGTCTCGCGGGCCCGCCGCAACGGGCTCGAAAAGACGGCCGAGATCTCTCGGTCTTCGAGTGTGGCCCTCGCAGCGACCGCTTCGACCCGCCCCTGTTCCGTCAGCTCAATGTCGGTTCGACCGGTGTGCCGGCCGAGCTTGGCCCACTCGGTTTGGCCATGGCGCACGAGAATGAGTCGGCTGACGGTCGTCACGGGCGAAGGTTCCGAGAGGTAATCACGACCTCCATTGTGCCCTCCCTATCGACCCTGCGGCTTGTGGCGCCGACATCTAGCGGTAGAACTCGACGACGAGTCGAGCGTCGTCGGCCCGCTCGACATGGTGCAGCAGTCCGGGTTCGATGAGTTGCGCCGCTCCGGCCTCAAGTAGACCTTCGGGCACCGTCTCTGCGGTGAACTCTGGCGTTGTTCGAGCGAGTCGAGGACCGTCGGGCAGTCCGGGCGGAAGGTCGGTAGTCGCAGCTGGCAACCTACCGATCTCCTCCCTCGGCCTCGCTATCGATTGCGCTCGGCGATTCAACGCGCCACATCGCCCGCGTGTCACAACCCATGCCTACGATCACTTCTGATGGTGATCTCCCTTCAGACCACTCCCTATGGCGTCGCCGCTCATGAAGCGCTCGCGACAGCGGTCGATTCGCTGAAGGCAGGCGACCCGCTGTCGCCGGTTGCGGTCATCGTGCCGTCGAACCATGTGGGCATTGCCGCTCGACGCGCGCTGGGTCGACGAGGCGGCGTTGCGGCGGTCACCTTCCTCACTCCCTACCGACTCGCCGAACTGCTGGGTGCGGGGCGGGTTGCGGCCAGCGGTCGTCGTCCGGTCTCCACCCCTGTGCTGGCCGGAGCGGTGCGCGCCGTGCTGGCCGCCGAGCCCGGGCACTTCGCCGGAGTTCACACTCACCCGGCCACCGAACGTTCGCTTGTCCATGCCCACCGGGCGCTGTCCGAGGTCGGCGCGTCGGGCTTGGTCACGGTCGCGAAAGAGTCAACACGAAGCGCCGACGTCGTCCGAGTCCATCGGTCAGTGGCCGACCTGCTCCGCCCGGACTTCAGCAATGAACAAGACCTTGTCGACGCGGCGATCGAAGGCATGGCCGCGGGTGCCCCCATCTTGGGCGAGCTCGGGCCCGCGCTCGCCTTCCTCCCCCAACGACTCACGTCGAACCAAGCCCGGCTCCTTCGCTCGTTCGGCGAGGCCCAAGAGCTCCACGTGATCGCCGGAGTCACGGGGTCCAAGGATGCCGATGCTGGTGTTCGAGATGCCACCACGCAGCTCGGGCTCGACTGGCCGGGTTCCGGTGAAGTCGAACCAGCGGTGGCCGACGGTGGGTTGTCTGTTTCCGATGCCGACGACGAAGTGCGACACGCCGTGCGCGCCATCGTGCAGGCCGCCAAGGACGGCGTGGCTCTCGGCCGGTGTGCGGTGCTCTACGGATCCCGAGACCCTTACGCGCGGCTCCTCGGCGACGCATTCGCCGCGGCCGACATCGACTGGTTCGGAAGCTCGGTACAAACCGCCGATGCCTCGCTGCTGGGTCGTTCGCTGTTGGCGCTTCTCTCTCTGGGCGACCACGACTTCTCTCGTCGAGATGTCACCGCCTGGCTCGCGGGCGCGCCAATCCGCGGCATCGACAATCGCCCGGCCCCCGTCGCCGCTTGGGAACGGGCGAGCCGTTCCGCCGGTGTGGTCGCGGGCGCCGATCAGTGGACCACACGACTCAGCCGCCTCGTCGAAGAACTCGAAGACGACGCCGCGATTGCCGAACGCAATGAAGACGACAGCTGGCGGGCCGACCGCTACCACCGCGAGGCGACCTACGCCCGCGAGATGGGCGAGTTCATGGAAAAACTTGTCGCCGACGTCGATCCCGGCGGTCGGGCCCGCGACTGGCGAGACCTCGCTCGCTGGTGCCGCCAGCTCGTGAGTAACTATCTCGGCGGCGAAACGCTGCGCACCGAGTGGCCCGAAGACGAACGGGTCGCCGCACTACGAATCGACGCGGCCATCGACCGACTCGGCGATCTCGACGGAATCGATCCCAACCCTTCGGTCGCCGCGTTCCGCCGAGCCCTCGAACTTCAGTTGAGCGACGACATCGGCCGCCACGGCACCTTCGGCAACGGCGTGCTTCTCGGCCCCACCCACATGGCCATCGGGCTCGAACTCGACGTGGTCGTCGTTGTCGGCATGGCCGAAGGTTCGTATCCCTCCCGCCGCCGCGACGATCCACTCCTACCCGACCGCGTTCGCGCCTCGGTTGGCCGCGACCTTCCGCTTCGGGCCGACCAGGTCTGCGACGACCATCGGTCGCTCCTCTCGGTCATGGCCGCTGCTCGCCACACGACGATGACATTCCCCCGCGGCGATTTGCGTCGCAGTAGCGAACGGGCGCCGTCGCGCTGGCTCCTCGACACCGTCGAGCACTACGACCACATTCGCCCCGCCGGTGAAGATCTGGGCCGAGAGACCGGCGAGTGGTTTACCGAAGTCCCGTCGTTCATAGCCGGGCTGCGGGCAACCACGTTCCCCGGCCACGCACAGGAATACGACGTACGGGCCCTGCTCGACACCGCCGATGCGGGCGCCAACATCGCCGCTCTCCCCCTTGTTGCCGAACGACCCGAGCTGCGACGCGGCATCGAACTCATCAATGGCCGCATGTCAGCCCGATTCACCCGCTTCGACGGCAACCTCGCAACCGACGGAGACCTGCGCGGCGCGCGGCTGCCCAATCCTATCGACCCCGACCACGTCACGTCCGCCACGCGCCTCGAGTCCTGGTCGGGCTGCCCCCACGCCTACTTTGTGCGCCACATCCTCGGTGTGCAGCCGGTCGAAGACCCAGAGGAGCAATACCGCATCTCGCCCCTCACGCTCGGCTCGCTCGTCCACCATGCGCTCGAACACTGGATCGCCGACGCACTCCGAGACGGACAGATTCCGGCCGCAGGTGCGAGCTGGGCCGACGCCGATGTCGAACGGCTCCGATCGATCGCCGCCACCGAAGCCGAACGCATCGCCAACAAGGGTCTCGTTGGCCGGGCCGTCTACTGGCATCGAGATCGCCAAGTCTTGATGAGCGACCTCGCCGGATTCGCCGAAATGGACCATCGGCTTCGCGCCGCCCATGCCTCCACGCCTCTCGAAACCGAGCTGCCGTTTGGCATGCCGCAAGCGCCCACCCCGCCCATCGAGATCCGGCTGCCGTCTGGCCGCCTGCTCCGGCTGCGAGGTTCGATCGATCGTGTCGACGAAGGCCCCGACGGCGAGCTCATCGTCATCGACTACAAGACCGGCAAGAACAAGGACTACGGCGCGCTCAGCGAAGACGACCCGACGCCGGGGGGTCGGTTCCTCCAGCTCGCGCTCTACGCCGCCGCCGCTCGCGAAGTGCTCAACCGGCCCGACGCTCCGGCCCGAGGTGCGTATTGGTTCGTCACCCAGAAGGGCAAGTTCGACACCGCTGGTTACCCAATCACCGACGAGGTGGCCGAGAAAGCCCTCGGCACGGTGGAAGACATTGTCGACGGAATCGCCGCCGGTCTGTTCCCACAAGTGCCCGACGAACCCGGATGGCGCATGTTCGTCAACTGCGAATTCTGCGAGCCCGACCATCTCGGCACCTCCCACCAGTTCGCCGACTTCCTTCGCATCGCGGGTGATGCCGATCTCGAACAATGGCGCACGGCCGTCGGGGTGCACGATGAGTGACGACCAACTCCCACCCTTCGGCGCGCCCGCTGCGGCGGCGCCGACTTCGTCGTCGGGCGCGAGAGAACCGATCGATCAGGCTCAACGCGATCGCATCCTCAATGAACGCAACAACACTTTGTTCGTTGAAGCCGGCGCCGGTTCGGGCAAGACCAAGGCCCTTGTCGACCGCGTCGAAGCGCTGATCCTGCTTGATCAGGTTCCGATGGAAGAGATCGCGGCAATCACCTTCACAGAAAAGGCGGCCGCCGAACTCCGCGACCGCATTCGGCAGCGGCTAGACGATGCCGCAGGCAGCGACGACCCCGTTCGCGCCGCGGCTGCGGCCAAGGCGCTCAATCAGCTCGATGGCGCGGCCGTCGGCACTCTGCACTCCTTCGCCCAGCGCATCCTCAACGAGCACCCGGTCGAAGCGGGCCTTCCTCCAGGGGTCGAAGTCCTCGACGAGATCGGCTCGCAGATCGAATTCGAAAGCCACTGGCACCAGTTCCTCGATGAGTTGCTCGATGACACCTCGATGGGCGGATCGATCCTTGCGCTCGAAGCCGCCGGCGTAAAGCTCAACACGCTGCGCCAGCTGGCTCTGCAGATGACCGACAACTGGGACCTCGTTGAGGAGCGGCTCAATCTCGACCCCGCGCCGCCGCCTCCTTTCGACGTCGGCGTACTTCTTGCTCGTTTCGATGAGGTCTACGAGATGCGCCATCTCTGCCTAGACGACGCCGACAAACTTCTCCCCTGGTTTCGCGACGTCTATGACGCTCGCCTCCGACTCACAAGCGCGATCGACGACATCGACGCAATGGCCACCGCCGCTGACCTCGGCGAGAAGGGCGGCAGCACGATCAAGCCGGGCGGCACCGGAGCAGCCAAGAACTGGTCAGCCGACGTAAAGGAGGTGCGCCAGGCGGTGCGAGGCCTCGGCAAAGACTGCGACGAGGCGTTGAAGGTCGTCACCCGCGGTGCCCTCACGCACATCGCTGGTCGACTCGGCCGGTTCGTACTCGACATGGCCGTCGAACGACGGGAAACGGGCCGTCTCGAGTTCCACGACCTACTCGTACAAGCTCGCCGTCTGCTCCGCTCAACCGAACACGGCGACGAGGTGCGGCGACAGTTGCAAAACCGCTACGCCCGGCTGCTGCTCGACGAATTCCAAGACACCGACCCCATCCAGGTCGAACTCGCGGCGCTGATCGCGGCCACCGACGACAAGGTCATGGGTAAGGAGTGGCACGAACTCACGGTCGATCCGGGCCGGCTCTTCTTCGTTGGTGACCCGAAGCAGTCGATTTATCGATTCCGTCGAGCCGACATCAGCGTGTATCTCGCCGCGCGGGATCAGTTTCCTGGCGGGCCAAGCCTCAGTGTCAATTTCCGCACCGTCGCACCCGTCATCGAGTGGATCAACGACGTCTTCTCCGAGCTGATCCTCTTTGAGGCTGGCAGCCAGCCGGAATATGCCGCGCTGAGCGCCTTCCGCACCGAGGCTCCCCCGAACGGCCCCGCCGTCGCGCTCCTCGGCGCGAAAGTGTCGGCCACCAAGCTCAACGCCGACGAACTGCGGCAAGCCGAGACCCAAGACATTGCGGCCACGATCGCCGCCGCGCTGCACGGCCCCACGCCATGGTCCGTCGGCGACGACAACGACGGATGGCGACCGGCGATGCCGAGCGATGTTTGCATCCTCGTGCCCGCTCGCACCAGCCTCTCCGTGCTCGAACGGGCGCTCGACCGCCAGGGCATTCCCTATCGGGCCGAAACCAGCTCACTCGTCTACGCCACCCGCGAGGTGCGAGAGCTGATGCTTGCGTTGCGCGCGGTGGCCGACCCCACCGATGAGCTGGCGACGGTCGCCGCCCTGCGCTCTTTCGTCTACGGCTGCGGCGACGATGACCTCGCCCACTGGCGGCTCGGCGCGGGCGGCCGCTTCTCGATCCGAGGTGAACTCCCGAGCGGCTGGCAGGGCCATCCCGTCGGCGACGGCCTCCACCACCTCGCCCTGCTGCACGAGGCTCGACTCTGGTCGAACCCGGCCGAGCTGCTCGATCGTCTGGTTCGCGAACGCGGCGTACTCGAGACCGCGGTCGCCACCGGCGCACCGCGCGATGTCTGGCGGCGTCTGCGATTTGTGATCGATCAAGCCCGGGCCTGGGCCGACGCCGGCGGCCGCGACCTCCGTTCCTACCTCGAATGGGCCCGTCGACAAGGGGCCGACAACGCCCGTGTTTCCGAAACCGTGCTCCCGGAGACCGACGACGACTCCGTACGCATCATGACCATCCACGGTGCCAAGGGGCTTGAGTTCCCCATCACCGTCCTCGGTGGCATGACCACCCAAACCAGTCGGCCACCCACCGGCCCCTCGATCGCGTTCCCGCCCGATGACGACCCGATCGTTCGGTTGTCGGGCTCGGTCACCTCGGAGGGCTACGACGATTGGAAGCCCATCGACGACCAGATGGACGACAACGAACGGCTCCGGCTGCTCTATGTAGCGGCCACGCGAGCCCGCGACCATCTCGTCGTGAGCTTGCACCGCAACGCCGAGGGCAAACCCACCAGCTCCACGCTCCTTGCTGGCCCCGGCCTCGCCTCAGATGCGGGCGCCCACTACGAACCCCCGGCCGTGCAAGTTCCCGCCAGCGCCCGTCCCACGCCGGCGCCGCTTCGCCCGCGCGACGAATGGGCCGCCGAGCGAGCTCAGGCGTTGGCAAACGCGTCGGTGCGCACCGTTGTCGCCGCAACCACGCTGGCCCGCGAGGCGCAGACCCCCGCTCCAACGCCGCCGCCAAGCGACGGGCTCGACTACCCCGACGACCCCGGCCTCGATCCCACTGATCCAGGCATCGTCTCGGGCCTCCTACCCGTCGACCCGGGGCTCGACAAACGTCCACGGGATCTCGACCTGCCGCCCTGGCAGAAGGGCCGCTACGGCACCGCCGTTGGCCGCGCCGTTCATGGCGTACTCCAAGTGGCCGACCTGTCGACCGGTGAAGGCATCGACGACGCCGCCCGCGCTCAGGCCGCCGCCGAGGGTGTCGCGAACCGCACCAAGGTCATCGCTCGACTGGCCCGGTCCGGTATCGAATCGACGGTAGCCCGCGAGGCTGCCGCGGCCGACCACTGGCGTGAGCTGTGGGTGGCTGCCCCTGTGGGCGATCGCCTGATCGAGGGTTACGTCGACCTCCTCTACCGCACCGAGGATGGCCTGGTTGTCGTCGACTGGAAGACCGATCATGTGGAGGGAGACGACGACGTCGCCGCCAAGCTCGACCGATACCGCCTCCAGGGGGCGAGTTATGCCGCTGCGGTGGAAGCAGCGACCGGCCAAACGGTCGTGAAGGTCGTGTTCGCGTTCCTCAGCGAGGAAGGCGCCACCGAGGCCGAACTCCCCGACCTACGCGACGCCATCGCCGAAGTACGGTCCCGCGCCGCCGAACTCGCTAACGCCAGCGCCTTTACCGACATCGACCAGTAGCCCCTCTCCACGTTCTGTGACGACTTACCCGCCTGTCAGGCGGGTAAGTCGTCACAGAAGCAAGAACGTGGGGCTACCTACGGTGGAGGCGGTCGTCGAGTTCGCCGGAGAGGCGGGCCAAGCGGCCGCCGAGTTCGGAACGTTCGGCGGTATCGAGATCGCCAATGTCGAGGTCGAACGCGTCGAGCACGAGTTCCAGAGTCGACTGTGCCGCGGCGAGGCCAGTCGGAGTGAGTTCGATGAGCGCCCGACGACCATCGGATGGGTCGGCGACCCGGGCGACCAGGCCGCGATCTTCGAGGCGACGAATCGTCTTTGTGGTGCCACCGGTGGTCTGCACCAGGCGATCGGCGATCTCGCCGGCGGAGAGACGATGTGGCTCACCATGGAGCCAGAGCGCCGTGAGTGCTGCGTATTCCGACGTGTCGAACCCCTCGGTGGCCAGCGTGTCGGCCAGCCACGCCTCAACCTGACGGCCGGTGCGGAACACCCACACCAGCACCTCGACGGTCGACCAGTGGCGAGGATCCACGTGCTCGGCAAGCGTCCCAAGCGAAGGATTCAGGGACTCGTCGGCCTCTTCGGGTGGGGTGAGATCAGTCACAGTTGACAAGGTTACCGGCGAATAATGTTGACATTCCTTGCCAGGAAGGTAATTCTCACTCTTGTGACGATCACGAACGATGCCCCCACCAGCGATGTCAACCCAGACGACATCGATTTCAGCGACCTCGATGTGTTCGCCGACCGCTGCCCTCACGACTGGTTCACCTACCTGCGCGAGAACGCGCCCGTCTGGAAGAACAAGGCCACACCAGAGGCTGGCGACGAGCCGTTTTGGAACGTCACGTCCTACGAGCTGATCACTCAGGCGCATCGCAGCGGCACCCTCTTTAGCCATCAGACCGGCCCCGGTCGCGACGGCGCTGGTGGCATTGCCCTCACCGATCTCGATGCCGAGCGCGGCCCCGGTCTCCAGATGGTGATGACCGACCCGCCGCAGCACACCACCTACCGCAAGCTCGTGAACAGCGGCTTCACGCCTCGAATGGTCCGCCGTCTCGAAGACGCCTTCCGCCTGCGCACCACCTCACTGCTCGATGCGGTGACCCCCGACGGCAAGTGCGACTTTGTCACCTCGATCGCAGCCGAGCTTCCGCTCATGGCCATCGCGGAGATCGTCGGTGTGCCCCAAGAGGACCGCGACAAGCTTCTCGACTGGAGCAACCGCACCGTCGGCGGCGCCGATGAGGAATACCAGTCGAGCGAACCGACCAACACCACCGACGACCTCGGTGTCGCAGGCGACTTCAACGACTCTGAATCCGCCATGATCGAAATGGCCATGTACGCCCACGAGCTCACCGACAAAAAGCGGGCCGAACCGGCCGATGACTTGTGGACCCGGCTCACCGAAGCTGTGGTCACCATGGAGGACGGCACCCGCCACGAGCTCTCGGAGCTCGAGCGAGACCTCTTCTTCACACTTCTGATCATCGCCGGCAACGAGACCACCCGGAACTCGATCTCCAAGGGGATGATGGCGTTCTTCGATCACCCTGAGCAGTGGGAACTCTTCAAGTCCGACCCCGAAGGTCTGGCCGACACCATGGTCGACGAAGTCCTGCGGTTCACGAGCCCGGTCAACTTCTTCCGCCGCACCGCCACCGAGACCACCATGCTCGGCGGCGTCGAGATCCAAGCTGGCGACAAGGTGCTCCTCTGGTACCCGGCCGGCAACCGCGACGAGAAGGAATTCGGCCCCACCGCTCATCTCTTCGATATCACTCGCGAGAACAATCACCACATAGCGTTCGGCGCCGGCGGTGCCCACTTCTGCCTCGGGTCAAATCTCGCCAAGCTCGAGATCAAGATCATCTTCCAGGAGCTCGCCAAGCGTTGCCCTGACATCAGCGCCACCGGCCCCGCCGAGCGGCTACGAATGAACCTCGTCGACGGCATCAAGCACCTGCCCGTCAAGTTCACCCCCAGCCCCGCAGTTCTCTAGTCCGGAGCTCCCCGTTCACAGAACCTTCGGCGGAGGTAGGGATAACCCCACTGCGGGACACGGGGTCGCACGGTTCCTCGATCTGCGGGGACTTCGTCCGATCGCTTTATGGCGCACATCTCCCACCGAACCCGCAACAACACCGTCGTTCTGACGGTCATCGTTGCTCTGCTCGCAACCCTCCTGGCGGCAATCCCGGCCCAGGCGGCCGACAACCCACCGGGAACGCTCGCCGGGCTCGCGCCGGCCGCCTTCCTTGAGCGCTACGCCCAGGTCGACGGTAATCCGGGCGATCACAACTTCACTGATGTCCCCGCCGGCGCCTTCTACGACGGCGACGTCGGCTTCTTGGCCGACCGGGAAATCACCACCGGCACCTCCGCCAACACCTCGGCCCCGAACGACACGGTGACCCGAGGGCAGATGGCGACGTTCCTCTGGCGCCTCGCCAACGAACCCAACGTCGGCGAACTCAGCGTGAACTGCCACAACCCCGATGTCACCATCATCGCCGACCAAGACGACGCCAACTTCACCGTCTTGGACGCCGGCAATACGTCGACGCTCGAGCGGACCGGAGCGGACAAACCCCCCGTCGGACAGATCTTGGCTTTCGATATTTCCGACGAAACTCCCGATGGTTTCCTTGGCAAAGTGACCGCAGCCTCCGGCGAGACAGTGACCACCGCACCGGCCACGATCGCCGAAGCGATCCGGAAAGGTGACTTCGATATTCTCGTGAGCCTCGACGAGGACCCGGCGCAGAGCAGCCAAGGCCTCTCGGTCCAAAGTGTGATCGATGAAGCGATGCAGGACGCGCGGCTCGAATGTGAAGACGAAACCGAGGTCTGGGTCGAGGCGCCACTCACCATCGAACCGAGCATGACGCTGGAAGCCTCCTGGGGGACCGTCAATGGAGCCCGGTTCCGGGCCGGTCTCGAGATCGAGATGACTCCGGAGCTCCGAGGACGCGCCGCTGGAAAGGTCGAGTGCTCAGCCTCTGTTTCGGCCGACGGCCCCAAGCTCCGAGCCCGGCTCGACCTCCACTCCTACGACGTCGTCGGTCTCTACCTCACCATTGGTCCCTTCCTCGAGATCACCGCCCAGTTCGACGACCCGTGGTGAGCTCTCGACGCGGGAATCCGGGCACGAGCCGGCGGAGCCATCAGCCTCTTCGATCTATGGGAAGACGACTGGGAGTTCGGCGAGATCGATCCGTGCCGAAAGACGTTGGCCCAAGCGCCGATCAACGACCCGGCCCAACCCGACGACTTCGTCGATGTGAGCAACCTCCGGACGACACAGGTCGACGCCGGCGACTGCCACACCTGCGCCGTATTCGCCGACTTCTCCGTGCAGTGCTGGGGCAACAACGGATACGGCGAGGTTGACCCGAGCGACAACGGCTCGCAGATCTCGAGTCCGCGCCGGATCGCCGGGTACTCCGATGTCACCGGCGTCGGCTTCACCTGCCTGGTCAACGGCGGCGGCTATGTCGACTGCTGGGGCTTCAATCAACACGGCCAGGTGGGTATCGACTCGGGCGCAACGCCGGTCACAACACCGACCCGACTCTCGAATCTCGAGGGCGTGACATCGCTGAGCGTCGGCCATGAGCATGCGTGCGCTGTGCAGGAACGTACCGTCGACGACACGCTCTACCGGACGGCGAAGTGCTGGGGTCACAACCTCCACGACCGGACCGCGGCCAATACACACCTCACCGAGATTCTGCTTCCGGGCGACGTCATCGGTGCCGATCCGGCGCTCGCGATCACTGCGGGCGGGCCCACTCGTGTGCGCAGACCGACACCGGCCGAAGCCAGTGCTGGGGCCTCGACAATCGTGGACAACTCGGCAACGACTCAGCCCTCACCAATCGCTCTTCGGCCGGCTACGTCGAAGATCCGTTCACCAGCCTGTAGAACGGTCCAGTGATCGAACATCTCGCCACATACGGCACCCTGCAACCAGGCGAAGAGAACCACTGGGTGGTTCGCAACATCGCCGGCGAATGGTCAGAGGGAACGGTTGCGGGCTGGACCTACCCCATCGGGTTCGGTCCGGCCGAGGGTTATCCCGGCTTCACGCTCGACCCGGCCGGGCAACCGGTGCCGGTCGCGATTCTCTCGAGCGATCGCCTCGACAAACACTGGCGGGACATCGACGACTTCGAAGGCCCCGGCTACAAACGCCTTCAGACCGACATCACCACCGCCGACGGAACAACCCTCCGCGCCTGGATCTACGAAACCGACCCCCAAGCCGAGTAAGTCTCTGCTTCTGTGACGGCTCACGTGCAATATACGCACGTGAGCCGTCACAGAACATCAGACGATATTGCCATCGCGGCCTTCCCAGTAGGGGTCTTTGAGGCGGCGTTTGTAGAGCTTGCCGTTGGGGTCGCGGGGCATCTCGGTGGTGTAGTCGATCGAACGAGGCAGCTTCTGTTTAGCGATCTGACCACGGAGCCATTCCATGATCGCGGCGCTGGTTTCCTCGGTGGGCTCCCAGCCCTCGCGAAGTTCGATTACCGCCTTGATCTCTTCGCCCGCGTCTTCGTTGGGGATGCCGAAGATGGCAACGTCACCCACTGCCTCGTGCTGCACGAGGCAACCCTCGATCTCGGCCGGATAGATGTTGACCCCGCCGGCGATGATCATGTCGTTGGCCCGGTCGTTGAGGAACAAAAAGCCGTCATCGTCGAGGTAGCCGATGTCGCCCACGGTGAAGAACCCGCGTAGCCGCGACTCCTCGGTCTTCTCCTTGTCGCCCTTGTACTCAAAGGTGTTGCCCGGCATCTTCATGTAGACAATGCCTGACTCGAATGTGGGCAGGTCGTTACCCTCGTCGTCGACCACGATCACCTCGGCACCAGGCCACGGCGAGCCAACCGTGCCCGGCTTCTTCAGCCAGTCCTGAGGGCCGACAATCGTGCCACCGCCCTCAGTGGCGGCGTAGTACTCCCAGACCGTGTCGCCCCACCACTCGATCATCTTGCGCTTCGTCTCGACCGGGCACGGCGCCGCGGCATGAACCATCCGCCGCAGCGAAGACACGTCGTACTTGGTGCGAGCCTCTTCGGGAAGCTGAAGCAGACGGTTGAACATGGTCGGCACCATGTGCGAATGCGTGACCTTGTAGCGCTCGATCCGTTCGAGCAAACCCTCCGGCGTCCAGCGATCCATCAGCACCACCGTGTGGCCCATGTGCAGGCTCATCGTGGTCCAGTTGTTCACGGCCGTGTGATAGGTCGGCGCCTGCGTGATCTGCACATTGTCGTCGTGCGGCATCGTGCCAAACAACATGAAGAGCCCGCCGCTGCCGGCCGATATCTCATCCACGTCGCCTTCGGGCAGGCCCCGGCGCACACCCTTCGGTCGCCCTGTCGTACCTGATGTGTAGAACATGTACGAACCTGGCGCGGCGTCGGCCGGACGGTCGCTGGACTGCCCATCAACCAAGTCGGCGAAGGGCCGAAACCCGTCGACCGCGCCAACCGAAAACCGGTTGGCCGTGGGTGTCACGCAGTCCTCGAGCACCCTCACGGCTTCGTCGGCGAAGCGTTCGCTGACGATCAGCGCCTGGGTCTCGGAATCGTTGACGATATACGAGATCTCTGGGCCGACGAGGTGCCAATTCACCGTAGTCACGTAGTAGCCGCCCTGAAAGGCGGCCAGACACACGGCTACCTGCTCGAAACTGTTCGGGAGAACGGTGGTGACCTGATCGCCCTTCTTGAGGCCGGCGGCGCGGAGTCCGTGCACGATCTTGTTGGTGAGCGCGGCGAGGTCGCCGTAGGTCATCTGGTTGTGGTCGGGATCCACGATTGCAAGGTGATCGGGATCCGCTTCAGCGATCTTCCAGAATCCGAGGACGTCAGTATTAGCCATGGCGAAGATTGTCCGTCTTGACCGCGCTTCAGCGCCAATCCGGGCGCGTCCGAGAACCCGCTAGCGGAGGCCTTCTGGGATCAAGTCCCCATGCGCAACGATGAGTTCATCGACGAGCGACTCGATCTGGTCGAGATCGAGTTCGGCGGCTGTGTGTGGATCAACCATCGCCGCGTGCACGACATGATCGCGACGCCCCTCGAGCACCGCTTCGACGGTGAGCGACTGGACGTTGATGTTCGTCTGCATCATTGCGGCGAGCTGCGGCGGGATCTCGCCGACCGGGTTGGGGCGGATGCCGTCGGCATCGACGTCGCAGGCCACCTCAACGCAGCAGCCCTCGGGCAAATTGTCGATCAGGCCGCGGTTCGAGACGTTGCCGTAGATCACCCTTGGCTCACCCGTCTCCATGCTGTGGATGATGCCCGAGCCGTACTCGTGAGAGCGACGGACCTTCATGGGCCGATCCGGATCTTCGAGCTTCTCTCGTTGATGTTCCCATCCCGCAATTTGTGCTTCGCAGCGCCGTGGGTATTCGTCGAGCGGTATCCCGAACTTCTCGACGAGGTCATCCCGACCGTCCTTGATGAACCACGGGACATACTCCGCGAAGTGCTCACTTGACTCGGTCACGAAGTAGCCAAGCCGCCGGAACATCTCGTAGCGGACCGCATCCGACAGCTCGAAGACGTCGCTTCCCGGCCCATCCCACATCGGTCGTCCGGGAATCTCGCCGCCGGCTCTCGCGCTGAGCGCCGGGTAGAGATCGACGCGCTCGCCGTTCGCGAGCTCCCTCTCGAAGTCGAGATAGAAGGCCATGTGGTTGATGCCCGCGCAGCGGTAACGCACTTCATCGGCCGGCACATCGAGGTCGCCGGCGAGCTGCGCCGCCGTGCCCTGCACGCTGTGGCACAGCCCGACGGTGTTAATCGTGGACGCTCGGTCCACCGCCCAGCAGAGCATCGCCATCGGATTCACATAGTTGAGAAGTGTCGCGTCGCCACACACCTCTTCCATATCGCGGCACACGTCGAGTAACACCGGGATCGTGCGCAACCCGCGCATAATTCCCCCGATGCCGAGCGTGTCGCCGATGGTTTGTCGGAGGCCGTACTTCTTCGGGATCTCGAAGTCGGTCACGGTGGCGGGCCGATAGCCGCCGACCTGAAACATCGTGATCGCGTAGTCCGCTCCGTCGAGCGCCGCTCGGCGATCAGTAGTCGCTTCGATCGTTGGAACTACACCGAGCGTCTCGGCGATTCGGCCACACACTGATTCGCTCGTGGCGAGGCGATTCTCGTCGATGTCGTGTAACGAAATCGTCGAGTCGGCCAGCTCGGGCATCGAAAGGATGTCGCCCAGGAGGTTCTTCGCGAACACAGTGCTGCCCGCTCCAACCAAACAGATCTTGGTCATGTCATCACCTTGAGACGGGCCCCGGCGGCCGGTTCACAGACCCACAGTCGAGGCGTGACGCCCGAACCCGCCTTGTACTGCTCGGCGACGTGCGCAACGAACGTCGATGCCGCGCCGGCGGCCACGAGCGCGACCGCGCAACCGGCGAACCCGCCACCCGTCATACGAGCGCCGTGACAACCGGGAGCGGCTGCCGCGATCTCGACAATCTGATCGAGCGCCGGACCGGAGACCTCATAGAGGTCCCGCAGGCTTGCGTGACTCTCGCCCATGAGCACCCCGAACCGTGCGGAGTCTCCAGCTCGTAGCGCGGCGACCGCCTCAAGCGTCCGCCGGTCCTCGTCCACGACATGGCTCGCTCGTTGCCATTCCCGCGGGTACACATCCTTCAGCGACGACACATCGTCGACATCTCGTAGCGCGGCGACACCGAGGAGCTCTGCCGCTCGCCGGCACGTGGCCATCCGTTCTGAAAATTCTGAGTCGACCAGCTCGCGGCGGGTCATCGTGTCCATGACAACCACGGAAGCGTCGTCGGGCATCGGAACCGGCGTGACCTCAAGCGTGCGAGTATCGATGAACGACGCCGACCCTTCCTGCGCGGTCGCCGAGATCAGTTGGTCCATGATCCCCGTCGGGGCTCCCATCAGCGCAGTTTCGACTCGCTGGCCATATTCCGCCAACTTGATCGGGGCAAGCGGCGCGTCAGCAAGATGAGAGATCGCCAGGGCGACAGCAACCTCGATTGCCGCCGAAGACGAGAGGCTCGCACCCGCGGGAATGTCAGAGGTCATGGCACCGCGCCATGACCCGGCCTCAATCCCGTCCTCAGCCATGAGCCGATCGAGCTCCTGCAAATGCGCGGACCAACTCGGAGCGCCGCTCGCCCCCAGTCGAGCATCGCCGAACCCCTCAGACCGCACGATCGCGAGACCATCCTCAGTCCGGCTCACCGCGATCACGGCGTCGAAGGGCAGGGCCATAGGCAGCACGAAGCCGTCGTTGTAGTCGGTGTGTTCACCAATCAGGTTGACCCGACCCGGAGCGCGAACAACGAACTCGGGCTCGCCCCAGTCCCTGCGATGAGCCGAGATCGCACGATCCCAGGCCGCCTTAATCACCACAAGTCAACCCGCCGACGCCCACAAGATTGGAGTCGCGATTCGGCATTCACCGAACTTAGCGACTCAGCGGCATCGAATCAGCCGACGGGCTCAACCGGATTGATGGCGACGAGCTCGAACATGTCGAGCTGGTCACGCCACCAGCTGGCTGCGACCATGTTTTTTCCCGGCACGTCGGACAAGGCCTGATCGACCAATCCAACAACATCAGTGCGGGCCGCGGCATCAAGCCGCAGGTCGAGAAGGGCATCGATTACCCGTGATCGGCTGCAGACGTCGCCGTCGATGGCCTCACGCAGGTCATTAATGGTGGATTCCAGATCGAACTCGCTCATAACAATTACAACGTCTCCGTGCCGAGTGTTGTTTCCGAATTCGGAAAGAAATTTCCTGGCGCCGTGTGGCACTAGTCATACCCAGTTCGGCCCCGTGGGCGCGGACCTAAGGTTCGCATAGGAAACATTGCACGCCGCAGGGGCTATTGGGGACTGATTCCTGGGTCATATGGCCCAGGACTTTCCGACACGTACCAAAATCAGCTGCGGAGGCTCTCAAGCCAGGCATCGGCAGAGTCCAGCCGGCGGCGCAACGAACCCTCGTCGGCCTCACCCACCCGCTCAACCTGGCTGCGACGGTTCAGTTCGGCATTGACGGATCGGTGATCCATTCCCGTGGACCGCACAAGCTCGAGCACCCGGTCCGCATTCCACGAGCGGAGATCCTTCTTGCGGGCATGCTTCGATCGCAGGTCTCCGAGGGCGGACTTCGGATCAGCCTGGCGCCCCGGCAACAGCGGAGGAGGCGGGAGGTCGACCGGCAAGCCGACCAGTTCATCCATGTCGACGACGAGGTCCTCGTTGGGATCGGTGCCGTCGTCGATCGCGGCCGGGATGCCATCACCGGTCGCGTCGTCGGCGTCCATCGCCATAGACGAGAGCGCTTGGAACAGCGACGGCTGCTCTTCGATCTCAACGGCCCGACTCAGATCGTCGAGCGCGGTTTCGTGTTGAGAGTCGTTGGCCACTCGCTTGTCGATCGAGTGTCGGCGGGTCTCGGCGAGATGGGCGGCGTGGTGGCGCAGACGAGGATCGTCCGGCACGAAGTAATACGCCTTCTGCGATTTCTGCCCTGGGGTCCATCGAGCGATGCGACCAACGGCCTGGCGAAAGAACAACGGCGTGAGCGTGGTGGTGGCGTGCACGGCCACCCGCAGCCTCGGGATATCGACACCCTCGGAAATCATGCGGACCGCAATCACCCAAGCGGCGCCGCTCTTTGCGTACTCATCGATGACCTCAGAAGCGCGGGGGTCGTCCGAGACCGCCAGGTGCGGCTTCTCCCCCGTCCAACGTTCGAGAAGTTTGGCGATCCCTCGGGCGTGCTCCTGGTCCATCGCGATCACAAGGCCGCCGGCGTCGGGTTGCTGGCGACGAATCGAACGGAGCCGATCGTCAGCCTTCACCAACACGGTGGACAGCCAGTCGCCCTCAACACTCAATGCGGTGCGGAGCCGGGCACTGCGATCTTCCTTGTCGAGGTCGTCGTTGAAGCTCGCTTCCTTCAGCGCACCGTCGGCCCCGATCCACTCCATGTGGCCGTCGAATCGCGGGAAGAAGACAGGCCGGACAACACCGCCGTCGACCAGTGCGCTGCCGTAGTCGTACTCAAAGTCGGCGACCGCATCGCCGTGATCACCGAGGGTGTAGGTGACGAACGGAATCGGCTCGTCGTCGGAGCGGAAAGGTGTGCCGGAAAGCAAGAGCCGCGCCGCGGCGTTTTCGAACGACTCTGCGACACCGGTGCCCCAGGTCTTCTCTCCCCCGGCGTGGTGGATCTCGTCGAGAATGACGATGCCGCCCGCGGCCAGCTTTCGAAGGACACGAGACGACGAGGCCGCTTGGGCGTAGGTGACAATGATGCCGTGCATGTCGCTCGGCATGGTCGGCTCGCGGCCTTCCCAGTCGGGCTCGAGATGAAAGCCGAACCGTTCGGCCGCCGAGGCCCACTGCATCTTCAGATGCCGGGTCGGAACAACGACCACAAACGGTCGGCGCTCGCCGGCCAACCAGTGCCGCACAGCCGTGAGCGCGAAGGTGGTCTTTCCCGCGCCAGGGCAAGCCACAGCGAGGAAATCGCGATGCCCGCCTTCGATATCTTTCTCCTTCACGACCTTGTCGAGAAACTCGCGAAGCGCCGAGTGCTGCCATTTGCGGAGCGAGATGCTGCGGGCAGGGGAAGACACGGCGGCCGACCATAGCGACCGCGGATGCAGCTGCGACGCACCCAGATCGGTAGATTTCCGACATGGCCTCACCCGACCAAACCGCACGTCCGATCGAAGAACAAATCCGACTCGAATACCACGGCAAAGTGGCCGTGATCACGATCGATCGGCCCGAGGTTGGCAACGCGCTGAACCCGCCCTGCCGCAACCGCATTCGCGACCTGTTCAACGAGTTCAACGTCAGCCATCGGGCTCGTGCGGTGGTACTCACGGCCACCGGAGAGAAGCTGTTCTGCCCCGGCGCCGACCTTTCTCACGTCTATGAGAATGACCGAGCCGAGGACATTCCCGACCGCGTGATCGGCGACCCGCGCCGAATGATGATGGACGGCCAGTACACGCTGTTCCCGGCCATCCTCGACTGCGACATCCCGGTGATCTCCGCCGTCAACGGCACCGCCGCCGGCATGGGTGCCCATCTGGCCCTCGCCTGCGATCTCGTGGTCTGCGCCGACAACGCGAAGTTCGTCGAAGTCTTCGCCCGGCGCGGTCTCGTTCCCGACGCCCTCGGCCCGTGGCTACTCCCTCGCATCATCGGGGTGCGGCGCACCATGGAACTCATGCTGTTCGCGGAGGACGTCACGTCGGAGAAGGCTCTCGAATGGGGCCTCGCCAACAAGGTCGTGCCAAAGGCCGAGCTGATGGACTCCGCCATGGAGTGGGCCGAGCGCCTCGCCTCCGGCCCCACCCGCTCGTTCGGCTTCACCAAATGGCTCGTCAACCAGAGCCTCGACACCGACCGTAAGACGATGATGGAAAACGAAGCTCTCGCCGTCGAGCTCAACACCTACACCGCCGACTCCGAAGAAGGCGTCGCCAGTTTCCGTGAGCGCCGCGACCCGGAGTGGAAGGGCTACTAGCCCATCCCGGCCCAGATCGAACGCGGTTGGTGTTACTTCCAGCTGCTGATGTGAATCGACGACTGCATCTGTCCGAGGAAGCCGGCTTCGTCGAACATCGCCGCGCTGGTCTGGCCAACCGCGTCGCTCGACACTCTATGAATTCCGTCCAGCCCGATCCAGGGCGACTGCGGCAAGCGGCCGATGTGCACGGTGATGTCGGCGTTGATCGTGCGATAGGCCCGGAACGGGAGGAAACCGCCCAGCTGGCTACCCATGTCGGCCGCCGCGGCGAGCCACTGGAACGGCGTGGGTTCTTCGCCCTTCACCACCTTGCAGCGCAGGCCCATCCAGACCGATGCCGGCGCACCGCCGCCGATGCCTCCGGCCGTGCGCTCGTAGTCCATGGCATAGGCGAACCCGGGCGGCGCCCAGGTATTGCCGTCTTCATCGACCATGTCGAAGATGTCGGCGATCTCATCAGTGGGCGGCATCGGTGGTTCGGGCGGACAGTTCGCGTCCTCGGGGATCTCGACGGTGACCCCTTCTCGCATCAGGAGTGTGGTGGCCCGCGCCGCAATTCGGTCGCCCGTATACAACGCCGAGTCGATGATCGCGATCTGCTTGCCCGCCTTGACCGACGTCGCTTCCCAGCGCATCGGGGTGAGCGGCACCGGACTGAGAAGGTCGACGGTGAACCGCACCGGTCGCATCGGGACCGGCGTCTCCACCTGCTCGGTTGCCCACGCCAGCGTCGCCGCAACCGCACTGCCGTGTTGCGCGTTGGGCGACCATGGCCCGCCGCAAAGTTCGGTCGGAATCACCATGTCGCCGTCAACCTCGATGAGGTGCGCGTCAGGGCCAACCTTGTTGTCTCGCCAGTC
This sequence comes from Candidatus Aldehydirespiratoraceae bacterium, assembly GCA_047639555.1. Classification (GTDB taxonomy): domain Bacteria; phylum Actinomycetota; class Acidimicrobiia; order Acidimicrobiales; family Aldehydirespiratoraceae; genus JAJRXC01. The sequence goes on from JBLIOE010000040.1 coordinate 33,791, forward strand.
AGTCATTGTCTTCAATCATCGGGAAGGTATGTATCGCGGTCAGGCGAATTTTACGTCGAGGCCTTCGACGCCCCGGATGGTGATGCGGCCCTGCCAGACCGGTTCGGCGGTGATTTCCCACGATTCGTACCGGTCGATCAGGCGCTCGAGAACAACCTGACCTTCCATACGAGCGAGCGCTGCGCCAAGGCAAAAGTGGATGCCGGAGCCAAACGACATGAGCTGGATATCGGTGCGGCCAACATCGAACGTGTCGGGGTTGGTGCACACGGCCGGGTCGCGATTCGCGGCGGCGAGCAAGGTGATGATCGACGATCCTTTGGCGATCGTCTCCCCATCAATCTCAATGTCTTCGAAGACGAAGCGACCATCGAGCTGCACCGGCGGATCGAAGCGAAGCACTTCCTCGACAGCCGACGGGATGAGCGAGCGATCGTCGCGCAGCCGTTGGAGCTGCTCAGGATGGGCCACGAGCTGGCGAACCATGTTGCCGAGTAGGTGGGTGGTGGTCTCGAACCCGGCCGCGTAGATGAGGAAGATGTTGGACATCACCTCGCCCTCGGTGAGGCGATCTTCGCCGTCGCTCGCTTGGATGAGCGCCGACAACATGTCGTCTTGCGGATCAGCGCGGCGGATTTGGATGAGCTCCTGCAGATACTCGCTCGCCTTCGCGCTGGCGATGTCGGCCTTGTCGAGGGCTTCCTCCGTGGCCGTGGGCTCAATCGTGGGCACGATGTCGGAGATCAGCGGCCGCAACCAGTCGCGCTTCTCCTCGGGTACACCGACGAGTGCGCTGATCACGTTGGCGGGCAGCGGGAAAGCCACCTTGTCCACGAAGTCACCCTCGCCACTGAGCGCATCGAGAAGGGCATCAGTCTGCGCTTCGATTTCACCACGGAGCAGTTCGACGCGACGAGGTGTGAACGCTCGGCTCACGAGGCCACGCACTCTGGTGTGGTCGGGCGGGTTCATGAAGAGCATGGGCTTGCCATCACCAGTGGGGGCCCGGCGACGCTCGCCGTCGACCCCTATTCGAGACGCCGATGCCTCCTCGTCCATGGGCTGACCACAGCGCGAATCTCGGAGCAGGGCGCGGCAGTTCTCAAACCCGGAGACGATCCAGGTGTCGCCCCACGCCGCCTTGAAGAGCGGGGCCGTCTCACGCAGCTCCTTGTAGATCGGGTGCGGATCCGGGATCGATGCTGGATCGGCCATCACCTTCATGAGCAGTTCATCGGGCGAAGTCATATACCACCATGATCGACCCGCCTCAGGAGGACAAACTGGCGGTCAGGTGACAGTTGCCACTGCGATCTCCGCCGCAACGCGGGCGTTGTTTTCGGCGAGCGCGAGGTTGGCCGGAATGCTGTCGCCATCGGTCGCCTCGGCGATGGCTGCGAGCACGAGCGGCGTGATTGCCGGACCACGGAGCCCCTTCGCATCCACCTCGGCGAGCGCTCGGTCAAGCGCGGCGTTGATCCGTTCGGGATCGAGTTCGTCGGCCTCCGGAATCGGGTTGGCGACCAACATGCCGCCCGGGTGACCAAATGCCGCGGCGGCTCGCATCATCGCGGCCACCTCGGCGCCGCTCGTCACCGTTGTCTGCAGATCGAGTCCGCTGTCGCGGACATAGAACGCGGGGAACCGATCGGTATTCCAGCCCACAACCGGAACGCCTTCCGTTTCGAGGTACTCGAGCGTGCCGGCCAGATCAAGAAACGCCTTCGCGCCGGCGGACACGGTGACTACGGGGTGACGACTCATCGCCCGGAGATCGTGGCTCACATCCAGCGTCAGCTCAGAGCCACGATGCACACCACCAATACCGCCAGTCGCGAACACGCCGACTCCGGCGGCCGCCGCCAGAGTGACCGTGGCCGAGACGGTCGTGACACCGACGTCGAGGGCGGAGGCGGCCGCAAACGGAAGGTCACGAGCAGCAATCTTTGCCGTGCCACCGAGGACACGGTCGATCTCGGCAACGTCAAGGCCGATAACTCCTACGCCGTCGAGGACCGCGGTCAGGGCAGGAATGGCACCGCCGCTACGGATCGCCGCTTCGCAGCGTTCAAGACACTCACGGTTGGCTGGGGCGGGGATACCCATGCTGCTGTAGATCGTCGATTCCATCGCGACGATTGGCTGATTCCCGGCGAGCGCGGCTGCGACTTCTTCACCTATGCGGATCGTAGAACTCATCAAGAAAGCCTAGGAGGTGTGGCCCCAGACCAAGATCACGCGATAGCAATAGCCCCCGTGATTGACGTTCTAAAGGCCACGTGGGAAGAACTCACCGCTCCGGGGGCGCAATTTGCGATCTCCGAGCAAGAGGTGCGGGGAATGACGATGCGGGTCTTCGACGCCGCACCGCCCAACATGCGCTTCCTTTGGGAGATGTCGGCCGGGTTCGGCGACAAGCCCTACATCGTCTACGAAGACGAAATGATCACCTACGCCGAGGCGCACGCCGCGGTTCGATCGCTTGCCCACGGGCTCGTCAATGACCACGGCGTCGGCAAAGGCGACCGGGTCGCCGTCGCGATGCGTAACTACCCCGAATGGGCCATTGCCTACTGGGCAACAATCTCCATCGGCGCCACCGCGGTCGGGGTCAACGCCTGGTGGACCAGCTCCGAGCTCGAATACGGCCTGAGCGACTCCCGCCCGAAGGTGGTCATCGTCGACGACGAACGCCTTGAACGTCTCCTCCCCGTGCTCGACGGGCTCCGCGCCGATGGCCAGATGGATGTCATCTCCGTTCGCTCGGATCGTGACCTTCCCACCGACGCGTCCCGCTGGACCGACGTGGTCGATGGGGCCTCCGCTCCCACCGAACTACCGGCCGCCGACATCGATCCCGATGACGACATGTGCATCTTCTACACGTCGGGCACCACCGGCTTCCCGAAGGGCGCACAGCTCACCCACCGCGGCTCAGTGCACAACGTGCTGCACCTCGCATTCGCGAATACCTCGGCCGCCATTGCGAAAGCGAAGCTCACCGAAAGCGGCGCCATCGAGGCGGGCCCGGCTGCCACACCGGCCGAACCGGCAATCATGGTTCCCACCCCCCTGTTCCATGTGACGGCCAACAACTGTGTGCTGCATCCGGGCACGCTCACCGGCGCCAAGCTGGTCTTCATGCGCAAGTGGGACGCTGGCCGAGCGATCGAACTCATCGAGCGGGAGAAGGTCGTCACGTTCACCGGCGTGCCCACGATGAGCCGCGAGATGTTGATGCATCCGGACTGGGAAACCCGCGACACCTCCACGCTTGCGGCCATGGGCGGCGGCGGCGCGGCCCTCCAGCCCGACCTTGTCGAGAAGATCGACAGCTCAAAGGGCGCCGTGAAGCCGAGCACCGGCTACGGCCTCACCGAGACCCACGGCATCGCCACCGCGGTCGGCGACATCTTCTTCACCGCCAAGCCCACATCAGCCGGCCTGATCGTCCCGACCCTCTACGCGAAGGTGATCGACGAAGACGGCAACGATCTCCCCGAAGGCTCACGCGGTGAGCTGTGTGTGAAGGGTCCCATCGTTGTGAAGGGTTACCTGAACCGCCCAGAGGCCACCGCCGAAGCCATCGTCGACGGCTGGTTCCGCACTGGCGACATCGTCACGATCGATGACGACGGCTTCGTTCACATCGTCGATCGGGCCAAGGACATGGTGTTGCGCGGCGGCGAGAACGTCTACTGCGCCGAAGTCGAAGCCGCGATCTACCAGCACCCGAGCGTGGCCGAAGCGGCCGTGTTCGGCGTGCCCGACGAACGGCTCGGCGAAATCGTCGGCGTGGCGATCTTCCTCGTCGAGGGCACCACCCTCACGGCCGAAGAGCTCCGGTCCCATCTCGAGCCTCGTTTGTCGAAGTTCAAGATCCCCGAGCAGGTCTTCTTCCGCGACGAACCGCTGCCCCAGAACGCCAACGGTAAGTTCCTGAAGCGGGAACTCCGCGAAGAACTCGCCCCCTCCTAAAAACCCGCTTCTGAACCGAGCGAGACGCGCCTAGCGCGCCTTTCTCATTCCAGATCGGTCATCGGTCGACCATGAAGGGGAAATCGGCGCGGACCTGTGCGACGGCGGACTCGTCGACCGTCGCGACGATCGTCGACTCCACACCGGGTTCGGCTTCGACCATGTCGCCGAGCGGATCGATGATGCGGGTGTCGCCGGTGTAGGCAAGTCGACCGGCCGAACCAACCCGGTTCACGCCGACCACGAAGGCCTGATTCTCGATCGCCCGAGCCCGCAGCAGAGTGGTCCAGTGCTCACGTCGCACCTCGGGCCAGTTGGCGGGAACGATGAAGCAGTCGGTCGTCGCGGCAGCATCCCAAAAGAGGTCGGTGAAGCGCAGGTCGTAACAGATGAGCGGCGTGATCCGGACGCCGGCGATCTCGACGGTGAGCCGATCACGACCAGCGGAATAGTGCTCGTCTTCCTTCGCGTAGGTGAACGGGTGGATCTTCGAATAGCGATGATCTTCGCCGTTGGGTCCTGCCATCAATAGCCGGTTCGTGGGCCGGTCGTAGCCCTCGGTTCTCTCCGGGAACGAGCCGACAATCCAGACTCCCGTGCGGGCCGCGGTCTCGAGCATGAACGAGGACGTCGGGCCATCGGGTGACTCGGCGACCTTCTCGGAGTCCATTGAGAACCCGGTCGACCACATCTCTGTGACCACGACCATGTCGGCGCCATCACCGGCGGCCGCATCGATCATCGGGCCGACGTGGGCGAAGTTGGCCTTCTGGTCCTCCCAGGTGATGTCGTGCTGCACCGCGGCGATCTTCAACATCAGTTCGCACTCTCCAAGAATGTCTCCACCGCGAGCAAGCGACGACACGCTTCGTCAAGCACCTCGTCCTTCTTGCAGAAGGCGAACCGAACGAGATGCCGCCCCTCATCCTCGTTGTCGTAGAAGACCTGCGTCGGCACCGCAACAACACCGGCCGTCTTCGGGAGCGACATACAGAAGTCGATGCCGTCGGTGGCACCGACGGAGCGAATGTCGACCGTCACGAAGTAGGTGCCCTGTGGACGGATCGTTTCGAACCCCGCGGCTTCGAGCCCGGCGACGAGGCGTTCGCCCTTCGCGTCCATCTCCCGGGTGTATGTGGTGAAGAACTCATCGTCGAGGTGCAGGCCAGTGGCCACGCCGTGTTGCCAGGGTCCACCCGAGGCGAAGGTTAAGAATTGCTTCGCCGTGCGCACCGCCGCGATCAGCGGTGCGGGGCCGCACGCCCAACCGATCTTCCAGCCGGTAAACGAGAAAATCTTGCCGGCCGACGAGATCGTGATCGTTCGTTCCGCCATACCGGGCAGCGTCGCGATCGGGATGTGTTCGTGGCCTTCGTAGACGAGGTGTTCGTAGACCTCATCGGTGACGACGAGCACGTCGTTCTCGATCGCGATCCGGGCGATCGTCTCAAGCTCGGACCGGTTGAAGACCTTGCCGGTGGGATTGTGCGGCGTGTTGAGCAGCAGCAACTTGGTGTTCGGCGTGAACGCGGCCGCCAACTCATCGGGATCGAACCTGAAGTCGTTGCCGCGAAGGGTGACGACGCGCCGCGTCGCGCCACTCATGGCGATGCCGGCCGCGTAGCTGTCGTAGTACGGCTCGAAGGTGACCACTTCGTCGCCCGGTCCGGTGAGGGCAAGCAGTGAGGCGGCCAACGCTTCGGTGGCGCCCGTCGTCACCAGGATCTCGCTATCGGGATCAAAGATCTGACCTCGATGGTGAGAACGGTGATGAGCGATCGCCTCACGCAGCACCGGAAGGCCCGCGAGCGGCGGATACTGATTCGCACCGTTGTTGATCGCCGCGATCGCAGCCTGCGAGACCGCGACGGGTCCGTCGGTGTCGGGGAAACCCTGGCCGAGGTTGACGGCACCTGTCTCGACAGCCAGCGCCGACATCGCGGAGAAGATCGTGGTGCCGAAACCCTGCAGCCGTTCAGTCAGGTACGGGGCTTTCGTTGTCGAAGACTGGTTATCGGCCGAAGAAGTCACGGCAGAAGTGTACGAGATCGCCCGTTGCGGGGCGGCACTCATACTTTCCTTACATTTCCCTGATCATTTTCCCGACATGGTCTCTCGATCCTCTTACTTCGCCTCCCCAGTATGTGTTCCCAGAGAGGCACCCCCCCGATCCCCCCGGATCTCCAACTCCAGAACAGGAACACAATCATGAACAAGAAGTTTTTCGCCACCGCCGCAGCCGCATCCACCCTCGGTGGCGCGCTTGCCGGCGCCACGCTCCTCGCTCCCGGCCTCGCCGGTGCCCAAGAGGACGACACCAACGCACCGGAGACGGTCGAAGAAACGGTGAGCCCCGAAGAGGGTCACGGCGGCCACCGCGGCCACCGCGGCAACGGCGAAATCGCCGAGCTTCTCGGTCTTGAGAAGTCCGACCTCCGCGAAGCGATCACCGGTGGGCAGACGCTCGCTGAGGTCGCCGCTGACCAAGGCATCGACGTCCAGACTCTGATTGACTCCATGGTCACAAACACCGAAGAGCGTGTGGCCACCGCCCTTGAGGCCGGCCGCATCGATCAGGACAAGGCCGACGAGATCCTCGCCGGCGCCGCCGACAAGGCCACCAGCATTGTCAACGGCGAGTTCGAGCGCCCGGAACGCCCCGAAGGCGAGCGCGGCCCCCGCGGTCCAGGCGGTGATGGCGAGATCGCCGAGCTCCTCGGACTCGACCAGGCCGACCTTCGCGAAGCAATCACCGGCGGCCAGAGCCTGGCCGACATCGCCGCTGATCAGGGTGTCGACACGCAGGATCTGATCGACGCAATTGTCGACAACGCCGAAGAGCGGGTCAACGGCGGCCTCGAGTCCGGCCGCATCGATCAGGAGAAGGCCGACGAGATCCTCGCCGGTGCCGCCGATCGGGCCGAGAGCATCGTGAACGGCGACTTCGAAGGCCGTCCCGGCCATCGAGGCGGCCCGCACCCCGGTGCCGACGTCGAAGCCGACGCCTAGTTCCCCCTCTGGCCAATAGGCCAGAACCACCCCGTCGATGCCGAGGTCTCCCCGACCTCGGCATCGTCGCGTCCGGCTTCCGTCGACACCTACAGTGGCCGTATGCCCGGCCGGTCGACTGGCCTCGAGAAAGAGTCCGGTCGCGCGAAAGTGTCCACCAGCGGCCGGTTCATTGCTCAGGACAGCAAACGGTGGTCGGCCCGACCGCCGAAGCGTTGGGAGACGATCATGAGTAAGCACCGGAAGTTCAGAGTTCTGATCGGAGCGACAGCAGTCGCTCTGGTCTTAGTCGGTTGTTCGAGCGGCACTTCGACCACGCCTAGGTCATCAACGACCACCGAGGCGCCGACGTCCACGATTCCTGAGACAACCAGTACCGATACGCCGGCGACGACAACCGCTCCAACAACCGAAGCGCCAGCCACCACGACGACCACGACCCCTCCTGACACATCAACGACCACCGAGGCGCCGACGACTGCGGCCGCCGACACGGAGGCGCCAAGTGCGCCCACCGGCCTTGTGTGCTTGGGCGCGGGCGGCGGTTCCGGTGAAGTCGCGCTTGAGTGGGACGCACCCGC
>JBLIOE010000041.1:0-38207 GCA_047639555.1 Candidatus Aldehydirespiratoraceae bacterium
CTGATGGCCGGTCCGCGATACACGCAGGTGAAGAAGCTCACGGACCCGGGCGCTTTCCGCGCCCATGTCGAGTCGCTTGGCGTGGAGATCCCGCTCGACAATGAAGTGGACCCAGCTGGTGTGCTGGCCGCCCCGATGACGATCACCGACGGTGCCGTGGGCACGAAGTTCGCGCCGAACCGGTGGGCGGTTCTCCCGATGGAAGGCTGGGACGCAGAAGCGGACGGCTCCGCTTCTGATCTCGTTCGTCGCCGCTGGGGGCGCTTCGCGTCGAGCGGGGCTGGCCTTGTGTGGGGCGAGGCCACCGCCGTCCGCCACGACGGCAAAGCCAACCCGAATCAGCTCGTCCTTGACGAGTCCACCGTCGACTCGATCGCGTCGCTGCGAGCCACGCTCGATCCGCGCCAGGTGAGCGTCCTTCAGCTCACCCATTCCGGTCGCTACTCTCGTCCGTCGGCCGAAGGCCCGGCCCCGCGCACGCTGTACCGCCACCCGCTCCTCGACCCGCGGGTGGGAGCCGACGACAGTCATCTCCTCAGCGATGACGAGATCGATCAACTGGTCGAACAGTTCATCGATCGAGCCGTGCTCGCCGAGCAGGCCGGGTTCGACTTCGTCGATGTGAAGGCCTGCCACGGCTATCTCGGCCATGAGTTTCTCTCGGCCTACGACCGTCCGGGAAAGTACGGCGGGGATCTTGTGGGCCGAACCCAGTTCGTGCGCTCGATCGTGGAGGGCATTCGTCTGAAGGCGCCGTCCCTCGGGATCGCGATTCGACTCTCGATCTTTGATCTCGTGCCGCATATCGCGGGCGAGGGTGGAGTCGGGCAACCCGAGTACGACGGCGACTATCCCTACGCTTTTGGCGGCGACGGAACGGGCCACGGCTTCGACCTTCGCGAAACTCATGCCCTGCTCGATGTGTTGCACATGCTCGGCGTTGGCCTCGTGTGTGTGACTGCGGGCAGTCCGTACTATGTGCCGCACGCTCAACGTCCGGCCTACTTCCCGCCGAGCGACGGATATCAGCCGCCCGAGGATCCGCTCGTTGGTGTCGCTCGGTTGATCTCGGCGACTGCCGAAGTCACGAATCATCATCCCGAGATGCGGATCGTCGGCGCCGGGCTGTCCTATCTGCAGGAGTGGCTGCCCAATGTCGGCCAGGCCATGGTCGCGGCCGGACTCGCCGACAGCGTTGGGCTCGGGCGAATGATTCTCTCGTACCCGCACATGCCGGCCGATGTGTTGGCCGGGAACGAGCTCGATCGCCGTCTGCTTTGCCGAACCTTCTCCGATTGCACAACCGCACCCAGGAGCGGCCTGATCTCGGGTTGTTATCCGCTCGACGACTTCTACAACGAGCGTGAGGAACGGGTGCAGCTTGCGGCGTACAAAAAGGAAGCGAAGGCCCGGCTTCGGTAAGGTCGCAAGGAGCGGCCTAACATTGTCGCCCGATGGACCTGCGCTACACCGAAGAGGAAGAGCACTTCCGAGATGAGCTGCGTTCGTGGCTTGCCGATGTGCTTCCCGATGTTCCGCCGCCCCCGGCGGATCACACTGACCTTGCTGTTCGTCGTGTCTACGACACTGATTGGCAGCGGATGCTCCACGACGCGGGCTACGCCGGCATCCACTGGCCCGAGGAGTTCGGTGGTCGCGGCTCCACGCCGACCGAACACCTGATTTTCCTCGAGGAGACGGAGCGGGCCGGCGCGCCCTATGTCGGCGTCAACTTTGTTGGTCAGCTTCACGCCGGGCCCACTCTGATTGCCGAGGCCACCGACGAGCAGCGAGCGGCCCACCTGGCGCCGATCCTCAAGGGTGAGCACGTGTGGTGCCAGGGATTCTCCGAGCCGGGGTCGGGCTCTGACCTCGCGTCGTTGTCGACGCGGGCGATCGACGACGGTGATGACTATGTCGTCTCCGGCCAGAAGATCTGGACCTCTTTCGCGCAGGTCGCCGACTATTGCGAATTGCTCGTTCGTTCCGACGCGGATGCGCCGAAGCATCGGGGGATCACCTGGCTCATCATGCCGATGGATCTCCCCGGGATCGAGATTCGACCGATTGAAACCGCTTTAGGATCGGGCGAGTTCGCCGAGATGTTCCTTGACGAAGTGCGTATTCCTAAGGTGAATCGTGTCGGGGCCGAGAACGACGGCTGGCGGGTCACGATGGTGACATTTGCGTTCGAACGCGGCACCGCCTTTATCGGCGAGATCATCTCGTCCCAGCGCCTCCTGGCCGACCTTGCCCAGGTCGCTCAGAAGGTCATCCGGCGGTCGGGAACGGCGTGGGACGACATGGGAATCCGCCGCCAGTTCGGCCAGTTGGATGCGGAACTCGATGCGCTCTGGTCGCTTACGAAACGTAACGTCAGTCAGGCGCAACGCACCGGCATGGTCGGCCCGGGAGGGTCGGTCTTCAAGCTGGCGTACTCCGAGGTCCGCAAGCGCATGGCGGACCTGGCCGAACAAGTACTCGGCCGGGCCGGTTTGTCGATCGGTGAGTCGCTCGACTTGAGCGAGCTAGATCATGTGGGCGAACGCCTCTACACACTCACGCTGACGATCGCGGCGGGCACGTCGGAGATTCAGCGCAACATTGTCGGCGAGCGCCTGCTCGGACTCCCGAAAGAGCGCTGAGGAGAGCAATGGACTTCGAACTCTCTGAGGATCAAGAGGCGCTGGCCTCGGGTGTTGCCGCCCTGTGCGAAGGACGCTTCGATATCGACACCATTCGAGCGATGGCCGACTCCGGGCTCGACCGTGGTCGCTGGTTGGAGCTCGCGGATACGGGCGTGTTTGCCCTCACATTGCCGGAAGCCGACGGCGGTGTCGGCATGGGGTGGGCCGAGGCGGTTGTTGTCTTCGAGCAGCTCGGGCGCACACTGGTGCCGGGTCCCCTTGTCGCCACAACGCTGGCCGCTGGTCTCGTAGATGGTGCCAACGATGGATCCACCGTTGTCACGAGCGTAGAACGCTCGGTCGGGCCGCAGAACCTCGAGCACGTGGCCTGGGCCGATGTCGTGGTGATCGTTGATGACAACGGACTGTGGTCTGTGCCCGCGGCCGACCTCGACGGCGTCGATGCGCGCCAACCGCTGGACCCGCTCACGCCTATCCGGCGGGTCGAGTCACTGCCCGTGGGCACGCAGATCGGCGACGTTGCTGCTGCCGCGACATGGCGACTCCGCGGTGCCCTGCTCACCGGCGCGTTGCAGCTCGGCATCGCGATCGGCGCCACCGACCTCGCGGTCAGTTACGCAAAGGAACGCGAACAATTCGGCAAGCCCATTGGCGCGTTCCAGGCGGTGAAACATCGCTGCGCCGACATGATCACGCGAGTCGAGGTGCTTCGGGCCGCCGTCTACGCCGCCGGGTGCACCCTCGACGGCAACGGTGTTGAGACACCGGAACGGGCGGTGGCGGTTGCGTCTGTGTTGGCTGGCCATTCCGCTGCTGCATGCGGGAAGGACTGCATCCAGGTGCACGGCGGTATGGGTTACACATGGGAAGTTGACGCTCATCTCTTCTTGAAGCGGGCCTGGGCCCACGACGTAGCGTTCGCCGACCGCGATGAGGCGGCGGAAGTACTCGCCGCCGATCTTGTTCGTCTACCGGCACAATGAGCGACATGTCCATCGGGAAACAGCGAGTTATCACCCTCGACATGGAGGGTGTCGTCACCCCCGAGATCTGGATCGCGGTGGCCAACACCACTGGTGTCGATGCGCTGCGGCGCACCACCCGAGACGAGCCGAACTATCAGGCGCTGATGGACTATCGAGTCGGCATTCTCAAGGAACACGACATCACGCTCTCGGCGATCCAAGATGTCATCGCCGACCTCAGCGTGCTCGATGGCGCCCGTGAGTTTCTCGATGAACTTCGGAGTCGGCACCAGGTCGTGCTGCTCTCCGACACCTTCGAGCAGTTCGCCGACCGGTTCATGGGGCAGCTCGGGCGTCCTCACCTGCTGTGCCATCGGCTGCATGTGGAAGATGACCGCATCATCGCGTTCTCGCCACGCGTCGCCGATCCGAAGAAGCGAGCGGTTGAGGCCTATCAAGGCCTCAACTTTCATGTCACCGCAATGGGCGACTCGCACAACGATCTCGGCATGCTCGAGGCGGCCGATGCCGGTCGATTCATCTACCCGCCCGAGGGCCTGCCCGAGCAATACCCGCACCTGGGCGTGGCGAAGTCCTACGACGACGCCCTCGCGTGGATCGAATCCGTCGGCTGATCTCTAGGCGCGCCGGCCCATCGCGTCGAGCAACACCAGTTGGGCCGATGCTTGATCTCCACCGCTGGTTCCTCCACCGCTGGTTCCTCCACCGCTGGTTCCTCCACCGAAGTGCTCCGACCCACTGAGCATGTCGGTGTACTCATCGATCCGGCTGAGCAGCGAGGCGACCAGATCCGGATCGAGGGTCTCGTCTTGACCGGTGGCGCGGGCGAGGTCCCAGGCGTGGCCCGTGTAGTCCATGGTTCGGAAGTCGAGGAACTGGTGGCCGGGAATGTCGCCGACGGGGTGGTGTATCACGCGCTCCATCGATCCCTCGGCCGAGAAGGAAACGTCGAGGGCCTCCGCGGCAGCACGAACAGAGGCGAGTGCGTCGTCACCGACCGCATCGGCGCCGATGAGACCTTCGACGGCGTCGGCCACCGTCGCGCCCCCGAGGACTCGGGTCGCGAAGGTGTCGCCGGCGATGATGTGGTCGATCAGCGTGTGGACGTCCCAGTTATCGCACGGCGTGGGTAATGCCAGCTGGTCAGACGACACGCTGGCGACCCGTGATTCGAACTCTCGGCGGGCGGCACGAAATGCCTCGAGGTTGTTCACTTCTTGGCGCCGCGTAGCGCACGGGTCGAGAGCTCCTGGAAGAACGCTCGGTCTGACTCGTCCGGGGCCCGACCGACGTGGGTGACAGTGTCGACATCGGCCGCTTCGGCCCGAAGTGCGCGCGCCGTGCAATGTTCGGCCGCACGAATGGCGAATGGGTCGAAGTCGAAGTGCCGCATGGCGTTGCGGTGGGTGATGCGGTCAATCACGCTGCGGTCGAGTCCGCCCAGCATGGTGGCCAGGCTTTCCGGCGCGCCCGGCCAAGAACTGTCGCTGTGGGGATAGTCGGACTCCCACATCACGTTGTCGAGGTTGAGTTCGTTGATGATGCTGACACCGACGGGGTCGTCGATGAAGCAGCAGAGGATGTGGCGTCGAAAGATATCGCTGGGTTTGTCCATGCCGGCGGGGAACGTGTGCTCGGTCCAGCCGTGGTGGCGTCGCTGGACATGGTCGGCTCGTTGGAGGAGGTAGGGGATCCAGCCGATATCGCCCTCGCTCAACGAGAATTTCAGGTTTGGGAAGCGGTGCCAGAGGTCGGACCAAAGGAGGTCGGCGAGCGTGTACATCGTGCTGACCGGGGAGAGTGTCATTGGTACCGACTCGGGGGCATCGATCGAGGTCTGCATGCCCTTCGATGATGAGCCGATATGGCAGCACAACACCACACCTTCATCGGAGCAGGCGCCGAAGAGTGGGTCCCAGAATCCCGAATGAATCGACGGCACACCCAGGGCGGCCGGATTCTCGCTGAATGTGATGGCGCGCACGCCCTTGGCCGCCAGTCGCCGCACTTCTGCCGCAGCAAGGTCCGCGTCCCACAGCGGCACGAGGCCGCACGGAATGAACCGTTCGGGATACGCGGCACACCATTCGTCGACGTGCCAGTCGTTGTACGCCTGAATCATCACGAGGTTGACCGAGCGGTCGGGCCCTTCGCTCAGGACCTGGCCCGCGAACCCCGGCCAGTTCGGAAAGTTGAGACCGGCGAGCTGCCCGCCGGCGGACATGTCGCGAACCCGCTCGTGAACATCGAAGCACCCGGGCCGCATCTCGTCGTAGGTGCTCGGGTTGACGTTGAACATTTCGGGCGGCTTTCCCGCCACGGCGTTGAGCCCAAGATTGCGGCCCTTGGCCTGCCCGTACCACCACTGCTGACAGCCGTCGGTGTCGGTCTCGACCCGCGGGGCCCGGTCTCGGTACGCCTCGGGCACGTGCGAAAGAAACATGTTGGCGGGTTCGCAGATGTGGTCGTCGACGCTGATCAGGATCAGCTCATCAGCGGTCGGGGAGTTGTCCGTCATGAGGTCTCCTAGGCCCGGCGCAGGATCGCGCCCTGCGGATTGAAGAAGAAGCCGCCGGGAGTGACCAGCGCGGTCTGGGGATTGTCTACCTGACGCGGCCCGGCGGTGCCCCGCAGCTGATGAACGGCCTCGCGGATGTGGCCGGTTCCTCGAGTCGCACCTTCGGACAATGAACCACCGTGGGTGTTCACCGGTATCCGGCCGTGGATCTCGATGCGCTGGGCATCATCGTTCCAATGTTCGCGGAGGAACTCCTCGGCTCCGCCCGGCGGGCAGAAGCCACAGTTCTCGAACCAGCCGAGCGCGATGATCGTGAAGCCCTCGTAGGGATAGAAGAGGTCGATGTCGTCGATCCATAGATCGCTGGTTCGTTTGAGTTGATCCACCACCACATGCTGTCCGTGACGGTGCAGGCCTTCGAGTTGGTCTTCATCGTTCTGGCCAACGATGCCCGACGTCGCGGCGTGGATTAGCACCGGATGATGGCGCAACTCTTTGGCCCGTTCGGCCGTGGTGAGTACGAAGGCATCGGCGCCGTCGACTGGTAAGTCCATGTCGTAGAGGTTCAGCGGATCGCGGACCATGCGGCCCTCGGCGTAACTCCCGAACGTCAGCGGCGACCGGATCGCAGCGAGCGGATTGTGAGCGGCGTTCGTGCGAGAGTTGATTGCGACACGAGCGAACGGATCCTTCGATGCCCCGTACTCGTGGATGTAGCGGCTCGCCCAGGCTGCATACGCGGCGGCCTTCGTGGCGTCTTCGGGAATGGGCAGGATGCCGCTTCGTGTGCCTCGTCGCCATGGATCGTCGAGCGCGCGGCGCGAGTTCCATGCCCCCATGATCACCGGCGTAACGACCAGCACATGATCGGCGGCCCCCGAAAAGACGGCCCGAGCCGCGTCGAGCAGCGAGAACATCGCAACCGGCGGCGGCTTTGTGTGATGTGTCGCCTCGGTGATTCCGAGAGCAGCCGCGATCTCTTCCGGCCCATTTGACCCCGGTTCGCTCGTGGCCACGATGCCGTCGATATCGGCCGCGGTGAGTCCGGCGTCGGTGATCGCCTCTGTCGCGGCGGCGAGCGCCATTGCAAGCGGTGAGCGATCGCCGTTCCTGCTGAACCCGGTAGACCCGAGGCCGACGATGGCCACCTGGTCCTTCATCGGGTTACGGGTGGTCATGGCTGCACCGCCCGAAAGACTGGGGTGGGTATGCCGTTGCGGTCAATCCAATCGAGTTGGACCGGAGCGCCGATGTGGAGCGTGTCGGCCGGATAGTCGTCGGTGACGGTGGCGGTGAAACGCAACGCCGGTTGTTCTTCCAGCTCGACGGTGACGACTGGGTGCCCGCCGCGATAGTCGACACCGGCCGCGGGCGGGCCTTGTTGGAGCACCATCAGGAGATGGATCGTTCCCCGTCCCGAGACCTCGCTGGCCTCGATGTTCCAGGACCAGCAGGACGGGCACATCGGGCGGGGCGGGTGCTGCCAGTGGCCACAATCGCCACATCGATGAATCAGCAACTTCCGATTGAGGCGGCCGCGGAAATGTTCGGCCTTGTCGCGATCGATCCCGTGTCCACCGAAGTGTTCAATGAGTTCCTCGTCGCTGGTGTCTTCGCGGTCCTGGGGCACAACGTGACAGTATTCGCCTATGGCTGACAGATCGATTCCCGCCGACGTTACGCCCCGGGCATTGGCGGCATACAACGACCTCATTGACGCGCTCGCCGAGGCGCGAGACGGCTACCTCTTGCATCCCGATCGCTGGGTAGAGCCGGTTGAGCAGGCGGAAGGTTTCCGTTACGTCGGCCAGATGCTCTCGGCCATGTCGGAGATGTATTGGGAGGCGAAGCCACGACATCCTCGCTTCGTGTCGATCGTGGACCCGGGCCGAAAGCTCCAGGGCGACAACCCCGATGCGATCTACCACTACGCCCGCATAGACGGCACCAAGAAGTACCGCGTCTCCGGCCGAATCACTCAGGAGTGTTACACCTCCTTCACCCTCCATGGGCGCTCACCTGACGGTGGCATGGCTGGCCCGCTACTGGGCGACGTGAACGATTCGGATCTCGCGGTCGACTCCGATGGGCGTTATTCGCTCACCATTAGTGCCGACGAAGCTGATGCTGACGGTGGCGATTGGATCAGGCTTGAGCCGGAGACAATCGCGATCATCGTCCGCGGCTACTTCGAACTCGAAACTTCGGCCCAGAACGACAGCGAAGTACATGTCGATATCGATATCGAGTGTCTCGATGTCGACGCCGCCCCACCCGCGCTTGGCGACGACTCAATCGCTGAGCGAATGGAGGAGGGCATCGCCTTCTTCCGGCAGGTCACGACCGGCCAGAACATCTTCGGTGGTCCGAGTGGGGTGCCGTTTGTGTCCGATGAGGCCAACGTGTTGCCCAAGCCGTTTAGTTTTCGAGACTCTGGACTGCCGGTTCCGGGCGCGGCCGACATCCACTACGCCTCTGCTCGGTGGGAGCTTGAACCCGATCAGGCGCTTGTCATGCGGGGCACGATCCCGTCTGGCCGATTCGTCAACGTGATGCTGTGGAACGCCCATATGCAGACCCTCGAATATCGCGGCCGCCAATCGTCGTTGAACGGTGCACAGATCCAGTACGAGGATGATGGCAGCTTCGAGATCTGGGTGTCGGCCAAGGACCCCGGCCATGCCAACTGGCTCGATACCGACGGCCACTACCGAGGCTCAATCTTCTGGCGGTTCTTGCTGCCCGACGAAGACCCCGAGCAGCCAACCTCCGAAGTCGTCGCGATCTGAGGCTGTAGTGACCCTTACCGCCACGCAACGCGAGAGCTGGAAGACCAACGGATACTTCGTCCTGCCCGGCTGGAGCGATCCGAGCGTCCTGCAGGAAATGATTGACCGAATCGTTGCGCTCGCCCGTTCGATCGAGGGCGGGGAGATACGGGACGATCTGATCGTCAGCCCGGAGGGTGTCCTCGCCGACAAACCGAAGCCCGAAGACCGGCTCTCGAAGATCTTTCGGGTCATGCGATCGGAAGACGTCTTCCGAGAGTTCGCAACCGAGGAGCGCCTGCTCAGTGTTCTCACCGAAGTCATGGGCAACGATATTGGCTGCCGCGATATTGACTGTTTCCTCTCCCAGTTCATCTTCAAGCAGCCCGGCGCGCTCGGTCAGCCGTGGCATCAGGACGAGTACTACTTCCGGATGGATCCACCGACGCAAGTAGGCGTCTGGTTGGCCTGCACCGATGCAACACCCGAGAATGGTCCGCTCTGGGTGGTGCCGGGTTCACATCTCGAGCCCGTCCATGAGGACGTGGTCAGCGATCCCCGTGAGGGCGCGAGTATCGGCTACGTCGAGATCCAGGGCGCCGATACCTCTAAGGAGATTCAAATGCTGATGACGGCCGGCGACCTCCTCGTCTTCGATTGTCACCTTCGCCATCGCTCGACCGACAACCTTGGCGTCGGGATGCGGGCGGCGATGGTGTACCACTACTCGCCGGCGGGAACGCTTTATGACGCCGACTTCGCCTTCAACCACGACTGGGTGCCCGTCCTTCGAGACGGTGCCGCGGTCGACGTAGACCCTTCGCCGGTTCCGATCAATTGGGGAAAGCTCGCTAACCTCAAAGTGGCGAATAGCCACGATGATTTGGACAACCTCAAGTGATCAAGTCTCGCCCCAACCTCGTCTGGTTCATGCCCGATCAACAGCGCACCGACGCGGTTGGCTGTTTCGGCAACGATGTGGCGCAGACCCCAACGATCGATGCGCTGGCGGGTCGGGGCACGCGCTTCACGAACGCGTTCGTGCAGCATTCCGTGTGCGGCCCGAGTCGAGTGAGTCACATGACGGGTTGGTACCCCCACACCGCTGGGCATCGCACGCTCGACAACCTTCTGAAGCCGCACGAACCGAACCTTCTTCGGTTGATGAAGGACGCGGGTTACTACGTCGCGTATGTCGGCGAACGCGGCGATGTGTTCGCCCCCGGCGTGACCGAAGACAGCACCACATTCTGCGGCAACCTGGTCAACACGGATCCCGCCGCGATGACCGCCCGTTGGACACCGAAGGTAGATCAGGAGTCGGCGATGTTCCGGTCCTTCTACTTCGGCAAGAGCGGCGACGAACCGCTCGTCGACTTCGACGAAGCGATGGTGCAGACCGCGATCCAGTGGATCGAAGAAGCGGCGCCGAAGGACCAACCCTGGTTTCTCTGGATCCCGTTGATCTTCCCGCATCCGCCGTTCGCGGCGGAAGAGCCGTGGTTCTCGATGCACGCCCGGGCCGACATGCCGGCCCGGATCCCCAACGCGGCAACTGAACTCGGCGCGGGCAAGGCCGGATTCATGGCGGCCTACCGAGATGCCTACAACTGGCACCCGATGACCGACGACGAGTACCGGGAGATCCAGGCCGTCTACTACGGCATGGTCAGCCGCACCGACGATCAGTTGCGTCGCGTGATGGAGGCCGTCGATCGTGTCGGCCAGGCCGACGAGACCGGCTGGATTTATGGAACCGACCACGGCGAATATCTTGGCGACTATGGCTTGGTCGAGAAATGGCCTTCCGGTCTCGATCCCCAGCTCACCCAGAACCCGCTCGTCGTCGCGATCCCCGGCGGCACTGAGGGACAGGTGTGTGACGCAATGGTCGAGATGGTCGACCTTCTTCCGACCGCCCTCGAACTCGCCGATACCGAGGCGCAACACACCCACTTCGGCAAGAGCTTCGTTCACCTCTTGGAGAACGCATCGGGCGAGCATCGAGACGCCGCATTCTCGGAGGGTGGCTTCCGGCTCGGCGACGTCGACCTGCTCGAAAAGCCGTTCTGGATCTATGAGGCGAAGGGTCAGCTCCAGCGCGACCGCACCGACCTTTGCGGCAAGGCCGTGTGTATGCGCACGAAGGAGTGGACCTATGTCCATCGGCTCTATGAGCAGGACGAACTCTATGACCGCGCCGATGACCCGTACGAGACGATGAACCTGATTGGATCGCCCGAACACGCCGCCCGCGAGGCGGCGATGAAGGATCGCATCCTCGACTGGCATCTCGAAACCAGCGACGTGATTCCGTGGAATGCCGATCCTCGCCGTCCCGAGATCGTGCACGGCTACCGCTAGCCACTAGAAAACGGCCCATGGATCAGGCCGCGATCGAACGTTTCCAAATGGTGGGGCAGGACCTGCCGCACCTCATTGACCAATGGGCCGCAGCTCAACCCGACAAGCCACTGTTGGTGTGGGAGCCGCGCGACGGCGTCACCCAGACGTGGACCTATCGTGACTTCCGGGACGAGACCGTCCGAATCGCGGCCGGGCTTATTGCCCGGGGTGTGCAGCTGGGCGACAAGGTGCTGATCCACGCCGACAACTGCCCCGAGATGGTGCTTGCTTGGTATGCGTGCGCTCACATCGGCGCCGTGGGTGTCACTACCAACACTCGGTCGGTGGCTAATGAGGTCGCCTACTTCGCGGAGCACACGAAGGCGGTCGGCGCGATCACGCAGCCCCAGTACGCCGCCCTCGTGAATGAAGCCGCACCGCAGCTGGGCTGGCTTGTCGTGACCGACGACGACAGTGGTGAGGCAGCAACCGCCGCCGTGCCCGCGGGCATTGAACGATGGGACTCCCTAGCGGGCGACCCGGCGACCGTGCCGGAGCGTGAGGCCGACCCCATGTTGCCGGCCGGCGTGATGTTCACTTCAGGCACTACCTCACGCCCGAAGGCGGTCGTTCATACCCACGCCAACGCGATCTGGACCTCGCGGGTAGGTCCCCGCAATATCGATCTGCGCCCCGACGACACGTATCTCATTTATCTCCCGTTCTTCCATGTGAACGCGCAGACGTGGTCGCTCTGGAGCATCCTCGGCGTGGGCGGCACCGTAGTGCTGCAACCGAAGTTCTCGGCGAGTCGATTCTGGGAAGTGGTCGAGCGCCACTCGGTCACCCATGTCTCCCTCATCCCGTTCGTCTTCAAGGCGCTGGCCGGGAAGCCGATGCCGGACCACACATCTCCCGAATACACATTGCGGGTGGGCGTCTTCGGACTCGTGATGCCCGTCCTCGAAAAGATGCTGAATCTACGGGTTCTGCCCGCCTACGGAATGACCGAGACGGTGATCCATGCGATCCATGCGCCGTTGCATCATCCGTTCCCCGATCGCACCATGGGCTGGCCCACCCCAGGTTACGAGACGCTGGTGGTCAACCCCGATACCGAACAGCCGTGCGGTGTTGAGGAAACCGGCGAGCTGTGGATGCGCGGCACTCGCGGCATTCAGTTGTTCCTCGAATACCTCGACAACCCGGAGGCCAACGAGAAGGCGTTCACGGCCGACGGCTGGTTCCGTACGGGCGACATGGTGAAAGTCGACGCCGCCGGATGCTTTTTCTACCAAGAGCGCGACAAGGACCTACTGAAGGTCGGTGGCGAAAACGTGTCGGCCCGTCAGGTGGAAGACACCTGTCGTGCGGTCGGTGGCATTGCCGACATAGCGGTCGTCGGTCGGGCCCACGACATGCTCGACCAGGTGCCCGTTGTCTTCATCATTCGCGGCGGCGACGCTCCTGAGGATCAGGAAGCGCATGGCCAAGCAATCATGGATCATTGTGCGGCCGAGCTTGCCGACTTCAAGGTGCCGCGCGCGGTGCACTTTGTGGACGAGTTCCCTCGGGCCACGCTCGACAAGGTCGCCAAAAACCAGCTCCGCGACCTCGCTGAAGAGTTGGCTGCGCCTCCCAGCTGACGGGGAAGCCGAAAGGCCGTCAGCCCGCGGCCGCGAGGTGCGGCGGAATCTCGAGCCCCATCGACTCGGCGAGGGATGTGTATCCGAGATCCACGGGAGCGCCGACGGCGTCGAGCGCTCGGTTCATCATTGAAAAGTTGCCGGCGACCATTGCGGCTCGATCGGTGGCGGCGGGCCCAATTCTTGCTTCAAGGGCGGCGCGGGCCTCGGAATACTCGTCGGCGTCGTGAAGCACAACGGCATCAACAAACGCCATGATTTCGCTCCCGTGCTCAACGCCGGTGTCGCCGACTCCGGTGACGATCGGTGCCGGTGTGAGCTCTTGGTCGAAAGTGTTGATGCTCGCCCGGAGCATCGATGCGTGGCCAAGCAGTCAATAGAAGCAGTCGTTGAGCGCCGAGGTGCGGGCGGCCGCGAGTTCGATCTGCGGACGGGTGAGACCTTCGCGCTCGATCTGCATCTCGAACATGTCGTCGATCGCGAGGTA
Organism: Candidatus Aldehydirespiratoraceae bacterium; assembly: GCA_047639555.1. Classification (GTDB taxonomy): domain Bacteria; phylum Actinomycetota; class Acidimicrobiia; order Acidimicrobiales; family Aldehydirespiratoraceae; genus JAJRXC01. The sequence continues at coordinate 13,400 of JBLIOE010000041.1, forward strand.
GAGCACACCGTGAAGGTCGAACATGGCGGCGGCTTCGGCCGGCACGGCGGTGAGCGAAGAGGGTGCCGATGCGGGGCCGACGGTGGGGGCCCAACCAGTGGTGATCGCGGCATCGGCCGGCTTGTCGCGGGTGGGCTCGCCCGGGAGGGCATCGGGCAGCGGGCGAATAGGCAAACCAAGGCCGAATGCGGCAGTGTCGATGGCCATCAGACGGCTCACCACGCCGGCGATCTCGACAAACGCAAACGAGTCGAGACCCTCAACCTCCCAGCGGGCGACGTCGGCGCCGCGAATTGATGCGGCATCGATCGCGATCCGTCGCGTGGCTTCCTCGACGGGACCGGGAAGCACACCGCTGGCGGCTTGATCGTCGACCGCGAGACGAGCGTCGTGGGCGATTGCGAGCCGTTCGCCTCCGGTCCACCAGGCACCGGCGTTGGCGAGTCGGTCCCATTCGCGGTCGACGAGTGCAGCGAAGTCGGCGCGATGGCCCGGTGTCTCTGCGGTCGGGTTGACGAGCGCCGGCGCGTGGTCTTGCGCAATGTCGGCTGCGTCGTCGACGGGTTTACGTTTCTTGCGACTGAACAGGCCCATTCGGTCAGTATCTCATGCACATAGACGAGTGGTGAGGCATGACGCTGGGTGCGGTCAGCCGGGCAGCCGGCAGATGTTGATGCATTCGCCGATCCGGGCGATCTTTGTGCGAAGAACGGTGCCATCGCTCATCCATTCGGGGGGCGTGCGGGCGGCGCCAACCCCTCCTGGAGTTCCGGTGGCGATGACATCGCCCGGTTCGAGAGTGATGACCGTGCTGAGGTCTTGCACGATGTCGACTGCACCGAAGACCAGCTGAGACGTGTTGCTCGACTGTTTGATGTCGCCATCGACTTCCGTCGTGATCTCAAGTCCGGAGCCGTCGCCTAACTCGTCGATGGTGACAAGGCCCGGGCCGATCGGGGTCATTCCCTCGAAGGTTTTGCCGGCCAGGAACTGGGTGGTGCGGCGCTGATAGTCGCGCACGGAAACGTCGTTGAGCACGGTGAATCCGGCGATACAAGCTTGTGCTTCCGACGCGGAAGCATGGCGGGCCTCGGTCCCGATCACGATCGCCAACTCACCCTCCCAGTCAATAGACGTCGAGACGGTCGATGTCGGAAGCATGATGTCGTCGCGCGCCCCGATCAGCGCCCGCCGAAACTTCGCAAAGTAGGTCGGGGCCGACGGAACGTCTCGCCCCATCTCCGCGATGTGATCGGCGTAGTTCACGCCGACACACACGATCTTGTCGGGATGTGTCACGAGCGGAGCATGATCGGCCGCGGCGATGTCGATGGTCGGGCCGTCGGCGTTGCGGTCGGCGTTGGAACGAAGCAGGGCACCCACATCCGGGGCATCCAGCAGTACGAGCTGGTCGCCTTCGACGCGTGCTGCCCGCGTTGTTCTGTCGATCCGAATCGTTCGTAGCTCCATGAGCGGAGACTAGCGAGGAGACGACCGTGCTTCAGGCTGCGGGTTCGACGACCTCGTCGGAGCCGCCACGAGCCCAGGCCCGGGCAAAAAAGGCAAGCGTCGAGTAGAGAACGAAACCAACGGCCATGGGTGTGACGGTGTCGTCGATTAGTCGATCAAACGCCGCCGCTAGGAGGGAACCAATGCCGATTGTGAGGATGCCGTTGAGCCCGCTCGCCACGCCCGCAATTCGAGCCACAGGAGTCATCGCCATTGCGACATAGACCGGTGTCGCCACAGTGGTAACTGCGCCGAAGACGCTCACGGATGCCAGCCAGAACCAGAACGGCGGAGTGCCATCGGTAGCCAGGCAAACAACGAGAAAGGTGACGGCCGATGCCACCATTGCGATCGACGCCGTGCGCCCCACCCGCTCCGCGCCAAACCGACCGATCACCCGGCTACTCGCGAGCACCGTGATGCCGATGACCGCCGCGGTGAGGGCGAAGAAGGCGGCGAACCAGTCGCCGTAGCCATAGATCTCGTCGACGATCGGCTGCCCACTGCCGAGATAGATGAAGAAGGCGCCCGAGCTGAATGTGATGGCCATGGAGTAGCCCATCGTCCACCGGTTGTGGAAGAACACCTGGGCGCTAGCCATAACACTGCGGCGATCGATGGCTCGGACGTTTTCGGGTTCGAGGGTCTCGCCGAAGCGGATGGTCCAGGCGATTCCGGCGGCGCCCAGCAGGACACCGGTGGCGAAGATCCAACGCCAGCTGCCGGCCAGGAGAATGAGTTCACCGATCGATGGCGCGATCGCGGGGCCAATCAGGAAGATCGCCATAGTGAGCGAGGTGATTCGGGCGAGGCGGTCGCCGCTGTAGAGGTCGCGGGCGATCGAGTTGCGGAGAACGCTCGGCGCCGCGGCGCCGGTTCCCCAGAGGAAACGAGCAAAGAGCAGGAAACCCATCGTGCCCGCAAGGGCCGCGGCGGCTGCACCTACGACATAGAGCGCGAGACCGCCGAGCAGGGCGGGCTTCCGTCCGTATCGATCGGACAGGAGCCCCCACAGCAACTGGCCCGACGCCATGCCCAGGAAGTAGCTGGTGACGATGAGGGATACCTCGCCCGACCCGTCCTTGAGGCCGAATTGTTCGCGGAGTTCCTCGAACGCGGGAAGTGACGCGTCGATCCCGAACGCAAGAATGACGCTGAGGAACGCGAGAAACGCGACAACAGAACGTTCGCTACGTACACGGCTCGGCATTGGTGGGGGGATCAGTCAGTCTTCAGGCGGAGCGAGAGTTCGGACACCCGCTGGCGTAGGGCATCTTGTTCTGCTCCGAATTCTTCGAGCGCCGACAAGATGTCAACCTCAAAGGCACCCCACCCGAACTGGAGAGCGGTGGCGATGGCTACCTCGGCCAGTAGTTCCGGATTGGTGGCATCACGACCGGTGTGGGCGGCCTGCCCCGCGACGATGCGATTGATGAGCTCGCGCATCGGATTCTGGATCTCGTCGACTTCGAGCTTGGTGAACGTGCGGTAGCTCGCGGCGTCGTCGGTGGTGTTGAGCGGAAGCATTCCGCCCGCGTCCCAGCGCTCAGCCATTGTCTCGGTCGACTCTCGGACTGCCTCGGCGAAGACGTTGTCTTTGGTGCCGAAATAGTGATGAATGAGGCCGTAGTTGACACCTGCTACTTGCGCGAGGTCGCGGCCGCTCACCTGTCGTGGCGAACGCATCCCCATGAGGGTCTTCGCCGCGTCGATGAGCGCCCGCCGGACTGCATCGGGGCCGCGTGCGGGCTGATCGTCGTCAACCATGATCAACGCCGAATCTGGCTGTCAGGCGTTTCTGCGGCATCGCCTTAGCCTACGGCGAGTTAGCCACCCGGCTCAGTCTTTCGGCCGGAGGTGATCCGCTAGGGTCCGGCCATGCTTCTTGCCGATATCGGGGACACCCCGTACAACATCATCCTCTTCGTCCACATCCTGACGATGTTTGCGGCCTTTGCGCCTATGTTCGTCAATGTGTTCCTCGACCGGCAGACTCGGGGCGACGCGTCCGTGCGACAAGCGGTCTTCACCGGCATTGCTCAACGATCGATGAAGATCTATGGCTCGATGCTGATCCTGGGCGGATTTCTCGGCTTCGGCGTTGCCGGAATGTCGGGCAAGGACACCAACGACGAACTCTTTATCTCGGTAAGCGACAGCTGGCTTTGGCCTGCCATCTTGATCTGGGTTGCCATGAACGGCGTACTTCACGGCCTGATCATCCCCGGCGAGAAGGCCATCGGCGCGGGCGATGATGTCGCGGGTAAGAAGGCCGAACTCGGCGGCCAGCTCATGACCGTCATGTTCCTCGTCACGCTCTTCCTGATGGTGTTCCAGCCAGGGGCCTAAGCCCAGGGGACCTAGTGTCCGAATATGCAGGCTCCGCTTCGGCTCCTCCGTGCGGCTCGCCTCGATACGTCGCCCGGACTCCTTCTCGCTACGGCAGTGTCGACGGCGGTATTCATCGCGACGCCGATCTCGTTGTCGGCGATCGCTGAACGATTTGAGATTGGTCCCGGCACGGCCGGTATCTTCTCTGCTGCGCAACTCGGCGCCTTCGTGTTGGCATCGTGGACGGCCGGTCGATTCATGCGACCGACCGCCGCGAGCTTTCGGCTCGGTCTTGTCACTCTGGCGGCCGCCAACTTCGCGAGCACCCTCGACTCTGGGTTCGTGCTCTTCGTTGTCTTGCGTGGTCTTTCGGGCCTCGCGCTCGGGGTGATCACCTGGTTGGCGTGGTCGCAGGTTTTTGGTGACGACGAACGGCAGGGCGACATTGCCGTGGTGGGCCCGATCGCGGGAGTCGTTGTTTCGCCCGCCTTTGGCCTTCTGCTCGAATCGGGTGGCGATCGAGCAGTCTTTTGCGCCCTCGGCGTGGCCGCGCTGGTGCCCTTGCTGCTGACGCCCACGTTTGCGGACGCTCCCGAGGAGGAGCGCTCCGCGAGATCGCGTGCGGTACCGCAAGCGATGGCGTTGATTGTTGCGCTGACACTTCTGACCTTTGGCGGTTCTGCCGTCTTCGTCTTTGTGGGCGTCACGCTGATCGAGGAAGTCGGGATGAGTCCGGGCATGTTGTCGCTGGTCTTCTCGGCGAATGCCCTTGCCAGCATCCCGTCGGCCCGGTGGCGAGGACCGCGTCCGTTCGCCGGTCTATGGCTGGTGGTCTCCGCTCTCTGTGCCGTGTCGATCGGGTTCGTGTCGGAGGCTTGGATGGCGTGGCCCGTTCTGAGCCTATGGGGCTTCGCCTTTTGGGCCGGAGTCCCGGGTCTCTACAGCTTGCTCGCCGATCGTTCGGCCTCGCCGGCCGAACGAGCCGGTGACGCGCAGGCGGCGATGGCGGCCGGGCGAGCGCTGGGACCGTTGCTCGGTGGAGCGATCGTGTCCGCCGCTTCGTTCGCGGCGCTTGGTGTTGCCGGCGGTGTTCTTATGGCGAGCGGTGGTGCGGTTGCACTTGCCGTCGAGCTGCGGCGCCCGAAGAACTAGCGGCTTGGTCATGGCGAGCGAAGTTGTGCTGCTGGAGGTCGACGGCACCGAGGTGCGCGTCACGAGCCCCGACAAGCTGTTCTTCTCGAAGCGAAATGAGACCAAGCTCGATCTCGTCAAGTATTACCTCTCGGTTTCTGAGCAGTTCATGCGAGCCGTTGGTGGCCGCCCGCTTCTCCTCGAGCGATACCCCGACGGGGCGAGCGGCAAGTCGTTCTTTCAGAAACGAGTGCCCAAGGGTGCGCCGGAGTGGCTCCGTACGGCGGTGGTGTCCACCCCCAACGGCACCACCTCCAACGCACTGATCGCGCACGACATGGCCCACATCGTCTGGGCCGTCAACATGGGCTGTCTCGGTTTCCATGTCTGGCCTAATCGGGCGATCGACCCGGCTCATGCCGATGAACTCCGGATCGACCTCGACCCGATGCCGGGCACGAACTTCGACGACGTTCGTCGCGCCGCGTTGGAGGTGAAGGTCGTCCTCGACGAACTCGGGATCACCGCCTTCCCGAAGACCTCCGGCTCGAAAGGCATCCACATCTACGCCCGACTTCAGCCGAAGTGGGATAGCTATCAGGTGCGCTACGCCGCCGTCGCGCTCGCCCGCGAGATGCAACGACGCCGGCCCGACCTGCTCACGTGCGAGTGGTGGAAGGAAGAGCGCGGTGAGCGAGTGTTTGTCGACTTCAACCAGAACGCGCCACATAAGACAGTCTTTGGCGCGTGGTCGGTGCGGCCCCGCGTGGGCGCGCAGGTGTCGATGCCGGTCACCTGGGATGCCATCGAATCGGTCGCCCCGGAGGACTTCACGCTCGCGACGGTGCCCGCCCTGGTCGCCGAACAGGGCGACGCATGGGCATCGATCGACGACGAACTGCAATCAATCGAGCCGCTGCTCGAATGGCACGAACGCGACTGGGCGAGCGGCCTTATGGACGCCCCATGGCCGCCCGTCTATCCCAAACAACCGAACGAACCGCCCCGGGTGAGCCCAAGCCGAGCCAAGAAGGACCCGCTGCAGTAGGACCCAGACCCCTTCTGCAGGCTTAGGTGATGGCGTAGTAGGCGGCGCCGAGGGCGGCGGCGTCGGAGCCGAGTTCGGCGAGGACGACCTTGGGCTCGGGGCGATGTTCTCGGCCGAGGAGTAGTTCACCTAGCCAGTACTCGACGCCGGCTCGGAGCGGTTCGCCAATGTCGGCGAGGCCACCGCCGATCACAACTCGGCCGAAGTCAAGGGAGATCACCAGGTTGGCGGTTCCGAGGGCTACCTCCTTGCAGAAGCCGTCGAAGATGGAGAGTGCGTCGGAGTCGCCCGACCGCATCAGCTCAACGACGTGGTGGCCGGTGAGTGAATCGATCGAATCCACGCGCTGGACGGCCGCAGGGAATGCGTCGGCGGCAGCGGCGTCTCGCGCCAGTCGTCCGAGCGCATTGCCGGATGCGTAGTACTCCCACGGTCCCTGCTGTCCGGTGATGTGGGCGGGCCCGTTGGCCTCGATGACCATATGGCCAACCTCGCCGGCGAAGCCGTTACTACCGAGGACAAGCTCGCCGTTGATGACGAAACCGGCACCGATGCCGGTTCCGAGCGCAACGTAGACGAAGTCGCGACAGCCGCGGCCGGCACCGAGCTTTGCCTCCGCCCACGTTCCGGCAGTTGCATCGTTTGTCGCGACGACTCGCTGTCCGATTGCGGCCGTGAGTTCGGCGGCGACGGGGAACTCGACAAGGTCGGCAAGGTTTGGCGAGTAGCGCACGGTGCCGCTGCGATCGATGAGCCCGGCGATACCGAGTCCGATTCCGGTGATCGCGTGGTCGCTACGAAGTTCGTTTACCATCGCCGCCAGCGTGCGGACGAGCGTCGCTCCATCACCCGCGCTCGACGACTTCTGGCGACCATGAATCGTGCCATCGGCCGGGTCAACCAGGAGGCCGAGTGCCTTGGTTCCGCCGACGTCAAGTCCGATGATCACGTCGCGACGGTAACCGGCCGGCGGTCGAGGGAGGAAGCTTGACAGAAAGCTTTCTGCAAAGTTAGATCGAGACATGGCTGACGTTGCGACCTTCGTGCTCCTTTTGGGGCGGCTATCGCGTTTGAACGAAGCCACCGTCGCCGAAGCCACCGCCGACCATGGGACGACGCCCGCTGAGGTGCGGGTGCTGTCTCTGCTGGCGCATCGCGAACGCGGCCAGGCCAGCCCGTCAGATATCGCTTCCTTTGTTGTGCAGACCAGCGGCGGACTCACGGCGACGCTTCGTCGCCTGGAGAACGACGGACTAATCGAGCGAATCGCCGACCCGTCCGATGGACGTGGTCGCCTGGTCGTGCTGACCAAGCGCGGTCGCGAGTTCCACACGCGGGTGCTCGACGCGGTGACCCAACGGATCGAACGAGCACTGAAGTCGGTCGATCTCGACCGGGCCGACATCGTGGTCCGTGAACTCCTCGGGGCCTTCGAACTCGACCACGGTTCCCCCTCAAGCGCCGGGTTTGTCGCCGGCGCCTCCTACATCCCGACTGAATTCCTCGAGAACTGAGTCTCACCATGCAAAACGGACCGCTGAACCCATTCACCGCCGCATCGTCGTATTCGATGGCCCACGGCCGCTGCGACCAGCAAGATAACGTCTCGTGGCGCGGCCCGGAGGGCCCCACCGAAGTCATGACCGAGGGCGACCTGCAATACGCCTGGCTCGGCCCCGGTCACTTCGGCGGCATCACTTCAAGCCCGTACCCCGACGGCCGCCGCGTTGTCTGGAGCAACGGCCGCCAAAATATCGTGAAGCTCGACTACGAAACGCTTGAGGTCCTCGCCGATCACGAGATCGTGGGCGGCGAAGGCAAGACACCAGTGCCCGAACTTCAGGAATGCCTCGACGGCCTCGACCAGAAGGAGGGCTGGGAGGCGATCGAACACGCGATCAATCTGTCCATGCGCTTCATGACGGGCCTCGATGGTGTCTACGCGATTGTTGATTGCGACAACGCACTCTTCCTCGGCCGCACCGGTCACGCGGTCGCTTATGTCGAGACCGATGCCAACGATCCCGCTTCGGAGATCGTCGAACGAGACCGCTGGTACAAGCCTGATCACATCGCCGGTGCGTTCGTGGGTATGAACATGACCTTCGACGGTCGCCTCGTGATGTCGACCGACCGTGGATGGATCGTTGTGCTCGCCCGCGACTTCAGCGAATACCACGCCATCCAGGTGCGTGGTGGGGCCGAGGAAGCCGAGACCTATTGCCAGACGAAGGCCGACGCGGGCCGAGTGGGTTACGGCTGGATGCGCACCAGCATGTGCGTCGACGAAGACAACGCCATCTATTGCTCGTCCAACGACCACCACCACAAGCTGCGCTGGACGGGCACTGAGCTCACCGACGACGAGTCACAAGGCTGCTGGTCGATGCCCTACCGCAACGGCGGCGGCACGGGTTCGGGCACCACTCCCTCGCTGATGGGGTTTGGTCCCGACGAAGACAAGTTCGTTGTCTTCGGCGATGGCGACGAAGTTGTCAATATCACGATCGCCTGGCGAGAAGATATTCCGGAAGACTGGGAGCAGCTTTCAAACGCGCCCGATCGCCGCATCGCCGGCATCGGCCCCGCCAACATGGGCAACCCGGACCTGGAGACGATTCAGACAGAGCAGTCCATCACCGTCTCCGGCTACGGCGCGATGACCGTCAACAACGAACCGGCCTCGATCCCGGACGGGTTCCCCGGCCAGGGTGTGCGCATGCTCTGTTTCATGTTGGGTCACAAGCCGGAATACACGCCACACGGCATGCATAAGTACGCCTGGGATCCACAGACGCGTGAGTTCCGCGAAGCCTGGGTCAACCACGAGATTTCCTCGCCGAACTCGGTGCCCTTCGTGGCTGAAGAGAGCGACCTCGTCTACACCTGTGGGGCGCGCGACGGGAAGTGGACGATCGAGGCCGCCAACTGGACCACCGGCGAGTCGGCTTTTCACTACGTGCTTGGCGGCTCGAAGTTCAACACCATCGGCGCCGGCATCACCGTCGACGACGACGGTCATCTCCTCTTCGGTTCGATGTACGGCAAGACCCGCATCAAGCGCGAGCCGGGTCCTCGCTAGTTACTTCGGTGCGAGGTGGAACAGCACGCGGGTTCCGCCCGGCAGTTCCTCACGTTCGCGTACTTCGAATCGCTCATTGATCTGTGCCTCGATGGCCTCGAGCGTGAAGGCATCGTGGGTGCCGGCTCGTTTGTGGCGCATCAGGGTCTTGACCATCTGATCGTTTTCGGTCGGCACTTCGAGAACAACCTCGCTACCGAGACGGACGAAGAGGTCGAGGATCGCGCTGGTCGGCACATTGTGCGTGAGCGCCAGATGATGAATCACCGCGAGCGCGAGGATCAGATCGGGCGATGATCGATCGGGGAGTGGCGGCCGTTCGGTGCCGTTCCAACCAATACCCGGTGTGGGGTCGGCAAAGTTCATAACCATCGGCACGATGCCTGTGGTGCCATCAGATCGCAGTTCGCGATAGAGACGGTCGACGACGAGATCGTCGGCATCCATGGCCAGCACCACGTCGGCATGCTCGGCCGCGATGCGCGAGAACATCCCGTCGTTGGCGCCCACATCCCATACCTGGCTGCGTGAACCTTGAGCAGCGACACGACGGACGAAGTCGCTCTTCAGCAGAAGTTCTTTGGACTCGTAGTGGCCGCGCTGCGAGTAGTCGCCCCAGGTGGACTCGGAACGTTCCCACTCGAGCCCTTCGACCAGCTTGATCAGCCGGTCGATCGTGGCGACGTAGAGCTCCTTCTTGTAGCCCGCCTTCTTCATCTCGTCGACGGTGTCGGCGGAACCACCCTTGAAACGACTGTCGGCTTTGGCATGGAGCCAAACATGACTGAGGAAGCCCTTGTGGCCAGCCCGGCGGCCTTCGAGGATGCGGCGTGCTTGTTCGGGGGTAATGCCATCGACCGCGCCGCGCATCCAGGGTTGGTGCGGGAGGTCCTTGTAGGCCGTGAACATCAGGGGGAAGAGGAACATCTGGCAGAACTGGCGATAACCCCACCAGGCCTCTCCTTGGCGGTACTTCTCGAACGACGGAACGTCGATAAAGACGGGCGAGGCGCCCACGAACTGCACGTTGTACGCCGTGGCATCTTTCGTCGTGATGTTCTCATCGATGGCCGCCCGGACAAGGCGCAGAGTGAGCAGTGCTGCATCCTGGAGCATCGTGAAGGACCACTCGTGCGGGTAGGTGATGACCGGGATTCGGTCGTGCTCGAGAACGGTGGTCCACGAGCGGCCGTCGGGACTCGTGCCCTCGCAACGTTGGGTGCCCACGATCTGGCCGGCTTTGATGGCCTTGGTGAAGAACTTTGCCTGCTCGACGAGGTCGAAGTCGACGGCGGCGACCTCGTCGAGGCCACGGCGGATCAGCTCGCCTTCACGCCAAACGCGCGAGGACGGATCGCGGAACGACCCGCTGTCGTAGTTCGAGGAATCGGTCAACGACCGAAGCTCAGTCGGTCGTCTCTGCGGCGTCGTCGAGATCGATGTCGACGACCGGCCGCTTCCGGAACCGCATCTTCGCCATCATTGTCTTTCCGGCGACGACGACTCCGGCGCCACCCGCGGCAACTGCACCCATGATCATGCTGCCCGAAGCCGGGTCTAGATAAGCCTGAATCATTGTCGACCTCCTGTACAGCCTGGCGCCAGGGTACCAACCATGGTCAAGTGTCGCTGCTCGGTCCCGAGCGCAGCGCGGCCCGGAATACATCGACCGTCTGGTCGACGTCTTTGTCGGTGATCCCGAGGTGAACGACGAGCCGGGTTGTGAAGGGTCGACCGCCCGACAACATGACGCGAATGTTGGCCTCGTTGAGGGCGGCCTGGCTCGTTGCCTGATCGTCGTCGATCTCAAGGAAGATCATGTTGGTGTTCCGAGCGACGAGCGTGACCGACGGGATCGCCCCAAGTTCGTCGGCGAGCCGAGCAGCTCGGGCGTGATCATCGGCCAGTCGGTCGACATGATGGTCGAGGGCGTAGATCCCGGCCGCGGCTAGGATTCCGGCCTGGCGCATGCCGCCGCCGAGCATCTTCCGCCAATGCCGAGCTTCACGAATGAAGTCGGCCGAACCGCTGAGAACGGACCCGGCCGGCGCGCCAAGGCCTTTGGAAAGACTCATCGACACGGAGTCGAACGGCGCCGCGAGTTCAGCCCCCGAGATGCCGAGCTCGGTGACCGCGTTCCACATCCGAGCGCCGTCGAGATGGGTGGCCAACCCGTGCTCGCGGCCGACGGCGAGTGCCTCATCCATACGTTCGAGCGACTGGGCGGCCCCGTCTTTCGTGTTCTCGAGACACAGCAACCGACTGCGGGCGAAGTGATCGGCGACCGGCTTGACCGCAGCGGCGATTGCCGCGGGGTCGGGCAGTCCGTCAGCGAGCGTGGGAACGGGCTGCGGCTGGATGCCGCCGAGCACCGCTCCGCCGCCGCCTTCCCATTTGTAGGTGTGGGCGGCGTCGCCAACGATGTATTCGTCGCCGCGGCCGCAGTGGGACAGGAGCGCGCACAGGTTCGATTGGGTTCCGCTCGTGACGAAGAGGGCAGCCTCTTTGCCGAGACGTTCAGCGACGATTGCTTCGAGCCGGTTGACCGTGGGGTCGTCGCCGAAGACATCGTCGCCGACCTCCGCTGACGCCATGACAGCGCGCATCGCCGCGGTGGGTTGAGTGACGGTGTCGGAACGAAGGTCGATCACCTCGGGATCTTCGAGGTGTCGAACACGACGAACGACTGACCGGCGCGAGCGATCGAGTGGTATCGGTCGAAGCTCCACTCAGGATGATCACGAGCGAACTCGGCGAGGACGGACTGCTCTCCGGAGACGTTGTCGGGGGACCAGCAGTAGTAGTCGTCGAAGGCCAGGATCATCCCGTGCTTGAGTCTTGGCTCGAGGAACTCCATCACGGTCACCGCGCTCGTGTAGAGGTTGCAGTCGATCAGGCAGATCGCAATGTCGTTCGGCTCGTCCGCGGGCAGGGCGTTGCCGATCGATTCTTCGAAGTAGCCCTCGGTGGCGGTGTACGCGTCGCGGGGAATGCCGTGGCGATCACAGGCGGCGTAGAAGTTCTCGACACCGCCGCCGCCAACGCCCGAACCCGGCTTCCAGCCCGGGTGGTAGTCCCGCGGATCCGACGCTTCCGGTAGACCCTGGAACGAGTCATACGCCCACATGTGGCGTTCGCCGCGACCGGTGAGCAGCATCGCCTTGTAGGCCTGGTTCATGGTGTTGCCACCCCACGATCCGAACTCGACATAGTCACCGGTGATCGCGTTGATGTTCTGGTTCGTCCAGGCGTCGTAGAAGAACTCGAGGTAGCCCTGCAGGATGCGCTGCACTGCTCGGGTAATGGGGTCGAGATCGTCGTCCAGGTACATGAGTGGCAGAGGATACCGTACGGTCATGGCGCGTACCCAGGACGACCACCTCGCGGCGATCGAGACAGACGGCTACACGATTATCGAAGACGCGATCCCGGCGGAGTTCGCCGACGCGCTTCTCGACGATCTCGAGCGGTTGGAGACCGAACTTGAGATCACGGCGGCCGACAATTCGTTCGAGGGGGTCGCCACCAAGCGGGCGTACAACATGCTTGTGCATGGCGGGCGGTGGCTCGACCTGCCCGTCGATCCCATCGTGCTCCCACTGGCCGAGGCGGTGCTGGGCGGCGAGATTCTCGTTTCGACTGTTTCGTCGATCGCGATCGGACCGGGGGAAACCGCACAGCCGATCCACGCCGATGACCAGGTGATGCCCCTCGCTCGCCCCCACGTGCCCACCGTCTGTAACTCGATGTGGGCCCTCACGGACTTCACCGAGGCCAACGGCGCGACTCGTGTCATCCCGGGAAGTCACAAACTCGATCACAACCCCGAATTCATGACCGATTACGACTCGGTTCCGGCCGAGATGGCGAAGGGCAGCATCCTCGTGTGGACCGGCAGCCTCTGGCACGGCGGGGGCGCGAACACCACCGACGAGACCCGCATCGGGATCGCGATGAATTACTGCGCCGGTTGGATCCGTCAGCAGGAGAACCAGCAGCTCGGCATTCCGCCGGAGGTCATGGCCACATTCTCGCCCAGGCTCCGCCAGCTCTGCGGTCTCGGCATCTACCGGGGTCTGATCGGCCACATCGACAAGCAGATGCCAGCCACAAAGTTCTACGGCGACGACCCCAAGGCCGACCACCTCTTCGACAAGAGTTGAGCCGAATCGGTTCTTCGAAGCCGAGCAATTCGTCCGCCGCGCCGCTTCTCAGCGGCAGGCAACGAGGTGGGCTTCGTGGCGGCCGTTGTCGCGCCATTCTTCTGTGTGGTGCAAGATCTCGAGCCCGGGAATGAGGTCAGGAAGCTCGCCGGCAGAAAGAAGGAACGAGGCTCCGGGCTTGTCGTTTCGTTCGAGGTTCTTTTCCGTGGCGATGATCACGCCGACGAATCCTTTGGGACCGAGTGACTCGAGGATCCCGGCGAAGAGGTCGCGCTGGAGATAGTTGGCGATCGTGATGATGTCCCACGGCCCATCGGGCAGCGACTCGCTCTCGAGGTCGCGGCAGGCTGTCTGAATCTCGACACCCGCCTCAGCCGCGCGCTGTTGGGCGACCGCAAGGCCGACATCGCTGACATCACAAACGGTGACGTCGTAGCCGTGCTCGGCGAACGCTATTGAGTCCGTCGAGCCGCCACCGGCGATGTCGAGCAGACGGCTTGATGACGGAAGCCACTCGGATACAAGCCAAGGGGAGAGGAGGTCGACGAGCTTGGATCCGTGGCTGGTGCCGATGCCCGCGTCAGTCCACTTCCCGTTCCAACGTTGGCGATCGCCTTCAGCCATCCGTGGGTTCGGGCTCCGGTTCGAGCTCCGCGGTGACTTCGATATCGGTGCGGTCGGTGACCGTTCCGGTGGTGACTGATTGGATCATGCCGGCAGCCTTCACGTCGTCGATCACGAGGTCGAGTAGATCGAGTTGCGCCTTCGTGGCGGCAAACGTCGCCGACGTGACGGGGGTTCGCAGCTTGCGCTTCGCCTCGGACTTCTCGCGGCGTACGACGCTGAGCGCTTCGGTGGCAACGTCGGCGGCCGCCCCATCAATCCCACCGGCGGCGGAGCGAGGGCCTTCACTATCGGGCCATGCGGACGTGTGGATCGAACCCTCTTGCCACCAGGCCCATACCTCTTCGGTGACGAAGGGGAGGAATGGGGCGAAGAGCTTCTGCATCGTCGACAGCGCCATACGAAGCGCATGTTGAGCCGAAGCCGCACGGTCGTCGCCGTACTCGCCGTAAGCCCGAGCCTTGACCAGTTCGACGTGGTTGTCGGTGAACCACCAGAAGAACGCTTCGGTGCGCTCAAGGGCTCGGGCGTAATCGAACGCGTCGAACGCCTTTGTGGCCTCATCGATGAGGTCGGCCAGCTTGGCCAGCATGGACATGTCGAGCGCGTCGGTGATGAGCGCCGGGTCGATATCGGACGAGCCCTCACCAAAGCCAAGAACAAACTTCGACGCGTTGAGCAGCTTGATCGACAGGCGACGGCCGATCTTCATCTGGCCTTCGTCGAACGCGGTGTCGGTGCCCGGGCGGCCCGAGGAGGCCCAGTAGCGAACCGCATCGGAGCCGTATTGCTCGAGTAGTTCGGTGGGGACGACCACATTGCCCTTGGACTTCGACATCTTCTTGCGGTCGGGATCGAGGATCCAGCCCGACAGCGCCGCGTTCTTCCACGGGATCGTGTCGGCATCGAAATGCGCCCGAACGACGGTGGAGAAGAGCCAGGTGCGGATGATGTCGTGCGCTTGCGGGCGTACGTCCATCGGGAACGTGGCCGCGTAGAGCTCGGGGTCGGTCTTCCAGCCGCAGGCAATCTGCGGGGTGAGCGACGAGGTGGCCCAGGTGTCCATGATGTCGGGCTCACCCATGAAGCCGTTGGCGGCGCCGCGCTGATCCTCGCGGTAACCGGCGGGAACGTCGGTCGAGGGGTCGACGGGGAGCTGATCCTCGGACGGAGTGAGCGGCTGGTCCCAAACGGGCTCGGCGTCGGCATCGAGCGAATACCAGAGTGGGATCGGCACACCGAAGAAACGTTGACGGCTCACGAGCCAGTCGCCGTTGAGGCCTTCGATCCAGGAAGCGAACCGGGTCTGCATGTAGCCCGGCGTCCAGTTCATCTCATCGCCGCGGGCGACCAGGGCGGCGCGGAGGTCGCCATCGCGGCCGCCGTTGCGGATGTACCACTGACGACTGCTCACGATTTCGAGTGGCTTGTCGCCCTTCTCGAAGTACTTGACTGGGTGGGTGATCGGGCGGGGCTCGCCCTCGATATCGCCCGACTCAGCGAACATCTTGGCGATCTCGTCTTGGGCGTTCTTCGAGCGGAGGCCCGCGAGGCGTTGGTACGCCTCATCGGCACCGTCGGCCGTGAGCCATTCGGGAGTCTCGGAGGCGAACTTTCCGTCGCGGCCGATGACCGTGCGCACCGGCAGGTCAAGCTCGCGCCACCAGGTGACGTCGGTGGTGTCGCCGAACGTGCAGATCATCGCGATGCCGGTGCCCTTTTCGGGGTCGGCCAACTCATGAGCCAGCACGGGAACTTCGACACCGAAGACGGGCGAGACGACCGTGGCCTTGCCGAAGTAGGGCTGGTAACGCTCGTCGTCGGGGTGGGCGACAAGGGCGACACACGACGGCACCAGCTCGGGGCGGGTGGTGTCGATCCAGATGGCTGTGTCGTCGCCACCTTCGGCGGATGCTCCCGTCAGCGTGAACTTGAGCTTGTGATACGCGCCGGGCGTTTCCTTGTCTTCCAGCTCGGCCTGCGCAACCGCGGTCTGGAAGGTGACGTCCCAAAGCGATGGCGCTTCAACCTGGTAGGCCTCGCCGCGTTCGAGGTTGCCGAGGAAGCCGAGTTGGCTGATTCGACGGCAGTGATCGTTGATGGTCTCGTACGTGCGGGTCCAATCGACCGAGAGGCCGAGACGGCGGAACAGCGCTTCGAACACCTTCTCGTCTTCAACTGTGAGCTGCACACACAGTTCGATGAAGTTCGGACGACTGATCGAAATGGTGGGGCGTTTGCCGACGGCCTTCGGGTCGCCCGCGTCTTCCGGCGCAGTGAAAGTGGGGTCGTAGGGGAGCGACGGGTCGCAACGCACGCCGTAGTAGTTCTGCACGCGACGCTCGGTCGGCAGACCATTGTCGTCCCACCCCATGGGGTAAAAGACTTCCTTGCCGGCCATCCGCTGGTAACGAGCGATGGTGTCGGTGTGTGTGTAGGAGAACACGTGGCCAACGTGGAGTGAGCCGGAAACGGTCGGCGGCGGCGTGTCGATCGAGAAAACTTCGTCTCGCTTCTTCGAAGCGTCGAAGTGGTAGATCCCCGCTTCGTCCCATACGGCGTCCCACTTGTCCTCGAGGCCGGCGAGGTCGGGCTTTTCGGGGATCTGGGACGTGCTCATATGAAGATGGAGGTTATCCAGAGTGCGGGCATGCCGATGCCGACACACCAGGCCACGCTTTTAGTCCGATACGCGACGACTGACGCGATAGCGAGAGCGATATGCCATTCATTGAGCCGACGAAGGGAGTCATCGTCGAACAGCAGGCTTTCGAAGGCGATGGCGGCGAGCACCGCGGGCGGAATCATCGAGAGAGCAGTCTCGATTCGCGGCGAGATCTCGGTGACTCGCGACGCCAGGGCAATGAAGCTGACGCGGAGGAGGTAGCTGCCAACCGCGAGCAGGAGGATCTGGGTGAGCGGGCTCATGCCGGCGCCCTCTCGGCTGCGCGTGCGGCTCGTTCGGCCAGCATGGTCCCTGCGGTGATACCGCAGATCGCGCCGAGCATGATGTTCGATCCGCTCGGCAACCACGTAGTCGACACGGTGACACCACCACCAATGATCGCGGCGGCGAGCTTCGGCAAATTCTGCACAGTGGGAATGAGGAGGGCGGTGAACATCAGTGGCACCGCGAAACCGATCTGCCAGTTGCTCGGGATGTCGCCGGCGAAGAGAACCCCAATCACTGATCCGGTGATCCACGGCGTGATCAGCCACACGCCGCCACCGAGAAAGAACCATCGTCGATACTCCGGATCGTCTTCCTCCTCGAACTCGAGAATCGAGATGACGGCCGTCTGATCGACAACCAGTGTGGCGAGCGGAAAGCGCCATCGTGTCGGGAAATCGCGGAAGCTTGGCGCGAGTGATGCGGAGTAGAGCGCAAGCCGAAGGTTGATGACGAGGCCAGTGGCGATGGCGATGGCCCACGACGCGCCATCGTCGATCAGTTCGACGAGAGCGATCTGTGATGCGCCGGCGAACACGAGGATTGAGGCCAGGATCGCGGGGAAGGTTTCGATGCCGCTTGCCGTAGCGGTCGCTCCATAGACGAGGCCGAACGGACCCGCCATGACCGAGAACGGGAGCATGCGGCGGACGCCGTTGGTGATCCCGCGTCGCCGAGTGGACATGGGGTGAGTGTGCCAGGTCAGCGCCCCACTTCGCCGAACAAGACAAGTACAAGATGGGGAAGGCAGGCATGTGTGAACGGACTTGCTCATCATCGCCATTGCTGCGGTGCGAACCACCGCCCTCGCTGCGTTCCGAAACGTTACCGACGACCATGTTTCCTTCGTCGTGCCGCGGTCGGCTTCGCCTGGAGCGATTCGGCTTCTGACCGGAGTTCTCTAGAGTGCTAAGCGGCGAGGAGCTCGTCGATCTTCGACCGCAGTTGGTCCTCGTTGAGGACGCCGGTATGCGACTCGATGATCCGACCATCGGCGGCAACAAAGATCGTCGCCGGGAGGGCGAAGACCTCGAATTGGCTGAGCGCCGAGCCATCGCGATCCCACAGAGTGATGTAGGTGACGCCAGTCGCCTTGATGATGTCTTCGGCCGCGGTCTGGTTGATGTCCTCAGACACGCCAACGAAACGGACTTCGGGGCCAAGGTCCTGCGAGACCGACTCGAACATCGGCATCTCCGCCACACAGGGTGGGCACGACTCGGCGAAGAAGTTGACCACCATTGGTGCGCCCGTGAGCTCAGCGAGATTCACCGATTCGCCGTCGAAGCTCCTTACCGCGGCGTCGATCGTTGCGACGGGCCCGGCTTCGGCGCTACACCCAACGCCGAGCACGACCGCGGTCAACGCGACGGCCAGGAGCCGGAGATAGGAGGACCGGGAACGCACCGGTCCAGCTTACGGTTCAGGTGCCGGGTGTCGCTGGTCGGGCCGTGTGGGCCACGACGACGCGATTTCCGCCTTGTGTCTTGGCGTGGTCGAGCGCGCCGGCCGCACGGCTGAGGATTTCCTCGATGGTGCCGCCCGAGCTGGAACCAATGACGCCGATCGAAAGCGTGAAGGAATGTTCGGCGACCGTGGCCTGACCGAGAACAAGCTCTTCTCGCAGACGTTCGAACGCCCGGGTGGCGTCGTCCGGGCTGGTGTGGGGAAGAACGAAGAGGAATTCATCGCCGCCGATTCGACCGATGATGTCGCCGGGGCGAACAGCCTTGCGGGCGACGCGGGCCAGGAGCTGGAGGGCTCGATCGCCGACTTCGCGTCCTTGCGTCTCATTGAGCTGCCCGAAGTGGTCGATGTCGGCGACGGCCACGGTGAACGGCTGCCGATCGCGAAGCATTCGCAGGAGACGGTCTTGCATCGCCGTCCGGTCGGGGAGGCCGGTGAGCTTGTCGACCTCGCTCGCCGTGGTGATGTTGTTGCTCGCTGCACGGAGCACAGCGAGTCGGCTGCCAATAATCCGGCTGAGATCCTCGAGGAACTTCACGTCGCCCGCGCCGGGCTGCTGCCCGTCGGGACCGAGTCCGTAGAGCACACCGAGGAGATTGCCGCTCACATTGATCGGCACGGCAATACCCGACATGGCGGTATGAAGTCGCGACTTCAGATGGGGACATACGTCGAGTCGCTCGGTGGTGTTGTAGACGAGGGTGGTGCTCGTGCGGGCCGCAAGTGAATCCCACGGTGAGGAACGAACGCTTGGCTTTGCCTGATGATCACCGGTTGCGACGGTGAGCTCAAGCACGGGATCGATCGCGTCGACCAGGTGGAGTTCCATCGGCTGGAGTGAGAGGTGCTTGGTGAACGCCTCGCGAATAACCTCGATGGCGGTCTGCTCGGACGCGGCGTTGTCAAGGGCGCGGTCGACCTCACGGAGGACGGCGCGTTCCTGTTTCTCGTCGTGCAGTTCGCGTTTTGTCACAGACAGGCGGCGGTTGCCGACGCGTTCGCGATCGCGATGTCGCTTGATGAGTTGGAAGTGAACGGCGATGGCGGTGGCGAACACGGCGATGGCGCCCGGCACGGCAACTGACAACATGGCGCCGAGGGTTGAGAGGCTTCCGAAGGCGATCGTCGTGGCCGCGCTCGCGGCGGTGACCGGGAGCGCGACGGACGCGGCAACCAAGGCCGTGTGGTCACTCCATCGGGTTTCGTCTCTTCGGCGAGATTTCATTCCCTCTTCTATCGAACGTTTCCGGCGCGAGATGAGCCTCCGGTTGCCAGAAACGGTCTCGGAGGCGAACAAATGACACAAGGGTTGCCAGATCCCTCGATTGTTCGTACTCTTCGCCTGTTACTGATGAGTAACTCGCCGAACCCGGCGGGATCCCCTGTCATCAGACCGATTGTTTTGAGGAGGCCCCGATGGCCGATTTCTCTATGGCTCTCAACGAGGACCAACTGCAGCTCAAGAGCTGGATCCACGAATTCGCCGTGGACGTCATGCGTCCCGCCGCCGAAGAGTGGGATGAGCGCGAAGAATTCCCGTATCCCATCGTTCAGCAGGCCGCCGAAATCGGTCTCTACAGCTGGGAGTTCATGGCGGAAGGCATGTTGGGCGACCCGACTGGCCTCACCATGCCAGTTGCGATCGAAGAACTCTTCTGGGGCGACGCCGGCATCGGCATGGCCATCATGGGCTCCGGACTCGCCGCCGCGGGTATCGCAGCTTCCGGTACCCAAGAACAGGTCATGGAGTGGGTGCCGCAGTGTTACGGCACTCCCGAGAAGCTCGCCCTCGGCGCCTTCGCCGCCTCTGAACCCGACGCTGGTTCCGACGTTGGCGGTTATCGCCTCCGCGCCGTCTACAACGAGGCCAAAGACGAGTGGACACTCAACGGCACCAAGGCATGGATCACCAACGGTGGCATCGCCGACATCCACGTCGTCGTAGCCGTGGTCGACCCGGAGCTCGGCACGAAGGGGCATGCCAGCTTTATCGTGCCGCCGAACACCAAGGGCCTGTCGCAGGGTCAGAAGTACAAGAAGCACGGCATTCGTGCGTCGCACACCGCTGAAGTTGTGCTCGTCGACGTCGTCGTTCCCGGCAGCTGCCTTCTCGGTGGCAAGGAGAAGCTCGACGAGCGTCTCGCCAAGGTTCGTCGTGGCGAAAAGAGCAACTCCCAGGCCGCCATGCAGACCTTCGAATCGACCCGCCCCGCCGTTGGCGCCCAGGCAATCGGCGTCGCCCGCGCCGCCTACGAGTACTCCCTCGAGTACGCCAAGGAACGTCACGCGTTCGGGCGAGCGATCATCATGAACCAGTCGATCGCGTTCATGCTCGCCGACATGGCCACCGAGATCGAAGCCACCCGTGGCCTCATCCACCGTGCGGCTTGGCTCGGGAAGAACGGCGAGTTCAAGAACGCCGAAGGCTCGATGGCCAAGATGAAGGCCGGCCGTGTCTCCGTATGGGTCACCGAACGAGCCATCCAGATCCTTGGTGGCTACGGCTACACCCGTGAGTACCCGGTCGAGCGCTGGCACCGTGATGCCAAGATCCACGACATCTTCGAAGGCACCGAGCAGATCCAGCAGCTCGTGATCAGCCGGGCGATCTCCGGACTGCGCATCGAGTAGAAAACCCTGGAAATAAAGGGAACCGGGAGGTCGGTCACCTCACCTCCCGGTTCACCTCCTCTTCCACCTCCCGTTCGGATTTGTCCCTAGCTGTCCCTAGTTTCAGCTGATACGGTGCCGCACATGGCATCGGTGAGGGAGAAGCGGCCGGGATACTGGGAGGTGCGGGTCTTCGTCGGCTACGACGATGAGGGCAAGCCGGTTCAGGTCTCGAAATCGATCAGGGGCGGCAAGCGCGATGCCGAGCGTCTCGCGGCGCAGCTGGCGTCGCGTCCTGCGCCTCGGTCGGGAAAGCTGACGGTCGCCGAGCTGCTCAACGAGTACCTCGAGCACAAGGGCCCGTCGTGGTCGCTGTCGTCTCGTCGCGACTACGCCAGCCGAAGCGAACGCATCAAGTCCGACCAGATTGCCGCCAAGCCCGTGAGTCGGGTCTCGGTGTCCGAGGTCGATCGCTGGCACCTGCGCATGCACAAGAACGGCGTGGGCGAAGCCCAGATCCGGAACCTGCACACGTTGCTGCGGGCCGCGTTCAGCCAAGCCGTTCGGTGGGAGCTGTTGCCGACGAACCCGGTGGCGAACGCGAAGCTTCAGCGCCGCAAGAAGAGACCGAGAGGTGTGATGTCGGTCGACGATGTGGCCCTCGCGCTGGTGACGGCCGAACAGGTGCACCCGTTCGCGCCGCTGGCGTTGCGGTTGGCAGCGGTGTCGGGCGCGCGCCGTTCCGAGCTCGCCGGCCTTCGATGGGATCGGGTGGTCGATGGCCGGTTGATCATCGACCAAGCCGTGACGATCGATCGCACCCATCCGGTTGGCGACCCTGAGCGGTTGCAGATCTCGCCGACCAAGACGGGGGAGCGGCGGGGCCTGGCCCTCGATGAGCAGACGCTTGCGTTGGTCGAGGCGGCACGTTCGGAGCGAGCTGAAACGTCGCCGTGGATGTTCGGCGAGGACGAGATTCCGCCGAGCCCCGACAAGATCGGGTGGTGGTGGAAGCGCACCCGCAAGCTCGCCGAGATCGATCCGAAGTGGCGGCTGCACGACCTGCGCCACTGGTCGGCCACGCACGCCATCGCTGGCGGCCACAACGTGCGCTCGGTTGCCGCCCGTCTTGGCCACAGTGACCCGACGACGACCATGCGCACCTACGCCCATGCGCTCGAAGGTCTCGACCAAGGCATCGCCGACACCGTTGCCGGAGTTCTCGACGGAGAGGAAGCGGGATGACGAACCAACGTCTGTCACAGTCAATGAACGCATGCCCTTGCGGGGTGATGCGGTGACGACGGGATTCGTGCTTTCGGGATTTGTCAGCGGGAACGACTATGACAACAGGGCTCCGAACTGGTTGCCTGACAAGATCTACAGCGACGTCGACGCGGCAACCGTCGCCGCAGAGGATTGGCTCGGGACGAACCCTCGGGGTTTCGTTGAGGTCATCGAGTTTCGGGGCGGCGATGGTGCGGTAGTCCGGCTCGTGAGCTCCTCAGTCGTTGAAGAGATCGACGCTCACGTGCCGGGGCCAAAGCAGCAGACCGGAATCGCTCGGTTGATCGCAACATCGTTTGGGCAAACTGTCGTTGGACTTGGTTTCGTGGCGCTCGGCGTTGTGTTCATCTTGTATCCAGACGAAATCGCGACCAGACAACGGTCGCCTGGCCTTGTCCGAATCGTCGGGCTTGTTTCCGTGGTGTTCGTTGGCGGAATTCTCGTCTTGCGGCTCATCGCAGCCATCCGCGGCTCTGAGCGCACGCTCGGTGCCGAGGCGGAGGAGTGAGCGTCCTGGAACCGATCGAAACGTACTTGCGGCCGGCAGAGGTGCTCGACCCAGATGCAGCTCTCGTGATCCGTGGCTGGCCGCTCACCGTCGATGGACTGCTACGCAACGCCGATGCGACCCGCCGCCGCTATTCGTTGCACGGTGATCCTTTGATCGCAGTCTCGGCTGAGGCAACGATGCCGGAGTGGAATGTCGAAAGCATTTTGTCCGGTGCTCGTCTGCGAACTCGCCGGAGCTACGCCTCGACGCTGGCACACGACGTGATCGAGTCAGGCTTCGGTCTGCTACCTACATTCTCGGCGCCCCATTACAGCATCGTGTTGGCCAACTACACTGAGGAAGAAGCTCAGCGGCTGATTTCAGTCTTGGGCGACATTCGACCGAACCCCTACCATGTGAGGAGAGAATCATGAGCAACAAGAGCGCTGTCGCCGTGACCCTCCCCGCCGACGTGAACCAGGTCGATGAGACCGGTTACGTGTGGGCGTTCCTTAGCGACTCTGCTGAGCCCGGGCGGGTGTCACCCGGTTCGATCATCGTGGCTGGCGATTCCGAAGAACCGTTCCTGGCTCGCGTGATCGACGTGATCGATGGTCCCGGTGGGGACTCGATCGTGCACCTTGATGTGCTCGGTGTTCCCGACCAGACGATCGACGAACTTCGTCACGCCGGATTGCTCCCGACGTAGGACGCCTTCGGCGGCAGACCATGGACAAGCTGTGCGAGCTCGTCCCTCGGCACTCGCAAGCATCGTCCGAGCTGGACCACCGGCAGCCCAGTTGCTCCATCGGTGATCCGATACTGCCGAGCAAGCTGATAGCCGAGCGCTCGACTGATCCGCAGATAGTCGGCCGCCTCTTCCACGGTCAGTAGATCTGGATACTCGCTGAGTGCTCGCCGCATCTGGTCCTCCCTAGTTCGTTGTGATTCCCCAGGGACAGCACGTTCGATACGTCGCGACGGCGGCCAGTCATTGCATGAAAGTGCAAGTGAAGGGCTCAGAAGCAGATCCAGGTACTAGATCGGGTATTTCTCCCACTGCGGAACCGCGGTCTGGGATGGCTACGCGCCAGTTCGCTCCGACAACTGAGAACCAACCACCGACATCTGGCTCGGTGCCCTCGCCGGTCCTGATGGCACACAGACTGGCGTTGATCTCGCCGTGCGCTAACGCCTCGTGCCGATCCGCTGTCGTTTCATAGACGACCACATACAGGACATGGGTGGCCGTCTGGCAGATCACGCCATCGGGCTTGTCATAGTTGAAGCCATCTGATGCGATGTTCTCGGTTGGATCGAAATCGGTAGGGGTCTCGCATGGCAGGCCACCAGCCTCGAGGTCGGCCAGGAGCGCTTTCGGTGATTCGTAGGCGGGGGCATCGACGCCAAACAGAAGGGCGCCCAGGGCCCACACGAAGGTCAACCTCAACCGCTGCTGCATCCCAACGACGGTAGCCGTCACGCTTCTTACCAACCGTTCAGGTCCCGACCATCGCCGTACGAACGCACCTCCCGGTCCGCAGGAAAGCGTGGAGACACAACGGCAGGTCCTGCCGGACCTCGCACCAGGGAGGTGGTTCGCGCCAGTCTGAGGGCTGCTCTCCGATTGCGTCGCAGCCGACTCGCTGCGGACCTCGCCGCCGTACGCGACTCCTGGAACGAAACCGTGTCGGCCCGAGCAGACTCCACAGTCTGGCCGCTGCTCGAATATTGCATCGGCCGCCCTGCAATCACCGCGCCTTCTGTCGCAGCTGACCTTGGCGTATCCACCGTTGCGGCTCAAAACGCCATCGATCGACTCGCTGAACTGGGGATTCTTCGTCAGAATTCACCGGCAAGACGAAACCGGATATGGCTTGTCTCCGAAGTCTTGGACTCAGTCGATCAGTTCATGGAGCGTGCTCGCCGCAAGTGACTGCCCGCAAGGCTCCGGCATCCCTACTTTCGCCTCTGAGCAAGGATGATCAACGGATAGCGCCGGACGATCTCTGGCATCCGGATTGAGTAGCTCATTTTCACGTCGCAGATCTTGAGGACCTGTCGCTCCTGTGCCCGCTTTGGATTGTCCCCAGGGCCGACACGGGCCACCGCGTGG
>JBLIOE010000042.1:0-35836 GCA_047639555.1 Candidatus Aldehydirespiratoraceae bacterium
TCTCGCGTGGTTCGCCAGCCGGCACCCAGCGTTTGCCGTCGGCGTGCACGAGCTCCTCTGTCACACAGTCGACGGCCACATGGTTTCCGTCGTTCGACCAACACGGCAAAGAGTCGGGGCCAGAGTTCGGGTCACACAACGGCGCTTCGTTGAGGAGGGTGTAGCCGGCGACCGGAATGTCGACTTCGAAGTAGCAGCTGGGGAAGCCCGACGCGGCGTACATCGCGCTGAAGGCCGGAATCCCGCAAGAGTCCGACGACGCGTCATCGATCGTGCGACTCGCCAAGACGAGGAGATCATGGGTGGCTACCGCCTGCTGATCGATGGGCGCCGTGGGGTCGAGGCGGCTCTCCACGATGTCCTCGAGCAACGGGAGGGCCGCCGTTGCTCCGGTCAGAGCGCTGATACGGGCGAGTTCAGTCAGCGTCGCATCGAGGTCGGCAATCGTTTCGCCCAGCGCAAAGACGCGAATGTCATTGCAGACGGTCTCGTCGGGTGCGCCGTCTTCGAGCGGAGTGACGCGTTCGACCGACCAGGCTTCGGGTGGTTCTGGGGCGGCGCAGGACGCGGCAAGCAATAACGCCACGATCCACGATCTCCAACTCATACATACACAATCGGCGGCGGAGGCCGGGTCTGAAGTGATCCGACCGTCTATCGTTGGTGGATGAACGACGAGATCTTCGCCGGCGCTGAGGCGCTCACCTTCGACGACTTGCTCGTAGTGCCCGGGTGGAGCGAGGTGCTGCCTTCTGAGGTCAACACCACGACATCACTCGCCGGCATCGAACTGCGAGTCCCACTCATGTCCGCCGCCATGGACACGGTCACCGAGGCGCCTCTGGCGATCGCCATCGCCCGCGCTGGTGGAATCGGCGTGCTCCATCGCAACCTGTCAATCTCGGAGCAGGCCGATGAGGTCGACCGCGTAAAGCGGGCCCAAGCCGGAATGATCTCGTCGCCGATCAGCTTGCCGCCCAGCGCAACGCTCGATGACGCCGAGAAATTGATGGCCCGCCACAAAATCAGCGGTGTCCCGATCTGTCATCCCAACGGTGAGTTGGTCGGTATTCTCACCAATCGCGACGTGCGTTTCTGTACGGCAGACGAGTACTCCAAGCCGGTCACCGAATTCATGACGAAAGCGCCGTTGGTGACCGCGCCCGTGGGCACTGAGCTCGACGCCGCGGTCGCGATTCTGCACAAACATCGCATCGAGAAGCTTCCCCTCGTTGATGAAGAGGGACGCCTTGCTGGCTTGATCACGGTGAAGGACATCACCAAGCGCATCGAGAATCCTGATTCCACGCTCGATGCCGACGGCCGGTTGCGGGTCGCAGCTGCGGTTGGTGTCACCGACACCGCCGAGCGCACCGAGGTACTCGAAGCGGCTGGCGTCGACATGATCGTGATCGACACCGCTCACGGCCACACCCAAGGGGTGGTCGACGCCGTGCGCACGATCAAGAAGGGCTGGCCTGATCTTCCCGTCGTTGGTGGCAACGTTGTCACGCGAGAGGGCGTGGAGACGCTCGTCGAAGCGGGCGCCGATGTCATCAAGATTGGTGTGGGAGCAGGGAGCATCTGCACCACCCGCATCGTCGCCGGGGCCGGTATGCCGCAGATGAGTGCGATCTACGAATGTGCCAAGGCGGCTCGCGATGCCGGCGTGCCGGTTATCGCCGACGGTGGCGTGGTCACCTCGGGTGACATCGTCAAGGCGTTCGTCGCCGGGGCTGACTGTGTGATGCTCGGCAATCTGCTCGCGGGGGTCGACGAGGCGCCCGGCGATCTCGAGCTCGTCGACGGCGCGATGTGGAAGACCTATCGCGGTATGGGGTCGGCCGGCGCGATGCGGGGCCGGGCCAGCGATCGATACGGCACCACCCCGACCGCCGGAAAACACGTGGCCGAAGGAGTCGAAGCTCGCGTGCGCTACGCCGGTCCGATGTCGGAACTCGTGGCCCAGACAATGGGCGGCCTCCGGTCCGGCATGGGCTACGCCGGAGCCGCCGACCTCGACGATCTTCGTCACCGCACCCGGCTCGTACGAATCACCGGAGCGGGCTTGCGGGAGAGCCACCCACACGATGTCGCTGTCCTTCGAGACGAGTAGTTGATCATGGTAAAAATCGCCCTCGCTCGCGCTGCCGCGCGCACCGCCAGCCGTCTCCCTAAACGGGCGCTCCGCCGGATCGCAGGCGAGCCCCTCTCAATCGACGGCTACACACTCGACCTGCAGATGCAGGTGTTTGCCGCCGCGGCGGCGAAACAGAGTGCCAAGGCGGAACCGACGGTCGAAGGGGTCCGCGAAGGCTTCGACGACATGGTGGCCATTACCGGCCACGCGCCGGTGTCGTCGGTCTCGACTCACGACCGCACGATCCCTGGCCCCGCCGGCAAGTTGCCAGTGCGGATCTATCACCCAACCGCCACCTCTGGCGCCGCGCCCGGCATCGTCTGGTATCACCAGGGCGGCTTCGTGATCGGCGGTCTCGACTCCGACCACGCGTTGTGCACCACGCTCGCCGAACGATGCGGCGCGGTCGTTGTGTCGGTCGATTATCGGCTCGCACCGGAAC
Source organism: Candidatus Aldehydirespiratoraceae bacterium (assembly GCA_047639555.1). GTDB lineage: Bacteria > Actinomycetota > Acidimicrobiia > Acidimicrobiales > Aldehydirespiratoraceae > JAJRXC01. Next base: position 2,583 of record JBLIOE010000042.1, read on the forward strand.
ACGGATTCCCGGCGTTCATCGACGATGGCATCGCCGCCCACCAATGGGTGATCGACAACGCCGATGGTCTGGGCGTCGACCCGGCTCGAGTCGCCGTGGCCGGCACTTCCGCCGGTGGCACCCTGTCAGCCGTTGTCTGCCAACAGGCTCGACTTCGTGGCACCCCGCAACCAGTAGCTCAGGTGCTGCTGTACCCGGGGGTCGACTTCACCGCCACGGGCGGGAGCCGCGACAGCTGTGCGGAAACGTTTCCGCTCTCGGCCGCCACTCTCGGGTTCTTTGCGCACCACGCGTTGCCCGACCCGGCGGCTGGCAGCGATGTCCGGGCCAGTCCCGGGCTGTCCACCGAACTCTGGGGCCTTGCTCCCGCGGTGGTAATTACCGCCGGCTTCGACCCACTCCGTGACGAAGGAAACCGCTACGCCGAAGCGCTCGCCACGGCCGGAGTGGAGACAATCCATCGCGTCGAGACATCGTTGACACACTCGTTCACCGTGTTTGGCGGAGTAAGCAAAGAAGCTCGACGGGCCGTCGACCGGGTGGCCGAAGATGTCGCTTCGGTTTTAGGCGTCGACTAGTTCTGGGACCGGTACGACTCTGCGGCGATGTGCTCAGCGCCGTGTACATACCGGTGCAGCTTCGTCACCGCGAACCCGGCGTGGAGATTCACGAGATGTGAAGTGACCCCGTGAGACCTGGCGATCGCTTCGCTGTCGACCCCCTCGCCGAGTCGACGGAGGACCTCGCGCTCGGTAGCCGTGAGTGTGGGCGGGGGATAAATGGGATCAGCCGAACGTTCAGCCCACGCATCGACATCATGGAGCAAGCGAAGGGCGATACGGGGGAGCAGCACGGCCTCGCCGCGAGCGACCTGTTGAATCACGAGCGACATTGTCGCGTCGTCGTCGGCGAGGAAGACGGCGCCCATCGCGCCGGCGACCACGGTTGTGTAGGCGTTCTCGTCGTCGAGACTGGTAACTGCGACAATCTTGGTGGCGGGCGCCCACTGCCGGATCCGGCGACAGACCGCCCGCGCGTCGGACTCGGCAATCCGGATATCGAGGAGGAGAACGTCGGGAAGATCGGTCAATACCCGGGCGACGGCCTCTTTGCCGGTGGGGACGTGCGCGACAACGTTGATCTCATCACTCTGCGGTGTGCGCAGAGAGTTGGCAATCGCGGGATCGCCCGCGACCACGACCGCCACTCGTTCGTCATCCATGGCTTCCCGCCCTTTGCCCGAATCACCCATTGGGTGTCTTGTCGGCAGGAATTGCTGAGACCTGAGGGGGCGATGTGCTGTCTGGCCTAGCCCTGCGAGATTGCGTCGAGCACGTTGAGCCGAGCGGCTCGACGGGCCGGAATGATCGCCGCACCAATGCCGGCCACCGAAGCAATAGCGAGGTACTGGAGCATGTCGAGGACGGGGATATCGAGGGTGCGGATGAAGTCGTCGGGGATGACAGCCACCGCGGCCGCGCCGAAGACCGACCCCAGCGCCACCCCGAGCACGCCGCCGAAGAGGGCGATGATCGCGCCCTCAAAGAGCACCATCCTCATCATCTGCTGGGAGGTCATTCCGACGGCCCGAACGAGGCCGAGCTCTCGGGTTCGTTCGAGGACGGAAAGGGCCAGTGTGATGGCGATGCCGAGCAGCGCAATGATGATCGCCACAAGCAAGAGAACGCTGATGACAGTGAGGAACTGATCAATTTGGGCCGACCGGCGGTCCTGGAACTCGTCTCGAGTGTCGAGGTTGATCTGTGGGTAGGCGTCGGTCACGGCGGAGAGAGCGGCTCGGGCATCTTCCTGAGCGACGCCGTCGTTCACCGTCACCGAGACGAACTGATCTTGACCCGCCGGATAGTGATCGGCCCAGAGCTCGAGGTTGACCACGCGGTTTCCGTAGATGCTCGAGTCTGAATAGATGCCGTCGATGCGAACCGCTTCGCTCGTCTGATCAGGGAAACGGATCACAAAGGTTGAGCCGAGGGTGAACTCATTGTCGTTCGCGAAGTCTTCGTGCACCCAGATCGAGTCGCGGGCAATCGCATCCTCGTTGAGTTCGACAAAGTCGGGATCAAGATGGCCGAGAGATTCCCGCATGTTTGTGGCGGACGAGTCGCGTACCTCGCCGTCGAAGTCAGTCGCGTAAGCCTCAAGGAGGAAACGGAACCGAATAGCCGTGTCGACCTGAGGGAGCTGCTCGATCTGGTTGGCGAGCTCGCTAGAGAAGGCTGGGTTTGGGCCATTATCGGCGGAAGAGATGAACCAGTCGGCGGTGACGGAGTTCTCAAGGATGTCGGCAAAGGTGGCCTTGAACGACGATGACACCACGGTGGCGGTGCTCACCAGCGCGAGGCCAATCATGAGCGCGGCCGCGGCCGATGCCGTGCGACGCGGGCTTCGACCCGCGTTCTCGCGGGCCATACGAGCATTGCTCTTCAGGGTCTTCGGGAGGAACCGACGTAGCCAGACGGCCGCCGCCAGGATGACGGCGCCGATCGGGATAGTCACGGTTGCGCCCCAGTCGGCGGCAACGATGGCCGCGAGGCCGGTCAAGGCCGCGATGGCGCCGATCGCTCCGATGACGAATACGCCAATGCCCGCGAGTACCTGTGTCCAGCGCCATCCCATGATGAAGGAAGCATCGACGGCGCGCACACCGACCCGAAAGACCAGATAGACGAATCCGAAAAGGGCAATACAGCCGACCAACGCCGCGACGCCCGCAGCGTCGAAGTCAGTGATGAGGTCCTTCACCGAAACGCCGACGAGGAATAACACGCCGACGAATCCGGCGAGGCTCAGGAGGGTGACAACCACGCCCATGATGCCGAGCAGGATGGCGAGGGGCCAGCGACCAACAAAGCTGGCAACGGGCTGCGCGAGACGGGGGCTGACACCGTTGACGCCGAGGAACAAAGTGGCCGCGGCGACACCGAGCAGGGAGAGCACCGCTCCGGTCCCCAGATCGAGCACGAGGGTGGCGACGAGGAGGACCAGACCGAGTGCGAGTGTGGCGTATTGGCCGGCGATGGCGTTGATTCGTTTCCAACCAAACGCGTTGGCAATCGCCGCGATCGGCCCGAGGACGATCACGTTCTGCCAGTTGTCGGAGCTGATCGCAACAACAATGAGAAGGGCCGCAAGAGCGACGAATGGGATACCGATGGCGAGCGTGCGGGGCGGGACGTACTGAGTGAGGCGTGCATCCTCGCGAAGGGCGGCCATCGGCGAGATCCGACGGGCGCGAAGCGCAGGAGCGATCGCGCTGGCCATGGTGACGCCAATGCCCACCACAGCGCCGAAGATGAAGGTGGTGGGTGTGAGCACCAACTCGTTGCTGTCAGGACCGAAGTCGAGGATGCTGAGGAGCCAGCGGAGCGACCATCCGAGCCCGATTCCGAGCCCGGTACCCGCGACCATGGCCACGACGCCGACGAGTCCGGCCTCGCCGATGAGGGCCCAGGTGATCTGGCGACCGCTCGCACCGATCGCCCGGAGAAGTCCGAGCTCTCGAATGCGCTGGCCAATGAGGATCGTGAACACGTTGAAGATCACGAAGGCTGAAACCAGCAACACGATAAAGGCGAAGACAAGAAGGAAGACGCGGAAATTGTTGACCACGTTGCCGAACGACTCTTCGCGCTCGGCGAGGATTTCGTCGCCCGTGACGAGTTCGCCATTGTCGGGAAGGATCGCGGTGACCGCGGCCAGAACCGAGGCCTCGTCGGCGCCATCTTCGAGTTCGAAGTCAATGCGGTAGTAGCCGAAACCGAGGTACACGTCGCTCAGCGCAGTCGATGTTTCGAACGCGACGGCAATCGCGCCCACCAGCGCGTTGCGATCGGGGGCGCCCAAGAAGAATGTGCCAACGAGTTCGTAGTCGTTTGGGCCAGTCGGCATGGAGATTGAGTAGGTCCCGCCGAGTTCGAATTCGCCGTTCTCGAACGTGTCCTGGTCGAGTACGAATTGATCGGGTTCGGTTGGTTCGGATCCTTCGATGAGGAAATAGCGAGAGTCGAGTCGCTTATCTTCCCAGTTGAGTCCGAGGTTGGGCCCGGTGGCTGCGGTTTGGAGGTCGCCGTTGCCATCGGTTGGCGCGCAGCAAAACGGATTCTGAATGACCGGTTGTGTCGCGGCGATGCCGGGCACGGCCTGCAGAACGTTGTCGAAGTCGGGGTCGATGAGGCCCGCGCTGAGGTCGCGGTCGCCGAAGTCGAGCTGGGTTCGAACGGAGTAGTCGACGTTGCCCTCGATGTCGCCCGCGAGATCATCAAACGTGGAACGGAGTCCGTCGGTGAAAACGAACACGCCAACGGTGAACATCACACCGACCGTGACCGCGGAGCAAGTGAGGAGGAAACGAAACGGCTTCCCGGTGATATTGCGCCAAATCAGCTTCGCAATCATCAGCGCAGCTGCTTCATGTGGTCGATGACCTGCTCCGCATTCGGGTCGAGGAGTTCATCGACGATCTTTCCGTCGGCGAGGAAGATCACTCGATCGGCATAGGCAGCCGCTCCCGGATCATGGGTGACCATCACGATGGTCTGGCCGAGCGTGTCGACGGCCTGCTTCATGAACGCCAGGATTTCGTTGCCGGTGGTTGAGTCGAGGTTGCCGGTCGGTTCGTCGGCGAAGATGATCTCGGGCCGGCTCGCCAGCGCTCGGCTGACCGCGACTCGTTGCTGCTGGCCGCCGGAGAGTTCGTTGGGGCGGTGGCTGGTGCGATCGGCGAGACCGACCGTGTTGATGACCTCGTCCAGCCACGCCTGGTCCGGCGCAACACCCGCGAGGTCCATTGGCAGCGTGATGTTTTCCAACGCGGAAAGCGTCGGAACGAGGTTGAACGCCTGAAAGACGAAGCCGACCTTGTCGCGGCGCAGGAGCGTGAGATCTTTTTCGTTCAGAGCCGAGAGATCGGTGTCACCAATGAACACTTGGCCGCCGGTGAGGGTGTCGAGGCCGGCCTGGCAATGCATGAGCGTGGATTTGCCGGAGCCGGAGGGGCCCATGATGGCGGTGAACTTGCCGCGTTCGAACTCGACGTCCACGTCGTCGAGAGCGCGGACTTCTGTATCGCCGTTGCCGTAGAACTTGCTCGCGCCAACAGCTTTCGCCGCCGGACCCGTCGTGACCGTCGCCTGCGTCATATGCACTCCAAGGGGGGGGGTGAGGTATTGAAGGCTAGGCAGGCAGACGGGATTGTTGACGAGACCGGCGGAGGACCTAATGGCCGATCGCGTCGAGCACGTTGAGTTTTCCGGCCCGTCGGGCTGGGAGCCATGCTGCAACCAGGGTTGCGGCGGCCGCGACGAGCACGACCAGTGCGATCTGCTGCACCGGTATCGCCAGGGTGCCGCCGAAGGTGTCGGCGGGCAGCGCCTTGACCACACCCCAGCCGAACACCGTGCCAGCAGCGACTCCCAGTACGGCGCCAAAGAGGGCGACGAGGACAGCTTCCCAGCGGACCATTCGACGGGTTTGGCGGCGTGTCATGCCTACGGCTCGCAGGAGTCCGAGCTCCCGCGTGCGCTCGTGGACCGAGAGCGCCAGTGTGTTGGCGATCCCGATGAGGGCGATCACGATGGCCAGCGCGAGCAGGGCGTTAACGATCAGAAGCATGGAGTCGATCGTCGACTCGAAGGTCTGCTGGAACTCCGAAGCCGTGTCGATACTGATCTGGGGGTAGGCGGCTTGGAGCTGGGCGACGATCGGAGCGACATCAACGGCCGACACACCGTCGGGAAGGGCGGCGGCGAGCCATTCGTGCGCTTCGCTGGCGCCCGCATCGTCGAAGACCTGATGGGGGACGATCGGGTCTTCGAAGATGGTGGCGTCGGCATAAATGCCCGCGATTTCCAGCTCGGCAGCGAAGCCGCTGGCGAACTCGATCGGAATCGTGTCGCCGACAGTCGCCGCAAGTTCCGTGGCGAGATCGTCATGCACCAAGATCACGTTGGTGGCGTCGCCGGCCGGAATGCTGCCCTGCTGGAGATCGATGTCGAAGAGTTTATCGATGGCACCGAGGTCGATGCTCATCACTTCGCGGACGTCGCCGTTGAGGCGGGCATCGTCGTAGCGCATGCCGCTCACGGCCGAGAATTCGCCAGTGGCCTCGAGATCGCGAGCCAGATTGCTACTCACGCCGGCGCCGTCTTCGTTCTCCGGCGTAATCACATAGTCGGCGGTGACCGACTGTTCGATCAGCTGACCGAGGCTCGCCTTGATGGATTCACCAACGACGTAACCCATCGTGACCAAGGAGAGCCCGATCATGAGCGCGGCGGCGGTCGTCGCGGTGCGGCGTGGGTTGCGGCTGGCATTGCCACGGGCGAGTCCGCCGGCCGGGCCCATAACCTTCTGCAACGGCCAGCCCAGGATCGACGTGATCGGACGAGCCACCGCGGGGCTCGCCAGCGTCAGTCCAAAGAAGACTGCGGCCGCGGCGATGCCCAGTGTGAGGACAAGCCCGATCGTCGACAAGGACGGTCCGAACAGGCCAAAGGCACCGAGACCGAGGCCCGCAAGGAGCGTTCCACCTCCGACCATGAGTCGGCGACGACTGTCGTCGCGGGTGACGACCGCTCCGTCGCGCAACGCCTCGATCGGCGAGACCGTCGATGCGGCCCGAGCGGGACCGATGGCCGAGACAACGGTGACACCAACGCCGAGGAGCATGGCAAGCACGATGGTGCGTCCGGCCAGGATCGTCGGGTAGGCGGGCAGGTCGGCGCCGACCGTCTCAAAGATCCAGGTGAGGAGGCGCGCAATGCCGACGCCGACAAACAGACCGATCGCGCTGGCGATGAGCCCGACCATGGCGGCTTCGGCGATCACCGAGCGACGCAGCTGGGCGGCGTCGGCGCCGATTGCTCGCAGCAGACCCATCTCTCGAATGCGCTGGCCGAGGACGATGGAGAACGTGTTGTAGATGATGAAGATGGAGACGAAGAGCGAAACGATCGCGAACCCCAGCAAGACGTTGCCAATGATGGTGATGCCCTCGTCGAACTCGGCCTGCTGTTCGCCCGTCACCGTGGCTTGATCGACAACCTCGACGGAGGTGTCGCCCACAAGGTCGTAGAGCGAGGCGCTGACCGCGGCGATGTCGGCGCCGGGTTCAAGGCTCAAGGGGATCTGTTGGATAGCCCCGTCGTAGCCGAACAGGCGTTGCGCCTCTCCGAGCGAGACGTGCATCAGAGTGGCGCCGATCGTGGTGTTGTCGGTGCCGAAGCTTGTGGTTGCGACGAACTCGACGCCTTCCCACACGCCTGCGGGCGTGACAACGTCGTAGCTGTCACCCACGACGAAACCGTGTTTCGCCGCGGCGGTGTAGTCCATCGAGAATTCGTTCGGTTCATCGGGTGCGGTGCCCTCGACGATCGTGAACGAGCCGATCTCGGTGTCGTCGGTCCACGCGAACGTGATCTGGGGCGGGCCCGATGTCGTGATCGTGCTGCCGTCGGCCTTGATCGGCTGGAGGGCGTTTTGGTCAGACTCGATATAGCCGATCGCGTTCTGGACGCCCTCGACCTCGATCACCTGTTTGATCAGCGAATCATCGAGCGGGATCGGGTCGCCGAATTCGGTGGCGGGACGGACGAGGAGGTCAGTGCCGGCGCTGATGTCTTCCGACAGGCCGCGGAAGGTGGACCGCAGCCCGTCGCTCATCACAAAGCTGGATACGACGAAGCCGACGCCCAGCACAACGGCAAATGTGGTCATTGCGAAGCGGGCCTTGTTGGCCGCGAGATTTCGAAGAGTGAGACGCAGCATGATCAGTTTCCGAGGGTCTTCATGCGGTCGAGGACCGTCTCGGGTGTTGGCGCGTGGAGTTCGTCGACGAGCTTGCCGTCGGCGAGGAAGATCACCCGGTCGGCGTAGGACGCGGCAACCGGGTCATGGGTGACCATCACGATGGTCTGACCCATCTCCCGCACGGCGCGCCGCATGAAGTCGAGGATTTCCCCACCTGTGGTCGAGTCGAGATTGCCGGTGGGCTCATCCGCGAAGATGATCTTCGGCCGGCTCGCCAGGGCCCGACTCACGGCCACGCGCTGCTGCTGGCCGCCCGAGAGCTCGTTGGGGCGATGGCTGGTGCGATTGGAGAGACCGACTGTTTCGATGACTTGATCGAGCCAGTCCTGATCGGGTGTCACCCCGGCGAGGTCCATCGGGAGCGTGATGTTCTCCAGGGCCGAGAGTGTCGGAACGAGGTTGAAGGCCTGAAAGACGAAACCAACCTGATCGCGGCGCAGGAGAGTGAGCGCTTTCTCGGGGAGCGTAGAGAGGTCGGTATCGCCGATGTAGATCTCGCCGGCGCTCACCGTGTCGAGCCCGGCGAGGCAGTGCATCAGCGTCGATTTGCCGGAGCCGGATGGGCCCATGATCGCCGTAAAGTGACCATTCACGAAGTCGACATCGACCTTGTCGAGGGCCCGGACGACGGTGTCGCCCTTGCCATAGGTCTTGGAGACACCCACTGCGCTCGCCGCGAAGTTTGCGGGGCGAGCCGTGGATGTCTGAACGGATGTGATTGGGGGATCGAGAACCTTCATGAGGCCACCGTAGGAATTCGCCCCCTCCCTCACATCGGGCGTATGGGCGATTGCTGGTCGTCGTTGAGGCGGACCTGGGGTGCTCAAGTCTCCTCCGGAAGGAGGACACCGACCTCCGGGTGACTCAGGGTGAACCCTGACCGGGGCGAACTAGGCCGCTCTCGTAGGCGACCACAACCGCCTGGACCCGGTCGCGTATGCCGAGCTTCATCAGGACTCGGCCGACGTGAGTCTTCACCGTGGTTTCTCCGACGAACAACGCTTCGGCGATCTCCGCGTTGGACCGGCCTCGGGCCATTTCCTGGAGCACTTCGGTTTCGCGGTCGGTGAGGTCGTCGAGCCCAGGTGGCGGCGTGGATGCCGGACTTCCGGCAGCAAATTCTTCGACGAGTCGGCGCGTAACCGATGGTGCAAGCAGCGAGTCGCCGGCCGCGATGATATGAACAGCTTCGATCAACTTCTCGGGTGGGGTGTCCTTGAGGAGAAAACCCGCCGCGCCAGCCCGCAGCGCCGAGTAGACGTATTCGTCAAGGTCAAAGGTGGTGAGGATCAGCACTCGCGCGTCGGTTCCGGAATCGGTGATCCGGCGGGTGGCCTCGACTCCGTCGATTTCGGGCATCCGAATGTCCATAAGGACCACGTCGGGTTTCGCGGCGGCCACGAGGTCGACGGCGTTGCGGCCGTTTTCGGCCTCGCCGACGACGTCGATGTCGGCGGATTCGAGAATCATGCGGAAGCCGGTGCGCATGAGCGCCTGATCGTCGACCACAACGACCCGCAAACGGTCGGTCATCAGCTTGTCCCCAGAGGGAAGCGGGCGACCACGGAGTAGCCGCCGCCCGGGCGGGGACCCACAGTGAGGGAGCCGCCGTAAACCTCGACTCGTTCGCGCATACCGATGATTCCCTGTCCGCTTCCGGCGAGGTACGCATCCGCGGCCGCGCCTCGGCCGTCGTCGGTGACCGACACTTCGAGGGCGGCGTCGAGATAACGAAGCCGAACCGTGGCGGCGGCTGGGCCTGCGTGTTTGAGCGAGTTCGTGAGCGATTCCTGCACGATCCGGTACGCGTTCATTTCGAGTCCCGGGGCCAGACGACGAGCGTCGCCCTCCACCTCGAGCTCGACGGGCAGGCCCGCGTCTTCGCAAGATTGGAGGAGTCGGCTGAAGTCGCCGAGGCCCGGTGCGGGTGCCAGCGCGGCCGACTCGTCGTCTCCGCGCAGGACACCGAGCACGCGTCGCATCTCATCGAGCGACTCTCGGCCGGTGGTCTCGATGGCTTCCAGCGCGCTGGTTGCTTGCTGCGGGTTACGGGCGAGCACGGATCGGGCGGCCCCGGCCTGCACCACCATGACGCTCATCGAGTGGGCAACAACGTCATGCAGCTCCCGAGCGATACGGGTGCGCTCCTCGGCCACGGCGCGTCGAGACTCGGCGATCTGTTGTTCTTCGGTGCGACTGGCCTTCTCTTCGAGTTCGGCCAGGTATTGGCGACGAGTGCGGAGATTGTCGCCGAGGATCCAGGCGGTGCCGAAGATCACGAGGTTGGCGGGTACCGCGACCCACGGGAGATCGTCTTCGGTAGAGATGACGCCCGCGGCAAGCACGCTGGTGAGCAAACCCACCGCGAGCAAGAAGTGGCGGATCGCTCGCGGTCGGGCGCCGTGGGCGGCGAGGCTGTAGACGAGGATCAGCAGGTTTGGGCCAGCGGCGTCGTCGGGAAAGTCGATGACCCAGTAGGGCGCGGTGAGGAGCACCGTGGCCCAGACCGCAGCGATGGGGGCGGTGCGGCGCCAGGCCAGCGGCAGGTTCATCGCCACCAGTAGCGTCCAGCCGAGCCCGCCAATCGCCCGCTGGTTGCCGACGATTTCGCTGTTCGCGGCGAGAGGTAAGGCGATTGCTAGGGCGAGGGCCGCGAGGAGCCAGTCAGCGGCGCGCGGATGGTCCTGCACCCATTGCATCGGCTGACGAATCACGTCCATCTCACCACCGTACGGACTTCGCGTACGGCGATTCATCATCCATCACGACGAACAAGGGTCATCCGCAGGGATGATCCCACGTACGCTGTTGGCGATGGAGTGCGTGAGCTGCCAAACCGACGTCGATGACGACGCCAGTTTCTGTAGTAATTGTGGCCACGAGATGGCTCGACGATTCGATGAACGTCGTGTTGTCACCGTTCTCTTCGCGGACATTGTTGGCTTCACCGGTCTCTCCGAGGCACGCGACCCCGAACAAGTGAAGATTCTCGTCGACCGCTGCTTTGCGCTCCTGGCCGACGACATCACGGCCTTTGGTGGTCGCGTCGACAAGGTGGTCGGCGACGCAATCGTGGCGCTCTTCGGCGCGCCGATCGCCCACGAAGACGACGCTGAACGTAGCGTCCGGGCGGCTTTGCGGATGCAGGAAACGGTGCAGCGGTTCGACGCCGATACCGGCGTGGGCATCCGAGTCCGTATCGGTGTGAACACCGGCGAGGTGCTCGTCGGCGCTATTTCCGCGGGCGACGACTACACCGCGATGGGAGATGTCGTGAACACCGCCTCTCGGCTGCAGACCGCCGCCGATCCCGGCGCGGTGCTCGTCGGTGCTGCCACGTACGACGCCACCGCAGAAGTCATTCACTATCGAAGCCTCGGTCAGCTCCACGCCCGGGGTCGAGAAGAACCAGTTACCGCCTACCAAGCCATTGAGCCCGTCGGGCACCCCGGTGAGCGCCGTGCGGCCCCAACGCTGCCGCTCCTGGGCCGAGATCCGGAGCTCGCCATGCTTCGCGCCGCGGTGTCGGCGGCCTATCGGCGGAGTCGGGCCCAGCTGGTAGTGGTCGCCGGTGAGAGCGGTGTCGGCAAGACCCGCCTCGCGGCCGAGCTCGCCTCGACTGCTCGCCGCGATCATGGCGCTCTTGTGCTCCATGGCCGCTGCCTGCCCTACGGCGAGGCCAACGTGTGGTGGCCCGTCGCCGAGGCAATCCGCAACGCGCTCGGCGTGGACGCAGATTCGTCGCCCGATGAAGTCACTCGGCTTGTAGCAGAGGGTGTCGCCAACGCCTTTGGCCCGGCGGCCGATGAGGCCAACGTCATGCGGACTACTGAGGGCCTCCGCCATCTGCTCGGCTACGACACCGAACTCTCCCGGCTCGATGCCGAGCGGGCGGCCGATGAGGGCACTCGAGCGGCTCGCGCCCTCGTCCACGCCCTATCGATGCGTTCGCCGGTCCTCGTCTGGATCAGTGACCTGGATTGGGCTGATGAGGCGGTGCTCCGCCTCCTTGATGATCTTCTCGATCGGATTGGTCGTGGTCGGCTGGTCGTCATGGTCACCGGTCGAGCCGAAATGTTCGAACGCTGGTCGCCGGTTGCCGGCCGTTTCAACGGGGTCACGCTTTCTCTTGAGCCGCTCGACAACGCGGCGGCCGAGCTATTGGCTCGAGAGCTTCTTCCCGATGCCACCGCGGAGGTGCAGGCCCAACTCGCCGAACGGTCGGGTGGTAATCCGCTCTTCCTTGAAGAGATGGCCCGCATGGTCGACCACGCCGGCGGTGAGGTTGGACCGCTTCCGGCCAACGTCCGCAGCGTGATCAGCGCACGACTCGACGCGCTCGATGATGCCTCGCGTTATCTCATTGAAGATGCCTCGGTGCTGGGCCTCCGAGGAGAGTGGGTCGCCTTACAACGGATGGCCGAATTCCAACGCGACGAGTCCGACATCACCGATGCGCTGCGTTCGCTCGAGCGAATCGACTTGCTCGACGTGATCGGGCGGATGTGGTCGTTTCGTTCCAACCTCGTCCGCGATGTTGTCTACAGCCGGCTCACCAAGACGGACCGGGCGTGGCGTCACGCCGGGATTGCCACCTGGATCGAAGCCAACGAACACGTGGGTACGAGTGAACTGATCGCGTATCACTATCGCCGCGCCGCGGCGATGGCGGCCGAACTCGGCGGCGTCGAAGGTATGTCCGACGACGTGCACGAGAAAGCCATCAGCTGGACTCTGGCGGCAGCCGCGGAGACCTCAGGGGCCAACGCGACCGAGCGGACTGACCATCTGCTCGGAGACGCGCTTGAGCTGATGGATGACCAAGACGAGCGGAAAGCAACGGTTCTGCTCGACCGGGCACAAACGGCAATCTCTCGAATCGACACGACCGCGGCCCGGCGCGACGTCGTCGCGGCTCAACAACTACTCATCACCCATTCCACCCCGGAGTTGGCGTTGCGCGAGGCGCTTCTTCGAAGCGAGATCGAACAATGGTCGGGCGAACAGGAAGTTGCGCTCTCGATCGCAGAGGAAGCGCTTGTCGCGGCGCGGGCGCTCAATGATCCGATTCGTGAAGCCGATGCTCAGCGGCGGGTGGGCTTGGTGCGGCTATTCCAGGGTGAACACGAACTGGCCGAGGCCTCGATCACCGAAGCGTATGAGGCGTACGCCGCGGCCGATGATCGCAGCGGCATGGCTTGGGCCCGGCAGAACCTCGCATGGATCGCGTATGTGTCCGGCCGAATGGGAGAAGCCGAACGGCGTTTGCTCCAAGCAGTCGAGGCGTTCGAGACACTGGGTGACCTGTCCGGCACCGCATGGTCACGTGGATTGCTCGCCTATGTCCGCATTCACGCTGGCCGTTTTGCCGAAGCCGAGGAATTGGCGAAGCGCACTCTGGCGGAAGCGCGGGATCGCGGCGATCGATGGGCCCAGGGGATGATGCACGTCGCCCTCGCCACTGCTGCCCTCTGGACCGGCAAAGTCGATGAGGCAATCCGTCGTTCGCAAAAGGCTCACAAGGTCTTTCCCGAAGGTTCTGATCCGCTTGGACCGACACAGGCGATCGCGATCGAGGGCCGGTCTTTGGTTCGCTCGGGGCGTATTGCCGAGGGTCTCCGACTGCTCACCGAGGCGCTTGATTCTTCCCCTGAACAGCCGACCAACCAGATCCTCGAGACCAGCCTCGCCGCTGCTTCGGCCACCGTTGGCGACCTGAGTGTTGGCCGTCGTGTCTTCCGCGAGGTCCGAGGATTCGATCCGGACCGGCTGGGCGAATCTGACCTCGCCGTCGCCACCGCGCTCATTCAACTGCAGCTCGGCAATGTTGACGCCGCGTCTCGATTGTTCGCAGTTATGCCCGAGAACACCGACGAAGGTTCGTCTTGGGGTTGGGCCGCTCTGGCTTTGATCTCGGCCGCGGTCGACAAGGACGTCGACAGTTATGTCGAAATCGTTGAAGAGTCACAGCGGTCCACCTACGGCGATCAGGTGATTGCCCGTTGCGCCACCGCCTGCGCCGCGGCGCGTGCTGGCGACGAGACCGGCTCCCGGGTCGCCCTCGACCGTGCCTATGAAGCCGTCCCGCTCGGCGGCGATCGAATTCATCCGACAATCGTTGCGTTGGCTGAAGCCGTGTGCTTGATGACACTCGAAACCGACGACGCGCCGACTGCCGAAGTGCGCGCTATCAAAACAGCGTCGGCGATCGGCCTCGACACCCGCGGATGGCGTACGGCCTTCGCGGTCGCCTGCGGTCAACAGAACTAACGACCCCTACGACCCGCAGATATCGGCGGCTTGCTGCCGACCGAGATTGAACGTCAGCAGTCGGTCGTCGACCGGCCGATCCCTGAGGCAGAAGACTTCGCGGGCGGCCGGGTCCGAAGCGATCGTCGGGTAGGCGTCGGGGCCGAGTTGCGTGACGAGATAGTTGATGTCAAGTTCATCTGTCCCGCCAAAGCGATCGATGTTGCGCTGGGCGACGAGCGCTTCGGGATTGGCGATGTTCACCGCGACAAGGAGGACCAACGCGCCGGCCAAGACAACGGCGACCGGACTCCGGTGGAGGCGATCCGACAACCAAAGGCCAGTCACGACAAACACGAAGCCGATAAACCCCGCAAAGATGATGGTCGAGAAGCGAAGCATCGTGAGCCCGAATTCCGCTTCGTAGAGGAAGAGGCGGCGGATGGCCACGGCAACAACGACGAGCGTGAGCGCGACAGTGGCTTGTTCGAGTCGACCGAGCCGACGGGCGATCCGCGGAGAAGCCGAGCGACGGAAGCGGTGGAGTGTGGCGAGCACCAGCAGTGTGATCACGGCGGCCGCGACGAGTTGGAAGAATCCCTGGCGGGCGTATTCGGCGTAGGTCAGACCGGTGGTGCGTTCGACATAGCCGGCACCGCTGGCGATCGCGATGATTTGGGCGACAACGAACGCGGCGTAGACGGCGACCACTCCCGCGAGGACGATGCTCGCTTCGGTTGGCCCAACGAGACCGGGTGTACGACTGGGTGCCGCGGTGTTCTTCCAGGCGCCGTGCGCGGCGTAGAAGGACATGAGCATGGCACCCACGCTCACGAAGAGTGCGTGCTCGACGAGCGCGGGTACGTCCAGAGGAATCGCGAGCCATGATCGGAACACCGCGTCCGCCGCGGCGAGGAGTCCTGCGAGAATCAAGATGACCGGAAGAGCGAGCGCGAGCCCGGTCGCCAGCCGGAGGAGGCGTCGACCAAGAGCGTCTCGGCCGCGAACCGCGTTGGCTGCGCTCGCGCCGACCAGGTCCAGCGAGAAGAAGATCGGCTCGAACGCACTGACCGGACGAAGGAGGCGACCGAAGGCTCGACTTACCGCGTGTGGTTCCGGGCGGACTGCCGCGGCCAGCAGAAGAAGGGTGAGGGTCGCCACCAAATTGAGTGGAATAAGCCACGAAGAATCGCGGAGCATAAGAAGGCCAGCCGGGAGGAGGGCCAAGGTCGCGAGGCGCCGGGCCCGCGGTCCACGGACCCAGCCGCCCACCAGTGCCGCGGTGATAGTCGCCGCGACGACAAGAAAGCTGATGAAACCGACGGGATGCCGAATTCCGATATCGAACCCGAGGCCGCCGACGAACACTGCAGCCACGAGCCCGGTGGTCGGGGCGAATCGCCAACGATCGGGACGAACCCAGGGTGCTGATGGGGGGAAATCGGGCGCCGCCGGAGGAGGAGGGGTCGTCGAGGTCATTGTTTGCCTAGTGGCCGCGATTGTCCGTTTCGAGGGAGATCGATTTCGATGCGACAGCCCTGCGGGTCGTGCGGTTCGGCCGTGATCGTGCCGGCATGCAGCTCGACCACCCACTGGGCGATCGCAAGTCCGAGGCCGGTTCCGCCCGATTCCGTCGACCGCGCATGGCTGCCGCGTTGGTAACGCTCGAAGATTCGCACCGCGTCACCCTCGGGAATACCGGGGCCCGTATCGATGACCTCGATCCGCACGTCGTCGCCGTGCACGGCGGCCCGCACGAGGACAGGCTCACCGGCGGGACTGAACCGGGTGGCGTTGTCGAGCAGGTTGGCGAGCACCTGGTGAAGTCGTTCCCGGTCGGCGGTGACGGTGAGGTCCGGTGGTGTGATCTCGATCTCGATACGTTGGTCGGGTCGATGAAGTGCCGTTTCTTGTGAGGCTTCACGGACCAACGAGGCGAGGTCGATCGACTCGAGGGTGAGTGGAGTTGCGCCACTCTCGAGGCGGCTGAGGTCGAGGAGCTGGGCCACCAGTCGGCCGAGACGCTCGGTCTGGGTCAACATTGTGGCGAGCAGCACATCGTCGGCTTCGCTCACACCATCAACGATGTTCTCCAGGTTGGCCTGGAGCGCCGTGATGGGTGTGCGGAGCTCGTGGCTCACCATCGCGATCAGGTCGCGCCGCTCCCGGTCGACTTCCTCGAGCTGGAGCGCCATGGCGTTGAAGGCGCGGGCGAGGTCGCCCACTTCATCGGCCGAGGTCGCGGTGACCGAGGCGCCATAGTCACCCCGGGCCATGCGGGTGGCGGCCGCGGCCATCTGCCGGAGGGGGGAGACGATGCCGCTGGCGAAGAGCCACATGATGCCAACCCCGATCACGCCGGAGATCACAGGACGGATCCACACTGGCCAGCCGAGTCGGAAGCCGATCGTGCTGACGAGGGTCGCGATGCCGATCGCGCCAATGATGATGGCGGAGAGTTTGAGCTTGATCGACGGCAACACGTCGAGGGGTCGGAGCCGAGCCATCAGATATCGCCGATCCCGTAGCCAATACCGTGCACGGTGCGGATCACGTCGTCGCCCAGCTTTCGTCGGATGGCCCGCACATGGCTGTCGACGGTGCGAGCTCCACTGCCGTCTCGATATCCCCACACCGCGACGAGGAGCTGCTCGCGAGTGAGCACGGTGGGGGCGGCGCTGGCGAGCTGCGCGAGCAGGTCGAACTCGGTGGGGGTGAGATGTACCTCGCGATCCTCAGTGCGAATACGCCGACTCGCTCGCCAAATCTCAACCGCGCCCAGCTGATGATCAGGCGTGGTGCGGGCGGGTTCGTCGGCCACGCGTCGGAGAACGGCGTGGACGCGGGCGGCGAGTTCACGCGGGCTGAATGGCTTCGTGATGTAGTCATCGGCGCCGACCGCGAAGCCGACCAGCATGTCGGTTTCGTCGTCTCTCGCCGTGAGCATCACCACAGGGACGCGGCGGGTCGCTTGGATCTGGCGGCACACCTCCAAACCATCAAGGCTCGGCAGGAGAAGGTCGAGGACCACTAAGTCAGGGACGAACGTGGCGAATCGTTCGACAGCTTCGGCGCCGTCGTGCACAACGTCGACGATGTGCCCCTCGGACTCCAATCGCGTTGCCACCGCAGCCGCGATCGCTGGTTCATCTTCGACAACAAGTATTTTCCCCACGCCCACACCGTACGGAATGCCGTGTGTGAGAGGCCCGGGGACGATGTGAAGATGTTGTGCAGGCCGGTTGAGGCTAGATCAGCGCTGGTCGGCGGCTGCTCGGGTTTGATGGCGGTCGGCGACGGTTTCCGCGATCGCGAACGAAGCAGTGGCCGCGGGCGAAGGCGCGTTCATCACGTGTACGGCCCGTGGACTGTCGGCGAAGGCGAAGTCGTCGAGGAGGCTGCCGTCGGGGGCAATCGCCTGCGCTCGCACGCCCGCGCCGGAGGGCTCGAGATCGTCACGGGCGAGTTCGGGACACAGCCGGCGAAGGGCCTTGAGGAATGCCCGCTTACTCAACGAACGATGGATTTCGCCCACTTCCTTGCGCCAGTATTTGCTGGCTAACACCCAGGTGCGTTTTGAGAACGCGATCTCGGCGGTGTCTCGCGGCGAGATATCGCGCCAGCGATAACCCTCGCGCTTCAGGGCAGGAACGGCGTTTGGTCCCGCGTGGATACTGCCGTCGATC
Organism: Candidatus Aldehydirespiratoraceae bacterium; assembly: GCA_047639555.1. GTDB lineage: Bacteria > Actinomycetota > Acidimicrobiia > Acidimicrobiales > Aldehydirespiratoraceae > JAJRXC01. Next base: position 20,345 of record JBLIOE010000042.1, read on the forward strand.
ATTCGGGTGAGATGCACCCCAAGGAACGGGAAGTCGGGATCGGGGAGCGGGTAGACAAGATCGTTGACGAGGTAGCGGGCCGTCGGCGCGAGCTCGTAATATTCGCCGCGAAACGGCATCACCCGAATACCGCCGGTGTCGGCGCCGGCCGCGGTGGCAACGCGATCGCAGTGCAAGCCGCCGCAGTTGATGATCGATCCGGCCTCGATCACACCATGTTCGGTGGAGACCCGAACCCCTTCGGACCGCACCTCGGTGCCGGTGACGAGCGTGCCCAGCCGGATTTCTGCACCCGCCGCGGTCAGCTCTTCGACCAGAGCGAGACAGACGAGGCCGTAGTCGACGATGCCGGCGCTTGGCACGCGGAGGGCGGCTACGCCCTCGATGTGGGGTTCACGTTCGCGGAGCCCGACTCGGTCGAGCCGTTCGGTTGCGACATTGTTCTCGGCGGCCCGGATCTCGAGGGCGTCGAGGCGCGGCAGTTCATCTTCGTCGACCGCCACAACGACCTTGCCGCACATGTCGTAGGTGATGCCGTGTTGGTCGAGAAACGCCATGAGGTCATTGCGTCCGGCCTTGACCATGGCGGACTTACCCGAATCGGGTTTGTAGTAGATCCCGGAGTGGATCACCCCGGAGTTGCGCCCCGTCTGGTGATGGGCCGGACGGGATTCCTTTTCGAGCACCAAGATCCGTTGCGCCGGGTTGCGCGACAGGAGCGCTCGAGCCGTGGTGAGCCCGAGGATGCCGGCCCCGACAATGACGACGTCGACCTTCTCGCTAATGGGCTTCTCGTTCATGAACGGTGCCCGCGACGGCGGGTGAGTTCGGTGGTTTCCGCTTCGACCATTGTTTCCTGCATCGGGTCTTCCCGTCGGTCGCTCCACCAGCGGCCATAAGCGTCTGCCGCAGGTCCGGCCGAAAGACCGTGGGCGACGATCGAGAGCAGCACGGTCCACGACATGACCACGAAAACGATGTCGAGGTCGGTGCCATGAGCTTCTTCGAGCGCCACGATGCCGAACAGGATCGACGCGAGGCCGCGGGGGCCAAACCATCCGAAGAAGAGCACGGTGGGCATCCGTACCTTGGATCCGATGAGGGAGAGGGCGATGGCCAGCGGGCGGACGACAACCAGGCTGGCGATCGCATAGATCGCAATCGACCATGTCAGGGCGTCGAGTGATGGCCCAACCACGAGAGCGCCGAACACGATGAAGCTGATCATCGCGAGAAGGTGAGCGAGGTCGTCGGTGAACTCGGCCACGCTCGCACATTCGATTCGGGCGATGGCGCCGAAGGCGAGGCCGCCAACGAACATGGCGATGAAGCCGTTTCCGCCAACGTGCGCGGCCAGGGTGAACGCGAGGACGGCGACGCCGAGCACCGAAAGCTGGCGATAGATACCTTCCATCCAGCTTCGACGGCTGGCCCCGCGAACGGCCAGGGCACCGACACATCCGACAATGAGACCCATGATGAGGCCGAAGCCCACCTGTTCGGCCGCGAATCGAATCCAGCTACTCGCCGTGGAAAAATCTTCGTCCTCGGCGGCGAGGGCAACAAACACCGCGACCGCGGGTAATGCGATGCCATCGTTAAGGCCGCTTTCGACGTTGAGCGACTGCCGCACCCGAACGGGCACCTGCTCGCTAGTGACGACTGCTTCGCCGAGCGCGGCATCGGTGGGCGCGAGGATCGCGGCGATCAGCGCGGCCACCGCGATAGGGACATCGAATAGCACTACACCTAAGCCAGTGCCGATGGCGATGGCGAGGGGAAGTCCGAGCACCAGCATTCGGGCGGGGAGCGCAACATCGTTCCGGAGTCGCGTGAGATCGATGCGGGTGGCGTCGGTGAAGAGCAGAAGTCCGAGGGTCGCCTCGGCGAGCACCTCGACGCCTGCCGACTCGATGTCGAGATCGAGAATGTCGAAGCCCGCGCTCCCAACAATCAGTCCGAACGCGACGAACACCATCGGGCCGGTGAGCGGCGAATGCTCGACCTTGCGAGAGAGCAGCCCATAGGCGACAACGAAGCCAGCGATGACGGCGAGATCGACGGTGCTCATGTCGGTCCCTCCAGATGAGCGGGGTGGTTCAGACAAGCAGGCTGTTCTCGGTTGGTCATAGGTGATTCCTCCCGAGTTTGGGAACGATTCGACGCCTCGGGAAGTTCCCTCAACGTCGAACTCGCCGATGCGGCAGGGTATGACACAACGCGAGGCCTTGGAGGCGACGATGCAAGCAGTGAAGATCGCGAACTGGAGTGAGGTGCCCGACCGGTCACCGGTGGGTGTGCTCGTCGACGGGGTCGACCTCGTGATTGTGCGTTTCGATGACAACCATTCGGTGCTCTACGGGCGCTGTTTACACCGTGGCGCCCTTATGGCCGACGGCCACGTGGAGGACGACAATCTGATCTGTGGTCTGCACGGTTGGGACTACGTCTTTCACACAGGTGTATCGAGCTACGACAACGCCGAACGTCTCGCGAAGTTCTCGTCGTGGATCGACGACGATTCGCTCATGGTCGACGGCGAAGAGATCCTCTCGTGGATCAAGGAGCACCCGCAGCCCTACGATCGCGACTCCTATCAGGGCGAATTTCAGGACCCGCACGGTGACCCCGCCGAGCCCCACGTCGGCCTGATCCGGCGGCTGGCCAATGAGGGTCTCGAGTATCTCGGCCACCATGGCCCGGTCACCTCGATGGGTGTGTCTCGGGAGGAACTTCCGAAGTGGGACAACATCCAGTTCGTCACCGCCCAGCTTGCTCGGAAACCGCAGCTCGACGAGGTCGCTGTGGCTACCGAGGTGGTCATCGGTCCGAATGCCGACAAACCGCTCCGGCTTGAGATCCCGCTGTTCGTCAGCGACATGTCGTATGGCGCATTGAGCGAAGAAGCGAAGGTTGCGTTGTCGAAGGGCGCGGAACTTGCGGGCACCGGTATCTGTTCCGGCGAGGGCGGCATGTTGCCCGAGGAACACGCCGAAAACTCGCGCTACTTCTACGAGTTGGCCAGCGGAAAGTTTGGGTGGTCGATCGACAAGGTCGCCGATGTCCAGGCGTTCCACTTCAAGCTCGGCCAGGGGGCCAAGACCGGCACGGGCGGTCATCTCCCCGGCATCAAGGTGAAGGGCAAGATTGCCGAAGTCCGCGGGCTCGAGCCCGGCCATGATGCGATCTCGCCGTCAACTTTCACCGACCTCAACAATGAGGACGACTTTCGCCGTCTGGCCGACGAGGTTCGTGAAGTCAGCGGCGGCGTGCCGATCGGCGTGAAGCTCTCCGCTCAACACATCGAAGACGACATCGACGCGGCCCTTCGGGTCGGCGTCGACTACATCATTCTCGATGGTCGCGGCGGCGGCACCGGTGCCGCCCCGGTCGTGTTTCGCGACCACATCTCGGTCCCGACGATTCCGGCCCTAGCCCGGGCCCGTCGCCATCTCGATGCTCGCGGCCGGCAAGACATCTCGTTGGTCATCACCGGAGGACTCCGAACCCACACCGACTTCGCCAAGGCGCTCGCCCTCGGTGCTGACGCCGTCGCCGTCTCGAACTCTGCGATGCAGGCGATCGGCTGTATTGGAATGCGCGCCTGTTCCACGAACAATTGCCCGGTGGGTATCGCCACGCAGAAGCCGGAGCTGCGGGCTCGTTTGCCCGTCGATGAGGCGGCCGAACGGTTGCACAAGTTCTTCGAGGCCTCGACCGAACTCATGGGGGTTCTGGCCCGAGCGTGCGGCCACACTCACTTGCAAGAGTTCTGCCCCGACGACTTGACCACATTTGATCGGGAAATGGCCCACTTGACGGGCATCAACTACGGAGGCGTGTCGCTGTGAGTACCGAAGATCGACCATCGATTGTGGAGCCGGCGCTGCCGGAGGGCGAATATTCCTGGCACAAGTTGATCGACGCGGATGAGCTCCCTGAGGGTCGCGCCACCACGGTGACGATCGGCCACGAGAGCCTGTGTGTGACCAATACCGAGGAAGGTGGCTTCGGCTGTCTTGGCAACGCGTGTCCGCATCAGGGTGGTCCGCTGGGCGAGGGGACGATCGAGGGTGGATGGCTGCGGTGCCCATGGCACGGCTACGACTACTCGCCGAAGAATGGTCTCCCACCCGGCGCCCATGCCGACACACCCGGTGCCTATCGCACCGAGGTTCGAGAAGACGGTGTGTATGTGGCGCTGCCGACCGAGATTGCTCGGGCCCGAAGTGTCAGCGATGTCATGGTCGACACCATGATCAACTGGGGGGTTACCCATGTCTTCGGCATGGTCGGGCACTCCAACCTCGGTTTCGCCGATGCGATGCGGGTGGCCGAGGAACGCGGTGACCTGTCCTACATCGGAATCCGTCACGAAGGCGCGGCGTCGTTTGCCGCAACGGCGTTCGGAAAGCTCACCGGCAAGCTCGCCGCTTGTTTTGCGATCGCCGGGCCCGGCTCTACCAATCTGATGACCGGCCTCTACGACGCAAAGACCGATCGGGCACCGGTGCTCGCACTGTCTGGTCAGGTGCCGTCGAAGGTTCGTGGCCGAGGGGCCTTCCAAGACACTGACCTCGCCGCGGCGTTTGCCGATGTTGCCCGTTACTCACAAACCGTGCAGGCCGGTTCTGATTACGGTGAGCTGATGACGCTCGCGTGTAAGACCGCAATCGTCGAACGCGACGTTGCCCATCTGGTGTTTCCCGACGAAGTGCAGGAGCTGCCGGCGCCCGACAACGCGAAGGTCGGCAGCCCCGAAGGTCGCACCGGCGACCGCTCGATCGCTCCTCCGGCTGATGCGCTTGCTGCGGCGATTGAGGCGATCGAAGGCGCCAACCGTCCGCTCATCATTGTGGGTAATGGTGCCCGCGATGGGATGGACGAAATCGTTGCGTTGGCCGAACGCCTGGGTGCGCCCGTCGCCACCACGTTCAAGGCCAAAGGCTTGGTTTCCGACGCGCATCCGCTCGCCTGTGGCGTGTTGGGTCGGAGCGGCACTCCCATTGCGAGCTGGTTCATGAACGAAGCCGACATGATCATTGCTTTCGGCGTGTCGTTCGCGAACCACACAGGGATTGCCGACTACAAGCCGATCGTGCAGGTCGACTTCGACCCGATGGCGATGGGCCGTTTCCACCCGGTCACGGTGCCGATGCAAGCCCACGTCGGGGTGGCGGCCACAGCGCTCGCCGCGGCCGCCACTGGCAGTGCGGACCGCGAGACGGCAATGCGCGGTGAGGTTGCGGCCCGCTGGCAAATCTGGCGCGACGAGAAGGCCAGCCGTCGAGCCGACGACAATGGCGAAGGGATCAACGCCGCCGCCCTGTTCGATGCCTTGAGCCGCATAGTGCCTGACAACGCAATCGTGCCCGTCGACGTTGGCAACAACACTTACTCGTTCGGTCGGTACTTCGAAGTCGCTGAGCAAACCGTGCTCATGTCGGGTTATCTCGGATCAATCGGCTTCTCACTGCCTTCGGCCATGGGATGTTGGGCGGCCACCCAGAGCCAGCCTGAATTCGCGGGTCGACCCGTTGTGTCGATCTCCGGCGACGGCGGTTTTGGTCAGTACGCGATGGAGATGACTACCGCAGTGAAGTACGGGATGAACATCACCCATGTGCTGATGAACAACAGCGAACTCGGAAAGATCTCCAAGGAGCAACGGGCGGCCGACTTCGATGTCTGGCAGACCTCGTTGCACAACCCGAACTTCGCCGACTTCGCCAACCTGTGCGGCGCCAAGGGTATTCGCGTGACGTCGCTCGACCAGTTGGATGCCGCGCTGTCCGAGGCCTTGGCCTACGACGGTCCGGCGCTGGTTGATGTGGTGACCGACGCGCTCTTGGTCTGAGTGCCGTTGATGTGAGCACGGCCTAGGGCCGAGTCAGCACCACGGCTTCGGCTGTCGCCAGCGTGATGCTGGTGATGGTCGCGCCGTTCGGATCAATCCACGAGCCACCAAGGTCGACCGTGACCGCATCCGAGCGGGGCTCGTTCATGACCACGAGTCCGCCGGTGAACTCACGCTGAATCGTCCCGCCCACGACCTGGCGGGGACCGAGCGAATGACCAAGATCGGTGAGGTAGCCGGCAAAGAGTCCAGTGGGGGAGATCAGCGGCCAATCTTCTGTCGTCACGAGATCGCCGCCGTTGTTGATCAACAGGCCGCCGGCGATGTTGTACCACTGGCCCTGCGAGTTCGTGGCGTGTTCGTCGAGAAGGCCGACATTGGTACCGTTGGCATGGATCCGGTCGATGAACGCCATAAATGTCTGCATGCCGTATTTCGAGGTGCCGGTCTTCAAACCCGGGTCGTTCATGCCGCGTTCGAGCTGGATGAAATCGGCGGCCCGGATCTGACGGTCGACGAGACTGTTCCCGAAGCTCGGCGAGTCGGCGTACCAGATCGCGTTGTGCCAGATCTCGATCTGCGGGAACGCCGCTCGGACCTGCTCGAGGAACTCGGTCATGTAGAGCTGCCAATTGGCGAGGGTTAACACCTGGCCCGTGCGCGGGTCGATTGGTTCAATATCGCCACCGTTCGCATCACCGAAGCGCCAGAGATAGTTGACGTCGTCGATATAGAGGCCGTGGTAGCCCTTGTTGATGTAACCCTGCACCTCGCCCATCCAGTGGTCGCGAAAGGCCTGGTTGCCGATATCGGCTGCGAATTGAGGACATCCGCTCGAGCATCCGAACGGGATGTAGGCCGGGTTGCCGCCGGCATCGCGGAGTAGCCAATCTGGTTGATCGACCGAGCGGGTGTCCTTGTTCGTGTCGACCTTGATCGCATAGGCGTCTCGATAGACGGTCACGTCGTCGAACTCTGCGAGCCGTGAGTCCCAATACGGCTCCCATACGACTGCAGACTCGTAGTTCGCGTTCATCCAGGGCCAATGGCCGCCGCCGGACCAGGGGTTGAACGCTGTCTTCGCCATCACATAGATGCCCAGCTCGCCTTCGCCGCAACAGCTGGGCCCCGCGGGCGCGGTTGTCGTGGGTGGGTTTGTGGCGGTGGTGGCGGGCACCGTGGTCGTGGCGTTGGGTGACGTCGGAGCAATTGTTGTGCTGGGAGCGTTGGGTGAGGTCGTGGTGGGGTCAGAGCCCGGCACCGTTGTCGAGGCGGGTGTGCCCGGCACGGTTGTGGAGGCAACGGATCCGGGCCCGCCGGTCGTGGTCGGCGCGAGATCGTCGTTCGGGAGTGGCGATGGGGTCCCGTCGTTCGTAGGGGTTGATCTCGCCGCGTCCTGATCGGTCGAGTCGTCTGGCGCCGCGACGGTGCCGTCCTGCGTCGTGGAACCGCCGGGGCTGGGAAGCATCGGCTGAGTGCGATCACCGACCCGGCGTTCGACGCCGTTGGTGGTGGTGTCGGCGGGCTCGTCGCCGCACGCGGCGGCCACGAGTGCCAAAACTACAACTGACGCCGCAAGGGATCCCGACCATTTCCGCATGGTCAGCCATCGTCAAAAACACCGGTGTTCTTGAGGTTCCGCGACCCGGTTTCGACCGGGGAGGTGAACGCGGGGCTGCGGTTATCGAAGCTGCCAGTACTGGCGCCACGCCACGGATGCCCCAAACCAGGTGGCGAGGGCAAGCCCGAAGGCTCCACCGTTGACATCAGCGATGGCGAGGCCGATTGCGGGGATGACCCACTGCGCAATAGTGCCGATCGTTCGTGCCTTTAGACCCTCCGCCGCGGCATCGGCGACGCGTAGGGCGATGACGGGGCCTCGCCAAAACGCCATGCCAAGGAAGCGGAGAAGGGTGCCGGCGAAGAGCGCACCGGTGACGCCGGCGGCATCGAGGTCAAACGGCCCGAAGGCGAGCGAGGTCTCATTGAAGATCAACAAGAACGCGGCCCACAGGAACGTGGCGAGGGCGATGCTCGCGAACGCCTGCAAGGGGAGCCTCGGGCCAGTGACGTGGATTCCCTTGTCCCGAATCGTTGCTGGCACCATCACGGCAAGCGTCGACGCGTGGATCACGCTCATCGGCGAGAACACGAGCACCGCGGCGGCGAGGAGACCGCTGGCCTCGTCGCCGACGATGACGTCGGCGAGGATGAGCGTGACCACAAAGACGCTGCGGGCAAGAAACGCATCAACACCCGTGCGCACCGCCTGCGGGCCAGTGGTTCGCCAGAAGATTCCGAGCGCATGGCGACCGGGGCCCAGCGCCGAAACGATGGCTGGAAGGGCGCTGACGAACGCACCGACCAACCAGACGGCGAGATAGTTGTTGACCGTCGGGTCCCATCCGCCGAGGGCGTCACCGGCGGCGCCCGCTAGGAGCACGAGCAGCCATATGCCATCGGCCCGAACAACACCAGCAGCGTCTTGGCGAGCGAAACGTTCGGACCGGAGTGTGTACTGGCTGGTCAGCGCGAACGATCCCGCACCGGCGAGGAAGAGCGATGTCTGCAACTCGCCACCGACGATGAGGCCCGCGGCGACGAGGGCGAGTCCGAGATACGCACCGATAAGCAGCGACCATGCTGCCGCGCCAGCTCCGATCGCGGCGGCGTCGCTTTGGTTCTCGCCCGCCCCTGACTGTTCCCCCTTGGCACCGTGAATCAGGACCGCGGTCCCGGTTGACCCTTGGGCAATGGCGATCACGACCTGGCAGAGCTGGAAGGCAATCGCGAAGCGACCGAAGGCGGCGAGGTCGCCACCGGACGCCGCGAGCGCCAGCGCGCCAGCGGCGAAGTTGGTGACACTGGAGAGTCCCTGCGCGAGCACGGTGAGTGTTGCTCGGCGGGCCGAGTGCAGATTCGGCACGCCGCGAGCCTATGCGTGGCTCTATGGCGCGGGCGGGACCAAATGACCCTTGCCGCTGTTCTCTGGTCTGTCCATACTACGTTGATCGCCCATGTTGCTCGGTTGAGCATGCTGAACGGCGAGGATCAGCTGTCATGAAAAAACGCCAGGTCAGCGCGTGAACGCCCGTCTCCGTAGTGTGTTCTCAGTGGTCCTGCGACCGCTGCAGTTCGTGGTGTATCTGCTCGTCGGATTTGTGCCCCGCCGAGAGAACCAGTGGGTCTTCGGTTGTTGGAGTGGGCACCGGTTCGGCGACAACGCGGGCGCGGTCTACGAATACCTGTGCGAGAACCCCAGCGACGGTGTAGAGATCGCCTGGATCACTAACGAGTCCGCGATTCGAGACCAGCTGCGCGCGCAAGGGTGGCGGGCCTATACGGCGTGGTCGCCCGCCGGTGTGTGGTTCACGATGCGAGCGGGCGTCTTTGTCTACGACTCCCTCACGAAGGACATCAACTTCTGGCTCTCGCGCCGCGCCAAGCTGGTGCTGCTTCGCCACGGGATCGGCATCAAGAAGATCGAACGAGCGATCGACGCCACAGATCATCGCCTCTACCAGCTTTTCCATGGCAGTCGACTTCAGCGCATCTTCTGGCGCGTGGTTTTGCCCTGGCACCATCCCGTGCCGGATTTGCTGATGGCGTGTTCGCCCACTCATGCCATGCAGGGTCACTGGTTCTACGGAACCGAGCCGGAGAACATTCGGATCACCGGCTTTGCCCGCCACGACCACATCCTCGATGCTCCGGTTCCCAACCGCACCTCGATCCCGACGATTGGCGAACCAATCCCGAACGATCGCCCCGTTTTCGTCTATCTCCCAACGTTCCGTGAGGGTATGTCTCGCCACTCGTTCGACTGGGATGTGCTCGGCGCGGCGGCGGAGCGGGCCGGTGTCACGATCGCGGTGAAGCTCCACTATGTCGACGCCGAGCGCGGGGTGCTCGGCGCAGAACGGCTCGAAGCGTTCGATCACCTGCGCATGATCGACCCTCACATGGACCCGACCGATGCCTACCCGCACGCCGACGGCATGATCAGCGATTTCTCGAGCGCGCCCTTCGACTTCATGCTGCTCGAACGGCCGATCGTCTACTACGTCCCGGATATGCAGAGCTTCACCGATCACCGACCACTGATGTACCAACTCGAAGAGGTCGCGGTCGGCCCGATGTGCGCCAACGAAGATGAGCTGACCAAAGCACTCACTGCCGCCCGCATCGATGGCATCGGCAATCATCACGATCGCTACGACGAACTGCGGCGGCGGTTTCACACCTATCCGCCGGGTGGCGCGTCAACCCGAGTGGTCGACGCGATCGAAAAAGAGTTCCTGGGCGTAATGCACGATGTGCGCACTCCACAGCTGGTCGGCTGAGCGGATGCGATCTGTTTCGGCGGCCGATCTCGCCGAGATTCTCGAGCATAACAATCAGGCCGTTCCCGCGGTGAACGAACTTACGATGGCCGACCTCGAAGCCTTCACCGAGATCGCCCACAGCTTCCTCGTTGTCGATGGGCCCGATGGATCTATCGCCGGATTCATGATTGGGCTCACCGGTCCCGGGAAGCCCTATGACTCGATGAACTACGCCTGGTTCAGCGCCCGCTACGAGTCGTTCATCTATGTCGACCGGATTGTCGTCGCCGAGAGCGGGCGTGGGTTGGGTGTGGGTTCGCAGTTGTACGCGGCGTTCGCCGATCGCGGGGTTGTCGACGGATTTGACGTGATGCTGGCGGAAGTCAACATTTTGCCCCGCAACGATGTGTCGCTTGCCTTTCACGATGCCCGAGGATTCGTGTCGGTCGGCGAACAAGACACCGATGGCGGCGCGAAGCGGGTCACCATGTTGGAGAGGTCGCTCGGTCGGTCCGCCCCAGTCGTCGATAGCTGAGTTCCCCCTCTTTGGATCGGTCGCCCCGGATGGAAGCCGCTGAAAGAGGTGTTTGTCGCCAACTTCGCGCCCTCCGAACAAGACCCGGGTGATCTTGGCGCCGGCCTCTGCGTGATGCGACAGCACCTCACACATCAAGCTGGTCTTCTCGCGCTTCGAGGGGAGCACGACGATGCGTTACCAATGGACTGGTACCGCGTGTGTGCCGCGCTTGCCGTGACGGAGCCCTGGTGAGAGCCCGGCACCGCCTACGGCTACCACGTCAACACGGCCGGCCTTCTCGTCGGCGAACCCATCCGTCGAGCCGTAAGGGCGGCTCGATTCGGTGATGTGCGGCGCGAGTGGTTGGCCGAGCCACTCGCTGCCGATCTGATGTTTGGTGGGCCCGATACGGATCTCGCTCGTTGTGCCGAGATCGAGTTGACCGGCGGGAAAACCCGAGGCTCATCAGGCCCGCCCCGCGCTGGCACTCCACCCAGAGAGTCTGATGAGTAGACGCGCAAGCTCCATCACGCCTACTTCAACCCGTCGACGGTGTCGGGAATGAGCGATTCGGGAATAGGTATTGTGGAGTCGCGCGAGTGGCGACACGCGGAGGTGCCCTCGACCAACCTGTACGCAACCGCGAAAGGGGTCGCCATGGTCTACGCGGCCCTGTTGGATACCGGCGGTCCCGTGTCCCCGGCTCCGCTGGCGGACGCCCGCTCCACCCCGGTCGACGGCGAGGACCGCGTCTTGCAAACGCGCTCGCGATTCGGGCTCGGCTTCCAGCTCCATCGAGAGAAGCCTCCGATCGGCACTTCGGCTGATTCGTTCGGCCACTATGGCTTCGCCGATCCGACCGCGGGCCTCGCGGTTGGGTATGTCCCGAATCGCCCCGGCGACCGCTGGCAGATTCCGCGGTCCCGTCGTCTCCTCGCCGCGCTTGCGCAACAGGTCGAATCGCTGTCCTCCTGAGAGACGACTGAGAGTTCCTTCTTAGGGTGGACGCATATCCGCCCGGCCGTGCGACATGATGTGGGTATGGCTGTCATTGTGGCGAGCGGACTCTCGATGGTGTTTGGAAACCATCGCGCCCTCGACGCGCTCGATGTCGAGGTTCACCCGGGCGTGACCGGCCTCGTTGGTGCCAACGGCGCCGGCAAGACCACGTTCATGTCGATCGTGCTCGGGCTCCGGGCCCCCACCACCGGCACGGTTCAGGTGTTGGGTCTTGATCCGGTGCGCCAGGGCGCAGAACTGCGCAGCGTGGTTGGCTATGGCCCGGAGCGCAACGTCTTTCCCGACGAGATGCCGGCTTCTGATTTCGTGAAGCACCTGGCCGAGGTACGAGGGATGCCCCGTTCCGAGGCGCGGAGCCGAGCGAGCGATTCCCTGTGGCTGGTCGGTCTCGGCGAAGAACGTTTCCGGGCGCTGGGCACGATGTCCACCGGTCAGCGCCAGCGGGTGAAGCTCGCTCAGGCCATCGCGGCGGACCCGAGCCTGGTCTTGCTCGACGAGCCGACCGATGGGCTTGATCCCGTGCAGCGCGACGAGATGCTCGCCCTCATCCGACAAATCAGCAACGACTACGGCATCGACGTGATGCTCTCGTCGCATCTGCTCGAAGAAGTTGAGCGCATCTGCGACCATGTAGTCGCACTCGATTCCGGCCGCCTGGTCGCCCAAGGTCGTCTCGATCAGCTGGTCGGCGACGTTGAGGGTGTCACGCTCGAGCTTGTTGATGCCCCCGACCTCGCTGGCTCGGCCGCCGTGGTTGCCGCTGCCATTGCGGCCACAGGTCTGGAGGTCACTCGAGACCCCGACACCATGCGGATGGACGTCTTCGGCGGCGACGCTGATGCCATTGCCGACGCGGTCCGCGATGCAGTGGCCGACAGCGGCGCCCGAATCGGCCGGCTCGAAAATCGCCGTCGCCGTCTGGAAGACCTCTTTGAGGCAGCGCAATGACGGCGAGCGGCGAATCACAGATCCTCGACCGCGGCTACCGCCGATTTGAAGGCCAACGGTCCGGTGTCGGCGGTGCGGTGCGCTCACTTTCGTGGCACACCACTCGTGGTGTCTTGGGCCTCGGCCGAAAGGCTCGTTACAAGATTGCGCCCACGATCATCATTGTGATCGCGTTTCTCCCCGCGCTTGTCTTCATCGGTTTCGCAATCATTTTCGGATCGGAATTATTCGGCGAATTCGACGTGATACCCGAGTACTCGGAGCTGGCGGGCCAGTCCGTCGCTGCGATCGTTCTTTTTGTCACGCTGGTTGCACCGGATGCGCTCGTCCGAGACCGCCGCGACGGCATGTTGAGCCTCTATCTCTCTACCCCGCTCACGCGGCTGACGTATCTGATCAGCAAGATCTTCACGGTCACCGGCGTGCTGGCGATCATCGTGTTGGTCCCCACGCTGATCTACTTCCTCGGTCTCACGTTCGCCTCCTTCGGGCCCGACGGTTTCGGCGACTGGATCCTCACCCTCGGCCGAATTGTGATCTCCGGCGTATTGGCCTCGCTGGTGTTCGCGCTGATCAGCATGGCCTGTTCGTCGCTCACCGATCGACGGGCGTTCGCGAGTGTCGCCGTCTTCCTGGTGATGTTCGGCCTACTCACGGTTGTCGGGGTGATGATCGAAGTTGGCGATGCGTCCACAAACTGGCGCCTTATGGATCCGCTCAATATGCCGTTTGAGCTCATCGCCAGAATCTTCGGCTCTCGCGGCGAATATCCGGAGATTTCCACCATCAACATTTATCTCGCCAACGGTGGCTGGGCCGGTGGCTCGCTCGGTCTGATCTGGTGGCGACTGCGAGGGGCCTCCTGATGCCCGGATCGCTGCCGCCCCCACCTCCCTCTCCGCCCACGCCCGCGTCTGGTGTGCCCGCCCTGCCGTCCACGCCGCCGACTCCGTTGGCATACACGCCGGGTGAGTCGCTGCCGCCACCAAAGGTGCCGATGGTTGCGGTCACCAACGTCACCAAGTCCTATGGCGACGTCGTTGCCGTATCCGACGTGTCATTCACCGTCGGCCCCGGAATCACTGCCTTGCTCGGCCCCAACGGAGCGGGCAAGTCCACGCTCTTTCGCATGATGTGTGGGATGGCGCCACCCTCGCGCGGCACCGTCCGGGTGCTGGGTCAGGATGCTCGTACCGACGCTGAGGTCCGTGGCAAGATCGGGCTCGCCCCGCAGCAAGACGCCTTGTTCGATCGCCTCAGCGCACTTGAGTTTGTTGAGATGATGGCCCTCACACACGGTGTCGTCGATGCCCGCGCTGCCGCGATTCGTGCACTCGCGCTAGTTGATCTAGATGTCAACGAGCCGAAGGGTGTCGGCTCCTATTCGAAGGGCATGCGCCAGCGGGTCAAGCTGGCGGCCGCCTTAGTGAACGACCCCGAGGTGCTCATTCTCGATGAGCCGCTGACGGGCCTCGACCCGGTCCAGCGGCGTCGAATGATCGAGCTCTTCAACGAGCTCGCCGATGCGGGCAAGTGTGTGTTGGTGTCGAGCCATGTGCTCGATGAGGTCGCCCGGTTGGGTTCGGAAGTTCTTGTGATCGCGCAAGGCCGGCTTGCGGCAACCGGTGATTTCCACGCCCTCCGTAACCAGATGGACGATCGCCCCCATCGTCTCCACGTCGAAGTGGATGATCCGCGCCGGCTTGGGGCCGCCCTGTTCGACCGGGGCCTCGTGAGTGGTGTGGCGGTCGTCGGCGACGCCCTCGAATGCACAACGCCTGATGTCGACCGTTTCGGGCGTCAGCTTGCGCCGACCGCCAAGGAGCTTGGTATCCGCCTCCGAGTGATGCGGTCCCTCGACGATGACCTCGAGTCTGTCTTCCGATACCTGGTGGAGCGATAGTGGCTGGAACCGTTTCGGGCATCCGAACAATCGCCATCACGTATCGAATCTTGGTCCGGCAGCTGGTCACCACTGGTCGCATGATCGCGCTCTCGTTGATCGGGCTCGCGGTGGTCCTCGTGGGCTGGTCGGTGGGCAACGCCGAGCGCGACGAGTTCTTCCTCGATGCGGACTCGATCGCCACTCTTCGTCAGGAGGATGCGGTCTTCATAATCTCCCTGATTGGGTTCACTATCTTGGTGCCCGTCGTGGCCCTGGTCTTTGCCGCGGCCACCCTTGGCGACATGCGCGAAGACGGCACACTCCTCTATCTCTGGCTTCGTCCGATGCCGAGATGGGCGGTCGCCGTCGGCGCGTGGCTAGCTTCGCTGACCATCAGTCTGCCGCTCACCCTCGTCCCGTTGGGGTTGACCGCAGTGGCCCTCGACACCGACACCGAACTCGTGGTCGCAACCTTGCTCGCTACCACGGTCGGCGTCATCGCGTATACCGCGCTATTTGTGCTCCTCGGCACGCTGGTGAAAAACGCGATCGTCTGGGGGCTTGGCTACGTGATCATCTGGGAGGGCGTCGTTGCCCTCTTCGGCACGGCGGCGGCCAAGGTCGCGATTCGTGGTTACACCAGCTCGATTCTTACGGCCCGCACCGATATCGAAATCGAGGTCGGCAACTCCGCGCAGACGACGGCGATCCTTGTGCCGCTGCTGGTTGCCTTTGTCGCGTTGACGTTGGCGTCGCTCCGACTCGGAGCACTCGAAGTCGAGTAGGTCAGGCGCGCAGTGGTTTAGTTGCCGGAAAACGTTGCTTTGCCGGGCCCGTGTTCGAGAAAGCTGGCCACACCGGTGTTGTGATCGTCGGTAGTGAAGGCATCGGCGAATCCCTGGGCCTCGACTTCGGCGGCGTCTTCGAGTGAAAGCGAGTA
>JBLIOE010000043.1:0-34311 GCA_047639555.1 Candidatus Aldehydirespiratoraceae bacterium
CGCGAAGTCGCCGATGATCTCGGTATCAACATCGACACTCTGCGAACCTGGCTCAGACGAGCCCGCGACGAAGAGGTCAAGATGGCCGACGCCGAAGAATCCGACAACGACAACGACAACGACAACGACAACGACAACGACAACGACAACGTCGCATCCGTTGGATCCAAAGGAGATTCCTACGACAATGCGCTGGCCGAATCGTTCAACGGTCTCTGCAAGTGGGAACTCATCCATCGTCAAGGCCCCTGGCGGGGCCTCGACGACATCGAGTTCGCGACGATGACCTACGTCGACTGGTTCAACCACCGCCGCATCCACGGCGAGATCACCACCGACGCCAGCTACACCACGCCAGCCGAACACGAAGCAAAGTCCTACAATCAAACACCGACGACCAAACAGGCCGTCACCCAATAGCCAGAGCAGTCATCCAACCCCAACCGCAGCACTTGCTGCCTAAACCAAACCTGTCACCAACTATCGCGGCAGACCCCAACGACAACGACGCATCCGGCGGCAACACCAGATCCGACGACACCGGCTCGATCTCATTTCCATCATTCTTCATATTCATGATCCTTCCCGGACCACGACCTGAGGCCGCGGACCGAAGTCAGATCACCAACCGTTTACAGACAGAAATCCGCACCGGACGACTCGGCCCCCACACCGAAGCCCGAAATGGACCTGGATGTAGGGGCCGAATATTGGGTCGTGCCTAGTGGTCTAGGTGGTCGAGTCCAGTGTTGCGTTTCCGCATGAGACCCAGGGGCTTCTCTCGCTAGCGCTGATGCTTCTCACGAAGTACTTGAGCAGCGTGTCCGCTGGCGGGTTTGCGTCGGTGTGCGTGGTGGCCGTCGTGCGGTCGAGGAAGACACCGCTACGTGAGACGGCGTACTTGGTGGCGCCAGCGACGCTGTTCCAGTCGAGCTGGACCTGCGTGCCGTCGCCCACAATCTGAAGCGTGCACTCAAGCGCCGGGGCGTCGAACTCGACTTCTCCGCATGAGACCCAGGGGCTTCTCAGTCCTCCAGCGATGCTTCGCGCGAAGTACTCGAGCGGTGTGCCCTTTGGCGGGTTTGCATCGGTGTGCGTGGTGGCCGTTGTCGCTGCAAGCCACTTGGAGTCGCGTGAGATTACGTATTTGGTGGCGCCGGTGATGCTGTTCCAGTCGAGCTGGACCTGCGTGCCGTCGCCCACAATCTGAAGCGTGCACTCAAGCGGTGGTTGGGTGTCGAACTCGACTTCTCCGCATGAGACCCAGGGGCTTCTCACGCCTCCGATGATGCTTCGCCCGAAGTACTCGAGCGGTGTGCCCTTTGGCGGGTTTGCATCGGTGTGCGTGGTGGCCGTTGTCGCTGCAAGCCACTTGGAGTCGCGTGAGATTACGTATTTGGTGGCGCCGGCGATGCTGTTCCAGTCGAGCTGGACCTGCGTGCCGTCGCCCACAAGCTGAAGCGTGCACTCAAGCGGCGGCGGGGCGTCGAACTCAAGTGCAGGTTCGCACAAGACAAAGTCGTCTTTGTGGCCGTCGGTGTGGCTTCGCACTTCGTACTCGACCTGCGTGCCTGTTGGCGGGTTTGTGTCGGTGTACGTAAGGGCGGTATTTGAGGCAAAGAGCCAATAACCGTTGCGGTAGACCACGTACCGGTCGCCTCCGGCGACGCTGGACCAGGTGATCAGGGCCTTCGCGCCATCTACAACCACTGCCGTGCATTCAAGCGGCGGATCGACTGGCGGGGTGTTGGGGTCGACGCAAGTTTCGAGATCGGAGCCGATCGCGGCGGTCATGCCGACAGAAACGTACGAAGTTGCGGAATAAACCGCGCCTCCGCAAGAATCACCTACGCCCGTGAGTTCAGCGTTTGCGCCGAACTTGACGTAGCCGTTCGACAACATGCTGCCGATGACCTCGGCGCCTGCACCGAGCGTGATGTAGGTGCTGGCATTCCAGACAACCCGAGTGTTCGCGGTGCCATTTACGATTACTACCTTCGCGTTCGCACCAAAGACCAGGTAGTCGCTCACATTGAAAACAAATTCAGCCCCGTCCTGGTTTTCGGCATCAAGGGTGATGGTTACGCCCGCTGCCACTGTCAGAAAACCGGTGACTTTATGGACTCCAGCGGTGTAGGTCACATCCGCCGCAATATTGCCAGGAGTGAGTACTTCGTCCGGTGCCATGAGAGCCAGAGCACCTCGAGCATCACTGACAGCTTGCTGCGCAACGGATACGTCTGGTGCTGTCGTGCCTGTGGACGTGGAGCCAGATGAGGCGCCCGCACCGAATACGGTGGCGGCCCCGGACTCAATATTGCCCGAGACGGTTGCATTCGCACCGAGTGTGGTGGCGGCCCCCGACCGGACGTTGCCGGTGAGTTCTACGCTCTCGCCGAGTGTGGTAGCGGCTACCGCCACGGTATCGCCGACGATTGGGGAGTTCGCTCCAATCGTCAAGTACCCGCCGGCCAGGATGTCGCCGGTGATTGGTGTTTGTGCTGCCACGGTTACGTAAGAGTTGGCGAAGATCGCGTTGTCAAAAACGGGAGCACTCATTGCGGATGCTGCAGTATCGTGTGTGGATGCTAGTGCGCTCGTCGCAGGAGCTAGCAGGGACACAGCAGCGAGCAGTGAGACTGCTCCGACGGCTGTTCTTGGAAGTTTCACGTGATGGTCTCTCTCGATAGCGAAATGCTTGTTCTGTAACAAAGCATGTGAGCTTGTATCCACGTACCGCACTCTTTGTAGGTAAGCGGCCCCAGAGGAACACTCTGAGTGGGAGTTCGTTCACCGGGCAGGACGGTACCCATTCAGCGAGAGAGAAGCAAGTGCCTTGAACGCTCGTCCAGTGGCGTGACGCGACTCGGCCCCCATACCCATGTCCGAACCGGACATGGGTATGGGGGCCAAATATTGAGTCGTGCCTATTCAAACGGCATCTCGGTACTCGCTCCCGAGGCGGTCGCATCGTGTTGATTCCACGATGCGACCGCCTTCAGGAACGATGGATTCTTGACCTAGGGCATCGAGGTCAGTGTCACGCTTCCACACTTGACCCAGGGGTCTCTCGTCCCTTCGGTGATGCTTGCAACCCAGTACTTGAGCAGAGTGTCCGCCGGCGGGGTTGAGTCGATGTGCGAAGTCAGCGTTGTGCGGCCGAGGAAGACACCGCTACGTGAGACTGCGTACTGGGTGGCGCCAGCGAGGCTGCTCCAGTTGAGCTGGACGATCGCGCCTTCGACTACCTCAAGCGTGCAAGGCGCCGGGGCCGGCGGGGCGTCGAACTCGAGTGCAGTTGCGCACAAGACGAAGTCGCCTTTGTCGCCGTCGGAGACGGTTCGCACTTCGTACTCGACCGTTATGCCCGTGGGCGGGTTTGCGTCCGTGTACGAAAGGGCGGTGTTCGAGGCAAAGAGCCAATAACCGTTGCGGTATACCACGTACCGGTCGGCGCCGACGACGCTTGACCAGGTGATGAGGGCCTTCGCTTCATCGACAACCACTGCCGTGCATTCAAGCGGCGGGTCGACTGGCGGGGTGTTTGGCGTGCAGCCGATGCCGGCTCCGACTGTGGCGCCTGCGCCGATTGAAACGTACGAAGTCGCAGAGTAAACGGCGCCTCCGCAAGTGTCGTCTACGCCGCTCACGTCTGAATCTGCGCCAGTGCTGACGTAGGTGTGGGCCATCAAGGTGCCAACGATGTTTGCCCGCGCTCCGACGGAAATGTAACCGCCGTGAGCGTTCCAGATAACACGGACGTTAGGTCCACCGTTTATGATTACTACGTCCACGCCTGCGCCGAAGGTCAGGTAGTTGCTGACATTGAAGATGAACTCAGCATTGAGGTCGCCTACGGCATCAAGGGTGATGGTTGTGTCCGCAGTAAATGTCAGCAAACCGGTGACTTGATGGACTCCGGCCTGGTAAGTCCGGCCCGTGGCGTCGTTGCCAGGAGCAACGATATGGTCCGGCGTCAGGCTGCTCAGATAGCTTTGCGCAGCGAGAACCTCTGCCTGCTCAACGGTTACGGTCGGGGTAACTCCGGACGCAATTTCCGAGCCAGCGGTTGCACCAGCGCCGTAGGTGACGGTAGTGCCAGTGTCAACGTTGCCGTCGACGACTGCACTCGCGCCGAGCGTGGTCGCAGTGCCAGAGTGAACGTCGCCAGAGACGTTTGCATCCGCGCCGGTGGTAGTGGCGGTTCCGGCCACGGTGCTGCCGTTGATGTCAGCGGTCGCTCCAGTGGTCAAGTACGTTCCGGCGAGAACGTCGCCATTGATTGTTGAATCTGTTGCACCGGTTGTTACATACGTGTTGGCAAAGACCGAATTGTCAAACGCCGATGTACTCATTACCGATTCTACGGTCTCGTGTGTGGATGCTAGTGCGCTTGTCGCAGGAGCTAGCAGGGACACAGCGGCGAGCAGTGAGACTGCTCCGACGGCTGTTCTTGGAAGTTTCATATGACTGTCTCTCTCCGTAGGGCTGGTTGATTACGCCATCACACATTAGAGGATCAACCCCAGGTGTGCACTCTGCGCAGGCTTGCGATTTAAGATCGTCACTCTGTGTGAGACTACGTTCTTGAGAAGGGAAGGTACTCAATCAAGCGTAAAGAAGCAAGTAATCCATAAGAGAAACAAGAAATCCGCAAGAAAGGCTGAAGCGCTGCCTGATCACTGAGCTCAGCATTTTTGGGCGCTCGGGTCTGATGCGCGAATAGGTGACATCTAATGTGGCTGGCTGGCTGACCCGTCCGCCCGCCTTTTGCCACTTTCAGCCAGGTGGCGGGGGCAGGATTTGAACCTGCGCCCTTCGGGTTATGAGACAGACGAGCCAGCTCTCGGCGGCGCCGCAATCGACCAGGCCAGGCCGACACAGCGAGAAGGCCGTGGCCACGAGTCGGCGCAGTTCCATGGCGGACCTGAGCACGGCCCGACCAGGTCGCTTGATCCCGCACGAGACTCGTCGCGACGCCCAGTTGCGTGCGGGACCTAACGGGTCCCGGGTCAGTGCAGCTTGGCTATGCCCGCCTGCATGTCCTCCATGTTCATCACCGGGAAGAGGTCTACCGACGCGTTCGCGTTCTGGAAGAACGGCTCGGTGACGGCGGGGATGTCGGACGGATCCTTGAGGTCAAAGAAGATCAGAACGCGCCGTACGCCGTCTTCAGTGCCGACGTAGACCGCCTCAGGTTCGACCAATTTCACTACCTGCTGCAGCGTTGCCGGCAAGGTGCCTTCGGAGAGGCCCACGTTTCCGGCCTCGACCGGGATCTTGGCTCGCATCATCATTCGCATCGTTGTTTCCTTTCTAAGTCCAGGTCGTTACCTGGTTGATTCGAACTTGCAAATTTAAAGCTACTCCTTCCACTTGAGTTTTGCAAGTACAATTTGGGGATGGATGTTTCATGACTGCCAAACGCCACTACAACCTGTTGTGCCCGATCGCCCGAGCGCTCGACGCCGTCGGCGATCGGTGGACGCTGCTGATCCTTCGCGATCTCCACGCAGCCCCGGCTCGATACCAAGAACTGCAAGAAGGCCTGGGCATCGCCACGAACCTGCTCAGTACTCGTCTCACCGAACTCACGGAAAGCGGCCTCATTTGCCAGCCCAGCGAGCGCGGTGCGTATGAACTCACCGACATCGGTCGCGGCACTGACCAGATCCTGTGGGAACTCGCCCGTTTCGGCGGTCAACTTGACCGGGCTCCCGATCCTCGAGAACCCGGAAACCTTCGCACCCTGGCGCTCCCACTAAAGATCGTGCTCGGAGCCGTCCCCAACCGGCCCGACCTCACCGTGCGACTCCACATCGACGACAACGTCCTCACCATCATCTCAACGCGCGACACCCTCGATGTTCGATACGGAGATACCTCCGAGCCCGTCAACTTGGTGCTTCAAACCAGCTACGAGGCATTCCTCGACGTTGCGGAAGGTTTGATGCCGCCGGACGAGTTCGTCACTCGCCATGTCGAGATCATCGAGGGGCCGCACAACGCTGGCGCTTTCTTTGAACTGATCGGCGCCGCGATCGCGCTCCAGCGCTGACGCCCGTGCGAGGCGGGGTAGCTCAGAGTCCCGCGTACCACTTTGATAGTTCGGTGCCGATCGTGTGGGGGTGGGTTTCTTGGAGGAAGTGGATGCCGTCGCCCAGGTCGATGACGTCGAGATTCGAGAGATTTTCCCTGCACCAGGCGACCTCGGGCTCTCTGATTGCCACCCCGTCGTTGCCATGGAAGAGAAGTTTTGGTATTTCGGTTTCGGTCAGCCATTGGCGGTAGGCCTCAACGACGTTGAAGTTGTCGGCCGGCTTGCCGTCCAGGGCCAACTCCCGGGGCCACTGAAGAATCGCTTTGCGACTCGCAATGGTTGGGTGGGCCGACCGGTAGTAGGCGAGTGCTTCGGGGCTGATTTTGGCGTGGGTCAGGTCGGGCACCATCTTCTTGAGGAAGATGTTGCCGACGCTCACCATTAGCCACCCGGTGACAGGCGCCCGCATCATCCGCATCGCGATGCGGAGACTTCCGGGCATGTCGGTGAGCGACATGGTCTTGATCATTGCTTCCATAAACGCTACGGCCTTGACGTCATCGGCGTGGTCGTGGGCCCACCGAAACCCGAGGCCAGAGCCCCAATCGTGAATCACCAGCGTGACGTTTGATCCAATTCCCAGGGCCTCGATAAAGCCGCACAGGTACCGGTAGTGATCGTCGTAGCGGTACGCGATGTCTGGGTGGTCGGACTTGCCCATGCCGATCAAGTCAGGGGCGATGCACCGGCCCTGCCCACTCAAGTGAGGGACGATATTTCGCCATAGGTAGGACGACATCGGGTTCCCGTGAAGGAACAAGATCGGGTCGCCCTCGCCCTCGTCGATGTAGTGCATCTTGGATCCGTGGACGTCGACGTATTTCGATTCGAACGGAAACGCGGATGAGATCTCCTGGCTGTCAGCCACGATCTGCCCCGCCCTGGTAGGCGTCGGATTCGATGTAGGTCTTGAGGTTGGTTGACGCACCGGTGCCGGCAGCCAACATTCCTTCGACTGCCTTATTCGCCTGCTCGTTGGTTGACATCGACTCGGCAACCGTGATCCCGACCAGGGCCTCGAGGCTGGACGAGTTGGGCCCATCTGCGGTCAGGGTCCAGGTGTTGGTGACTCTCTCGATGAAGGCCGGGATGTTCTCCGCCTCGACGGTGTAGCTCAAGGTCAGTTTCTCGGCGTCGTAGGCCGTGATGCGCACGTCGGTATGCCCCAGCCCTTCGATTTCGGCCACCCTGCCTCCATAGCGGCTGCCGCTCACGCCCTCAGGTGTGGCTGGGTTTGGTCCTGATGATTTGACGCCGGGACTCCAGGCGGCGATGTCGACGAACTCGTCGGCTAACACTGTCCACACCTCCGCGGCGCTGGCGTCGATCGTGATGGTCGAGCTGCTCGTTTGTGGTTCCATCGGGTTCTCCTTGAGTTATACAACATATGTTGTACAACATTTATAACCCTTCGGTGACAGAAATGCAACACCTGTTGTATAATGAGTCGTAGTAAATGCCAGGTGGACCGAGAGGAAGTGTTGATGGCCCGGCCTCGATCATTCGAAGAGTCAGAACTTCTCGAAGCTCTGATGGTGGCCTTCTGGCGTCACGGCTACACCGCCACCACCTATCGCAGCCTCGAGACGATGTCGGGGGTCGGGATCAAGAGCTTGGTCAACACCTTTGGCGACAAGGACGAGTTATTCAGCAAAGCCCTCGCCCGCTACCGCGAAATGGTGGCCGGCAACCTCGCCGAAATGTTCGACTCGCCCTCGATCGACGCGATCGTCGCCATCTTCGAAAGGGTCAGCTCGCCCGCCGAAGGAGACCACCCCCGTAGCGGCGGTTGCCTCATGGTCAATACCGTCTTCGAAATCGACGAACCAGCCGCTGACGCGGCAAACGAGATCGCCCGCTACCGAGAACTCTTCCGATCCAACTTCCAACGAGCGCTCGAAGCTGAAGGGATCACCGACGTCGAGACCAGAGCCGAGTTCCTGCTCGGCGCACTGTGGGGGGCCCTCAGCCAAATCCGCCTCGCCGGCAACACCGCCGCAGCCCGGCCCATGGCATCGATCGTGATCGAAACCATCCGCAGCTGGACCCCCGCAGACTGATAATTCAGAGCTGCCAGGTATCGACCGTGGCGTGCATCGCGTTTACAACCCTGTCGATTTCCGCTTCGTTGGCTGCACTCACGAAGGTGGCTACGCCTCAGCTCCATCTGGTTCGTGGTGTAGCTGTCTCCGAAGGTGCCCGAGCGGCCGTTCGGGCCAAGAATGTGCCGAGTCGAAGGTGAGAACGCGTTGATCATCCACGAGACGTTCTCGGATACCGGGGAACTCAAGTTCAACCTCACGAAGGACACGGCAGACAAGTACAAAATGGACATCGAAAAGATTGCTGCGCCGGAGGCGTGCTACTTCCAAGGCCCCGTCTCATAGACGATTTGCACGTACTCCAAGTTCATGCGCCTTCCGGCCACGTACTCAGGTCACGGGATCCAGGTAACAGGCAGGCACGGGTAGTGAACGATCTCGTCGTCTCAGATGATGAGATTCCCAAATTGTGTAGCGTTCGGCGAACGGGTCTGCCGGCGTCAACTAACCTGAGCGGTGTGGGCGCTGATTCTGATGGGCTGATGGATGAAGGCCGACACCCTCTCGTGCTCATCGTGGAGGACAACTCTGTCAACCAGGTGCTCGCGGTCGCTCAACTTGACCAGTTGGGCTGTCGCTCTGTCGTTGCTCCCACGGGTTGGCGCGCGCTCGAAGAGATCGAGAAGCAACAATTCGACTTGATCCTGATGGACTGGCAACTCGGCGACATCGATGGTCTGGAGACCACCCGAAGGATTCGCGATCGAGAGGCATCACGGAACGCTCGGCGAACCCCTGTCGTTGCCGTTACCGCGAACGCGATGTCGGGTGACAGGCAGCAGTGTATCGATGCAGGAATGGACGATTTTCTGTCCAAGCCGGTGGGCCTCGCCGATCTTCGTGCCGCGATCGAGAGAGCGCTATTCAGCGACGATCCGCCTGGAGAGGATCCTCTCCGGACCAGTGCCCGGGAACTCGAAATGGAACCCGAAGCGATCGGACGTCTCATCGACGAGGTGGGTGATGTCTCGGTCGTCGCCCAAATCATGTCGACGTTTCTGGAGGAGCTCCCGAGCCGGATGCAGGAGGTCATCGACGCGATGGCCTTAGGTGATTTCGACCGGGCCCGCCGCGTTGCACACACGATCAAGTCCACCTCAGAGCTTCTCGGCGAGACCGAACTTGCCGCGACCGCTCGAAGGATCGAGACGTCGACGACGGAGGACGGCGTGTTTCTCTCGGACCTGACCGCAGAATTGCGTACGACTGTTTCTGAGGCGCACCAACGGGTCGCTGCGGCCCGCGACGCCTTGGCGAGCCGCTAGTGACCGCACGACGTGGCGGCGTTGCCTTGATTTGGGGAACTGGACGTGAGGCCGGCACCCTCGACGGGGAGAAGACAGCGTCAGCCGAAGCCACGCCGATATTCAGGGAATAATCGGTGTGAGCCGGTAGCCGACGCCACGCACCGATTTGATGTGACTTCGTCCGCCGCGGTCGATCTTGCTTCGAAGGTTGGCGATGTGCACCTGCACGAGATGATCGCTTCTTTGCAACCCTGTGCCCCAGACTCGTTCGAGTAGTAGCTCTTTGGTGAAGACCATCTCCGGCCGCTCGATGAACGCAGACAAGAGGTCGAATTCCGTCTTGGTGAGCGACACTTCTTGCTCGCCGACCCAGACCTCGCGAGAATCCGGACGCACGCGCAGATCGCCCTGAATATGACTCGCGTCTTCGCTGTTCGTTCTTCTTTCCGAATGACGGGGCCGACGCATCAGTGCTTGGACCCGGGCCACCAGTTCGCGAGTCGAAAACGGCTTTGTCATGTAGTCGTCAGCTCCAACCGCGAGACCGGCCAGACGGTCGACTTCGCAGTCTCGAGCCGTGAGCATGATCACATACGCATCGCTGAAAGTCCGGAGTCGACGGCAAACCTCAACTCCGTCAATTCCGGGGAGACCGAGATCGAGCACGATGACGTCTGGTTCTGAGTTTCTGGCGTAGTCGAGCCCAGATTTGCCGTCTTCGGCGAGCGCAACGAGGAACCCGGCGCTTGTGAGCGTGGCCTCGATCAATAGTTGAAACTCGGGGGCGTCGTCAACCACGAGCACTTTGGTTTGGTAGATCGCCGCGCCCGCGGGGTCAGTCGTTGGCAACATCTATTGGCCGGTCACGTTCTGAGGGAGAGAAGCGCCAGCGATCATGCAGAAGATCTCGTCCCGCCGCTCGGCTGGCGGCCAGCTGCATCCGCGGCTTCGACCGAGTCGGCCCACTCTCCGGGGAGCCTGACAGTGAAGCGAGTCCCGATGCCAACTCCACTTTCGGCGCTCAGCCTGCCGCCCATCGATTCGCAGAGTGAGCGCGCCACTGAGAGGCCGAGCCCTGTTCCAGGTTCCTCTCCCAGCCCTGCATCGAGGCGTTCGAATGGAGCGAATATCCGCTCGAGGTCTGAGGAAGCGATTCCCGGTCCCGCGTCGACGACGTGGATTACTGCATCCGAGCCGTCGCGTTCGGTGGCGATCGTGATTGTTCCTCCGGCGTACTTCAACGCGTTCACGACGAGGTTCGTGAGGACCTGACGAAGCCTAGCGGGGTCGGCGGTCGCGGCCGAATTCTGCGGCAGTGACGTGGTCTGCAGAAGAAGGGCTGATCGCGACTCTGCATCGGGACTCAGCTGATCGACGATATCGGCGACGAGAAAGTCAATCGCCACAGGCTGAAGTTTGACCGAGAAGTGGCCTTGATCGACCTGTGAGAGGTCGAGCACATCGGCCACGATCTCGCAGAGGTGATCCCCAGCCGAGCGGACCCGGCCGATCAGCTGAGTCTGTGACTCATCGAGGGCGGTGAGCGACAACAGTTCAGAAAATCCGTTGAGGATGTGGATAGGTGTCCGGAGTTCATGGCTGGTGCGCGACAAGAAGCGCTGTTGTGCTCGTCGTGCGGATTCAGCGTCGTTCTTCGCTCGGACAAGTTCTTCTTGGCGCATGTGCGAACGGTCGAGTTCTGTAGCCAGACGGTCAGCTGCATCGCGATGTTCCCCGGCCATGATCATGATTCGTGCGATCGCAGCGGGCAGGCCGAGCAGCGCCAGCCACGCGACCATCTCGCCGAACAGACCAATGCGATACCCGCCGAGCGCGAAACCTGCGAAGGCAATGGGAAGAATCGCCAGAAAGCCGCGATCAGCGCGCGCGGTATCCGACTCGATTTGGATTTGCCCACAGATCGGCGACATCGCAGAGGCGGCTACCAGGAGAAGCAGGGAAGACAGCGCCAACAACTGGGTGGCGAATGACGGGGTCGATCCGTCGATGACAGCGATCGCGGAAAGGAGGCATTTCGCCGTACTGATGCAGGCCCATGCAGCGATACACAAGAGTGCCGCGCGGTGTCGGTTCTGTGAGGACAAGGCCAACGCCACAGAAAGTCCGGCCAGGAGCATGTAGGAGAGAAGGGCTGCCACCACCAGCACAAGATCGATAGACGACCACCGGTTTAGGCCGGGTGCGATCTGCTCCACCAAGACCCACAGCGCAGCAGATATGACCGCCACGATGCTCATGATCTCGAGACCAATCGCGATCCAGGCGCGTCGGGCCGAGAACGAGTTCTCGAACGCCACCAATCCGAGGATCGCGAGGGGCGCTCCGGCAAGAGAGAACAGCAGTACCGCCCGAGAGTCCAACGCCCCAGTGGCGGCAGCGAACGTCGCTCCCTGGGTCACGATGATCGACAACGAGAGGTAGCGCCAACCGCGACGCGCCGGTCCCGCCGATCGCGGAACTCTCGTGACAAGGGCGAGGGCGGCAATACCGGCAGTGACCATCTGCGCCAGGAGACGAGAGTCGAGCGATGGAGTGAAGAGTTCGAAGTTCGCCAACCCGGCGGTTGCCGCTATGTAGAGGCCGATCGAAAGAAACATCGCCGAAAACGCAACCCTGCCTCGTCGCGTCGGCTGTGAGTCTTTCGGCGCGTCGGGCTGAACGGGTGGAACGGCTGCGGGTTCTCCGAGTCCGGGATCCAAGCCGGCGAGATGATCGGAGGTCGAACGCGACCTCGCGATCGCCACGATCTGGTTCACCGAGGATCGAAACGTCGCGTCCCCGACAAATCGGGTTCCGTAGCTCAGCCAGCCCGGCGGGCTCTCCGCGTAGCGGCAGATTTCGACCTGACCTTGTTGTCCGCCGATGCGGACAGTGACGCGGCTTCCGATGTCGTGCTTGCGCGAGCCGGGAACACTGATGAGGGCGCCTTCGAGCGACAGATTCTGGACGACGGCGACACCGGAGACCTCGGTCTTCTTCAATAGCGCCGTCCGCTTCTCGGTGATATCCCAAGGCAGCTCAAGTCCGGCCGCCATCTCATGGCGTGGCAGTAGACGGTCCATACGCAACCCGGGGGAAGCCATGCCGGGAGAGTACGCGTGCTTCCGCTGTGGAGGAAGAGATCAGGGCCATGCGAACCATAAGAATGAGCCGTATTACCTAGCTCCGATGTTTGCGGGATTCTTGCTGACCTCTTGCCTATTCCTTGAGAATCGCTTGCCGCTTTCAGTGACATGTCCGAATCGCTCGAGCATCGTAAGGAATCGGGATAATTCATGCAGAAGAGACGACTCGCAGCTGGAACCAGCGGGTTTGCTCCACAGGCGTTGTCTTCGCCATGGCGGCCACTCTTGGTGGTGTCACGGGCAACGATCTAGGTGCTGACACCGCCGTCGTTGCCGCCTGCGACAGCACCGGAATTGTTCTCGACTGCGTTGTGTGTGGACTGCGACGCCGGCACCAGCGATTACGGCGAAGGTTCTGGAGCAAGCGCTTCGGCGGACACTGACAACGCGGGCATGGTCGTCGAAGTCACGAAGGTCGTTGTAAGCGGTATCGCCGTCGCTTGTATTGGCCAGAATATTGACCTGAGCCTTTCCAACAACACGGGCAAGGAAGTCGAGGCGGGACAGAGGGGTTTGCTGCACGATCTGGTGACAGGCCACGACAACAACCTTTTATGTCGATTGGTGGTTTACGCCGAACCATTTGTTTGTTGAACGAATTGGCGCGAGCGTGACACCAACCAGGGGGATGTTATGAACGGTTTGCTACGCAGTTCGAGGATGTCAAGGGTCCGGACAACACTGGCGGGTTTGCTGGTCTTCACGTTGCTCGCGAGCGCGTGCGGCGACGACGGTGATGCTGGTGCCGGCGACGAGCCAACAACGACGGCCACAGCCGCACCGGACGAACCCGAGACAACGACACCGGACGATCCCGAGACCACCGAACCAACCACGAGCGAAGCTCCCGAGACCCTCCCGGCGAGCTTTCGAGGTGTGACAGAAACCTCGATCAAGGTCGGCGTGGCCGTGCCCGACTTCGACGCGCTCCAGGCCGCGGGTGTGAGCAATTACCAAGGCGACGCTCAAATCGCGTTCCAGGCCTTCTTCGATGTCATCAACGAAGAAGGCGGGATCTTCGGCCGTCAGATCGAGCCGGTCTACGTGGGTTTCAACTTTGTTGACCCGCTCACTCAGGACGTCGCCTGCGCCGAACTGACCGGCGATCATGAGGTTTTCATCGTTCTTTACGGCCTCCTAGGTGAGGGCAACCTCTGCCTCACCGACCTGAACGACACGATGGTGATGACCCGTTCGTTCCAGACCACGGACCTCGTCGAACGGTCGGGCGACACACTGTGGTTGCAGCTCAATGCGGGCGACGACAGCCGGCTTGGAATTCTGGCTGGAGCAATGGCAGAGTCCGGTCGTTTGGAGGGCAAGACGATCGGCATCTTGGGTAGCCAAACAGCCACGGATGACCAGGCGCTAGAGGGAGCGCTCACCGCGCTCGGATTCGACTCGCTGCTTCTCGAGACGACCGCCGATCGGACCGATCCAGCGGCAGTCGAGCGCGAACTTGCGATCATGGCCGAGCAGTTCTCGAGCTCGGGGGTGGACTTCCTCTTCGAGCTTCGGGGCGGTGACGATGCCGCCGGTATTTTCGCCGCCGAGGGGTTCACACCCGAACTCGCCTACAAGGCCTTGGGGGCGAGCATCGACGGAGCCGCTGACCCATCGTTGCTTGACGGCGCGGTCAGCGTGAGCGAGATAAATGAGGACTCGTTCTTCGTGAGGGAAGGCTTCCAGACCAACTGCATGGACGTGGTTCGTGCCGCGAATCCCGACCTCGTCGAAGAGATGTCGTTCATCCCGTCCGGCGAGGAGCAGGCGGGGGGCCAACCCAGTTGGCCCAACCCCGTCATGATCGCGTGCGACCAGACGAAGCTGTTGAAGCTCATCGGCGAGATCGCTGGCGCGGAGCTGACGAACGACACCTTCCGAGCTGCCCTCGACGAGCTCGGTCCGGTCGTACTCGACGGATACGGACAGGCAAGTTTTCGCAGCGAGGACAAGTGGGACGGCCTCGACGAGTTCTTCCTCCAGATTTACGACGCCGAGACGGACTCAATCGCGATCGGCGATCCAATCGTCGTCGACCGCTAGTCAGACTCGTCCTTGTGGGTGGAACCGCCCTTGCCATGAGTTACTAGCTTAGCTAAGCTAAGCTAGGGCCATGACTACGCATATCGTCAACACACATGAGGCGAAGTCTCGTCTGTCGGAGCTGATCCGCGAAGCAGAGGAAGGCGTGGAAGTGATCGTGGCGCGCAACGGCCGTCCGGTTGCCAAGATCGTCGCGTGGGAGGCTGCCAGCTCCGCCCGTGTGCCAGGGGCGTGGTCGGGCCGGGTCGCGTACGGCGAGAATGTCGTTAGTCCAGACGCGGACATCCTGGCAATGTTTGACGAGTCGTCTGACGCTGAAGCGTTGTGAGAATCCTTCTGGATAGTCACGTTGCCCTTTGGTGGCTAGATGGCAGCGCCGCGATGGGTCCGCAGTGCCGCGACCTGATTGAGCACGCTGATGAGGCCTTCATCTCGGCAGTGACTCCCTGGGAGCTCGGGATCCAACGAGCGCTTGGGAAGCTGACGATGCCTGACGGGCTTGTCGGTGAGCTCGAGTCTGAGGGTTTCGCTTCGCTGCCGGTCACGGCCGCGCACGCCGAGTTAGCGCCAGTGTTGCCGCCCCACCATCGCGATCCATTCGACCGAATGTTGGTCGCCCAGGCCCAACTCGAGACACTGGTGCTCGTAACCGCCGATAAGGCTCTCGCCAGCTACGACGTAGCGCGATTCGACGCGCGGAGCTGAACCGCGGGCGTGTTACGTGGCTACTACGGAAGGAGCGACCGCTAGTAGCGGTCGTTTGTCTTCTTCTTGGGCGGAGCCTTGAACGGCGCTTCGAGCAACGATTCGAATTGAGCATCGTCAGGCTGCTTCGGCTCGTTGAGACGGCGCAGGAAGTCTTTCAGGGCCGAACGTCCGGCCGCTACGTGGTCGCCCTTCGCCGCGACTGAGCGGGTGAGGGCATCTTTCGCCTTTTCGACACGCTCTTTGCGGGCTGTCTTCTCTGCGTCTGAGCGGGTCACCGTCTTCTTGTTTTTCTTGGCATCCTCAGCCGCCTTCCGGCGTGCTTCTGATTCTTGCAGCGGGGTGAGCTTGTTTGAGGCCACGACGGCTGATCTCCTGAAGATTGTGGAAGGTGGTGCTGAGACGGGTGAGTTCGGTTCTCAACCGGCGACCGAGCCTATCGCTTGCCGTCGGACCTCGAAGAAAATCACCTCTCGATGGGGTCGATCTGCCAAGTCCAATGCTCGCCGTCGGCTGATACTGACAGTTCCCAGCTGAACTGGTCGCCCGCGGAGACCGCCACCGGCTCGGCCAGGGGCATGAACCCCTGGGACCAACTCGAGCCCTCCCGCGGCGGCGAATTGTCGACGGTGACCCCGGCGCACAGGAGGGAATCGAACCAGCAGGCCAGCCCATGCAGGGTGCCATCGCGGTCGACCCGTAGGCGGCCGGCCGAGGTGGTGGTCTCGTTGAGCGCGGTTGTCAGGTCGACGTCGGCGGCCAGTTCTGGCTGGCCGAGGAGGTGGCTCGGCGTGATGTCGGTGAACCACAGGGTCCGCGCGGCCCGGCGATGGGCGGCGGCGTAGTTGTAGGGCAGATCTGGCGCCAACCAGTCTGAGACGAGCGCGTGACCCTCGAACGATTCGGCTGCAGCGACCCACATGCGAAGCCTCTGAGGCAACAGCACTGCGTTGGGACGGAGTAGACGCTGTCGGGCGTCGAAAGTCCAGGCGACGATCCCTTCGTCGAGCCCGGCGTTGCCGATGGTTTCGGTGATGAGCACGTCGGCCGGCTCGGGGATGCCGATATCGATCGACCAGCCACTCAGGAACTCGATCCGGTCGGCGAACCCGTTGTCGATCGCCAGCTCCCGGGCGGCCTCGATGACCGGTCCACCCTCGATGGCGTAGACCCGTTTGGCGCCTGCCTCGCAGGCCATGAACGTGAGTATGCCGGTCCCGCATCCGATGTCGACGACCACGTCGCCGGGCTTTACCGAGGCCTCGATGGCTCGTCGGTAGGAATCTATTCGGGCCGTGTCGAGCAGCATGCTCAGGTGGTAGTCGAGCACGGGAGAATGAGAGCCGTCGCGCAGCCAAGCAGGGCTTCCAGGCAGGTGCGGCATGGCGTCGAATCTAGTGGTCTGAGACGTCATTGCCAGAGGCATGCCGTCTAGCTTGGGTGAAATGGTCACCAACATCTCTGCCCGGACAGCCGACGCGATCGCGGACCACGACGGCACGGCGCTGGCACGCCTCATCGCGGCAGGCGAGATCTCGACGGCCGATGTGGTTGCGGCGGCGATCGAGCGAGCCCAGCTCGTGGAGCCGACGCTCAACGCGATCGTCGCAACCGACTACGAGCAAGCGCTCGAACTCGCCAAGCGCAACCCGAAAGGCGCGTTCGGAGGAGTGCCAACGTTCATCAAGGACATGAACGCCGTCGCTGGTCAACAGACGCTCAACGGCTCGGCCGCCCTTACTCATTCAGCTCCTGCGGAGCGAAACGATGCCGTGGTCGACATGTTCGAGAACCTCGGAACTATTCGGCTGGGGAAGAGCACGATGCCCGAGTTTGGGCTCACCTGCGGCACTGAGTTTCCCGATGGAACGGCAACGCAAAATCCGTGGAACTCGGAGCACGGCGTCGGAGGGTCATCGGGCGGTGCGGCTGCGCTCGTCGCCGCCGAGGTCGTACCGTTCGCCCATGCCGCTGATGGTGGTGGTTCGATCCGTATCCCGGCCGCGGCATGTGGTCTTGTCGGACTCAAGGCCAGCCGAGGTCGGATCATCGGCCCGCCGTCCGACGATTCGGCGCCGATCAATCTCGTGACGCACGGCATCGTCTCGCGAACGGTGCGCGACACGTGCGCGTTTGTGGCCGGCGCCGAACAGTTGCACCGCGACCCCACGCTCCCGCCGGTCGGCGTGGTTGACCGTCCTCTCGATCGGCCGCTGCGGATCGGTGTGTTGTACGACCCCCCGACCGAGGTCGACATTGACCAGGCGACAGCGACGGCGATGGATGAGACCGTGTCGTTACTCGAGTCGCTCGGACACGTGGTCCAACCGGTTGTGACTCTCGTGCCCGCCCGATTCGTTGACGACTTCCTGCTCTACTGGGGCACGGCCGCAATGGCGTTGCAGCTCGGTGGAAAGCGGCTGGTCGATCCTGAATTCGATGCGTCGTCCTTCACTGATTTCACCAAGGGTCTCGCCCGCCATGCCAAACGGCGGGCCCCGAAGATTCCTGGAGCAATCCGACGCCTTCGTAAAGCCAATGACCTGTTCTGCGAGGCCCTCGGTTCCTGCGATGTGATGTTGACGCCAACCGTTGGTCAGCTCACGCCGGAGATCGGTCACTTCAGCATGAAGTTGTCCTACGACGAGCTGATGCCCAGAGTGGTGGCCTGGGCATGTTTCACTGGGCTGGCGAACGTGGCTGGCACCCCCGGGATCTCGCTCCCGCTCGCGTATCACGAACCAACGAACCTGCCGATTGGGCTGCATTTCGGCGCCCGGATGGGTGAGGAACGGCTCCTGCTCAGCCTCGCGCTCCAGTTGGAAGAAGCGCAGCCCTTTCGCCGTATCTGACGGCACTTGGTCCATCGCCTCAACGGCGATTTCGTGGGGCTATTCGGAGACAAATTCCTCGGCGGCGACGGGTGAGCGGCGACGGATGAGGGCCGCGTCGTTTTCGGGCCCCTGAGAGCCAGTGGAGGGGACGATGTGCACGCGGCCGCCGGAGGCGATGACCGCACAGATCGCGGCATCGACGAGGCGCGCGTCGTTCTGCCAACCAGGCCGGGGGGTGGCCGACAGGTCAGCCGGATGGGGCCCCACCCATACCCGTCGAAGGTCCTCGGGGTCGTCATGGATTAACAGCGTGCCGCGGACGCCTGCCCGGATCGCCTCGAGCGTGGATTCGGTGCCGTCGGCGGCGTCATCGTGGGTGCGCTCGAAGCGCAGCTCGCGCAGGAACCCAACCGTCTCGCGAGCGGCCCTGTCGGCGACCTGGAGGACTGTCGCCTCGGCAAAGGCGTCGACCCCGCCGAACTCGGTTGCAACGTGCACGCTCGGATGGAGCCTGAGGCGCAGCGCGTCCGCGAGTTCCTCGGCCCCGGCCTCCCGGCCACCGATGACCACCACACGAGCGGCAATGGCGTCGGCGAGTTCGGTGACTGCGGCGCAAACAACGTCGATCGGACCCGAGACCGGCATCACGTCGGCGGTCGAATCGACCGCGAAGGTGACAACATCGGCGCCGGTCGGCACCACTGACACCATGAGGTGCGGGATTCCGCGCTGCTCCCATTCGAACAGGGGAGCGAGGTAGGGCAGGGCTTCGACAGTGCCGAAGTCCCGGCCGGGGGGTTCGAGCCCGTGGTCGACGATCGATGTCCCGTCCGCGGCGGCAATGATGCCGATTGCGGCGGTGTCTTCGGGCAGGGGAACGGCGAGGCGATCCTCGATAGCGGCCAACGCCGCCGGCGGGGCGCATTGGGCTTCCAGCCTGGCTCGTAGGTCACTCCAACGGCGGGCGGTGTCGCTGCTGCTGGTTCGAAGGAGTGGCCGGGTGGCGAGGTAGACCGACGTGTACGGGCCTCTATGGAGAAGCAATGTGCGGACCTGTTCGCTTGCGGACTGCGGTGTCGGCTGCGCCTCCATGGTGCGGTCGTCGACTGTGGGGAGCAGGTGAAGCATCTGTTCCTTTCGGGGTTGCTGAGGGAGTTCCGTCAGCAACCATCAACATAGTCGGTAGGGCTCGTATTGTCAAAGAGATTGATTATCATTGAGATGGATAATTGTGGTGATTGAATATCTGATATGTTTCCGACGTGCCCGAACTCGATCGACTCGCAAACGCACTCGCTGACCTTCAGACCGAGATTCAGCGGGCCGACAATCTGAGCGCCCGTTCGCTCGGTGTTGGCCAGGCCGAAGACCTGCAAGTGCTCCGGCTTCTTCACGCGAGTGGTGCGCTGAAGGTGAGCGAGATCGCCCGTCGCCGATCCACCAGCACCGCAACCTCGAGCGCCCGCATCGACCGGCTCGAAGGTCGAGGTCTCGTCGAGCGTCGCCGCGATGCCTCGGATCGTCGAGTGGTCGTGGTGCACCTCACGCCGGTCGGCAAGAAAGCGGCCCGCAGCAGCGTGCGGACCCGTCGCCAGATCCTGGCGGAAGTCAATGACCCCCAGGGAGCGACCGCCGCCGTCGAGGACCTGGCGCGCCGCTACCGCGACCTTCACGCCTAGTCGGGTGCGCCAGGAGCAACCTCCGCGGCGCCTTACTTGATGAAGAGCATCTCCCGGTACTTGGGGAGCGGCCAGTATTCGTCGGCCACCTCGGTCTCGAGGCGGTCGGCGTGCACGCGGACCTTGGCCATCAGCGGTCGGATCGTGTCGGCGCTGTAGCGCATGTGGGCTTCGATCGTGTCGAAGTCGTCGAAGCTGACAGCCTCCGCCAGCTCGTTGGCGGCTGCGAGCATCGCGTCGGTCTCGTTGCCGATCGCCTTTACCGTTGTGGTGTCGAGGTCGACGTCGAGAGTGGAGGCCTGGTGGATCGTCCCGGCGAGATGGGACAGATAGGACATGGCCGCTGGATAGAGCGACGTCTTCGCGAGTTCCACGGCCGTTCTCGCCTCGACACCGATCGACATGATGTACTGCTCCGCGTAGACCTCAAAGCGGCTCTCAAGCTCGACCGGCGAGAGCACCTCGGTGCGTTCGAACAGGCTGACTACGTCCTCTTCGAGGAGGACGGGAAGCGCATCGGCGACCGTGGGAAGGTTGCGCAGCCCCCGTGCTTTCGCCTCGCGGTGCCACTCCTCGGAGTAGCCGTCGCCACCGAAGATGACGGCGCTATGCAGCTCCATCAACTCCTTGAGCACCGACGCCACTGCCTCGACTCGCGACGCGCTGGCGTTCAGCTCGACCTCAAGTCGTTCGGCGATCCAGTCGAGAGAGTCAGCCAACATCGTGTTCATGGCGACGAGCGGTCCGGCCACCGAGTTCGACGAGCCCACGGCTCGGAACTCGAACCGGTTGCCCGTGAACGCGAATGGCGACGTGCGGTTGCGGTCGCCCGGGTCGCGACTGAAGGGCAGGATCTCGGCGATACCGAGATCCATCGTGTCGCCCTCGCGGAGTGCGGACGAGTTGCCGTTCTTGATGTCATTGAAAACCTCTTCGAGTTGCTCTCCGAGATGAACCGAGAGAATCGCCGGTGGCGCCTCGTTTGCCCCCAGTCGGTGGTCGTTGCTTGCCGTGGCAATGACGGCGCGAAGCAATGGCCCGTAGAGGTGGGCACCTCGAATGACCGCGCCGCAGAACAGCAGGAAGTAAAGGTTCTCGGCCGGGGTGCGCCCGGGGTCGAGGAGATTGCCTTGTGTGGAGTTGCCGACCGACCAGTTCACGTGCTTGCCCGAGCCGTTGAGCCCGGCGAAAGGCTTCTCGTGGAGGAGGCAGACGAATCCGTGGGCCTTCGCGGTGGCCTTCATGGTCGTCATCATCAGCTGTTGATGATCGGCGGCGACGTTGGCGGCTTCGTAGTACGGCGCGATCTCGAACTGGCCCGGAGCGACCTCGTTGTGATGTGTCTTGGCCGGGATCCCGAGACGGAACAGCTTGTCCTCAAAATCCTGCATGAAAATCTGCACTCGTTCGGGAATCACCCCGAAGTAGTGGTCGTCGAACTCTTGGCCCTTCGGCGAGGGCGCGCCGAACAGCGTGCGGCCGGTGAGCAACAGGTCGGGGCGACTGTGGGCAAAGTAGGCATCGATCAGGAAGTACTCCTGCTCGGCGCCGCAGCTCGCGTTCAGCGGCTCGATGTCGGTCTCGCCCATGAGCGACAACACTCGCTCGGCCGCCTGGCTCATAGCGGCGTTGGAGCGAAGGAGCGGAATCTTCTTGTCGAGCGATTCGCCCGTCCACGACATGAACACCGACGGAATCATCAGCGTTGCGCCGTTGGCGGTGTGCATCACGTAGGCCGGGCTGGTCGGGTCCCATGAGGTGTATCCGCGCGCGGCGTTGGTGGTGCGCAGGCTGCCGACAGGGAACGACGATCCATCGGGCTCGCCCTTGATCAGAAGGCTCCCCGTGAACTCGGTGATCGCGTGGCCCTCGGAGTTGATGACGATGAACCCATCGTGCTTCTCGGCCGTGATGTTGGTGAGCGGGTAGAAGATGTGGGAGAAGAACTTCACGCCCTTGGCAATGGCCCAGTCCTTCATTGCCGCAGCGACGACATCGGCGGTCGCCGAATCCAACGGCGCCCCCGTCTGCCGGGCGGCCTTCATTGCCTTGAAGGCACCCTTCGAGAGCGACTCCTCCATGGTTGCGAGGTTGAATACGTCGCAACCCCAGATTTCGCTCAGGGGTGCTCCGGGCGAACCGGAGGGCACCCCGCCGCGTCCCGTCACGGCGTTGATCGCTTGGAGCCTGGTCTTGTTGCCACTCATGTTGAGTTGTCTCGTTTCACCAATATCGCCGACACGCCGCGAAGTTCGCGGCGGATGGACCGAGAGGCACCCGCTTCCGAAAGGAGAAGTGCCTGTTTCCGCAACCTGACGTCGAGCGTTCACAGGCTGGATCACTGCACTGTCGGGTCGGCGCGCCGACGAGCAGTTCGTGATCATGGAGCAGAGGGTCTTTAACCACTGTAGGTCGCCGCGAGGCGATGTGTGGTGAGAGGTAGTGAGCTAGCCGCTCCTCGCATCGATCGTGCTCGACGGGTGCGCGGTTCCGCGGTTCCGCGGTACGTTTGGGTCGCGTCCGCACCGGTTGTGTGACGGGTGCGGGAAGTCTCCAGTGTGCAAGCGCAGCGAGGTAGAGATGTCCCCAGCAGAGTTCTTGGCCGACATCGAGGTGGCAGTTACCGACCGCGACTTTGAACTGCCGCGGCGACCAGTCGCAAAAAATTCTGACAAAGGAGCCTGAGTCGTGGGTGTCCGTCATCAATTGCTGAATGGTCCACCGGTCACTTCGCTCGATGCCTACATCGAACGCGGTGGCGGACGCGCGATCTCGATCGCGAAGGAATTGGGCGTCGCCGGTGTCCTCGACGAGGTGACCATCTCGGGGCTTCGCGGCCGAGGCGGTGCGGGGTTCCCGGTCGGTCTGAAATGGCAGGCGATTACCGCTGGCGGCGATGATGTGGGAGAGCGGTTCGTGGTGGCAAACGGCGCCGAGGGGGAGCCCGGCACGTTCAAGGATCGGTTCCTGGTGCGTCACAACCCCTACCAGCTTGTGGAGGGCTTGCTGCTCGCAGCTTGGGCGGTGGGCGCCCGCCGAACGTTCATTGCATTGAAGCGGTCATTCGAACGCGAAGCCGACATGGTCACCCGCACGGTCTTAGAGATCCAGGCCGCCGGCTGGCTTCCTGACATCAGCGTCGAGCTCGTGCGCGGTCCCGACGAGTACCTGTACGGAGAGGAGAAGGCCCTCCTTGAGGTCATCGAAGGCGCAGACCCAATGCCGCGGATGTTGCCGCCCTATCTGTATGGACTGTTCACCAACAACCCGCAGATGGGATGGTCGGCCGGGTCATCAACCGGTGCGGGCCGGGGGGTTGCGTCGAATCCGACATTGGTGAACAACGTCGAGACGCTGAGCGCGATCCCATCGATCGTCCGCGAGGGCGGCGAATGGTATCGATCGTTCGGTACGGCCGAATCGCCCGGCACGATCATCTGTACGGTTTCTGGCGACACGCGCCGTCACGGGGTCGAAGAGTTCGAACTCGGCACGCCCGTCGACGAGATCATCGAGACCGTCGGCGGGGGGATCCCCGACGGACGCGAGATCGCATTCGTGTTGTCGGGCGTTTCGAACCCGGTCCTTCGACGAGCCGATCTCAGCGTCGGCGCGAGCTACGAAGCGATGAGCGAGATCGGCAGCGGCCTCGGAACGGGCGGATTCATGGTGTTTGATGACCGCACCGATCCTGTCGAATTGGCCGCCGCGGTGTCGCGATTCTTGTATGTCGAGTCGTGTGGGCAATGCCCGGCTTGCAAGCTCGGGTGCGAACAGATCACATTGCTGCTCGAGTCCGCCAGCGGGATTCCGGTCGACCTTGGCGTGGTGTCCGGCCGACTGGCGACGGTGCCTGACGCTGCGCGGTGCTACCTGCCCACGCAGGAACAACGAGTGGTCCAGAGCTTGCTGCCCGCGATGCGCCGTAGTCGGGCCGGCGCCGAACCCCGCGATCTGTTGATTACCAAGATCGTCGACCTGGCCGATGACCGGTTCACGCTCGACGACCGACAGCGCGAGAAGCAGCCCGACTGGACCTATCGGTCCTGACGCGTCGCCGGGCCGGTGGACGGGGCTGGCATCGAGTTCGCGTTGGTGGATAGCCCGCTGAGCCCCCCGTGTCCCCAGTCGTGTCGCCAGTCGGTCATAAGTCGAACCCCATCTGGTTCGAAGTGTTTGCTCGACGTTGGGACGCGTCGCGTCGTAGGGCCAACACCTGGGCAGCGACGATGACTGCGCTGACGGCAATCCCGATTCCGGCGGCGCCGAGTAACCAGATCAATGGCGGACAAGATCGGTCGCTCGCTGACGAACCGTCGCCCCTGAGCCGGTTCTGGCAGATGGTTCCGGGTGCTCAGGTGTTGTCTCGTTTGATGGTGATCGGTGGCTGGAATGGGGGAATGTCGCCGAGGCCCTCGAGCATGGTTCGCAATAAGCCGGACAGTTGCTTGCGTTCGGCGGGCTTGAGGCTGGCGATGCTCTTGTCTTGAGCAGCGAGCACGATTGGGAGGGCGTGTTCAACCAGCTCGGTGCCGGTTGGCGTGAGCCGCACGAGCACTCCTCTCCCGTCGCTCGGGTTGGGTTGTCGGTTGATCAGTCCAGCCTTTTGAAGGCGATGTAGTCGAACTGTCATCCCTCCCCCCGTTAGGAGAAGAGCCTCCGCAAGTTTGGTGGGTGTGAGCCCACGGTTCGGGTTGGCGCGGTAGAGCTCGGTGAGCGCATCGAGGTCACCTTGGTGGCTCAGTCCGTATGCGGCTGCGATGGCGTCGAGTTTCGCTTGAAGGCGGCGCGACGCCCGCAACACACGGGCTACGACTGCGACGGCCGAGGTATCGAGGTCTGGTCGGTGTTGCGTCCACTCTTGAAGGATGTTGTCCACTCGATCGTTCACTATCCGCTCCTTTGTATTATTATATATTATTTGAAATATAGTTATAGATCAAGTAAGATCTTCAGCATACAACTGAAACGGGACCCGGCATGACCGAGTCAAAGAAGTTGATAAGTCTGGCAGTCATCGGAGCCGCAATCGCCGGGCTCATGGCCCGGTTGCGACACCGGAGCGATACTCCCAGCCCTCCAGAGAAAGGGGCCGAAAATGGCCGACCCACAACCCCGCGCTAGCGGCCCGAGTTCCGACAAGAGAGTTCCAGATGACTCCGGAGAACTCGATGACGAACTCGTCAACCGTGTGTCCTGGAAGATCCCGAACGCCCTGGCACTGGTCGGGTCCCGAGCGGGCGACGAACGCAACGCCATGACCACCAGCTGGATCACACAGCTCTCGATGGATCCCGTCTTGATCGGCATCGGGGTCGACAACACCGCCGTAACCCATCGCCTCATCGCCGACAGCCAGTCGTTCTCCCTCAACCTTTGGAATGCCGAAGACACCCGGGTGTTCGTCAAATTCTCGAAGCCAGCCAGCTATGACAATGGTGAACTGAACGGCCGACAGGTCCACGACGGGCCCACCGGGTCACCGATCTTTGATGACGCGATTGTCTGGATCGACTGCGAAGTCCGACACTCGATCGACTTCGGGACGCACACCCTGTTCGCAGGCGAAATCGTGGCCGCCGGCATCAACGACGACGAGGCCCGATCCGCATCTATGGCCGACACGCGAATGAAATACGGAGGCGTCAAACGAGGCGGACACGGTTAGCGCCACTTTTCGTCAGGCCTTACCACTTCAAAAACGGCCCGCAGCCACCGCCTGGCTCTGGCTTGGAGCGAACGACAGTTGAGACACCGACAGAAGCAGCAGACCAACATTGAGGAGAACAGAATGAACGAGATCAAGATGAAGATCCTGATTGCGGTCGACGACACCGACGAATCAATCGACGCCGTGAACACGGCCTACGACCTCTTCGGTGCTGCGCCCGATTACCTCGTCACCAATATTGGGCGGATGCCGGCCGCGGTCTACCCGATGACTCCTGGTGGTGGGATGCCGATGTACGTCCCCCTGGGCCCGACAGCCAGTCGTGTGAAGAAGATTGCTACTGCTACCGCGGTGCAGGCGGCTGCGAACCTCGAGGTCGACGCGGCCATCGAGGTCGACACCGGCCCGGCCGGCGAAGCGGTCTGTCGGATTGCTGAGGAATCGAGGGCGTCAGTCATCGTCATCGGATCCCACGACCGCTCAATCTGGGCGAGGCTCTTCGAACCCTCGGTAGGCAAGTACGTAGTTGCGAACGCTCCGTGCCCCGTCTTGGTCGTCCGCTGAATCTGCCGCCGGAGTAGGACCTTCGGCCCTGGGCAGTCGTCGACTGCTCGGCGATTGTCGAAGACACCCAACCCGACGAAGGAGCTGCGTTCAGATGAGTGAACCCACCAAGGAGTCCATCCGTGACCAGATGGTGGCCGAGGTCGAGTTCGTGAACGACCGACTCGACCAGATCCGAGCCCGCATCTCTGCTGAGTCAGCTGATGTCCGGGCACGATTTGATGAACGCGCGGCGCAGGTGTCCGATCGAGCCGAGAAGCTTGCGTCTTCGACCAAGGAATGGATGGCAGTGAAGATCGGAACCGCGAGTGCGGTGGAAGATCTCGGCGACGCGATCGACGCGATCGAGGTCGACCTTGATGTCGCCGAGGAGACCGACGCCAACGCCTACCGGTCGGCTCTCGATCGCCAACTACGAGTGTGGCGATCGCGAGCAGACCGCCTGCGGGTACATGAGGCGCTCGCGGAGATGGAAGTACGTGAGGACCTTGCCAACGTCTCCGGCCGGCTCATTGCGGCGCGGACCCGAGCCCTCACCGAGCTGCGGAGGACGCGGCACGATGCGAAGGGGACGATGGCCGATCTTCGCGAGGACCTGGAGGAGCTCATGGCCGACGCACGCCATGTAATTGAGCGAGCGGCGGACGCGATAGTTCGACGCGATGATGACTGAACGTCGTGCCAAATGACTGACTTTCACCTGGCCGTCGC
Organism: Candidatus Aldehydirespiratoraceae bacterium; assembly: GCA_047639555.1. GTDB lineage: Bacteria > Actinomycetota > Acidimicrobiia > Acidimicrobiales > Aldehydirespiratoraceae > JAJRXC01. Next base: position 26,806 of record JBLIOE010000043.1, read on the forward strand.
AGCACCAGCGGACCACGGATCCATAGATCGGCCACTGATCGTGACGGGCTGGGGCGACCGATCCGCCGTCCATGAGGCCACCGCCGTTGCTCGCGCACTCGGGCGCATCGGCTCTCCGCCGGCGACGCTGTTGAGCGTGGTCGATCACATCGGCGACGTGTCCGCTTCGGAGTCGGAGACGGCGGAGAACCTTCTCGCGAATCGCACTGTCGATGCCCACGTTGAGCGATTGTTGGAAGTTGTCGAAGCGCTCTCGACAAAGATCGAAACGGCCGTCCGCCGGGGGCCGACTGTGCCCAAGATTCTCGACGCCGTCGAGCGCGATGGCTACGACATTGTCGTGGTGCTGAGTGACGGATCCGAAATGACAACGCGGATCGTAGAACGGCTCATCGAGGCGTGTCCGGTTCCGGTATTGCTGGAGCCGACAGACCCACAGGAGGTTCTGCCGAGCGTCGTGGTGGCCATCGATCCTGACGCCTCAGTTCAGCTCACCCAGCGGCTCCTGTGGTTCGCTTCGGCTATCGCACGCTCACTCGAGGGTGAGCTGCATCTTGTTCATGCGTGGGAGGTTGCCGGACAGCGGCAGCTCCTGTCCTCGTCGGTCGGCATCACCGCCCGCGAGCTCGGCGATCACGCCTCGACCATCGAGCAGACCCATACACGGGCATTCGATCGAGCGCTGGTCGATGCCGGGTTGGCGGACATTGATGACATTCGTGTCACCCGTCATCTGGTTGAAGGTCCTGCGTCAGTGGCGATTCATCGTGTTGTGGCGCTCAATCACATTGGCCTGGTTGTCACCGGGTCGAGCGGACGCCCATCCATCGACCGTGCCGTCGATGGGAGTCAGTCGCTTTCCATCGCCTTAGGAAAGGGTCACGCGACTCTCATCGTCACGCCCCTGTCGCGGCTAGATCAACGAAGGGAGCCGTGATGAGCGGACGACAGATAATTGTGGTGGGTGATGACGGCTCGGCGAACGCCAGAGCAGCAGTTGCGATGGCCGCCGAGCTGGTGGAGGAGGGGGGCGTCGTGCACGTTGTGACGTCCTACCGCCTTCCATCCGCCGCAGAAACTGACCGGATGTGGGCCGAAGTTCCGACGGAGTTCCGGGGGAGTTACGACGTACTGGCCACGCCGAGCCAATATCAGGCGGATGCCCTCGCGTTTCTGAAAGGTGAGGGCGTTGACGGACAGGGCCATCTTGTCGAGGGCGACCCTGCGACGGCGATTCTGTCCGTCGCCGAAGACAACGACGCCGACATCGTGGTGGTCGGTAGTCGAGGCCTCGGTCGGGCTGCCGGATTCCTCCGCGGGAGTGTCTCCACGAGGGTGGCGAGTCACGCAGCGACGAACGTGCTTATCGTCCATGATGACGAGTGATCGATCTCGGCTCGAATGGGACGCACTGCGAGCGGCTGCGCGCGACGCTGCGGCGTTCGCCCCGGCGTCCTATAGCCACCTGAAGGTCAATGCTGCAGGGTTTTCGTTGTCTGGAGAGATCTTCAGTAGGTGCAACGTTGAGAACGTGTCCTATGGACTCACTCTGGGCGCCGAGCGCGGGCGGGTGTCAGCAGCGCGTCGCGCTGGCCACGCGGCTCAGCGACGAGCAGATCGACTGGTTCGTCTCCACCTACGTGGGTAGCGATGATCGCCGCGTGTGGGGCGCGCCAGGAGGATGCCGTGTGGTGTCGAGGTCGTCAATGACGGCGTCGAGCAGACTGGACGCTCCAAAGCGGAGCAGGTCCGGTGTCAGCCACTCATCACCGAGCACAGTGCGGACAATATTGACGTAGCCCAGCGCATCGTCAGCCGACCGCACGCCGCCCGCGATCTTCAAGCCGACGCGCCGACCAGTTTCATCGAAGAAGGTCTTGATGACGTCGGCCATTTCCCACACCGCCTCAGGCGTTGCGCTGACCTTTGCCTTGCCCGTTGAGGTCTTGATGAAGTCGGCGCCCGCGTCGATGGCGAGTCGCGCCGCACTCGCGATGCGGCCCGGGCCGAGTTCACCGACTTCCAGGATCACCTTCAGGTGTGTATCGCCCGCCGCCTGCCGAGCCGCGGCCAGTTCGGCAGCCACCTGGTCAAGTCGACCCTCAATCATGGCGGATCGGTTCAGCACGATGTCGACCTCGTCGGCCCCGCTTCGTACCGCGTCCTCGATGTCGGCGATCCGGGTCGGGAGTGTCGACAGTGCGCTCGGAAACGCGCCGGCAACACTTGCGACGGCAATGTTCGTGCCCCGCAACATGTCAGCGACGCGTTCTACGAAGGCGGGATAGACGCACACCGCGGCGACCGGCCCGATCGTTGGATCGGTGACATCGGGGCGCCGAGCCTGGGCACACAGGGCGCGGACTCGGGCGGCGGTGTCGTCTCCCTCGAGCGTTGTGAGGTCGATGCAATGAACGAGCAGCGCCAGGTCTTTGAGCCGCTGTTGCGCTGAGGGTGGATGGGAGAACACGGCAGCGACCGGTGACGACACGGCGTCGGCTGCTGTGGCTGCGGTGAGGTCAAAGGCGCACGCCAGCGCGGTGGCCTCGGCGAGGAGTTGGCGGAGTTGTCGCCGAGCTACTGTCCGGGTCCCGGCGACATCGCCGTCGGCCGGAGCGATGATCTCGCCGTAGATCTTCATCTTTGGCTCGGTGCCACTCGGCCGGATGACCAGCCGGGCGTCAGCGAAGTCGAACACCAGTCCGTCGGTCGGCGGGAGTCCGGTTTCGCTCTTGTCGAGATCGTGGATAGCGAGAACGCTTTTTCCGGCAATGATTCCGGGCGGAACGGCTCGAAGGTGAGCCATGGCGAGCGTTGGGGCGGAGCGATCGGCCGACTGGGTCTCGAAGCGGATCGCTCGCTGCCCGGTGACGTGAACCCCGTGGGCGACGTGGAGTTCATCGAGACGGTTCAGGAGCGTCTTGTGGTCGTCCTTCAATTCGCTGGCGAGCTCAGCGATCGTCAGTGCCGCGCTGATGCCGTCCTTGTCGGGGACGAGCTCGCCGGCGGCATACCCGAGGGCCTCCTCGTAGCCGCTCACGAATCGGTGATTTGGGTGAGCGGCCCGCTCGTGCATGATCCACTTGAAGCCGGTGAGTGTTTCGGAGTAGTCGGCGTGGTGAGACGACGCGATCCGGGCCAGCAGGCGCGAGGAGGTGATGGTGGTGATGACGAGCGGTGCCCGTTCGTCTTCTTCGGGCCGACGAAGCAGATGGTCGGCCAGCAGGCATCCGACGTCGTCGCCGGTGAGGTTGTGCCACCCTCGGTCGGTCGGCACGGCGACTGAGAGTCGGTCGGCGTCGGGATCGTTGGCGATGGCGAGGTCGGCTCCGACGGCATCGCCGAGCGAGAGCAACAGGTCGAGCGTGCCGGGTTCTTCCGGGTTCGGGAAAGGCGCCGTCGGGAAGTCCGGATCGGGTTCGGCCTGGGCGGACACGGTATGGAGTGGACGAAAGCCCGCCATCGCGAACGCTCGAGTTGCCGTTTCGGTCCCAACGCCGTGCAGAGCTGTGTGGACAGTGACGACCGAGCGCGAGGTCGACGGGCCGAGGGACGCAACCACGGCGTCGAGGTAGTCATCGACGAGGTGTTCCGGACCGGGAGTGAGGCGCGAGTCAGACATCGGAACGAGATCAAGGTCACTAAGGAGAGGCATTCGCCGCATCGCGGTGGCGATCTGCGTATCGAGAGGCGAGGTCAGCAATGCGCCACCGCGCCCGTACACCTTGTAGCCGTTGTCCTCGCGAGGGTTGTGGCTCGCGGTCACCATCACGCCCGCTGATGCCTTGAGGTGCTGAACCGTAAACGCCAGCACGGGTGTGGGCAGCGGGCGAGGCAAAATAGTGCATCGGACTCCGCGTGCGAGCAGTACCCGTGCGGTGTCGGATGCGAAGTCGGCGCTGCCGTGGCGAGCGTCGTATCCAATCGCGACGTGGGGGTCGACTTCATCGCCAACCTGTTCGGCGATTGCGGCCGCGACGAGGCGGACCAACACTCGGTTCATCCGGTTGGGGCCCGCTCCCAGACGCCCCCGGAGTCCGGCCGTCCCAAACCGCAGACTTTCTCCGAAGCGCGAGGCCAAGACCGCGGAGCCGGCCGCAATGAGATCTTCGGTCTCGGCCCGAGTGGCGCCGTCGGGATCGACGGCCAGCCAGGCGCGGGCCAGATCGACGGGCTCGGCGGCATCGAGGGATGTCACCGTGCGGCCAGCCCGGACAACACGCCACCGATCAGGTCGACGACTCGCGTTTCGGCCCCTTGCGCAGCCTTGAGCACTTCGGCGTGGGCCAAAGGAGTGGGGGAGAGGCCCGCGGCGAGGTTGGTCACCAGCGACACGCCGAGCACTTCCAGACCGAGGTGGCGCGCGGCGATTGTTTCGAGCACGGTCGACATTCCGACGAGATGAGCGCCCGCGGCGGCGAGCATGTGGATCTCCGCGGGCGTCTCGTAGTTCCCGCCGATCACGCCGGCATACACGCCGTCAGCCAGGCGGTCGTCGACCTCATGGGCGAGTTGGCGGAGGCGGGGGGTGTAGGCGTCGCTCAGGTCGCAGAATCGACCCGGCTGATCATCGGGCGGCGGCGGACCCACCATCGGTGAGTGGCCGGTGAGGTTGATCTGATCCTCGATCACGACGAGCTGGCCAACGGCCCAGTCCGGGTTGAGGCCACCGGCTGCATTCGTCAGGATCACCTGGCGGCACCCGGTGGCCGCCGCGGTTCGAATTCCGTGGACGACGGTTGAGGCGGGGTGGCCTTCGTAGAGATGTGAGCGGCCACCGAAGACGAGCACGTTCTGTCCGGACGCCGTGATGGAGCGGACGAGATTGCGATGGCCGGCGACCGCGGGTGGCGGGAATCCGGGGATCGACGACAGTTCCATATCGGCCCGCACATCGCCGAGACGGTCTGCCGCGCTCGCCCAGCCCGATCCAAGAATGATCGCGACATCGTGCTGCTCAACTCCTGAGGCGGCGCTGATCGCCGCTGCGGCTTTGTCTGCCGCGTCGTACGGATTGTCTCTGGTCATTGTGGTTCTCCCCGGCACACCGAAAGTGGTGTCAGCGGTCGAAGTCTCCACCATTGCTTCGCTGCTGAAAAGGGCACAAGGTCCGCTTGGTCGACCAGGGCGGAAGATCTCATCGTTTTGCCCCTTTAGGACGTAAGACCCTGGGTGATCTCGCTCAGATATCGGAACGTGTGAGGTATGACCTCACGTAGGAGTACCCCATGAAACGCAGAACTCTCGATGTCCTCTTCAGCGCGGGTGGCCTCACGCTTGCCGGGCTTTTGCTGGTGCTCGGTTTGGTGATGACCAGCAACTCGAACTTCGCCGACGACTACGTCCATGACCAGCTCAGCCAGCAGAACATCGCGTTTCCGCCAGCGGCGGCGCTCTCCGACGCAGAGGCCCAGTCGTCCTGTCTGGTCGCGTTCGCGGGACAGGATTTGACCACTGGTAAGCAGGCCGAGTGTTACGCGAACGATTTCATTGGGCTACACCTCAGTTTTATCGCTGATGGTCAGACGTATGCCGATCTCGGCGCACCCCAGTCGGCATTGCGTGACCAGGTGGCCGCCGCTGAAGCCGCGGCTGACCCTGAGCTTGAGAACTTGACGACGCAGCTGGATGGCGTGAACTCCCAGCGTGACAGCCTGTTCAAGGGCGAGACCTTGCGTGGGTTGTTGCTCACGTCGTTCGGGTTCAGCGAGTTCGGTGTGAAGGGTGGCCAGGTCGCCACTGTCGCCTACCTCGTGACCGCCCTCCTCGCGTTGCTGTCGGTTGCTGGTTTCGCGCACGCCTTCCGCACCCCCATCGAAGAAACCGTCGCCGCTCTCGACCACGCCCCTGGCGGTGGCTCCGATCCCTCATCGGCCGGCACCTGATCGGCGGATTACCGGGTCGCCCCCGGCCCGGTAATCCGTCACTCCTACCATCAGGGAAATCAAGCCCTGTCTTGGTTATGCAGACACCCCGTTACTCTGAATCGATCGACGCGCCGCATAGTCGTGAACAGGGAGCGTTTCGTTGAGATCTGAGGACCGATTACGTCGGACGCTGTCGCTCCCACTGTTGGTGCTCTACGGGTTGGGTGTAACTATCGGCGCGGGCATATTCGCCCTCGTCGGTGAGATCCTTGGCTCTGCTGGGAGCCAGGCGCCGCTGGCGTTCCTCGTTGCCGGAGTGATCGCGGGCCTGACTGGTGTTTCGTATATGGCATTGGTCGCCCAGTTTCCCCGGGCCGGTGGAGAAGCCGTCTATGTGCGAAACGGGCTCGGCAAAGCCGCGGGGCGTCTGGCCGGACTCGGCGTTGTGATCACCGGCATCATCTCGAGCGCAGTCGTCGCATTGGCGTTCGCTGGTTATATCTCGACGCTTGTCGCGTTACCTGAGCGAGCAACAGCGGTGGGCATTGTCGTTCTCCTCGGTGTTGTGGCGTGGTGGGGGGTGAGAGAGAGCGTGATCCTCGCTGCGGTGGTCACGTTGCTCGAGGTTGGGACTCTTCTTGTGATTGTCGCGTTCGGTATTCCCCATCTCGAGGTTGATGCGATCGCGCCGTCATTCAACCTTTTTACGGACGGGGCGTTCGGGCCAGTTATGGCAGGAGCGGGCATTGCGTTCTTCGCGTTCATTGGGTTCGAGGACATCGCCAACATGGCCGAGGAAACCATCGACCCGCGCCGAACTGCGCCGAGAGCCATCGCATGGACTCTCGGAGTGACGCTCATCGCCTATGTAGCGCTGGCACTGATCGCCGCGTCGCTGGGAAACCGAAGCGAGATCGCCGAGTCCAGCGCACCTATGACAGTGATCTTCTCGGAGGTGAGCGGTCTGAACTCTGCTCCGATAGCGACGATTGCGAGCCTGGCCATGGTCAACGGCATCCTCGTTCAGATCGTGATGGCATCCCGAGTTCTGTATGGCATGGCAAGCGATGGTCAGCTGCCCAAAGCGCTCTCTGTCGTGAATCCGGAGCACAAGACACCGGCTCGAGCAACTCTGCTCGTCGGAGTTGCGATCATCGTTCTTGCGGTTTTCTTTCCGCTCGTGACGCTTGCAAAGGCGACGAGCATCATCACGCTGGCAGTCTTCACCCTCGTGAATATCGCCCTCGTCCGCCTGACGCGTTCGAATTCTGCTCTGGCTCATAAGCGTTGGCTGGTCAACGGGGTATTCGGCGCAGTCGCATCGGCCGGCCTCGGCGCATGGCAGATCGTCGAACTTTTCTGAGACAGCGAAATCAGGTCGCGGCTCCTAAGGCCTCGAGTGCTTTGAGGTCGGACACAATCCCGACCGCGAACACCGTGCGGTCGGAATCGGCGATGAACGAGGCAGCGTCAGTTACTTGGCCGTCGTCGGTTTGAGAGCCAATGATGCGCACCCCGGTAAGGGCTTCGAGCTCTTGATGATCCAGTTGAGCCGCCTGGCTTCGCCCGTCGATTCGAACGGCTCGGATCGTGACGTCGATCGACTGGTCGTGGACGGCGGTGTCGAGGAATCGGGCCA
>JBLIOE010000044.1:0-32881 GCA_047639555.1 Candidatus Aldehydirespiratoraceae bacterium
GCGTTCTGCTCAGCGAAGATCGTGTCGGCCAGGAAGATCAGGTCGGGATCCGCACCCAGGATGAACTCCTCGGAGAGCTGCGGATAGCCACCGAGAGCACCGTCGGGATCAGCCTCGTCGGCAATGTTGGTGAGACCGAAGAGACCGTAGATCTCGCCGACGAACGTGGAGCTCGTCACCGAGTACAGGTCAGTCCCGAGCTCGTGGTAGTAGGTGAGCCCATCAGCGTCGGGAAGATCGGCCTGAAGATCAGTGATCTCGGTCTCCATCTCAAGCACCAGTTCTGCCGCCTCAGCGATGAGACCGGTGGCCGCACCAAGCTCTTCAATCTGGGCGTAAACGCCACTGAAGTCGGCGGGCGCGTCCCGCTGAATCACCATGATTCCAAGGGCTTCGAGCTCGGCGGCAACCGCGTTGGTCTGCATTACGACGAGGTCCGGTTCGTACGCAGCAATCGCTTCGACGTTGGGAGTGAACGCCTGCAGGTCAGTGATGGGGGCATCGACCGGATAGTTCGAGTAGCTATCCACGGCGACCACCAGGTCACCGGCGCCGATCGCGAACAGAATCTCTGTGGCCGTAGCCGAGAGGGACACAATTCGTTCGGCCGGTGGGTCTTCATCCACCGGTGCGTCGTCTTCAGCCGGGGTCTCCGCCGCCGGCTCAACGACTGTGTCGTCGTCACCACAGGCAACGGCGAACATTGCCATCACGAGCAGCATCGCGAATAGTTTCTTCATCGGATTCCTCCATGTGGCTCGAAGTCAGGCACGAGCGACAGGATCAGATCCAATCGCACGAGCGTCCCTTCCTCGAGGGTCGTTTCGTGTCGTTCGTCGAGGCGACCGGACTTGTTCTCTCTACCGAGGCAGAGGGACATAACCGTTGCGGGACAGCGCCGGGATCACACCGGACTTCGCTCATCAGAACGAGGAGGATCCTAGGTGCAAACCGCGTCGAAGCGTGCGGTTGCCTGCGCAACGATGCGCGTGATCAGTTCGTCGCACGTCGGCAGGTCGTTGACCACGCCCACACACTGGCCCGTCGGGAGGATTCCCACTTCGAGCTTTCCCTCCACCATCGTGGCTCGCGTCAGCATGGCGGCATTCGCGGCCATCGCGACCTGTGCCCAACTCAGGTCCTGGTTCTTCTTCATGTTGAGACCTTCGGATAGCAAGTCACGGATCGAGGTGTCGGTGAGGCGGCGGAACTTCAGCGCGTTCATCGCGGCCCGAGGCAACTTCAGGATTCCGGTTCGCTCCAGATTGTCGATCACCTCAGTGCGGATGACTCGCTGTGGCGCGCCGTCGACCGCGGTCGAGACGACGGTGCCAGTCACGGACGTCTGTAGATAGACGGCCTTGACGGCATCAGGCACCTGGCTGTCGGCAGTGAGCAGGAACCGGGTACCCATGGCGATGCCGTCCGCTCCCCACGCGAGCGCTGCGGCGAGGCCGCGGCCGTCATGAAAGCCGCCTGCCGCTATGACCGGGATGTCGACGGCATCGAGGATGTCCGGCAGCAAGAGCGAGGTCGGCACGGTGCCCGTATGGCCGCCGCCTTCGCCGCCCTGAAGGAGCACCGCGTCGACACCCCATTCCGCGACCTTTTCGGCGTGGCGCCGGGCCCCCACAGTGGGCATAACAACGAGACCGTTGTCTTTCAGCTTCTTCACCATGTCGGGCCGCGGTGCCTGCGCGAACGACGCAACTTTCACCTTCTCCGCGATTAGGTGATCGACCCGCTCCTCGATGTCGGCCGCATCGGTGCGCATGTTCACGCCGAACGGCTTGTCTGTGCGCAACTTCACGTCGGCGATCGCCGCCTTCATTTCCTCGAAGGTCATGGTGGCTGCGGCGAGAATCCCGAGCCCGCCAGCCTTGGCGGTGCCGCTGACGAGCGAAGCTCCAGCCACCCACCCCATTCCGGTCTGGACGATGGGGTATTGCACACCAAACAGCTCGGTTGCCCGAGTCTGCAAGCGAATATCTGCGGAGGTCGACTCACTCATAATCGTTACCTTACGGCGTTTGGTGCGAGGGTCTTCAAGCCGGTGGTCGCCCTCACCGGTGACAACACGGTGGTGTAAAGGTCGATCTCATCGCGATCGACGACGGTGCTTCCGATGGCAGCGTCGCACCGGCTGGCGGTCACGGGTATCCGGTTTGACTCACCGACTGGAGCTCAATGCCGATGTAGCTGCCCAGCTGGGGTGCACGCTCGCGCCGTATTCCATACGCGAAGCGCCGACACTCGACGGCATCCACTAAATGAAATACGGCGGGTTACTCGGTGGGGCGCGCCTCGCGGCTCTCGCCGACAACCCACCGGTTTGCGCCTAGAACCTGGCGCGAGCGGTCAGCTCGCGGATGAGCGGCTCGAAGTGTGAGAGCGGCAGTGTGTCGTAGCCGGGATCAAAGGCCTGCTGATCCCAGTCGTCGGTGAACTGTTCGCAGAGGGCAAACCACGACTCGTCGGCGAACTGATCGCGGAGGGTCGTGGGCACGTCGAAGTGGTGGTAATAGTGCTTGCCCTGAAAGTCCTGGTGGTTCTTGATTGACTGATACACGTCGTCTCGAACGTAGGGCTTAATCATCTCGGCGGAGATCGCTCCGTGGTTCGGCACAGAGATCGCCTTGCCGATGTCGTGGCACAGCGAACCGAAGATCATCTCGTCATCGGCGCCGGCTCGCTCCGCCATCGTTGCGGTCTGCAGGCAATGAGTGAGCTGGTCGGTGATGAATCCGTCGCTGATCGATGAAAGTGAGTCGAGCAGCATCAGTAGACGGTCGGCGACGCGCCCCTGATTGGTCGCGGTCCGTTCGCCGATGTGGGCCCACTGCGCCGCAGTCGACTCATCCATACGCCGAAAGCTCTCGGGATTGGCGTCAACTTCGGTGGGTTCCATGATCGTCATGCGATCTCCTCTCGACTGTGCGTTCAGGATAGCTGTCCAGCAACTCTGAGGCTGCCTACTGGCAGTTACCTGTCAGTAGCCTGTCGCGGCCGGCGTGAATCGACCTGTTGCTAAACGCACAGAGTAGTGCCAGTCTCACTACGAGGAGTGCGAGTGACGGCGAACAAAAACCATCGAAATGACCTACAGGGTGTGCGCGGCATTGCCGTGCTGCTCGTCGTGCTATATCACGCGGGCGAGATCGTGCCCGGCGGTTTCATCGGCGTCGATGTCTTCTTCGTCCTATCGGGGTTCGTGATCGGCGCCAGCATCCTGCGAGAGTCCGAGTCGACCGGCACGCTGAGTCTGTCCAATTTCTATAGCCGTCGGGTGCGACGCATCCTTCCGGCCTACGCCCTCATGGCGACCACCACGCTGGTCGTCTTCGTCTACTTCTTGAGCCCGTTCGGCAATCAGCAAGTGATGGCCAAGACCTCCGCGGCGGCTTCCGTTTGGCTGTCCAACATGGCCCTCGCCCGGGCCGACGGCGGCGGCTACTTCGCTCCGGGGTCCGACGAGAACCCGTTCCTCCACACGTGGTCACTCGGTGTCGAAGAGCAGTTCTATATCTTCCTTCCGATTGCCATGGTGGCGATCTTCGCGAGCCTGGCCAAACGGTCGGGCAGCCCCACCCGCCGCATCCAGGCCGTGCTTGGTATCACAGCCTTCCTATCGCTGGCCCTCAGCATTGCGCTCGTGGACCTTGAGATCGACATTGATCCCGGCATCGGCGCCCTCACCTTCACGCCCGCCAAGCTCGGCTTCTATCTCTCGCTCGCACGGTTCTGGGAGCTACTCGCCGGTGTCCTCCTGGCCACGGTCGTGATCCGTGCGAATGCGTCCAACACCGAGCGAGTCGCAGTTGGCGGCGTCGGGGTGGCGCTCCTTGCCTACACCGCTTTCACCTACGACGACTTCACCTCGTTCCCGGGCGTGGCCGCGATTCTTCCCGTCGTTGCCACGCTGCTGCTCATCTGGGCCGGCACATCAGCCGAGAGCCCGTTCGCTCGGGTCATGGCGTTCGGCCCGCTTCGTTTCGTGGGCGACAACTCCTATAGCTGGTATCTCTGGCATTGGCCAGCGATCGTGCTCGCCGCGCTCATGTGGAGCGACAGCCGAGTCGCTCTCCTCATCGCCGGCTTCGCCGCCCTGATCCCCGCGTGGCTCTCTCGCACCTTGGTCGAAGAGCCACTGCGTCGAAACAAGTCCATCGTCGGCAAGAAGGCATTCGGCCTCGCGGTTATCTGCGTAGGAGTGCCACTCGCCGTATCCGCCGTCGTCTTCCTCGGGGCCAAAGGGAACTGGGGACTCGACAAACCCGATGGGTGGGACGACATTCCGGTCGCACGCGAGGCCGGATGCCACGTCGACGACGTGTCCAACGTCAAGGCTTGGGACCGCGTCGACTGCACGTTCCCCGCCACCGGCGATTCGGCCGAAACCATCCTTGTGCTCGGAGACTCACACGCATCCAGCCTGGCGTCCGCCACCATCGAGGCGGGCAACCGTCTCGGGTACGACGTCGCCGTATGGAGCGGAAGTGGCTGTCCGTTCATGGAAGGGTTCGGACCGACCGCCCAACTCGGGGATTGTCGCGCTTGGGTCGACGACGCATTCGCGCTGGTCGACACCATCGCTCCGGCCGCGATCGTTATCGTCAATCGCGCCACGATCTATACTCAGTCCGAGTTTGGCGAGCCAGAAAACCCACTCGCTCGGATCGCCAACACCGGCGGAAACAAGGCCGAGTCGCACGCCGAAGCGGTCGAAATGTGGGAGGCCGGCACCGCTGCCACCCTGGATCGCCTGGGTAACATTCCGACGCTGATCACTGGCACGGTTCCCGAATACTGGCCTGACTTTATCGACGAGTATTCACTCGCTCGACCCGACCTCGATGTCTCGATGACACGAGAAGAAGTCGAAGCCCGCCAGTTCGGCGTCGACGCCGCGACCATCGCGGCGGTCGCTGTCGACGACAACGCGAGGTTCCTCGACCCCACCGACGTTCTTTGCCCGGGCACCGTGTGCTCCCCCATTGATGACGACGGCTGGCGCTACTACGACCAAGATCACCTCAACCAGCGCGGCGCCCTCTTGCTCAGCGACACGATGGAAGATGCGCTCAGCGATCTGATCTCGTAGCGCGCCGCGTCGGCCGCTAGTTTCCCAGCATGGATACTGCAGATGCTGTCGTGATCGGCGGCGGAATCGCGGGCGTGTCGATCGCGGCCGAATTGGCCGAAAGCGGCCTCGCGGTCACGCTGCTTGAGGGCGAGTCAACCCTGGCGTTCCACACCACCGGCCGATCGGCCGCTCAGTATCTAATCAACTACGGCAACGACGTAGTCCGCCGGCTCACGATCGCCTCAGCCCCGTTCTTCGCCGAGGGAGCCGATGATCCGCTCTGGTCGATTCGGCCATTCATGCGGGTGGGCCGGGACAACATGGTGGAGATTCTTCGCGACGAGGTCGCCGCCGCACGCGCGCTGAGCCCGGTCACTGAATTCCTGGACGGCGACCAGGCCCGGGCCGTCGTCTCCGCCCTCAGCCCCGATGTCGCCGGCGCGCTTTATGAGCCCGATGCCATGGAACTCGACGTCGCCGCAATCCATCAAACCTATGTACAGCGCATCCGCCGGGCCGGCGGCACGATCAGCACCGGTGCCCGAGTCACCGCCCTCCAACACGCTGACACATGGACTGTCGGGGCGGGCGACCACCGGATCAGCACGCCGCTCGTCGTGAACGCGGCCGGGGCCTGGGGTGACTCACTCGGCGAACTCGCCGGGGCCGCTCATCTCGGCCTCCACCCGCTGCGCCGCACCATCGGCGTCGCCACGCTTCCGTCGAACGTCGACCCCTCGATTGCCGCGGGATGGCCGCTGATCGGGTTCGAAGACGGCGAGGGCGGCATGGACGGCTACTGCAAACCCGAAGGCCGGGGCCTCCTGATCTCGCCGGCGGACGAAACACCCTCGCCGCCATGTGACGCTCGGGCCGAAGAGATCGATGTCGCCCGAGCCCTCGCCGCAGCGCGGAAGTGGCTCGACCTCGACCTCCGCCATATCAGCACTTCATGGGCAGGTCTTCGCACTTTCGCCGGCGACCGCTCCCCGGTTGCAGGATTCGATCCCTACGTTCCAGGCTTCTTCTGGATGGTCGGCCAAGGTGGCTACGGCATCCAGATGGCTCCGGGCCTCGCGGCCGCAGCAGCATCGCTCGCCGTGGACAGAGCGTTGCCATCAAATCTTGCGGCGGCGGGACTGCGAGCGGAGGACCTGGCCCCGGATCGGCCTGGTGTCTCGGCCCCGCTCACCCCCGCGCACTGACCACTCGCTCGCGCTCTCCGGCTCGGTCGCGGAGAAGTGAGAGGGCGAGAAAGAAGACCATGGCGACTGACGCCGAGGTGAAAAGGAGCTTCGGCCCTTCGGCCTCGTAAAGCGCTCCGGCCGCGAACGCGACGATTCCCGACACGAGCGTGCCCGCCGCGCTGAACAACCCCTGCCCGGCCGCCAGCTGTTCCGGCGGCGTCGCCGTCGCCACCGCTACCTGGTTGGCGGGCATCGTGAACGCGTCGGCGATGGCATGGACGAGCGAGACCAGCAGCAAGACCCAGAGGATGTCGACCCAACCGTAGGCAAGGGTGCAGACAGCCGCGACAGCGATCGACCATCCAACCACCGACGCGTGCCCTTTCTGTTGCGCCAGGCGCCCTCCCCGCGGGGCCAGGAGGATCATCGGGATCGTGAAGAGGCTCAACGAGAGTCCGATCAGCCAAGTCTCCGCCCCGTTGTCGTCCAGGAGGAGCGCCCACGTCGCTTCGAAATAGGCCAATGTCAAAAAGAAGGCCACCCCGGCGAACATGGCGGACTGGATCCGGGGAATACGAAGCAATGGCAACGTCGCCCGTCGCACGCCGTCGCCCGGTGGGGTTCGCAGATCAAGGCGGCCCACCCAGACAAGCAAAAGGAGGTTGGCCCCCACGAGCACGATGAACGGCAGCCGAATACCGCCGAGTTCAACCATGACCGCGGCGAGCGCCGGGCCCAGGACGAAGCCGGTGATATCGAACGCGGTCAGTCGGCCCAGCGTGGTGCCGACGGCCTCTGGGTCTCGGGTGATCAGCAGTCGTCGCATCGCGGGAGCGACCGCGCCCGTGCTCAGACCGAAGACGATTCGCGAGCCGACGAACATCCACAGCTCGTCGGCAATCACCATTCCGAACATTCCGACCGCGGCGAGCGCAACACCAAACCGGATCATCTGCGGAGTGCGCCCGCGGTCGGCCAGCGGAGCGAGGCCCACCTGGGCCGCGAAGCCAGCAAAGAACCCAGCCGAAGCGATCAACCCCAGCTGACTCTCACTGAAGCCGAACTGGTTGCGGAACTCGGCCAGGAGGGTGAAGACCGAGCCATAGCCCATCGTGAGTACCGCCGTCACGACGTAGTACGGAATGTTCGGATCGCTGCGCAACGGCATCGATGGCGCAGCTGCGTCGGCCATCCGGGCGAGCTATTCCATCCACGGAGCGTCGGCGGAAATGCCCCGTTCCTCACCTTCGCCCGGCCACGGATCCGAGAGGTCCCACGCAGCGTCAAAGGTGCCGATCTGGAGTTGAGTGCCCCTGAGGAACAGCCATTTCATGTGATCCTTTTCGGATTCTGAGGCGCTCGCTCCCGCTTCGTCGAGGCCGTCACGCACCGAAAAATGGAGCTTCTCGAAGTAGGGGTCCACCCACTGTTCGACCCAGGCCTGCTGGAGAGGCGGAAGTCCGGTGGGTGCATCTCGTCGATAGCGCGTGCCGAACGTCTCGGCGAAGGAGTAACAAACGTAGAGTGCGGCACACAGGTCGCCGAAGGTGCCCTCGTGGGCAGTACGGATCCAGAAATTTATGACCGCGTCGCGGGTTGGTCGCGCCGCCCACCTCGACTTGGCGAACGGTCCGGCGTCGCCGATTGTCTCCAGCTCGACCCGACTTGTTGCCGCTCGAATCGCATACTCACGCGAGAGCTCCACGAACGGGTTCGTCGCTGGCACCTTGGGGTAGATCATTTCCGTGATGTTCTGCCCAAGGTAGGGAAGGTCCTGAATCAGCCAGTAACGGAACTGTTCATCAGAGAGTTCTCCGGCGAAAAGCGCCTCGGTCCACGGGTGGTGCAGCCATCGCCCCCAGACCGGTTCGGAGACTTCGCGACATTCTTCGACAAACGACATCTCAGCGACCGTCCTCGGGTTGTTCTTCGGTTTTGGGTGCGAACTGGCGTTGCCGCATCATCAGACTGCTCCAGTCGAGGTCGGCGCCGCCGAGGGCGTCGACATCGGCGAGAAACTGGCCGACGAGGGCAGTCACGGGAAGCGACACGTTCATCGCCTTCGCCTCGTCGAGTACGAGTCCGATGTCCTTTCTCATCAACGTGGTCGAGAAACCGAAGTCGAATTCGCCCTCGATCATCTGCGTCGCCCGGTTCTGCATCTGCCAGGAGGTCGATGAACCCTGCAACATTGCGGCGACAACCTCGTTGGCGTCGAGCCCGGCACGCATCGCGAAATCGAGACCCTCGGCCAGCGCCTGACACACCCCGACCACGCAGATCTGATTCGTCATCTTCGTGATCTGACCGGCCCCCGACTCGCCCATAAGCGTGACCCGTCCGGCGTAGGCGGCCATTGTCGGCTCCATACGTTCGAAGGCCGCGGCCTGACCACCAGTCATCACGGTCAGCGAACCGTTGCGGGCGCCGTCGACACCGCCCGATACCGGCGCATCGAGGAATTCAACGCCCTGGGCCCGGAGCCCTTCGCAGTACCGCCGCGCCCCATCGGCGGAAATCGTGGAGTGGTCGATCCACACCGCACCACTCGCGACATTGCCGTCGGCCTCGGCGACCACCGCGCCAACTTCTTTGTCGGACGGAAGCGAGCTGATGATGATCTCAGCCCCGGTGACCGCTTCGGACACGGATGCTGCCGCCGAGCCGCGATGCTCGTCAGTCCAGCTCTTCACCGCGGCGTCGACCACGTCGAACACCACAAGCTCGTGACCGAGTTCGTCGCTCGCCAGATGAGCGGCCATGTGCCAGCCCATTCGGCCCAATCCTAAAAATGCGATTCTCATGCGGGTGTATCCGGCCTCTCTCGATCTTCAAGGGTGAATCCGCCAGCAAGACGGGCGTTGATTCGACCGCCCGTGGCCATTGCGAGAATAAGCACCATCTCGTCGGGCCGCGGTCCGTCGGGCACGCCCATCTCGATCGCGTCGTAGTGGCTCCCGACGTAGGACCACGTCAGATGTGTGAGGGGGACGTCGAGTCGCGCACCCATCGGACCGACCTTCTTGGTCGACGGCACGATCGATTCGCCCCGTCCGATGGCCGTGCGCATGCCGCCTCCACCAGGAATGTGCCACATGGCGCCGTGTTCGATCTCGCCATCGCTCCCGACAATCGCGCCCTTGCCATAACTCTCGATCGCCGAGGCATCACCACCGAGATGGTCAATGAGTCTCGTACCAAGACGTTCGCCAAGGGCGCGCAGCTCATCACCGGCCGGGCTTAGGTCTTCGACGTAGGCCCCCACGTACGGATTGCTGACAACCGCAGCGATGGCGCCTTTTAACGCGGGTGTCTCAGGAGTTGGACCACGCTCGAAGTGTGTCTCATCGACACAGACGAGGATCTTTCGGACGGTGAAGAGCATGTAGGCGACCTTTGTTCGAGTTGAAGCCTGGGGTGCAGAGTCGCCAGACACTATCGGGCGAAACTTTGCCGGTCAGATGGAAGAGGACTCGGCCTGTCGTAGTCGGGACACCACGGCATCGGCAAGAACACGGCAGCCGGTCGTGATGTCGTCATCGGTGCTGTTCTCAGCAAAGTCATGGCTGATCCCGCCGATGCTCGGGATGAACAACATTGCGCACGGCAAGTGGCCGGTCATGACAATCGAGTCGTGGGCCGCCGCGCTCGGCATGTCGATCCATTCGTCCGGGACCCGAACATCAGCCGCCGCAGCCAGGTGACCTCGTAGTGCCAAATCCATCTCGACGGGAGACACGCCATCGCGCTGTCGTTCGGCCGACACCTGCACCGGCCCCTTCGTCGTCATTTCGGTCGCAAGGCCGTGCACGGCTGCCTCCAACTCGTCGAGAAGGTGATCTTCGGGGTCGCGGAACTGGAGCCGGCACCACGCCGACCCCGGCACAATGCTGTCTGCCCCCGGCTCGAGCCGGGCGTTTCCGATGGTCCATACGGTCGCGGAGCCAGCCAACCCTTCGAACCGACCGCGGAGCTCAACGCAATATTCAAACAGCGCCACACCCGCATCTTTGCGGCGGCCCATCGGAGTGGTGCCGGCATGGTTTTGTTCCCCCAAGAAAGTGATCTCCATGGCCCTCATCCCGACAATCGACGTGACGATGCCCAGCCGCTGGTGTCCGTCCTCGAGTCGAGGGCCTTGCTCGATATGGGCCTCAACGTATCCAACGTGGCGCCCTGGTTCGAATCTCGCGAGCGGCGACTGGGTAAGCCCGACTCGCTCGATTGCCGTGGCCACACTCTCACCTTCGGCGTTCGTCTCCGACAAGAACCCGGACGGCAGTTCACCGACAAACGACCGACTGCCAAGAAAGTTGGCGTAGGTCCCCTCCTCATCGGCCCAGGCCACCGCATCAACCGCCAGGTGTGCGGTGGTGGGGTTTTCGGCGAGCGTACGGGCGATCTCGATCGCGTACATCACGCCGAGCGCGCCATCGAGCCAACCTCCCTCCGGCTGGGTATCGGAGTGCGATCCGACAATGAGCGCAGGACCGTCGTTACGGGATCGGCCGAAGACATTACCGACACCGTCGACGGTCGCGTCCAGTCCGGCGGCTTCCATCTGGTCCCGGATCCACGTCCTCGCGGCCATGTCGGCCAAGGAGAACGTCGGTCGGACGACACCAGGCCCAACGGAGCCAAAGCCCCGCAACGTGCGCAAGGAATCCAGCAACCGATCACTGTCGATCTCGACGTTACTTGTCTCAGCCATGCGACGACCGTACGCGACGCGTTCTCTCGCTCATGATCGCAGCGTGGTCGTTGGGTCCCCGGCCACCGCGATCGTGGCTGCGACCCACTCGATGTCAGCCGGCCGCAGTGTGCCGATACTGACGCGAATGTGGGGTCCGTCCCCAGGACCGACGCAGAACGGAGCTCCCGGCGCGACGCCGATCCCGTGGGCCGCCAACGCAACCACCGCCCGCTGCTCGTCGGGCACAGGTATCCAGAGATTGAGTCCAGCACCAATACTGACGCCGATGCCGTGGGCCGCCAGCGCGGCGACAAGGGCAGCGCGGCGACGACTGTATTCCGCGGCCGCCTTCCCCACGAGCAGGTCGATCGCCGGGTCGGTCAGCAGCGCGAGCAGGATCTGCTGGATCAACCGGCTGGTCCACGATGGCCCGAGCTGGCGCCGTCGCACGATGCGCTCGATGAATTCCGCCGGTCCGCCGAGCGCCGCTATCCGCAGATCGGGTCCGTGCGACTTCGAGAAGCTCTGAATGTGGATCGTCTGCGCGGGGAGCGTTTCGCCCGCGCTCTCAACGGCGATACCGGCGGCACCCCCAGAGTGGTCGTCCTCGATCACCAAACAACGACGCCCGGCTACGAGGTCGGCCACTCCTCGCGCCCGATTCTTGGTGATGTGCAACCCTGTCGGGTTGTGGGCCCGCGGTTGCACGAAAAGCGCCACCGGATCGAGGTCCAAAGCATCGCGCAGCCCGTCGAGTCGTATTCCCTCGGCATCAAGTCCAACTCCGATTGTCCGAGCGCCGGCGGCGTCGAGCATGTCGAGCAGTGGCGGGAACGTCGGATCCTCGACCACAACGGTGTCACCGACACGAACCAGTTCGGTCACTACCCGATCAAGAGCATCAAGCGCTCCATCGACCACGGTCACGGCCTCGACCTCGTACGGCCAGCGCCTTCTCAACTCCAATTCGAGCGGGGCGAGTAGGGGCGGGTCGACATACGATGTGACGGGAATCGAGTGGTGGAGTCCCTCCAGCACCGGACCGAGGGGTGGAAGCAACTCCTTATCGGGTGTGCCCGCGCTCAGATCGACTTCGATCGTCCCCGGCTCGACAGGAACCTGCCAGTGCCGACCGTGGTTCCCGCGCTGAGCACGAACCGTGGTCCCCTGGCGCCGGTTCGTCTCGATAACGCCGTGAAGCCGCAGGATCCGCCATGCGTCAGTGACGGTATTCACACTTATGTCGAGCGCTCCGGCCAGCGCTCGCACCGTGGGAAGTTTCTCCCCGGGGGCGAGTTCGCCGTCGCTGATCAGCGAGCCGACCAGACGCGCCAGCGACTCTGGAGTTCGGTCTTCGCCCAGCCGATCAGCGATTCGATCCAACATCAACCTTTTGTATGCGACAAAAAGGTCCTTGTAAACCCCCATGCCAATCAAATAGATTTCGGGGAGGTGGTGGCGGGGCAAGCCCGCGAGCTACCAGCCCAGGAGGCACCCCATATGTCCGACATTGTGAAGGCCGCGATCCTCCAAGTCGCCTGGACCGGCGACAAAGAGTCAATGATTGAGCTCCACGAGAAGTACCTCGCGGAGGCGGCTGAGGCCGGCACACAAGTGATGTGCTTCCAGGAACTCTTCTACGGGCCGTACTTCTGTCAGGTCCAGGACGCCCAGTTCTACAGCTACGCCGAGGCGATTCCCGACGGGCCCACCACGAAGCGCTTCCAGGAGCTGGCCGCCAAGTACGGCATCGTTCTCGTGCTTCCGATGTATGAGGAAGAACAGCCGGGCATCCTGTACAACACTGCCGCAGTGATCGATGCCGATGGCACCTACCTCGGCAAATACCGCAAGCTCCACATCCCCCAGGTTAAGGGCTTCTGGGAGAAGTTCTATTTCCGGCCCGGCAACCTCGGCTACCCGGTGTTCGACACCGCCGTTGGCAAGGTGGGCGTCAACATCTGCTACGACCGCCACTTCCCCGAAGGCTGGCGGGCCCTTGGCCTCAACGGTGCGCAGATCGTCTTCAACCCGTCGGCGACGAGCCGCGGCCTCTCGGCCTACTTGTGGCAGCTCGAACAAACTG
The DNA here is from genome assembly GCA_047639555.1 of Candidatus Aldehydirespiratoraceae bacterium. GTDB lineage: Bacteria > Actinomycetota > Acidimicrobiia > Acidimicrobiales > Aldehydirespiratoraceae > JAJRXC01. The sequence continues at coordinate 13,050 of JBLIOE010000044.1, forward strand.
CGGCGGCCGCCGCCAACATGTACTTCGTCGGCGCCATCAACCGAATCGGCGTCGAAGACCTCGGCGACAACGACTTCTATGGCACCTCCTACTTCGCCAACCCGCGGGGCCAGTTCGTGGGCGAAACCGCCAGCGACGACAAAGCCGAACTCATCATCCGCGACCTCGATCTCAGCCTCGTCAACGAGGTTCGCGATCAGTGGGCCTTCTATCGCGATCGTCGTCCTGACATGTACGGCCCGCTCACCGAAGCCTGAGTCGGGCGAGATACCGAGACTCCATGACAACCAACGCCGAACTCCACGAGCGCTACAACGCGATTCTGCCTTCCTACGTGCACCCGCTCTACAAGGAGCCGATCTCGATCGATCGAGGCGAAGGCAGTTACGTCTTCGACGTCGAGGGCAATCGGTATCTCGACTTTTTCGGCGGTGTACTCACCACGATGGTCGGTCACAGCAACCCAGCTGTGGTCGCCGCGGTCCAAGCGCAAGCGGCGAAGGTGATGCACACCTCCACGCTCTACTTGTGCGAGCCGATGATCGAACTTGCCGAGAAGATCGCGGCACAGTCAGGCATCCCCGATGCTCGAGTGTTTTTCACGACATCGGGCAGCGAAGCCAACGACACCGCCATCCTTCTCGCCACGAGTTATCGCAAGTCGAACCAGGTACTTGCGATGCGCAACAGCTACCACGGTAGATCGTTCACGGCCCAGGCCATCACCTCACACTCCGCCTGGACATCCACCAGCATCTCGGGCTTGTCGGTCAATTTCGTTCACGGCGGATATCGCCTCCGTAGTCCGTTTCGACATATGGACGACGAAGAGTTCACCAACGCTTGTGTTGACGACCTCCAGCAAGTGATCGACATGATGACGTCCGGCGATGTCGCCTGTCTGATTGCCGAACCGATCCAGGGAGTGGGCGGCTTTGCGACTCCCCCGGATGGCTTCTTCGGTGCGATGCAAAAAATCTTGTCGAACCACGGAATCCTCTTCGTGACCGACGAGGTGCAGACCGGATGGGGCCGCACTGGTGAACACTTCTGGGGTTACGAGGCGCACGACATCGTCCCCGACATGCTCACCTTCGCCAAAGGCGTCGGGAATGGCATCACTCTCGCCGGCATCGTGGCTCGCGCCGAGATCATGGACACCATCAGCGCGCTGTCGTTCAGCACGTTTGGCGGCAACCCGCTATCGGCATCAGCCGGCCTGGCCACACTCGACTACGTGCTTGCGAACGATCTTCAGGCCAACGCCAAGGTGATGGGCGACCGAATCGTCGCTGCGCTCCAGCCAATCGTCGATACCACACCTTGGATCGCCGAACTTCGCGGCAAGGGCCTCATGCAGGCAATCGAGATGGTGCACCCGGATTCGATTGAGCCAGATGCCGGACGGGCGGGAGCAGTTCTGGAAGGATGCAAACGTCGCGGAGTGCTCGTTGGCAAGGGTGGCCTCTACGGCAACGCGATCCGCATCACACCGATGCTCGACGTGACCGAGGAAGAGATCGACGAAGGCATCGCCGCCCTCGTCGCTGCGATCGAGGAGACATCATGAAGAAACTCATCAAAAACGGCACCGTGATCAGCTCGACCGGAGCGGATCCCGCCGACGTGCTCATCGACGGCGAGATCATCGTCGCGGTGTTGCAACCCGGCTCTGACGTCGCTGCCTCGGCAGAAGTCGACGCGCAAGTGATCGACGCCACCGGCCTCTTCGTAATCCCCGGCGGGGTCGACGGCCACACCCACATGGAGCTGCCCTTCGGCGGCACCGTCGCCTCGGACGACTTCGAGAACGGCACCCGCGCTGCGGCGTGGGGCGGCACCACCACCATCGTGGACTTCGCCGTGCAGAAATTCGGCGAAGGTGTGCGCGACACCCACGACCAATGGCGAGCGAAAGCCGAAGGCAAGTGCGCCATCGACTACGGCTTCCATCAGATCCTGGGTGATGTCAACGAGCAGTCGTTGAAGGACATGGACGCCCTCGTGAACGAAGGCGTCACGAGTTTCAAGCTGTTCATGGCCTACCCGGGCGTCTTCCTCTCCGACGACGGCCAGATCCTGCGGGCCATGCAACAAGCGGCCGGTAATGGCGCCCTGATCATGATGCACGCGGAGAACGGACTCGCCATCGACGTGCTCGCTCAGCAAGCGGTCGAGCGAGGCGAAACTGATCCGGTCAACCACGGTTATGTCCGCCGGCCCGAGTTGGAGAGCGAAGCGACCCACCGCGCCATTCAGCTGGCGAAGGTCGGCGCTGCGCCCCTCTACATCGTGCACCTTTCAGCATCGGAAGCCCTCGAGCAGGTGGCGATCGCCCGCAACAATGGCGCCAACGTCTTCGCCGAGACCTGCCCCCAATACCTCTACCTCAACCTCGAAGACCACCTCGACCAGGGGTTCGACGGTGCGGCGTATGTCTGCTCAACTCCGTTGCGCACCAAACACGCCCACCACCACGAAGACCTGTGGAAGGGCCTGCGAACCAACGATCTCAGCGTGGTCGCCACCGATCACTGCCCGTTCTGCATGAAGGATCAAAAGGAACTCGGGCGCGACGACTTCCGGGCGATCCCCAACGGCATCGGCGGCGTCGAACACCGCATGGACCTCATCTTCCAGGGTGTGGTCAACGGTGAGATCTCGCTCCCCCGTTGGGTTGAACTCTGCTCGACCACTCCGGCCCGCATGTTCGGCCTCTACCCGCGCAAGGGCACCATCCAGCCCGGCGCCGACGCCGACATCGTCCTCTACGATCCAAACCGCACCTGGACCATCAGCGAAGACAATCACCACATGAACCTGGACCATTCGGCGTGGGAGGGCTTCGAGATCAACGGGCATGTCCACACCGTCATGTCCCGCGGCCGAGTGATCATCGAGAACGATTCGTACACCGGCTCCACCGGCCACGGGAAGTACCTCACCCGTGGGCTCTCCGACTATCTCATCTAGAGACCGTCTCATCTAGACAGGCTCATCTAACCAATCCCACCCCCCGCGCTCAGAGGACCCCATGAAGCAGATTCAGCACCTCATTGACGGGTCGTCGACACCCGCCACTTCCGGTCGCACGTCTCCGGTATTCAACCCGGCCACCGGCATCCAAACTGGCGAGCTCGCGCTGGCTTCGGTCGAAGATGTCGACGCCGCGGTCGCAAGCGCAAAGGCCGCCTTTGTCGAGTGGCAGACCGTGAGCCTGGCCCGGCGAACCAAGCTGATGTTCAACTACCGCAACCTCGTCGTCGAGAACGCCGACGAGATCGCCGCTCGACTCACGGCCGAACACGGCAAGGTGCTCAGCGACGCCGGTGGCGAGGTCGCTCGGGCGATCGAAAACATCGAGTTCGCGTGCGGGCTCACCGACCAGCTCAAGGGCACCCACAGCGAGAAGGCATCAACCGGTGTCGACGTCTACTCAGTGCGCCGTCCACTTGGCGTCGTGGCCGGCATCACGCCGTTCAATTTTCCCGCCATGGTGCCGCTGTGGATGATCCCCAACGCCATCGCGTGTGGCAACACCTTCATCTTGAAGCCGTCGGAAAAAGATCCGTCCGCTCCGCTCCTCATCGCTGAGCTGTTCCAAGAGGCCGGATTCCCGCCCGGCGTGCTCAATGTCGTGCAGGGCGACAAGGTGGCCGTCGATCGTCTCCTCGAACATCCCGACGTGAAGGCCGTGAGCTTCGTCGGCTCCACCCCCATCGCGCACTACGTCTACGAGACGGGCACCCACCACCGAAAGCGCGTTCAGGCGCTCGGCGGCGCCAAGAACCACATGGTTGTGTTGCCTGACGCCGATATCGACCTCGCGGCCGACTCCGCGGTGTCCGCGGCCTACGGCTCCGCCGGCGAACGGTGCATGGCGATCTCGGTTGTCGTCGCCGTGGGAGATGTCGCCGACCCGTTGGTGGAGGCCATCAAGGCACGGATAGAGAATCTGACCATTGGCGACGGCACCGACAGCAGCTCTGAAATGGGCCCCCTCATCACCGAGGCCCACCGCGACAAGGTCGCGAGCTACATCGGCGCCGGTGCTGATGCCGGGGCGACCGTGGTGGTCGATGGCCGCGACGCACAATTCGACAACGACGGATTTTTTCTCGGTGTCACCCTGCTCGACCAGGTCACCGCCGACATGACCGTCTACACCGAAGAGATCTTCGGGCCCGTTCTCTGTGTTGTGCGGGTCGACACCTACCAGGAAGGCGTCGATCTGATCGCCGCCAACCCGTGGGGCAACGGTGCCGCGATCTTCACCCGCGACGGCGGCGCCGCTCGTCAGTTCCAAGAGGACGCCGACGCCGGCATGGTCGGCATCAACGTGCCTATCCCAGTGCCGGTCGGCTATCACTCGTTCGGCGGATGGAAAGACTCCGCGTTCGGCGACACCACAATGTATGGCCCCGAGGGCATCCACTTCTACACCCGCCCGAAGGTGATCACGAGCCGGTGGCCCGACCCCGCCAGCAGTGCCGTCAATCTCGGTTTCCCGACCAACCACTAGGAGCAACTATGGATTTCGGCGTCGTACTCCAAACCGACCCACCCGCATGGCGGGTCGTTGATCTCGCCCAGAAGGCCGAGACGCTCGGCTTCAGCCACGGCTGGACCTTCGACAGCCATGTGCTGTGGCAGGAGCCGTATGTGATCTTCAGCCAGATGCTGTCGGCGACCAACCGCATGATCGTCGGCCCGATGGTGACCAACCCAGGCACCCGCAACTGGACCGTCACCGCATCGCACTACGCGACGCTCAACGACATGTTCGGCAACCGCACCGTTTGTGGCATCGGCCGCGGCGACTCCGCCATGCGCGTGCTCGGCCACACCCCGACAAAGCTGTCCACACTCAGTGAGTCGATGCACGTCATCAAGGAGATGGCCGAGGGACGCGAAGTCACTTACAACGGCACCCAGCAGCAGTTCCCCTGGGCGAAAGACTCGAAGCTCGACATTCTCATGGCCGGCTACGGACCGAAGGCGCTCGCCATGTGCGGCGCCGAAACGGACGGCTTCATCCTCCAGCTCGCCGATCTCGACCTCGCCGAATGGATGATCAACGCCGTGCGAACAGCCGCATCCGATGCGGGACGCAACCCCGACGATCTGTACATCTGCGTCGCCGCTCCGGCCTACGTCGGCACCGACCTTGCGCATCAACGCGACCAGTGCCGCTGGTTCGGTGGCATGGTCGGCAACCACGTTGCCGACATCGTCGAGCGCTACGGCGACTCCGGAGCCGTGCCCGAGGCCCTCACCGACTACATCAAGGGCCGCGAGGGCTACGACTACGCGAAGCATGGCAAGTCCGGCCACGATCAAACCGACTTCGTTCCCGACGAAATTATCGATCGGTTCTGCATCCTCGGCGACGAAGACGCCCACATCGAGCGGCTCAAGGCCCTCGAAGCCCTCGGCGTCGACCAGTTCGCTCTCTATCTGATGCACGATCAAAAGGACGAGACGCTCAACGCCTACGGCCAACGCATCATCCCGGCCCTCAGGTCGGGCGCTTGATCGTCACTTAAACGCCGGTGCTCTGGCGGCGCCACGGCATGGTGATCCATTCCAGCGCGGCCACGGCCGCGAACATCGAAATGCCCACTGCGCTGGCCCCCAGCACTGCAGCCCAGGCCGTGTCATAACGCGAGAGACCAGCACTCTGAGTAATGAGCTGGCCGAGTGACCCTTGTGTGCCCCCAAAGTACTCGGCGACGATCGCGGAGATGATCGCCAACGAACTCGCGAGTCGCAGCGAAGACATCAGGAAGGGCAACGCGTTCGGGATCCGGACTCGGCGGATGACGGACCACTCAGAGGCCGCCTGGCTCCGCATCAGCTCGAGATGAATCGAGTCGACCTGGGTGAGGCCTTTCGTAACGTTGACGAACACCGGGAAGAACACGACGACGATGACAACGAGCCGTCGCGAGAACGAGTTGGTCGACCCGAACCAGATGTTGAACACCGGAGCCAGCGAGACGATCGGCACCGCAGCCATACCCGATGCCAACGGGGTGACGAGATCGCTGAACCAGCTCCAGCGCGAGGAGAGAAGGGCGGCCAGGATGGCCACGATCGAACCGACAACAAGTCCGTAGACAGCGTTGCCACCGGTGATCTCGACTCCGTCCCAGATTCGTTGGGCGTTATCCCCCACTGCCGTATAGATCGACGAGGGACTGGGCAGCAGGAACTGTTTGATGTCGAAGGCCCGCACCATCCATTCCCAGAGGCCAAAGAAGACGGCCCCGAACGCCGAGGGGACCAGAATGGTGGAGGCTCGACGGGAGAGTCGTTGTGTGAAGTTCACGCTGGCATTTCCGAACGCTGACGAGATCCAGGCATGAGTCGTTCGAGCCCGCCGATAGCGGAGGTGAAGACCAGGCCGAGGACACCGGCGCCGATGATGGCGCAGTACATCTTGGGCGGGTCAGTCTGCGCTTGCTGGGCGTAACCGAGAATGAGGCGCCCGACGCCACCAGGAAGTCCGATCGAAATTTCGCCGACGATAGAGCCGATGATGGACGCCGCTGCGGCGAGCTTGAGTGCCGGCACGATGTAGGGCACGGCGCCGGGCAGTCGGACCTTGAGCAAGGTCTGGCGTCGGGTCGAGGCGTAGGACTCCATCAACTCGATGGAATGGGCGGGCGGCGACTGGAGACCGCGCAGGCCATTCACCGCCACGGGGAAGAACGTGAGATAGGTGGCAATCAGCGACACCGACATCCACGGTTGCCAGTCGACAACTTCGATTCGATTGCCCCACGTCACAATCACCGGCGCAAGAGCGAGAAGAGGAATGGTCTGCGAGACGATGACCCACGGAAGGATCCCCTTCTCGAGCAGCTTCGACCGGAGCATGATGACGGCGAGCGACATTCCAATGGTCGCGCCCATTACGAAGCCCGCCAACGAGATGCGCATCGTGTACCACGAGCCCTGAATCACGGCCTCGAGCACCGTGGTGCTGCTTCGCCGCTGCTGGGGTTCGAAGAACCGGGTAATGATGTCCCACAAGGGGGGCATGGTGACCTGATTTGTTTTAACAGGCAGATCGCCACCAATGATCGGCCACTGTTCGTCGGTCGCGAGCCCCATTCGGCGGTAGCCCTCGTAGAGCGCACAAAGCGCCACGATGGCTACCGCCGATGGGATCAGGCGAACGAGCCCGTTGATTATCTTCTGTCTCATGAGACCTCAAGCTCAGCTGACATCAATGGGCCCACACTCTGCTCTTAGTTGCCGCCGGGTGTCGGCGCGACTTCGATGCGGGCATAGCTGTCGCCCGTCACATCGAGGCCTTGTTCACGGAGCTGGTCGAGCGCTTCGTTGATGAGGTCGTTGCGAGTGGCTTCCTCGGCCGGCTGACCGGTGAGAATCTCGAACTCGACCGCAACGTCTACCGTCTGCTGGAAAAGGCCAGCGTCGAGGACGCCGACACCGTCGGGTGACGGCCAGATGAGGCTGTTGACCTCGTTGATCTGCCAGAGCTGGTGACCTTCACCGAGGATCGGTGCCTTGTCGAGCACGAGCTCCACACTGGCTTCGAGGTTGTCTCGGCAGTAGATCCAGCCCTCCATCGACGCCGCAAGGAAGTCAACGGTCTGGGCCCGGAAGTCTTCGTCTTCGAGACGACCCGTCTCCGCCCACAGCGCATCCTGAAGCATCGCGACACCGAGATCGTTGTAGTCGATGACATGAAGCTCTTCGGGCTGAATCAGTTCGCCCGTATCGGGGTTTACCGTTTCGAGCATCTGGGCGTATTCGTTGTAGATCGTCGCCTCAGCGGCGTCGATCTCACGGTTGACGAGCGCCACCATGTCGAATTGCTGCTGCACGAGCTCGACGTCGGTCGTTGGATCGAGTCCGGCCTGGCGGATCGCCGCGAGTACTTCGAATTCGTTGCCGAAGCCCCAGTTGCCGATCTTCTTGCCTTCCCAGTCCTCGACCGTCGTAATTCCGGAGTCGGCCCAGGAAACCTGGCGAGTACCCGAGCGTTGGAAGACCTGCGCAATTTCGGTGATCTCGGCACCAGCCTCACGAGAGGCGAGGCCGCGAACGGCAAACGACACGGCGTAGTCAACGTCGCCATTGGCCAACACTGTCTGCGGGACGATGTCGACGCCGCCTTCAATGATGGTCAACTCGAGACCGCGATCAGCGTAGAAGCCCTGCTCAATACCGGCGTAATAGCCGCAGAACTGACCCTGTGTGAACCATTGCAGCTGCAGCGAAATCGGCGTGAGTTCTTCGGTGGACGGCGTGTCGCCGTCCGCTCCGTCTGCGCCTTCGTCGCCTGAATCACTGTCATCGCCACATGCCGCGGCGAAGAGCGCGAAGCAGACGAAGAGCGCCGTTAATAGGCGCCATCGTGATTTCTGTGTGTCTCTCATTTTTCCCTCCGGGGATTGGTTTTTACTCATGTCGAGGATTCCTCGACGAGACCGGTGTAGAGCCGAGGCCTGCGATCCCGAAGGAACGGAAGCCGTTGACGACGTTCGGCAACGCTAGCCAGATCAACCGCGGCGAACACTACCTCAGGGCCTTCTGATCGGGCCTGAGACGCAACTTCGCCGTCAGGTTGATAGATCGCACTCAGGCCGTAGTAGTCCTTGCGCGCTGCGTCGCCGCCCTCGCTGCCGACCCGATTTGCGCACACGACAAACATTGAATTGAACACGGCGTGGGCGCGAAGTTCGAGTTGGAAGACGTCCTTCGTCGGTGCGCTCGCACAAGCGACTGGCACACACATGATCGATGCGCCGCCGAGAGCGACAAGACGTCCGAGCTCGGGAAAGTGTCGCTCGTAACAGATAATCACGCCGGCTTTAGTCGGTCCAAGGTCGACGACGGGCGGAGGCTCCTCACCCGGCCGGAAGTAGTACTTCTCGGGGAACCCATTCGAGAACGGCAGATGTGATTTCCGGTAGTGCACGGCGGCCTCGCCGTTGACGAAGAAACTTGCCGTGTTGTGGTACACGCCCGGTGTGGCACTCGCCTCGAATATCGACGAGACAATCGTGATCCCGTGAGCGGCCGAGCGTTCGGCCACCATTGTGTTGCTGGCGCCGTCGAGCTCTTCGGCCCAGTCGAAATAGGTCGCATCGATCTCCGCCGCAACGAAGGGGGCCGAGAATATCTCAGGGAGGACCACGAGCTTGGCGCCAAGCCCGGCGGCCTCATCGATAAGGCCAGCCGTCTCACGGAGATTGTCGACTCGATCGGCTGAGGGCTGGAGCTGGATGGCCGCCACGCCGTAGAGAGAGGTCATTGTGCTCAGCCTCTCCCGGCTGCGCTGGCCAGCGCAAGAAGGGTCTGTTCTTTGTCACCGTGTGTCGAGACCAACGGAAGCTCCACACCGGCGTCGTGAAACTCGCAGAGTTTTTCATAAGCCTGACCAGCGGTGCCGCACGCAGTCACCTCATGGACCAGCGAGGTCGGCACAAGGGTCATCGCCCGGCGGACATCGTCGGGCGTAGCTGGCCAACCAGCCACCTCTTTAATGCGGTCGACGAGCTCCGGATCGACACCACAGTGCTCAGCGATGTGGGGCTGCTGCATCAGGTACTGGGTCAGGAAAGCGCGGCACGCATCGACGGCCTCGTCGGGATCGGCTTCGTTGACGCTGCAGGCCACGATCTGGGTGATGTGGATCTTGTCGCTGCCGTCGCGCCGCTTGGCGATGCCCTTGTTGATCGAAGTTAATGCACCCTCGAGATAGGAAACCGGAAGCAGAAAGTCGAGGTTCACGCCATCGCTGATCTCGCCGGCCAGCTGCAGCATCTGGGGCCCGACGGAGCCGAAATAGATCGGTACATCGATGGGCTTGTTCTCGTGATACATGCTGTCGAAACGGACACCATCCATGTGCACGAAGTCGCCCGAGAAGTTCACCAACTCGTTTCGAAAGAACGCTTGGAGTACACCGACGTATTCACGCATCGCGGTGACCGGTCGTTCGACCGGGGTCCCGACCTTCGACGCGATGGGTTCCCACCACGCGCCGATCCCGAGGATCACCCGACCCGGAGCGATTTCATCCAGGGTCTTGAACGTCACGGCCATGAGCGCAGCGTTGCGGCTCTTGTTGTTGACAACACCCGTCGCGACACCCACCCGGGTTGTCCGCGAAGCAATCACGGCCGCCGGCACTATGCCATCTCGGGCCAGGCGTCCTTCGGCGACCCACACCGACTCGAATCCGTGGGTGTCGGCAAACTCGGCCTGCCACCATGTCTGATCGAGTGTCAGCCGCTCGCCTAGATGAACACCGAGCGGAATCGAAGGTTCCATCAGGCGCTCGCCTTGGGCTCGAACGGGCGACGACGGGCAAGATATTTACCACGCCCTCGCGGCGCATTCACCTCGCCGTGTTCGACCACGAGTTCGCCCCTGGAGAAGACATGGGTAGGACCACCGACGAGCTCGGTGCCCTCATAGAGGTTGTAGTCGGTCCGCATGTGTTGATCGACGGCCCGGACCGTGCGGCGCAGCTCTGGGTTCCACACCACAAGGTCGGCGTCGGCACCGGGGATAACGGCGCCCTTCTCGGGATAGAGACCGAAGAGCTTAGCCGGACGGGTTGCGACAAGATCCACGAAGCGGCTGACATCGAAGCGGCCCTGGCGCACGCCCGCCTGCCAGATCAACGATAGTCGGTCCTCAATGCCGGGAACACCGTTGGGCACGTCGGGGAAGTAGCCAACACCGCGTCCTTTTTGGGGCGGTAGATCGTCGGGCTGACCCATACAGAACGCCGCGTGGTCGGTGCCGATCGTTGACAACGCATCGCTCACAAGCGCTTCCCACAGACTCTCTTGGTTAGCCCGCTCGCGGATCGGTGGTGAGCAGAGGTACTTGGCGGCCTCACGGCCGAGTCCTTCGTAGTCCTCGTAGGCCGCCAGCAGATACTGCGGGCAGGTCTCACCGTGGACCGGCAGCGCTCGCGCCCGGGCTTGTTGGATCTCCGCAGCGGCGAAACGGCTCGATACGTGAACAACAAACAGTGCGCTTCCAACTGACTCGGCGATGGCGATCGCCCGGTGGACCGCCTCCTGTTCGGAAGTGTGGGTGTGGGCTGCGAGGTGGTGATGTTCTTCGACCATCCCCGCCGCGATAAGGCGATCGGTAGCGTCTTGGACGAGATGCCCGTTCTCCGCGTGGACCATCGGCAATACGCCTTCTTCCGCCGCGGCCCGAAAGCCCGCGATCAAAGTGGCGTCGTCGACCATCATCCCCTGGTAGGCCATGAAGAACTTCCAGCTCGTCGCACCCTCCGTGGCCAGTTGTCGGAGCTCGGCGATGGAGTTGACTTCGAGAGCGTTGCTCGGAACCATCGGATGGAGTCCGAAATCGACGACAACCTTCTCTTCGGCAACCGCTCGCCGAGACTGGAAGGCATCGTAGATCGATTCCTCAGGACGGGACTTCACAAAGTCGACGATCGTGGTCGTGCCTCCGGCCGCGGCCGCGATCGTGCCCGTATAGAAGTCATCCGAGCTCACCGTGGTGAACCCGAGCGCCGGATTCTCGAGATGGGTGTGGGTGTCGATACCGCCGGGCATCACGTAGCAACCCCGGGCGTCGATCTCGCGGTCGGCGGTACCCATGCCGGGTTCAACCAGACCGACGATTTTCTCGCCGTCGACCACCACGTCGGCTGCGAAAACGCCGCTGGCCCATACCACTTCGCCCCCGCGCACAATGAGGCCAGCCATTAGGCGATCTCCTCGTCCACGAGGCCCAGCAGGTCATCAAGAATTTCCAGGCCGAGTTCGAGGTCGGCGTGGCTCGTGATCAACGGCGGCGCCAGTCGAATGATGTTGTTGTAGCCCGCGAGGAACAATCCCCGCTCCTTCGCGCCACGCATGATGGCGGCCATCGGCGCGGCTGCAGCGCCCTTCGCTCCGAACGGCACGAGCGGTTCCTTCGTGTCGCGATCGCGAACTAATTCGACTCCATGAAACAGCCCCATGCCTCGCACGTCGCCAATACATTGACGGCGCTCGGCCATCTCGTTCAGCCGAGCAGAAACCAGCTCACCGGCAGCCACAGTGCGGCTCAGGATGTCTTCGTCCTGAAAGACCTTGATGGACTCAACACCAACGGCGCACGCCAGCGGATGACCGGCGTAGGTCTGCCCGATCGAGAAGCGGTTGTCTTCCAGCCAGGCCCGGATTGGCGCGCTTACGATCATGGCGCCCAGCGGCACGTAGCCCGAATTGATGCCTTTGGCAACACACAAGATGTCGGGGACCACGTCGTAGTTGTCGCAGGCGAACCAGGTGCCGGTGCGGCCGAAACCCACCATCACCTCATCGAGGATGAGCATGATGCCGTGTTTGTCGCAGACTTCTCGGATCGCTTTGAGATAGCCGGCGGGCGGGTAGATGATGCCGTTCGTGCCGGTCACGGTCTCGAGGACGACCGCGGCGACCGTTTCCGGATTCTCGTACATGAGAATCTCTTCGAAGTGGGGCGCACCGGTGCACACAGGGCACGGGTCGGGATGGCCGGCCGGGCATCGGTAGGTGTAGGGATCGAGCATTCGCACCACGCCAGGAACGCCGGGCTCGGCGTCCCACCGGCGAGGATCGCCGCCGACAGTGACCGTGCCCATGGTGCCGCCGTGATAGGAGCGATTACGGGCGATCACCTTGGAGCGCCCGGTCACGTGGCGCGCGAGTTTGATGGCACTCTCGACCGCAGCCGCTCCGCCGGTGGTGAAGTACGAAGCGGCGAGATTGCCCGGTGTGATTTCGGCCAACTGGGCCGCGAGTTCGCTACGGGCGTCGTTGGCCATGTTCGGGGCCACGTAACAAGACTTTTCGGCCTGGCGTTTGATCGCTTCGACCAGGCGGGGGTGTTGGTGCCCCAGGTTCATGTTCACGAGTTGCGACTGGAAATCGAGGAACCGAGTGCCGTCGTGGGTCCAGAACCAGGCGCCCTCGCCACCCGTCACGAGGAGCGGATCGACCGCGGACTGGGTCGACCACGACGTGAGTACATGATCTCGGTCGTGCTGCAGGACGCGTGCGGCCCCAGCGTCGTCGAGTCCTGCTGAGATGGTCTGGCTTGCGTCCACTCGTACGCCCCTCCCCTGGTTTACCCGAATCATGTAGCATGGTTCACTGTATGAACCAATGGTCCATTCAGAACGTAGCACAGCAACTTTGGCGTCGGTCGTGACGCAGTCGGTGCTCGCGCAGCGGACTGCGGCCCTCCTTCGACTCGTCGCCTCCAGCCCAGAGCCGATGGGGTTGAGCGAAATTGCACGCGAGTCAACTGTTCCCAAAGCAACCTGTATTCGTATCCTTCGCGCCCTCGTCGACGAACAACTACTCGAGATCGACACCGACACTCGGCGATACCGCGTCTCTTTCGCGCTGATCGCGCTGATGGCCGATCGCGTGCAGGGCGACGGGTCGATCCCGCTTCTCCGGCGTGAACTCATTCGCCTACGCGCCGGCACCCACGAGACCGCAGGTATCGACTTGCTGATCGGCACCGACGTGGTGGTCGTGCTGCAGGTTCAAGGACCGCAGCTCATCAGCCAAACAAACAAACCAGTCCCCCGCCGACTTCCCATCGCACGCACGTCGACCGGCAAGGCCTTTCTCACCTGGCATCACGATCCGACGCTCATCAGCGAAGCGCTCTCCGCCCTCGGGCCCGCGGCCCGCTCTCGTCTCGAAGAAGACCTCGACGTCAGTCGGAATCGGGGCTACGCAACCGCCTATGAGGAACTCGACCCCGGCGCCGCCGCCATTGCCGCTCCCGTACTTCTCGACGACACGATGGTGTGCACGGTATGGATCGGCGGTCCGACATTTCGTATGACGCCAAACGAGATGCCTGCGCTCGCCGTCCATGTGGTGGAATCGGCGGACCGCATCGCAACATTGTTGCGCACCGGTCGGGTTTCGCTCGATGACGTCCCATCAACCCCTTTGAGAGGAGTCTCATGACTCAGATTCGGATCGCGTGCTTGCAAACCGAACCGGTCCTCGGCGATGTCGCCGGAAACCTCGCTGATCAGGCGATTGCATGCGCTGAAGCCATCGCGAACGGCGCCGACCTTCTCGTGCTCCCTGAGTGTTCGACAACCGGGTGGGCTCTCAACAGCGTCGAGCAGGCGAACGAACTTGCCGAGCCGGTGCCGGCGGGCAGTGCGTGTCAGCAGTGGCTCGCGCTGTGCCGGGACAACGACGTACATCTTGTTGCCGGCGTGGTAGAGCGCGACGGCGACCACCTCTACAACACCTCCGTGTTGATGGGCCCCGACGGAATGATCGGCACCTACCGCAAGGCGCACACCTGGGCACTCGAAAAGACCTTCTATGAACCGGGCAACCTCGGCGTTCCGGTGTTCGACACCCCGCTCGGCCGAATCGGCATGCACATCTGCTACGACTGCTGGTTCCCCGAGTCGTTCCGGCTCATGGCCGCGCAGGGGGCGGACTTGATCTGCGCTCCCTCGAACTGGGTACCGGTTCCCACCCAGCGAGACGACTTGCCGGCGATGGCGAACCTCCTGTGTATGACCGGTGCGCACACCAACCTCGTCTACGTCGCCGCCGCAGGCCGGGTCGGCGCCGACGGCAACCAGCCGTTCATTGGCCAGAGCATCATCGTTGACCATGCCGGTTGGCCGATCGCGGGCCCGGCCAGTGCCGACTGCCCCGAGATCATCTATGCCGATGTCGATCTGATCGGTTCACGCGCCGAGCGCCACGGCAATCCATTCAACCAGCCGCTTCGAGACCGGCGACTCGACATCTACGACGAGATGCTCGGATCAAGCCACCCCGCGGGCGACTACTAGCGTCAGCCCGGTACGTGCTCCACTGAACGAAGTGCATTACGTACCTCGTTGGTCTTCTCAAAGAAGGCGGCGTCGTTGCGAATGGCATCGGTGCGGTCGCCGAGATCGATGTCGATCGTCGAGTGGATCTCTCCGGGCCGAGGGGACATCACAACCACCCGCGACGATAGGAATACCGCTTCGGCAATCGAGTGGGTGACGAACACGATGGTGGTGTCGAGCTCCTGATAGATGCGTAGGAGTTCCGCTTGCATGTGTTCACGGGTCATCTCGTCGAGCGCACCGAACGGTTCGTCCATCAACAAGAGCTTCGGTTCGAAGGTCAAGCAGCGGGCGATCGCCACCCGCTGCTGCATACCGCCCGACAGGTGAAACGGATAGTGCGACGCGAAGTCGTCAAGCTTCACGAGTTCGAGCATCTCTTCGCTGCGGGCCCGGCGTTTGGCCTTCGACCAACCCTTCAACTCGAGCGGGAGCTCGATGTTGGCGCGGACCGTCCGCCAGTCAAAAAGTCCGGCTTTCTGGAAGGCCATCGCGTGGTCCTGGTCGAGCCGAGCCTGGGCGGCGGTCTTGCCGAACACGCTGGCCGTGCCACTGCTGGGCGGCAAGAGGTCGGCGATGACTCGCAGCAGGGTTGACTTGCCGCAGCCGGACGGCCCAATCAGCGAAATGAAATCGCCCTGCTGAACGGTCAGGTCGATGCCGCGCAGGGCTTCGACCGCGTTGGCCGACCCCTCGTTGAACACCTTGTCGATGCCTATGAGTTCGACCGCAGGGGCAGCCGGATCAATGGAAGTCATGTCGGCTCCGCTTTCATCGTTTCGTCGGGAACGATCCCGAGATCATCGAGCACCTCACGGGCCAGACGGAATGCTTCGACACCGGCCGGGACACCGGCGTAGACCGACACCTGCAGAAGCGTGTCGCGAATCTCCTCGAGCGTGCAGCCGTTGCCGATCGCGGCACGAAGGTGGGTCTTGAACTCATGCGAGCGGTTCAGCGCGGAAAGGATGCAGAGATTGTTGAGGCTGCGTTGCTTGTCGGTGAGAACCGACCGGGCCCACACACCACCCCAGCAGTACTCGGTGACCGTCTCCTGGAACTCGCGGTTGAACGAGTCGAGACCCGCAAATGCCCGGTCGACATACTCATCGCCCAGCACTCGGCGCCGGGCCGCCATACCCTCGTCGAACTTCGAATCAGTCATGCGCTACCTCGCCTCGACTCTGGTCGGCGTCACCATACCGCACCATCGTTTCCGCAGAGAACGGGTGCGACCTTCGAATCGCTCTCGAGCCGACTCGGCCGCGTCATCAGCGCCAACGCGGTCGCTTGTCTGGCCTGCTACCTCGCGAGCGATGTCAGAATTCCCTCACAGGTCCGGACCATCACCCGCGCGGCTGCGGCCAAACTGGGAGCACTCATCGGACTTTCAGCCTTGCGCTGCCATTTGAGTAGGGCGCCCTGGGCCGCCTCACCGATGGCGCCTGGGTTCGCTCCTCGATCAACACCAAGCCGATCTGCGTACCCCATCCCACTGGTGCCGAGCAGTCGCTCCATCTCCTCAACATCGACCTGTTTCGCGAGCACCGCTCCGGTGCGCAGCGCATTGAGTAGACGCAGCTCATTGAATTCGTGGGCGCCCGCGGTTACCCGCTCGACATCATCGCTAAGTGTTCCGGTATCGACATCCGGCAGAGCTCGCATAGCGGCTTCGATGGCCAACATGCCGGATCGAGCTTTAAGGACGTCGCGACGTTCCGCAAACTGAGTCAGCAACGCCGCTTGCAGTTCTCGCAGTCCGCTCGCTCCGATCAATGCCTGAGACAATTGGCTCGAGGTCTCAACTTGTCCTTCGCTGATGAGGTTCATCGAGAAGCGGACTCCAAAGAGCCCCAAACGCTCGAGCAATGCGCTCCGCTCCTCGGGCGCGAGATCAGAACTCGTTTTTGAGTTCACAAAGCGATCTACCGAAATGAGGAGCGATTGCGCTTCGGTCTCTGGCATCTCAGCCAGCCGGCTCAGGGCGCTGAACTCGACTTCTCTCAGCGTGGATCCCGTCGCGGCCAGGAGGGCAGCGACCGGTAGAACGGTCTGTGCCAGCCGGCGAATGTTTGGATCGGTGCGGTAGCGGCCCGCAATCCTCTGGGCCGACACCATCGAATCAAGCCGCCCGCACCCGAGCTCGTCGGCACGAGACAAGATTGCGATCGCGTTGACCGGAGTCGCCTGTGACACCGCCTCGTCGTGGAACGATTCGAGAAAGCCAACGTCGGACGCATGCAGGTGTTTCATGAGATACAGCACCGCGTCAGCTTCAGTTACGTGATCGTCGTCGGGCGCCAGGAATGCATACGAACGAGCGGAAACCTCTGCTGACAGCGACGCGATACCAGGGGTATCGATCAGCGTGATGCGTTCGAGAGACCGTGAAGGCCAATCGACGACAAGCCGGGTGATTTCACTGGGGTCAAGGTCGCCCAGATCCACCTCAATAGCGCCTTCGTTTCGAACGAACGGCACCTGCCGTGCCGCTCCCATGAGTGGCTCAACCTCAACCTTGTAGGTGTGGCTGTTTTGGTACCAGGTGACGATTCGAGTGCACTCGCCTTCGTCGGTTGGCGCCAGCTCTTCCCCTACCAACGCATTGAGCAGAGTCGACTTGCCGGCCTTCACCTTCCCGGCGATCGCGACGCGCAGTGGTTCGCCGGCGCGAGCGAGAACGCTGCGGAGTTGCTGTTCCTGCGCAGTTCCTGAAAACGCACGAATGGCATCGTTGAGTAGCCGATTGACCGCTTCCAGCAGCGATCCAGGCGCCGGTTGGCCCATCCCGCTCATCGGGCTTCGTTCCCGACGCTGAGGCTATTCGCACGGTCGCGTAGCTTGTGCAGCCGTCCGATCTCGGAGATGGCGTCGGCAAGTTGTCTGCCTCGGTCCTTCTCGTCGGAACGCGTCACTTCCTTGATTGCGGCAAGTGTCTCGGCGGTAGATGTGGCGTGCTCTTCAGCCCTGGTTGTGTAGAAGTCACGGATTCGCCGTTGCGTTCGGCGGAGTGCATCGCGTGAGTCCTTGGTCGTCAAGAAGCTGGCTTCTTCCATGTACTTGCGCTGAGCCAGCTTCGCCTGGGTTCGGCGTTGGTTCATTTGTTTGGACTTCTCGTCGCGGACCTGCTTGCGGCCCATAAGGACACCAATGCCGACACCGATCGGACCGAGGGCAACACCGACCATCGTTCCAACCATTCCGAACATCAGAACTCCCGAATACCCGCCTTTGAGGCCGGTCATCGCCTGCTGACCAACGCTCATCGTGTCCGTCTCGATATTTGCCCGAGCCTCGACTCGTGAAACGGCATCTTGCGGATCGAGAACATCAAGGTCGACCCGCGCCGCGGCTTCTTCTAATCCGAAGTGGTCGGCAACCTCGGCGGCCAGATCCGATGCTCGTTCCTGAAGAAACTCATAGTTGGCAACGACGTCGGCTGCGGTGCGTCGATACAACCAGGGCTCAAACTCAGGCCATATGTCGGCGGGATCAGCCTCCGCCAGCGCCTCTTCTGCTTCTTGGTTTATTTTCCGAAAACGCCCACGTAGGTCGTGGTCGACATCGGTGTTGATGTCTTGCATGCCGTCATTGAGCGTCTGTTGCCAGCGAGCCGCACGACTCTTGAGTTCGGCTGCCGTTTCGCTTGCCTTCTCGAGTTCGTCGAGCCGGGCGTGAGCGGCATCCGGGTCTTCGAGCGCCGCTTTGCGGGCCGCGAATGGAGCAAGGAGGTGATCGGTGACGGAGACCAACTCATCGGCCGCGCTACGAACGGAGAGCGTCGCAGCATCGGCCACGACCTTCGATCGGATATGTTTAGTCAGCTGTTGGTAGCCCGATTCCTTGATCAACGCCGCGTCACCGTTCGCTATCGCGACTGTGTAGACGGCCGACGACACCGGAAAGATTTCGGCCGAAAGGCCGAGGCGTTCGAGATGCCCAAGGTTGAGGTCGCGGATCTTGCGCCAGGCCGGATAGAAGTCGGTCTTGGTCATGACACAGACCAGGTTTGGGCAGAGCTTCCGGGCCGAACGCATGAACTCGATCTCCGGTGCGGTGAACTCTTGACTCGCGTCTGAAACGAAGAGCACGGCCTCAGCCATGGGAAGCGCACCCGCGGTTACCGCACTGTGTCGGGACCCGAGTCCACCGACTCCGGGCGTGTCGACAATCACGAGTCCTCCGTCAAGGAATCGACTCGGTACCCCAACATCGACCGAGTTCACCCTTCGTTCGTCCAGCCTGGGCTGCTCGACGACATACATAGGGACTTGGTCCATACTGATTTTCTCGGTAATCGGCACCGGCCGGTCGCCATCGGGATCGTCGCCGTCGGCAGCATCCCCAGTAGGCAAGAACGACACCGTTGCGGTCGGTTCCTTCGAGTACCGCGCCAGTGTCGGAACAGCAGTAGCGATGTCGTCGTCCACCGGACAAATCTCGTGGCCAACGAGGCTGTTCACGAGACTGCTCTTGCCCTGTTTGAACTCGCCGACCACCAAGACGTGCAGCGCGGGGCTGCCGATCTTCTCGGCCCGCAGCCGAAGCCGCTCGGCAAGATCAGCTCTCCCGTAGCCGTTTGCCGCTTTTTGTCCCAGCTCTAGCGCCGCTAGGGCGTCCTCAAGCAGGGACTGCGTGGCATCTTCATTATCGCTCATACTCGTACCTCACGACTTAGCCACGACTCCGCTCGACCCAAAGAATACAAGCTCTGGGCCGAGCGGCTTAGTCGAGAGAATCCTAACGATGAGTTGCCCTTGGAACTAGGGCTCCATCACCTCTTCGGTGCTGTCGCCGGTGTCGTCGTCATCGTCATCGTCGCAGTCCTCGTCCATATCGGAGTCGTCAGGGGGCGAACCAATGTCGTCATCCAGAGGGTCACCCATGTCCGAGCCATCGGAACCGGAATCGTCCGAATCGGAATCGTCCGCATCAGAATCGTCCG
>JBLIOE010000045.1:0-32323 GCA_047639555.1 Candidatus Aldehydirespiratoraceae bacterium
CAACGACCACCGAGGCGCCGACGACTGCGGCCGCCGACACGGAGGCGCCAAGTGCGCCCACCGGCCTTGTGTGCTTGGGCGCGGGCGGCGGTTCCGGTGAAGTCGCGCTTGAGTGGGACGCACCCGCGGCGGACGAGGGTGTCACGACCGTGCGCATCTATGTGAAGGAGCCGGGTGGTTCATTTACCCGGATCGAAAAGCGCACCGCGCCCGACGAATTGTTGGAGGTAACACCAACACGATGGAGGGCCGATGCCTATCCGGTGTGGCCGGAAGCGGCCGTGGAGGTTGCGGTGACTCACGGCGATGCCGCGGGCAACGAATCGGGCTGGAACCCGATTGATGTGTACTACGCGTACAACGCGGCGCCCTGCGATTCGGGAGTGCCAGTCGCACCGACCATTCTCGCCGCCCTTCGTGGGGCCGGCAGTCTCGAGGTTGACCTCAGGGTGGAGGCCTCGGCCATCGACATCGTGAGCTGGAACGTGTCGGTTGATCAAGGCTCCGGGTTTGTACCACTCAGCATTCTCGCCGTTTCCGATGCCGGCACTCCTGGCCAGGTGTCGATCACTGTCGGCGAGGTTGACTGGACCGCGAGTGCGACGTATCGCGTCACTGCCTCCGATGGTCACGGCAACACGTCGTCGGCCGGCGAACGCTCCTGCGGACCAATTAGCCCCGGAGACGTGGCCTGCTAGCTGGATTCAACCAGCGAACGACCTACGGTGATCGCGTGATCGACCTCGATGCACGCCTCGCAGCCCTGGCCGACCAGCATTCGCCCACCCTCCGCGCCGAGTTTCCCCGTGGCGACAGCGCGGTGCTGATCCTGATGGTTCGAGGCGAGACCCCGACCGTCGTCCTGACTCTTCGCGCAAAGAGCCTTCGCACCGACCCGGGCTTTGTCGCCTTCCCCGGCGGCAAGCTCGAGCCCGGCGAGACGATTGAAGACGCCGCTCGACGAGAGGCGCATGAGGAAGTCGGCATCGATGGCACCGACATCAACATTCACGGTCGTCTGTGTGAATCCTGGAATGGCGCGGGCTTTCGCATCGTGCCCGTCGTGGCGAGCGTACGCGGACCAATCGACCTCACTGTGCAAGCTTCCGAGGTGAGCGAAGCGGCACTGGTTCCGCTGGATGCGTTGATGTCTGATGGTCATCACCGCACGGTGATCAAGACCATCGACGGACACGACTTCGTTGACGACGTCATCACTTTCACGCACGAAGCCACGAAGTGGGAGCTCTACGGGCCAACCGCCGACATCGCCCGCGACCTCGCCGCGTGGCTTGCCCATGTCCCCCGCTACTCAATCGAGCGACGGCAAGCCGACCTCGACCATTTCGCGGCAAAACGGTGGGGGCCCGCGAACCACTCGACTTAGCGGGCGGGCGACAGTCCGTCGATCGTCGGGATCCGGAAGCCGATCGCCGCACCGCCATCGGGCGACTCCGCAGCCGACACGGACCCGCCGTGGGCCTCGGCCACTTGGCGAACAATGGCGAGGCCCAGACCCGAGCCCGGAAGGGTTCGGCTCGACTCAACGCGATGGAACCGATCGAAGATCCGGTCGCGTTCATCTGCAGGCACGCCGGGCCCGCCGTCGTGAACGACGACCTCGCCGCCGTTGATCACGAGTCGGATCGGGGTTCCTGCGGGTGAAAACTTCGCCGCGTTGTCGACCAGATTTCGAATGGCTCGGCTGAGCGCGTCGGGCCGCCCCTCCACCACCACACTGCGGTCCACCACGATCTCGATGGAACGTTCGCTGCGGCGCCGGGCCCGTTCGACCACAGGTTCCGCGAGCTCGGCCAGTGTGAGCGGCGCGAGTTCTTCGTCGCTGCGGACATCGGTGGCCAGGTCGACCAACTCGGCGACGAGATCGCTCAATTCCCCCAGCTCGGCATCAAGGTCAGCGACAAGCGCATCGTGGTCCTCCGGGGCGAGGTCGTGACCACGACCGAGAACATCGACGTTCGTGCGCAGGCTCGTGAGCGGCGTTCGGAGCTCGTGGCTCGCATCCATAACCAGCTGATGCTGCTGGCGTCGAGAGGCGGAAAGTGCGTCGAGCATCGATGTGAAGCTGGCCGAGAGTCGGCCCACCTCGTCGCCACTGGCGTCGGTGTCAACGCCACGATCGAAGTCGCCGGTTGCCGCAACATATTCGGTCGCGTCAGTCAGTTCTCGTATCGGCCGAACCGTACGGCCGGCCATGATCCATGCCAGTCCACCCGCGCCGACGATGGCCAGTAGTCCGATGAAAATCGTGCGAGTGCGCAGATCGTTGAGAACAGTGTTGACCTCGTCGAGCGGACGGGCGTATTGCACGAACACGTCGCCCTGCAACGCCGCGGTGACCACCCGAACCTCTCCGGTCTCCGTCGTGCCCGTGCTGAGCACCGGCGCGAACCGTGCTTGGCCGAGCAACTCCGGGTCGGTGGAAGCATCGAACTCTGCGTCCAACACGCCACGGACATCGCCGTTGGAATCAATGACCCGAGCGAGCGCGTCGAACCCCACCGTCGCGCCGAACGGATCAGTGCGGCCGCCACGGACGAGCGACGGAGCGTCGTCGGGGCGGAAGCCCTCAAACTGACGCAGCCGTTCAATTGCGTCTTCCGCCAACGGGCCACCCCGTCGCGATGCACCGACCGCGTCGGCCCGACTCAACAGATCACTGTCGACCGCGCCGACCAGCGAACTCTCGGTGCCGCGATGCACGGCGATGCCAACAACGAGAACAACCGCGGCGACGACCACCGCAACCACGCCAACGATTCGGGTACGAAGTCCCATCGTTATGTGTTCTCTCGAGCGACATAACCCATGCCCCGCACCGTGTGAACGAGTCGGGAAGCGCCACCGGCCTCGAGCTTCTTGCGCAGGTAGCCGACATAGACGTCGAGCGTCTTCGACTCGCTCTCCAACTCGCCGCCCCACACCCGCTCATAGATCACGTCGCGACCAAGCACGACACCGACGTTCAACACCAGCACCTCGAGCAGGTCGAACTCGGTGCGGCTGAGATCAAGCACCCGACCCGCCCGGTCCACGCGCCGGCCTTCCAGATCCATGACGAGATCACCAACCGTCAAGCTGCCATCGTCCACCACACTCGTGCGGAGCCGGGCTCGCACCCGGGCGAGTAGCTCCTCAAGGGCGAAGGGTTTGACGAGATAGTCGTCGGCGCCGGCATCAAGCCCGGCCACGCGGTCATCGACCTCATGGCGAGCCGTCAGCATAAGGATCGGCGTGTCGTCACCCTTCGAGCGAACAGTCCGACAGACCGTCAACCCGTCGACATTGGGCATCGAGACATCCAGCAGTAACAGGTCGGGGCTGCATTCCTGATGGAGCTCCAACGCCCGAGCGCCGTCGCTGGCCGTCAGGACGTTGTAGCCCTCAAGGCCGAGGGCGCGGTCGAGACTCTCGCGTACACGCCGGTCGTCTTCGGCAATCAGAATGGTGGGCACGCTGCAAGCGTCGCACACGAAAGTGAGAGATCCGTGAGTCCGGGGCCAGGACCATGGTCATCACCGATTCATAACCCCTTCCGCCGGCAAAGTGGCTCCGGCGTCACGGAGCGCCGCCGATAGGGTCAACGGGTGCGCATTCTCGTAACGAACGACGACGGCATCGACTCGATCGGCCTCCATGTCTTGGCCCGCGCTATGCGGCAATTTGGCGACGTTGTCATCGCCGCCCCCGACCAGGAGTACTCCGGATACGGCGCGGCAATCGGCTCGATCTGGCTGATGAAGCCCGAAGTCCACAAGACCCATGTCGAGGGCATCGACGAGGCCTGGGCCGTCACCGGCGCCCCCGCCCTGTGTGCCATGTTTGCCCGCCTCGGCGCCTTCGGCGATATCGACCTCATCGTGTCTGGCATCAACCCCGGTGCCAACGTCGGCCGCAGCGTCTACCACTCCGGCACCGTCGGGGCCTGCCTCACCGCCCGCAACGGCGGCTTGAACTCAGTGGCTGTGAGCCAGTCCGTCGACAGTTGGGGTGTTGAGGGCCAGGCCATGGAAGAAGTGCTCGACAAGCAGGAATGGCAGGGCGCGGCTGACATCGCGGCGCTCGTGGTGGGCGAACTCATCAACAACCTGCCCGCCGATCCGGTCGTTATCAACCTCAACGTTCCGAATCGCCCCGCGGCCGAGATGGAGGGCTGGCGTCGTACGCAGGTCGGCACCGCGCCACCCCGTTCGATGGCCACCGCCGAGCTGCTGCCCAAGCCCGGCCACGATGGCGCGTTCCACGTCGAGATGAAGTGGGGCGACGTCATCAACACGCCATCAGGCGATGACACCGGTGCCGTGATGGAGGGCTACGCGTCGATCACCTGGCTCGGTGCGCTCGAAGCCACCGAACCCGAAGCAGCAGTCGCCACCCGAGCCGAGAGCGCTCTCGACTCCTTCTTCAACTGAGTTCCCATGCTGACCGCCTCCGCAATCTCACGGTCCTACGGCCCGCGCACGCTCTTCAAAGACGTCACCCTTCAACTCTCGGCTGGCCGCCGCATCGCGCTCGTCGGCGGCAACGGCACCGGCAAGACCAGCCTCATCGAACTCCTCGTAGGCGACGCCGAACCCGACGAAGGTTCGATCACTCGCCCGCGCGACATGGTGCTCGGCTACCTCCCGCAGGACCTCGTCGATACCGCCACAGGAACTGTCATGGAAGAGGTGCTGGCGGGAGCGGGCGAGCTCACCAAGATCTCCGATCGACTCCGCGAGCTCGAAGTTCTCATGGGCGACCCCGACGCCAATCAGGACTCAGTCCTCAGCGAATACGGCGAGAAACAAGGCCGCTTCGAATCGATGGGCGGTTATGCCCTGGAAGCCGATGCCCACAAGGTGCTCGCCGGTCTTGGCTTCAAGGACGAAGCGGCCCACCGCCCGGTGAAGGAGCTCTCCGGCGGTTGGCGAATGCGGGTGGCGCTGGGTCGACTCCTACTGGCCAAGCCCGACGTGCTCATTCTCGATGAGCCAACCAACCATCTCGATGTCGACTCCGTGGCCTGGCTCGAGCAGCAGCTGGCCATGTGGCCCGGCGCGCTCCTCTTCGTCAGCCACGACCGGGACTTCATCGATGCCGTCGCCGATCGAGTGGTCGAACTCGCCGAAGGCACGGCCCTTGAATACGTCGGCGGCTTTGCCGAGTTCGTTGTGCTCCGCGAAGAGCGCCTCCAGCGCCTCGAAGCGGCCGCGGCCCGCCAGTCTCGCGAGATCGCGAAGGTCGAACAGTTCGTCGATCGCTTCCGGTACAAGGCCACCAAGGCCCGCCAGGTCCAGAGCCGAATCAAGACACTCGAAAAGCTCGACAAGATCGAGGCGCCGAGCCGCAAAGAACTCGTCGCCAAGTTCGCCTTTCCCGAGCCGCCTCGCTCGTCTCGCACTGTCGCCGAGTTCCACAACGCAACCGTTGGTTACGAGAAGGGCGTCCCCGTTGTCTCCAACGTTTCGATGGCGATCGAGCGGGGCAACATCGTTGCGCTCGTTGGCCCCAACGGCGGCGGCAAGACCACCCTTCTCAAGCTGATCCTGGGTGAGCTCGAAGCCACGTCCGGCTCGGCCGAACTCGGCAACAACGTGAAGGTCGCCACCTTCCATCAGCACCAGGCCGACGAACTCGATCTCGACAAGATGGTCGTGCAGGCATTCTCCGGCGGCATCAACGCCGGCGGTCGCAACCTCCGCAGCATCCTCGGCTCGTTCGGCTTCCCCGGCGACGCCGCCGATCGTTACATCCGCGACCTGTCAGGCGGTGAGCGCACCCGGCTCGCCCTCGCTCGAACCATGATCGAACCGGTCAATCTGCTCGTGCTCGACGAGCCGACGAACCATCTCGATCTTCCCAGTTGCGACGTACTCGAAGATGCGCTCACCGCGTACCCCGGCACCGTCCTTCTGGTCACCCACGATCGCCACCTCATTCGTAATGTCGCCGACGCACTCATCGAGGTACGCGACGGCCTCGCAACCTGGCACGACGGCGTGCCCGATCACGTCCTCACGCCCGCCGACCCGTCGAAGGTCCACAGCGGCAAGGGGCTCACCGGCACGAACCGCGAGAAGACATCTGACCCGAAGGCGAAGAAGGAAGGCAGCCCGCCCAAGTCGAAGAAGCAGGGCGGTGCGTCAAAGTCGAGCCCCAACAACACGGCCGGTCTACGCAAGAAGATCAGCAAGCTCGAGAAAGAGCTAGAGAAGGCCGAGGCCCGAGTCGCCAACCTTCACGAGCAGCTCGCCGACCCTGAGATTTACGACAAACCCGAAGAAGTACACCGGCTCGCCGCCGAACACGATCGTCTCAAGGAGCGGGCCGCGAGCCTGCTCGAAGAGTGGACTGCAGCGTCCGAAGAGCTCGAAGCCGCCGGCGACTGACCGGCATTCGTTGAGCCAATCGGCGAGAGCGTCGGAGGCTTGCGTCAGGCCGCGGGGCTACGGTGACCGCCAATGCCTCTCCCTCCCCGCCCCGATGGGCCGCTCCGTGTTGTCATCGACACCGACGCGGCCAACGAGATCGACGACTACTTCGCTATTGCTTGGGCGCTGCTGTCTCCCGACCAACTGAACGTCGAGGCGATCCACGCCGCGCCGTTCTGTCACGGCCACTATTTCCAGGTCGTTAATGCGGCCGCCGAGCAGCGGGGCGGTGATCGCACTGCGCTCGAAACGGTGGCCGGGGCCATTGGCGCCGATCGAGCGAAACAGATGGCCGAGAAACGTTCGGCCGCACAGGGCGAACAACTTTCCCGGGAGGGCATCGATCGCCTCCTCGATGTGATGACGCTCGAACAACGTCCGGTCGTGAAGGCCGGCAGCACCCGCTTCATGGAGTCGCCCGACGACATCGTCGAGAGCGATGCCGCCCGCAATCTCATCGAACTCGCGCACGCCAGCGATGAGCTGCTCTATGTGCCCACCATCGGCGCCGCAACCAACGTGGCCGCCGCGCTCCTAATGGATCCCTCGATCGCCGAAAAGATCGTCGTGATCTTCCTCGCCGGCTACCCGTCGGCCGTTCCCCATGGCGACGACAGTTTCAACCTGGTCCAGGATCGATTCGCGTCCAACGTGTTGTTCGAGTCGGGGGTGCATCTGCTGTATCAACCCGGCTACCAAGTGGCCGAGGTGCTCGGGTTCTCGCTCCCCGACAGCGAGCGCTGGCTCAAGGGGCACGGCGTGCTCGGCGATCTGTTGCACCAGATCTATCTCGACAATCCGATCGACCGTGACGTCGAGAAAATCGGGCGCAGCTGGGTCGTATGGGACATCATCGCCACGGCGTGGCTGCTCGATCCGGCCTGGGTACCGACATTCGAAACCTCCCGAGCGCGGGTGACAGAACGCCACACCTGGGAACCGATCGACGGCACGATGCTCGAGGCCTACAAGGTGCAGCGCGACGCGATCTTTGGCGACCTACTCGCCAAAGTTCACGCCCATGGTTGAACAAGGCAGGGTTGAACAAGGCAGGGTTGAACAAGGCAGGGCTGCGCCGATCTGGGCGCCGAGTCCAGAAGCGGCCGCCGCAACAAACATGGCGCTCTTTGCCGCCGCCCACGGCCACGCCGACTATCCGGCACTGCATGCCTGGTCCGTCGCCGAACCGGCCGCTTTCTGGGCCGCGGTGTGGGACGACCTTGGTGTTGTTGGCGAACGGGGCGAGCGCGTTCTCGAGACTGTTGATGAGCTCACCGACACCCGGTTCTTCCCTGACGCCCAACTCAACGTGGCCGAGAACCTGCTCGCTCATCGAGGCGACGAACCGGCGCTGATCTTCCAGAGCGAAGACGGCGCCGTCCGCCATACATGGAGCCATGACGAGCTCCGGCTCAGGGTTGGTCAGCTGCAGGCTGCGCTCCGGCGGGCCGGTGTCGGCGAGGGCGACCGTGTCGCGGTGTGGCTCCCGAATATTCCGGAGACGTACGCGGTCATGCTCGCGACCGCGTCGCTCGGCGCGATCTTCTCGTCGACCTCGCCCGACTTCGGCGTTGATGGAGTCGTTGATCGCTTCGGGCAGGTCGAACCGAAGGTCCTGTTTGCGGGTGATGCATATCTGTACGGCGGCAAGGTCCACGACCGATTGGCGCCGCTGGCCGAGATCTGTGACGCGCTGCCCTCGATCGAGCAGGTGGTAGTGATTCCGTTCATGGGCGACGGCGGCACTAGTGGCGTCGCGGGGGCGCTCACGCTCGCCGAATTCACGGCCGACCTCGAACTACGAGAGCCCGACTTCGTACGTCTGCCGTTCGACCACCCGTGGTACATCCTCTTCTCCTCCGGCACCACGGGGAAGCCGAAGTGCATCGTCCACCGAGCGGGCGGCGTGCTTTTGAAGCACGTGGTCGAGCACCAACTCCATAGCGACGTGCGCCCCGGCGATCGCGTCTTCTACTTCACCACCGCGGGCTGGATGATGTGGAACTGGCTGGCATCGGGCCTGGCGGCGGGCGCCGCGCTGGTGCTCTACGACGGCTCACCCTTTCACCCTGACGGCAACCGACTCTTCGATCTCATCGACGACGCCGGCGTCACGTTCTTCGGCACATCAGCCAAGTTCATCGAGGCGCTCGGCAAGTCGAACCTACGGCCGATCGATTCTCACGACCTTTCGTCGCTGCGCACGATCGCGTCGACCGGCTCAACCCTTGTGCCCGAAGGTTTTGAGACCGTCTATGACCGGATCAAGACTGACGTGCATCTCGCCTCGATCTCCGGCGGCACCGACCTGTGCGGTTGCCTTGTCGCCGGCGACCCAACCAGTCCGGTGTACGCCGGCGATATTCAGCGAGCCACCCTCGGCTTGGCGATCGATGTAGTCGATGAGCTGGGCAACACGGTGCCGAATGGAGTGCGGGGCGAGCTGGTGTGTCGCAACCCGTTCCCGTCGATGCCGCTTGGCTTTCACAAGGATCCGACCGGCGAGCGCTACCGGGCGGCCTACTTCGAGCGCATGCCCGGCATGTGGCACCAGGGCGACTTCGCTGAGTGGACCCCCCACGGCGGCATCGTCATTCACGGACGCTCCGACGCCACACTCAATCCGGGCGGGGTGCGCATCGGCACAGCCGAGATCTATCGCCAGGTCGACAAGGTGCCCGAGGTCGTTGAGGCCATTGTGATCGGGCAGCAGATCAGGGGCGACACCCGGGTCGTGCTCTTCGTGGTACTGAAGGACGACGTGCTGCTGAGCGATGAACTTGCGGCTCGGATCCGCTCCGAGGTCCGGGCCGGGGCAACCCCTCGCCACGTGCCGGCGGTGATCGGCCAGGTAGCGGAGATCCCCCGAACTCGAAGCGGAAAGATCGTGGAGCTCGCCGTTCGCGCTGTCGTTCACGGCGACGAGGTGAAGAACACCGAGGCGCTCGCCAATCCCGACGCGCTCAACCACTTCCGGAATCACCCCGCCCTCACGTAGCCTTCGCGGATGGC
This sequence comes from Candidatus Aldehydirespiratoraceae bacterium, assembly GCA_047639555.1. Classification (GTDB taxonomy): domain Bacteria; phylum Actinomycetota; class Acidimicrobiia; order Acidimicrobiales; family Aldehydirespiratoraceae; genus JAJRXC01. Next base: position 9,447 of record JBLIOE010000045.1, read on the forward strand.
CAGCATCACCGTTTCCACCGGCATGACTCTCGAATACGACATCCGAGGGGAGGGCGAACCCATCCTCTTCGTGATGGGACTCGGCGGACAACTCATCGACTACGACGAGGAATTCGTCGACCTGTTCGTCGACGAGGGCTACCAGGCCATCCGTTTCGACAACCGGGATATCGGCCTGTCTACACAGACTGACTGGACACCACCCAGCCAGAACAAGTCGATCATGTCCCTCGTCACACGTCGGCCATTGAAGAATGTCGGCTACACGGTGGACGACATGGCCGCCGATGCTGCCGCTCTACTCGAAGCGCTCGGGATCGAGTCCGCCCACATCGTCGGTGTGTCGATGGGCGGCATGATCACCCAGGCGCTCGCCATCAACCATCCGTCGAAGGTGAAGAGCATCTGCTCGATCATGTCGCACACCGCCGACCGCAAGAACGGCGGCATTGCCTTCTCACTTCTCCGCAAGCTCGGCCGTCGCCCCGTGCCGACGCTCGATACCGCCGTCGAAGACTCGGTTGTCATGTTCGAAGCGATCTCCGGCGACCATTTCGACGAAGAGGCGCAGCGTAAGCATGCCACCGAGGGCGTCACCCGTAGTTTCACCCCGGCCGGCGTCGCCCGTCAGACGGCGGCCATCGCCGCGAGCCCCGACCGCACGAAGCGCCTCCGCAACGTGAAGGTGCCGGCTCTCATCATCCACGGCCTGCAAGACCCGCTCGTCAAGCCGAGCGGCGGCATCGCGACCGCTCAAGCGATCCATGGTTCACGCCTCCTGATGTTCGGCGACATGGGCCATGACCTCCCCCGCCCCCGCTGGCAAGAAATCAAGTCCGCCATCATCACCAACATCACCCGGTCCTAGGTTCTGTGAACGGAAACCGGCGCAGGGCGCCGGTTTCCGTTCACAGAACATCAAATCTGCGGGTGTCAGACGGTCTCGGCATGATTAGCGGATGTCGAACGCACATGCGCTCGCTCGGCAGGCCGCGGCACAATACGGCCTCCTTTCCCTCAAGCAGGTCCGAAGTCACCTCTCGGAAACGGAGATTCGGACCCTCATTCAGAAAGGCACGCTCCAACGCAGGCGGCGGGGGCTTTACCAGCTTGCCGGGCATTCGTTGTCTTGGGAATCGGATGTTATGGCTGCGGTTCTCGCCGTTCCTGGCCTGGCTCTCGCCAGTCATCGATCGTCGATACGCCTTTGGGGATTTCGATCGGTCGATGACGACGTCGAGATCTCTATCCGCTACCCGGCGCGGGCGGATCTCAACGGGGTCACCGTCCACCGGAGCCGCGACCTGAGCGAGCACGACATCACGTATATCGAGGCGATTCCGGTCACCACGCCGGCTCGCACATTGTGTGACGCCGGGCTGATCTTTTCGGACCAAGAGATCGAGCGGATACTTCACCACGCAGTGGCCAAGGGTGTCGTTCGGGTCGATCAACTGCGTCGCTATCGGGAGCGGGTCGGGCGTCAAGGACGCAACGGCGTCTGCGCGGTCGACCGGATCCTCGACCGCCTTCCTCCCGGTATCGAGCTGGCCGGCAGCGGGCCGGAGATCCGAATGCGAGCGCTGTGCGACGAGTTCGCTCTTCCCGCACCCGTCTGGCAGCACCCGGTCGTCGCTGGCGGCAGGCAGTACTTCGTCGACTTTTGCTATCCCCGGCAACGTTTGGCGATCGAATACGACGAGTTCGGCGAACACACGAAGCACGAAGTCTTCTCGAACGACCGCCGTCGCCAAAACGACCTGGTTGCTGCCGGCTGGACCGTCATCCGTATCATCTGGTCCGACCTGACCGATTTCCCGGCCGCAACCGCCACCCGAATCCGCAAGCTCCTGGTTCTGTGAACGGAAACCGGCGCCCTGCGCCGGTTTCCGTTCACAGAACATTAGAGATGCGCTGTCGGCGGATCGTAGAGTGCGGATATGGCTTCGTCATCTCGTCCTCTCACCCCTGCGATCATCGCGGATCCCGCCGACGTCACGGCTTTTTGGCTCCACAGTCTTCTGGAGGCGAACGGCTACGAAACCACGATCCGTTCCGTTCATCGGGAGTCGGTCGGCACCGGACAGATGGCGCACAACGAGCGCTACCGGTTCAACTTTGAAGGCGATCCGGGCGACGCCCCCGCGTCGGTCGTCATCAAGTTCCCGTCGCCCAACGAACAGAGCCGTGCGGCCGGGGCCGCCGGTGCGTACTCGAAGGAAGTCCACTTCTATACCGAACTCGCTGCGGGCCTCTCGATTGCGGTTCCCGACTGTCTTTATGGCGCGGTGTCGGATGACTTGGCCACGTTCACGCTTGTCCTTGAGGATCTTGCACCGGCTCGCCAAGGCGACCAGATCGAGGGTGCATCCGACGAACAGATTCTTCTCGCGGTCGAGAACCTTGCTGGCCTTCATGCCCCCCGTTGGGGCGATCCAACCCTGAATGACATCGAGTGGCTGGCGGCCAGCGAGGCCCAACTGTCGGACTATGTCGGGATGGTGGTCGACATGTTCGTTGATCGCTACAAGGACCGCCTCTCCGATGGCGCCAAGAAGGTATTCGCGGAGTTCGGAGCGAACGTGGGCAATTGGGTCGAACGTGAGTCGGCGACGAAGACACTCGTCCATGGCGACTATCGCCTCGACAACCTGATGTTCGGCTCAGCCCTCGGTGGCGCGCCAGTAAGCGCCGTCGACTGGCAGACGTTGAGCATTGCGGCGGGCGGTCGCGATCTCGGTTACCTCCTTGGCAACTCGGCGCCCACCGAAGATCGTCGCCGACACGAGCCCGCAGCACTGGAGCGCTACCGATCGGCGATGGCTGCGCTCGGTGTCAACCTCGCCGCAAGCGAGGTGCACGATCAATACGTGCACGGCACGTTCCAGGGCCCGATGGTCACGATGTTGGGCTCGATCGCCGTCGGGCAAACCGATCGCGGCGACGACATGTTCATGGCGATGGCCGAACGCAGCGCCGCCCAGATCCTCGATCTCGATGCGCTCGATGTGATCAGCTAGCGGCGAGTCGGTTGCGCCGTCGCATGATCGGCTCGGTCGCGAAAGCGATCAGAGCCAACCAGATGATGATGAAGCCGACGGCCTGACCGCCGCTCCATGGTTCGTCCCACACCACGGTGCCCAGGATGAACTGGATGGTTGGCGCGGTGAACTGCAGCATGCCGATGAGCCATAGTTCGATCTGTCGAGCGGCCTTCGCGAAGAGCAACAGCGGCGCCGCAGTCATCACTCCGGCACCAAGCAGCCACACGTCTCGCCCGGGAACCGAGACTCCAACGACGCCGTCACCCGCAAACGCTCGGAAGGCGAGAGCGGCGACGGCGATCGGGATGAGCACGCACATTTCGAGTGTCAGCCCGTCGAGCGAACCGGCTGGCGATGTCTTCCGGATCAACCCGTAGGCGCCAAAGGTGAGGGCCAGCGAGAGCGATACCCAAGGGACGGCGCCGACATCGATCGCCAACACCACGACACCCACGGCCGCGATCCCAACCGACAGCATCGGCAAGAGTCGCAGTCGCTCTCGCAGCACTACTACCCCGAGCACGACACTCACGAGCGGGTTGATGAAGTAGCCGAGGCTCGCTTCGAGCACCCGTTCGTTGTTGACGGCCCACACGAAGATCAGCCAGTTCGAGCTCAGCAGCGCTGCCGTAAGCACGAACATCCCCGCCCCCCGCGGGCTGGAGACGTGGGAGCGCACTCGGTGCAGCGTCTTGCCGCCGAGGTGGAGGGCGAGAAGGAAGAGCCCGGTGGCCACGGTCCGCCCGAGCACGATGTCGATCGACGCAACATCGTCGACCAGCCGCCAATAGATCGGCGAGAGGCCCCACAAGACGTAGGCCGTCAGTGCTGTCATCGCGCCCCGGTTCATTTGCGCACGCTACTGGGCACCTATCGGTAGATCCCATTGAGGTTGTTCAGTTGTCGTCTTCTTGGTGAAGGCGCTGATGGGTGTCTTGTGGCCGAGGGCGCGGTCGCTGGACTGTTGGTGCTCTCGAAGCTCTAGCGCGCCAAATCGCCAACCGGGTCTTGCTGGTAGTAGTCCGCGAACGCCTCGTACAGCGGTTGGTCCGACGCGTGGAGTTCATCCGGTCGCTCGAAGAACACTTCGGTGACTTCGGCGAAGAACTCGGCTGGGCTAGTCGTGGCGTATTCGTCGATCAGCTCTCGCTTTCGTCGCGACTTCCGTCGACGATGAAAAGCAGCCGTGACTGATCTCGTCCAGATCGCCTGGCGGAGCGGCTCTTCCATATCTGGGCGGCCGTCGACCGTACCGTCGTAGCGATCGAGCACATGGGCGAACTCGTGGTAGATCACGTTGCGGCCGTCGGTGTCGTTCTTTCGGCCGATCTCCGACTCGTTCCACGACAGAGCGATGTGGCCGGCGTGTTCCGCGCCGAGCACCCAGAGGTCACCGCCACCGGTCTCAACCACGAACGTCGTCGGCGCCACCGTCACGCGATGGACGTACCGGAATGGTTCGTAGCCAAGGTTAAGAATGAGCCGACAGGCCTGCAGCGAGACGAGTCGACGAACTCGGTCGGTGATCTCGAAATCGTGGCGGCCGTCGAAGCTCACGGCCGAATCGAACATCCGAGCAAGCTGCACGAGTCGGTCTTTGTCGCTGCGGGTAAGCACGTCGGAGAACGCCAACTCGTCGACGGCAGGGCCCCATTCAGCTGGCATCTTTCCGCGATAACGAAACGCCAACACCCGCTGCATCATCCAGTTCACCGACATCGAACACCGACGGTAGCCGCTCGTCGGTTACCTGCGGAGGGGCGATACTTGACCGATGGAACTCGACTTCCTCGCCGACACCACTGCTGAAGAAGCTGACACAATCGAGACCATGCGAGCCCTCGGATGACACGTCGACGAAAACTTACGTCGGCGGTTGTTGTCGCAGCGCTTGCCGTTGTTGGCGTGCTTTGGTTCGGCAACACCGAGTCGCTTGAGTTCCCCTACCAGGACGATGCAATCCGGCTCGCGCCCGGCGAGGTCGCTGAGGTCGACATCGGCGTCGATTGCCAGCCCCTCGGGCGCATTGTCTATCGGCCCAGTTTCTTCGGCCGTTGGCAGGAGACACACACCAACGGCGACGCCGACATTCGACGTTGGTGGGAGATCAGCGTGCGCTCGTCTGCCGTCCCCGCGATCTGCGTTCCCGGCCCGCTCACGATCGTCATTCCTGACGGTGTCACCGCCGAGCGCATCGCCGTTTGTGGTCTGGGCACTGGTCACTGTGTCGAGATCGCTGTCGAGCGGGCAGACTGAGCACCATGCCGGATCTCGCCCCGCTCGAAACGACGACGATCGAAGAAGAGAAGGTCACCAACCCCGTCACCGACGACGGCAACCACGACCGCTTCTCTCACTACGCCCGCAAGGCCGATATCACTCGCGCCACGGTGGAGGGCACTCCTGTGGTCGCCATCTGCGGCAAGGTGTGGGTTCCGAGCCGGGACCCTTCGAAGTACCCAATCTGCAAGACCTGCGCCGAAATCAAATCCAGTCTCGACAACCGCAACAGCAACTAGGACCTCAAATGAAGATCTCCATCAATGGCAGTTCCGAGCTCATGCACGCCGATATCTCTCGGCTTGTCGCTCACGCCAAACAAACTGCCGAGGACGGCATGGCCGGCTGGTGGCTCGCCCAGGTCGGCCTCGTCGACGCGCTCACGGTGCTGGCTCTCGCCGGCGCGGAGACCGGCGACATGGAATTGGGCACCGCGGTGAACGCGACATTCCCAATTCACCCCACTGCTCTCGCCTCCAAGGCTCTCACCACTCAGGGCGCCATCAGCGGCCAGCTCACGCTGGGCCTTGGTGTGAACCACGCTCCCGTTGTGGACCACACGTGGGGCATGAAGTTCGAGAAGCCGATTCGCCACATGCGCGACTACCTGTCCTGCCTCCAGCCGCTGCTCGAGACCGGCACCGCCGACTACGCCGGCGAGGACTACACCGCCCGTTTCGAAGGCGTTCGGCCAACGGACACCACTCCCGGCATGCTGCTCGCCGCGATGGGTCCGCAGATGCTGAAGGTCGCTGGCGCCCGCACCGACGGCACCCTGCTGTGGATGACCGGCGAGAAGGCCATCGCCTCGCAGATCGCTCCCGTGATCGGCGAAGCCGCTGCCGCGGCAGACCGAGGCGCTCCTCGAGTGATCTGCTCGCTGCCCATCGCCGTCACCGACGATGAGGGCGGAATGCGTGACTTCGTCGGACAGATCCTCGCCGGTTATGGCGACCTTCCGTCGTACCGCGCCATGCTCGACATCGACGGTCACGCGGGCCCCGGAGAAGCCATGGTTTGTGGCGACGAAGCCTCCGTTCGCCAGCAGCTCGAGGCGCTCGCGGCCGCCGGCGCCACCGAATTCTCGGCCGCCGAAATCGGTGCATCGGCCGAAGACTTCGCCCGAACCCGGGCGTTGCTGCGCGAAATCAACGCCGCCGCGTAACCAAGGGCGAAACTCCCGGCCCCGGAGCGTTCAGATCCGGGAGAAAGTGCCGATGGATGCAGGATGCTCTCTCGCGTTCGATCCTGGTCAGGCCTCGCTGCAACGCCAGCGCTGCTTTTCGCGCTGTTGGGGCTGATCCTTCTCAGCTCGCCAGTTCGTGCCGCCCAGGCCCCTCCGCCCGAAGGCGGTCCCTTCCCGCAGATAGCCGGTTCTGTGCTCTCGGCCGACGTCCGAGACGACGTTCTCGAACTCCTTTTCCTCGAAATCGCGCTGCTCGAACGCCTCGATGCCTTCGCGGCTTCCCCGCAACGCATCGGCGAGATCCACGATGCCTACGACAGTTGGCCCGATGTGGACCGCGCGGTAGTCGTGGGCTTTGTGCTCGAAACTGACGCTCGCCTCGATGAACTCCATCGCTCGATCACCGACAACACGGGATCCCCGAGCCAATCCGACGCTCCGCTCATGCTGCTGTCGCCGGCCGAACGCAACCGGATTGTGAACGAGGTGCCGGGAGCGATTCAAGTGTTGCCTTACATGCTGGCCCTCAACGAGTTGGTCGGCCCAGACCCGGCCGCTCCCGGCGGCCCGGCCGATGACTCTGGTGCCCCGGCGATCGACAACCTCACGGCGCTGCTCGACCGCATCGTCGATCCCGGCGAACTCGACCGGCTGAATACGGAGAACGGCGCACTTCGAGCTCGGGCCGACCAGCTCCAAACCGGCTCCGCCGGAACCTCCTGGTCTGTCGTGCTTCTGATCGCGACCGCCGCGCTCTTCGTCGGCGCACTGATCGCCGCGGCGTGGCTCCGACGCCGAGCCGCTCTTAGCGATCCCGTAGGTGCCGAAGTGCTCGAAGCCCATCGCCGCCTCGCTGGAGCGCTGGACCAAAGCGAAGTCGCCATAATTGGTTGCCGCACGGCGGTGGATATCACCGATGCGACCGACGCGTTCATCTTCCGTCGCGTCGACGACGGACTCCGGCGTATCGGCGGCACCAATGTGATCGCCCATTCGGTGCTGACCCGAGTCGTCGAGACTGCCCAGCCGCTCCTCCTGATCGTGGGTGATGATCCCGCCGTGAGCACTGCCTCGATCTGCGTCGTACCGCTCGTGGCCGAGGGTCGAGTCGACGGCGTCCTCGTCGCTCGGCGAGCTACCGATCAGCCGTTCGACAACGAATCGCGACGGCGGCTTGAGCTCCTCGGGCCCGCCCTCGCCAGCGCGCTCTCGGGCGCCGACCAACTCGACTCCTTCGAGAATCTCGCAATGGTCGACGGATTGACCGCCCTTGGCAATCGCCGGCGCCTCGATCGCGACTTAGAGACCGCGCTTAGTCAGGCCACCGAACGCCAGCTCCCCGTGGGATTCGCGATGATCGACGTCGACAGCTTCAAGACCTACAACGACAGCCACGGTCACGAGGCCGGCGACCGGGCGTTGCAAGCAGTCGCCCGCATTATCGAGAGCACCGTCCGAGCGGGCGACGTCGTCTACCGCTATGGCGGCGAAGAATTCTCCATGCTCCTACCGGGAGCGACGCGGCAGGAAGCGCAAGCCGCCGGGGAGCGAATTCGCGCCGCGGTGGAACGAGCACCGTTCGAAGGCGAAGACTCACAACCGGGCGGACATCTCACCGTGTCTGTTGGTGTCGCCACGCTCGAAGGCGGCACGGCCGAGACGCTCAAGGCTCGAGCCGATGATGCGCTTTATGGCGCCAAGGCGCTGGGCCGAAACCGCATCGTCGTCGACTGACCCAAGCGTGCGTTCGGCGCTCGGACCTGCGAGGATCACGGGCGCACAATTCGTGCACGTTGAGGTCTGCAGGAGTCACCCGTGAAGGTCGCCGTCGTCTACGAAAGCCGCACAGGCAACACCGCTCGAGCCGCCGAGATGATCGGCGCCGCGGCGCAAGAACTGGGCCACGAGGTCGGCGTCTGGCCGACCCGCAAGGTCAATCTCGACTTCCTTCGTGAAGCCGACCTGGTCTTTGTTGGCACCTGGACCGACGGCATCGTGATTGGCGGCCATCGGCCCGGCGATGCAGGCCGGTTGCTCGACCTTCCCGGCATCTGGGGCAAACCCACTGCCGGCTTCCTCACCTACGCGATCCATGCCGGCAAGGTCGTCAACGGACTCGCCGATGTCGTGAAGCTTCGCGGCGGCGACTGGATCGGCGGCAACGTCTTCAAGCGCAGCAAGCTGCCCCAGGGCATCGCCGGCTATGTCGTTGCCGCCCTCGACGAGGCCGAAGCACGTCTCGGCACGAGCGCCGACGCGTGACCCGCCGAGTCGTCGTCTGGGGCACCGGCAATGTGGGTCGCACCGCGATCCGGACCGTGCTCACCCATCGCGACCTCGAACTGGTCGACGTCATCGTTCACAATCCCGACAAGGTCGGCCGTGACGTGGGCGAGCTTGTCGACCAGCCGAGCACCGGTGTCATCGCCACCGACGACATCAGTGCCGTGTTGGCCCGCCAGCCCGACGCCGTCGTTTATGCCGCGTCGGGTGACACCCGACCCGACGAAGCGCTGACCGACATTCTTCGCTGCCTTGAAGCGGGCGCCGACGTCTCCACCTCGGCCATCTATGGCCTCCTCCATCCCGCAACGGCCAACGAGCGTCTGCGCACCAAAGTCGACGCCGCCTGCGATGCTGGTGGTGCGTCCTTCTACGTTTCGGGCATCGACCCGGGCTGGGCGCAAGACATCCTGCCGCTTCTGGTGAGCGGGGTGGCCGGCCGCATGGACGAGATACGTGTCCAAGAACTCTTCGACTACTCCACGTACAACGCACCCGAGATCGTGCGTGAAGTGATCGGTTTCGGAAAGCCGATGGACTACCTACCGCCGATGCTTATCCCATCGGTGCCCACCATGATTTGGGGCCCGATGATCCACACGATGGCCGACGGGCTCGGCGTGATTCTCGACGACGTCACAGAGTCCATCGAACGGCTCCCGCTTGAAGCCGACGTCGACACCGTGCAGGGCCGTTTCGACAAAGGCACACAGGGTGCCTTCCGTTTCGAAGTTGCGGGCATCGTCGACGGGGAGCCTCGGCTGATCGTCGAACACATCACCCGGATCTCGCCGGAGCTTGCTCCTGACTGGCCGACCCCGGCCCCAGGAAAGACCGGCGAACACCGACTGGTGATCGAGGGCAGCCCGCGGATCGAGATGTCGATTCACGCCACCGACGGCAGCGGCAACCCCGCCGACGGAGGTAACGCCACCGCGGCGGCGCGCCTCGTCAACGTCATTCCGGCGATGGCCGATGCGCCGAATCGCGTGCTCGGCACGCTCGACCTTCCGATGGTTGTTGGCGGCGGACTTGGCCAGGGGCCAAAGCCGTAGCACTGCTTTAATTACAGATTGAAACGTTGCAGGTTGGTGACGATCGGGAACCTCGCGGTAATTCCGAGCGTCATGAGTGCAATTCTTTCTTTCGAAGGCACCCCCATGCGCACACATTTTCAAGGCATCGCCATTCTCGGACTTCTCCTCGTCTCCCTCTGGGGCGCGACGAAACTTGCTTCTCCCGCGCTCAGCGAAGCATTCGGTGAAGACGGCGCAGTCAACGCCGAATCGATCGAAGACAGGGTGAATCTCGTGGTCAACCGGGCCACGCTCGACGCCGAACTGAACAATGAGGAGCTCGAACGACTCCAGTTCCAGCTGCTGCGGGCCGGCTTCCTCGAGAGCATCGCCGACGTCGACGGCTACCACGGCAAGAACACCGCCGCCGCGATCCAAGCCGCCGCCGAGGAATGGGGAATCCTCGAACCCACCGACCGGCGGGTCCTTGAACACGCCGACGAACTCTACGCCGATGCGCCATTCGTCGGCGGCGCCTGACCCGCCACAACGCGCGATGATGGCGCGGTGAACGCGACCACCCCCGAGCCCACCGCGTCAATGACGTATCGGCCCGCTCACGAGATCGATCTCCGGTTTGTGCTGCTCGGAGCGAAGACCGTTCGTCAGCGCGACGGCGTCAACTGGTGGACGACCAACACACCAATCGGTGAAGTCGTGGTCGCGTTTCGCACGGGCCGCGGTCTCGTGCGGGCCGACGGCTGGGGCCCCGGCACCGACTGGGCCTTCACCCAGCTCCCCGCGTTACTTGGCGCGAACGACGACCCCTCGGACTTCGACATTCGTCATCCGAAGCTGGCCCCGCTTGCCGCTAACTTCAGCGCCGTCCGAATCGGAGCGACAGCGCGGTGGTATGAGGCCGTCGCGATCAGTGCGATCGGGCAACGAGTGGTGACCGCTGATGCCAAGGCGAGCAAGGAGAAGCTCTGCCGCCGGTATGGCAAAGGCCTGCCCACCGGCCCGGCCAGAACCTTCCCCGACCCCGCGACGCTGCTCACCCTCACCGACGCCGACTTCCATCGTGTCGGCATCGAGCGCAGTCGGGCCCGGGTCCTGCGGGTCGCGGCGAAATACGCCGACCGTCTCGAACGGCTCGACGGCGTTCCCGGGCCTGACGCCAACGAATGGCTCCAGCGCCTACCCGGCATCGGACCGTGGACCGCCGCGCTCGCTACCGCCGCCGCCGGTGGTGATCCCGACGCCGTCCCCGTCGGCGACCTCCACATTCCCCGGATGATCACGTTCGCGCTGACCGGGGAAGCAAACGGCACCGACGAAACCATGCTCGACGCGTTGGCGCCGTTCGCTGGCCATCGCCAGCGGGTGGTTCGTCTCGTAAAACTCGGCGGTGACGGTCAACCGAACCATCGTCCGGCTCCGTTCCGCTACGACATCAGCCAGATCTGACAGCTCGTCGGCCTCGATAGCCGACAGTCTTTTCGATGTACTCGGCAGCCTCAGGCGTGGTGCAGTTGCTTTCGCCATGGTCGACATCGACCGCGCCGATACGCCGGGCCGCGCTCACAGCTAAACGCTGCAGCGCCGTGTTGCGCAGCGCGATACAGATCACGGTCATGTTCATCTCGTGGCGGACCCGATTGGGCCGTTCGTGAATCTCTTCTTCGATCTGACGAAGCCGTGCCCGCAGGTCGGCGATGGTCCACTCGTCTTCGTCTTCGCAAGTGCGAGCAACGATGCCCCACCCTGCGCTCGCGACCCACTCACCCTTACGGTCACGCCAAACATCGCAACGACTTCGAGCCACTGGAGACCGTGCGATCACGTCGGCAACCGCGCCAGCCGTTTGGTAACAAACGGCATCACGAGCCCACGCGTCGGCGATCTTGGCGGTGAACGTTGAGGGGTCGACGACCTTAGCGGCGAGCATGCGGGCGTCATGATTGCCCGACTCCCAGAGCGCCATTCCGAGCTCATGGTCGACCTTGATCTGCTTCTCAAGCGCGCCGAGTTCGCTCTGACTCACACCGAACATCGGCTCTTGTGCACCGTGCCGGGCATAGATTTTGCGGTTCTGCGCGGTGCCTTCAGCCTCGAGGGCGGACATCACCTCAGCGAATTCCATGCCACAACGGTACCAAGTTGACTAGGTGAGTTCCGCCGCAGCGAACGCGACGCCGAATCGGACGCACCAGATCACGACCGTTGTGTACCGATCGAGATCCACATCTTCGGGGATTTCGTAGTTCTGACTGCCGATATTTCCCCTGAGATCACCGAGGTCGATGAAGTCATCATCGAAGGCGTTGTCGTCCGATCCCAGGGGCGCTGAGGAGAGATAGACGTTCAGATCGGGACCATTGTCGGTCGCGAATTCCTCAAACCGCAGGAAGCGCTGCGCCGTGCCATCAGTGAGAACAGAGGCGATGCCTTCGGCGGGGTGGTCGCGGTCGACGAACGACCCTTCGATCAGCGTCTGGATCGCGGGCTCGACGGGCGCCAGTGGCTCCTCCGCCGGCATGTCGAGATCCTCCGCCGGCGTGTCGACATCTTCGGCGGGCACGTCGGCGGCGGCGGGCATGCCGTCGCTCTCGGCGACCACGCCGGAAGTAAACACCGGACCGTCCTCATCAACCTTGTCGTCGATGAACAACGTCTGAAACGCAAACACCACAAACACGAGATAACCCGCGACGATCGCGACGATCACCCCGATCGGGGTGAGGATCTTCCAGTTCTTTACAAAAAACGAACGCATGGCCAGAGAACGCCTGTCATCTCCATTTGGTTCCCGCCCATCTTTCCATTCTGTGACGATTTACCCGCCTGACAGGCGGGTAAATCGTCACAGAAGCGAGAGATCAGCGGGGGGTGAGGATGACGACGGGGATTTGGCGGTCGCAGCGCGCTTGGTATTCCTCGTACTCGGAGTAGACGGCCACGGCGACCTTCCAGAGGTCGTCGTGCTCATCGGCTGCGGCGAGACGGGCGGTGTAGTCCCGCTTGTCGGGGCCGTCCTGGAGCTGTACCTCGGGAGTGGCCATCAGGTTCAGGTACCAGACGGGGTGCTTGGGCTGACCGCCCATCGATGCGACCACGAGGTAGCCGTCGCCGTTTGGCACACGGATAAGCGGCGACTTACGGAGCTTCCCGCTCTTGCGGCCTGTCGTGGTCAGGACGATGCAGGGGAAGCCGTTGAAGTCGAGGCCTTCCAGACCACCCGTGCGCTCGTACATCTCGACATGACCGGCAACCCAGTCATGGGGGCTTGCTTCATAGTCGCTCACGAATCTCTCCCAGAATCGAGAAACCGAATCACTAGCAAGATCACAACGGCACCGACAATCGAGCCGACCCACGACGAACGTTCGAGCGAGAAGCCGTCGCTCGATATCAGCGAGGCGATCAATCCGCCCACAAACGAACCGGCAACACCGAGCACAATCGTGCCGAGGCATCCCAGCTTGCGACCCGGCCGCACGACGACACGGGCGACGATGCCGGCGATCAGTCCGGGGATGATCAGGCTCAGGAACCCCATCAGGACCAGCCCGACCCAGCGCCCGCCACCATGCCGTAAGGACCCGAGGGCCAACGGAAGCAGTCTCTCATCAACTGATCGACCTGCTCGCGGTCGGCCACCCCTTCGGACACCACCCGGTTGGCTTCACGCACCATTGCGAAATAGACCCGATTCGCGACGTAACCCCACGACTGATCGGTGTCTTTCACGACCACCGGGTTCTTGCCGGCCGCGGCGGCCAGGCGGACAACGGTGTCGACCGTCTCATCGCTCGTCTCGGGGCCCCGCACGATCTCGGCGAGCTTCATGACTGGAGCAGGCGAGGCCCAATGCCAGCCAATGAAACGATCGGGACGATCCGTTCCCGCAGCCATGGCGGCGATCGGGAAGCCGGAGCTGTTGCTGGCAAAGATCGTGTGGTCGGGAGCCAAGGCATCGAGTTCGCGCCAGAACTTCACCTTCAGACCAAGATTCTCCGGCACGGCCTCGATGATCAGGTCGACATCGACCGCCGGCTCGAGCTCGGTCGTGAAGGTGAGCCGAGCCAACGCGGCGTCGGCCTCTTCACTGGTGAGTTTGCCGCGCTCGACGGCGCTACGAACGCCGAAACGGCCACCGTCGACACCCTCGCGGGCCGCCTCAAGCACCTCATCGCTCAGGTCGCGACAGACCACCTCGTGCCCGGCAATCGCCAGGACCTGGGCAATGCCCGATCCCATCACGCCGGCACCCATGACTCCGATTCGTTCACTCATGACGGTGAGTCTCGCGGCGATTTCTCGCCGACGCACCTTGCGGTGTAGCCATCCGTGGTGACGAACGCGCCAACCACCGACTCGCCGTGGCGCATCTACTCCCTTGTCGCCGGAGCGATCGTCCTTTCGACGATGAACTTCTCGCTTGTCTTTGTCGCTTTCGACGAGATCGGCGCCTCTTTCGACGCCAGCGCGTCGACCGTGTCGTGGACCCTCACCGCGTTTTCGATCACCACCGCCGCGATCTTCGTACCCGCGGGATGGGCGGCCGACCGATTCGGACGGACACGCATGTTCCTGATCGGCTTCGGCACGTTCATCGTGGGCAGCGCACTGGTTGCAGCGGCACCGTCGATTGAACTCCTGATCGCCGCTCGGATGGTGCAGGCCGCGGGCCTGGCAATCGAGTCGCCCGCATCGCTCGCACTGCTCCTCAATGCGTTCCCGCCCGAACGTCGGTCGACGGCCGTCGGTGCCCTCGGCGCGGTGGGCGGTGTCGCGGCCGCAATCGGCCCGGCGGTGGGCGGCGTGCTCATCGACAACCTCAGCTGGCGTTCGGCCTTCGCCCTCAATGTGCCGCTCGGCGTGATCGTGTTCATTCTCGTCGCCCCGCGACTTCCACCGAACAAGGTGTCGGAGAAGCTCATCGGCAAAACCCCTGACCTCCTCGGCGTTCTTTTCCTGATGGTGGGTGTGGCCTCGCTCGCGTTCAGCATCGTGCAGGCCGACAATTGGGGCTACACCCACCCCGCAATCTGGGCGAGTGCCGTTCTCTCGATCGGGCTCATCATCGGGTTGGTTCGCCGTTCCGCCCGCCACTCCGTACCGATCCTCCACCTCCCGCTGTTTCGTGACCACGATTTTCGACTGGGCAGCGGCCTGTCGTTCCTCATCGCCGGCACTTTTGCGGGCTCCTTCCTGGCCTTGATCCAACTTCTTAACCAGGCCTGGGGCCTCTCGCTGCTGCAGTCCGGCCTCGCGTTCGGCATGATCCCGGCGATCGCGGGACCGATGTCGGTCGTGTCGGGTCGCCTGGCCGACCGCTTCGGCCATCGAGCCGTGATTCTTCCCGGATCCCTTTGTATGTCCACCGCCGGCATCTGGATGTACACCCAGCTCACCGACGAACGACAGCTGGTCGCGGTCTGGGTCCCTTTCGTGGTGATCTATGCGATGGGGGTGGGACTGGCCCACGCCGCTTGCCAGTCGGCCGCACTCACCAACGTCGAAAACGAGCGTCTGGGTATTGGCGGTGCAATGAATCGCATCTTCCAGGAGATCGGCTCCACGGTCTGCGCCGCGATTGTGATCGCCATCCTGGCGGCGACCACCGACGTCGTGGCCGGCGTGCGGTCCGTGATGATCCTGCTGATCGTGGCGAGCCTGGCGGGCGCACCGGCCGCGGCCAGGCTTCGAGCCAGAGGTTCGGGCGCGGTTCCCGTCTCGTAGAACACCGCTCGGCCTCATAGAGCACGGCGCGGTGGCGCGGCTGTCAGTGGGCTGGCGTACGGTGCCCCCGATGACCGGACGACACCGATGATCAACTGCGGCCACTGCGGAGGACGCCACGCCACCGTGGCAGAAGTGCGCGGCTGCTCCGGCGACCGGCCGGCCCTGTTCGACGATCCCGCGCCTTCTCCGGCCGCGACTCCGGCTCGGCGCCCGGCCGCGACTCCACCGGCCGAGATCACACCGGTCGTTCTCACGCCGAACTGGCCTCATCTCGCCGGTCCGGCCGCGCTGGCCCGCAACCTGATCGTCGAGCCCGGCCAGGAGGCGCCGGCGCCGTGGCACGACGCACCCCGAGTGGTCCTCGACGACGGTCCCGACGGCCTCGCCAAGCTCCGCGCCGCTCGCGGGCAACGCTCCCGCATGGTGATCGAACTCGCCGTCGATCTTCCCGAGGCCAACCCGGTGCTCGATGTCGACTACTGGCATCTCGCCCCCGACACGGATCTCGAAGGTGACACGCTCCGCCATCTCGTGCTCGACCATGCGGTCGATGCCCGCAATCCCACCGCACCCACGATCGACGCGGTCAGCCGAGCCGTCGCCAGCGGGGCCACCGTGCGGGCGGAGGGACCGGGCGACGTCGACACACCCTCCGGTCCGGCATGGCTCGACGGCGGACCGCTCGACTGGTTCGACGAATCACTCGATGCCCCGGTCATCCCCGCTGCGCATCTCCGAATTGGCTCGCTGGTGGCGATGGGCGTCTGCGGTCCCGACGCCGACCTCGCCCCTGATCAGCTCGCCGCGGTGTCCCACGGCGGCGGCGGGGCGCGCATCATTGCCCCCGCCGGCTCCGGCAAGACACGGGTGCTCACCGAACGGGCCCGCCATCTGGTGAAGGACCGAGGCATTGATCCTTCGACGATCTGCCTTGTGGCCTTCAACGTTCGCGCCCGGGAGGAAATGCAGGAGCGCACCACCGATCTGCAGGGCCTCGAAATCCGCACGCTTAACTCCCTCGCGCTCGCAATCCTGGCGGGGCGTGGGCCGTTCTTGGCCTCGCCCGGCCGCCGGGCGCCTCGGGTAATCGACGAACGCGAAGTTCGGCGGGTGCTCGACGATCTCGTAGGCGGCCGTCGGCAAGCGATGAGCGACCCGATGGCGGTCTGGATTGAAGCGCTCACGGCCACCCGCCTCGGCCTGCGATCACCCAGTGCGGTGGAGAAAGAATTCGGCGGCGACGTCAAGAACTTCGCTGAGGTCTTGCCGGAATTCCGCCTGCGGTTGTTTCAGGCGGGAGCGGTCGACTTCGACGAACAAATCCTCGGCGCGATCGAGGTGTTGTGCACCGACCCTGTCGCCCGCGCCGCGGCCCGTCGAGCGTGCGGCATCCTGCTCGTCGACGAGTTCCAGGACCTCACCCCCGCCCACGTGCTCCTTATTCGTCTGCTGGCGGGCCCCACCGCCGAAGTCTTTGGCGTCGGCGACGATGACCAAACCATCTACGGCTACTCCGGGGCGTCACCGGCCTGGCTGATCGACTTCGCCGACCTGTTCCCCGGCAGCACCACCCATGACCTACAGGTGAACTATCGCTGTCCGCCGGCCGTGATCAAGGCCGCGGCCACGCTGCTCACCCACAATCGGCGCCGTCTCGCCAAAACGATCGATGCTCGACCGGGGCGCGACAGCATGGAGGGCGACTTCGAGATCGCGCCGGGCGTTGACCCGCTCAGCGCAACGATCGAACGGGTCACCGCGCTGGTCGAGTCCGGTGTTCGCCCCGCCGATATCGCCGTGCTCACCCGGGTCAATGCCACCCTGCTCGGGCCAATGCTGCTCCTGGGCGAGGCGGGCATCCCTACGAGTTCTCCGGTGGATGCCAATTTCCTCGAACGGACGGGCGTGTCGGGCGCGATCGCGTGGCTCCGTATCGCCACCGCCCCCGCGCTGGCGCTTCCCTCAGTTGCGCTCGAGATGGCTATTCGGCGTCCTCCTCGCGGCATCAGTCGTCGTCTGGCCGAGTGGGCCGGCGAACAGGACAGTGCTCGTGGGCTCGATCAGCTTGCGGGTCGCCTCAACCAGCAACGAGATCAAGACAAGGTCACCGGGTTCGCCGAAGACGTGCGGATGATCCAAGAGATCGCCAACCGTGGGGCCACCACGGCCGAGGTGCTCACCGCTATTCGTGATCGCGTCGGCCTCGGCCAAGCCCTCGATAAACGACTCGATGCCAGCCGCCGATCGGTCGACCGGTCCGCTCACGGCGATGACCTCGCCGCGCTGCTGGCCGTGGCCGCCGTCCAGCCCAACCCAGCCGAGTTCCCCCAATGGCTCGAAGACCGACTCCGCGCCTCCCAGCCTGACTGGTCCGGCGTGCGCCTCTCCACCATCCACCGGGTCAAGGGCCGGGAATGGCCCCACGTGATCGTGCACGATGCCACGGCGGGTCTCATGCCCCACCGCCTCGCCGCCGATCGCGAAGAGGAGCGACGTGTCTTCCACGTCGCGATCACCCGCGGCAGCGAACGGGTGCTGATCACCGCCGGTGAGCCTCGATCCTCATTCCTCTCCCAGCTCAGCACGCCCCGCGACCCCGACTCGGACCCCGAACCCGAACTCCGCCCCGTGCGCACCTCTGCCGCCGCCGCCGCCGCGAAGAAAACCCGTGACGTGCCCGAGGTTGGCGGCCTCGCCGAAGCCGGCCTCCGAGAAGCCCTGAAGAGCTGGCGCAGCGACATGGCGAAGGCGGCCGGCATGCCCGCCTACGTCGTCTTCAACGACGCCACGCTCTACGACCTCGCCCGCATGAGGCCGATCGACAACGACGAACTGTTGTCGGTGCCCGGCATCGGTCCCGTGAAAGTCGAGAAGTACGGCGAGGAAATCCTCGGCATCATCGAGGCCCGCCTCGGCGACGATTGAGCCGGCAGACCACTACTCCGCCGGCTGGCCCGCCAGAGCTAACCGCGGACGTCACCCGCGGCGAGAAATCCGGGAGTGTTCGCGGCGGTCGAGAACTTGTCGAGACCGAGGTCTTCGATGAATTCCTCGGCAAAACCTCGCCAGTCATCGTCGAGCGGAATACCGCTGCTGTCGGCCGCAATGTTGAGCGAACGGAAAATCGCGACCGTCTGAGCGGCTTCGACGAGCGCCGCGGGGCCGAGCGCGGCGAGGAGCGCAGCACGAGCGTCATCGAGTGAATCATCACGGCGCCACGCGGCCTCGGCGAAGTTGGCCAACTCGGCGGCGAATGGAATTGGCGCCTCAGCCTGACCGGTGACCGCCCCCAGCTCGATATCAGCGTCGATCGCGTCGCTGCTCAGACCGAGCAGCATTGTGTGGGCCGACGTTCAATAGAAACACTCGTTGAGGGCGCTGGTGCGGGCCGCTAAAAGCTCGACCTGGGGTCGAGAAAGCGCCCGGTCGTCCCAGACCATCTCGGCGAATTCCTCACCGGCGTACATCGTGAACGTGAGCATCTGCCAACGGGTGTGGTCGGCGCCGGCGAGGCTCAGCGAACGCGCAACGTTGGGCCCAAAGTTTACCTCTGACATCTCGATGTGGCCGCCGACATCAGCCATACCTTCGGGCCGGACGAACGACGGATCGCCCGCTTCGGGCGCCGGGAACGACCGATGCGGGTTGCCCAGCGCAGTGGCCGCATGATCAATCGCCACGACGGAACAGATCACCGAGGCGAGTTCGGCGTAGGCCGCGTCGCCGATCTCTTCGGCGATTGCCTGCACTTCATCGCGCGAGAACGAGGAAGGCTCGACCGCCAGCCGCTCGGCCAGTGCCGCGAGAAACAGTGACAGCACCTCGGCACCGCGATCGCGAGAGAGCGTGTCGAGGGCGGGCACTCGGTCCCACAGGGTTCGGGGTGCACCATTACGAGCGATCTTGGCAATCGCGAGTCGCTCGGCGCCCGTCCACCAGGCGCCGGGCTGGCCCAGCGCGGCCCAGACGGCATCGGCGTGGCCGGCGACGGTGGGTTGGAGTTCGAGCGTGTTGGTCACGCGGGCCATTCCGGTTCGCGCTTTTCAAGGAAGGCGTTGATCCCCTCCTGAGCAACATCGTCGACCGCGTTGTCGCTCATCACTCGTTTGGTGAGGTGATAGGCGTCGGGCTCGGTGCGATCAATCTGTTCGTAGAACGCGCCCTTGCCGATCGCGATCGTTTGGGGCGACCAGCGAACAATGTCGGCGACGAGAGCGTCGACTGCTTCCGCAACCGAGCCGTCGTCAGCCACCGTGTTGATGAGGCCCCAGTCGGCCGCGGTGGCGGCATCAATGGGATTACCCGTGAGCAGCATCTGCATCGCCCGTTTGCGGCCAACGGCTCGGCTGATCGGCACCATTGGTGTTGAGCAGAACAGGCCGATCCGGACGCCAGGAGTGGCAAAACTTGACGATGCCGATGCCACGGCGAGATCACACGACGCGACCAGCTGGCAACCGGCCGCGGTGGCGATGCCGTCGACAGAGGCAATCACGGGCTGGCGAATCTCATGGATGGTGGTCATGAGATCGGTGCAGGCATCGAAGATCTCCCGAGACGTTTCGAGATCAAGCCCGCACATCTCGGAGAGATCATGGCCCGCAGAGAACGCCGGGCCTTCGGCGTCGATCACCACAACCGAGGCCGACGCGGAGGTGTCGATGGCGCGTAGATGCGCCGTGAGCGCTCGCATCTTGGAGAGGCCAAGGGGATTGCGTTTGTTCGGCTCGGCGAGCGTGATTCGCTCGACCATGCCGGAGAAGGAGAAGCGGAGGCCGTCGTCGTGCATACCTGAGTCTGTCACTGCATGCCGCGCCCGCTCACGTTTCGTTGGCTGACCTCCACCAATTTCCCTCGACGAACGGCGTAGGAGGTGACCGTGTCGACGGAGTGTTGACCAGATCGGGCCTTGCCGGAGACCACGTCGAGGGTCATCCCGTTGATAATCGGCAACAGCGCGACCGCCCGAAAACCATCTTCCTTGCCGGGGTTCGAACGTTTCTCCTCTTCAAGGAGCTCGCCCGATTCCCAAATCCACACATCGTTGACGCTGACGAAACGGCAGCGATGATTCGATCTACTCTTCGCGACCATGGCGCCGGGACAAACGATCACCTGGTCGTGGATGAACGGGTCGACACCCAAGCCGTCTCGTCCAAACGCGGTCTCGAATGTCTCGTCGGTGAGCGCACCGTAATCGCCCGCCTTGATCGCTCGTTGCCGAGACTCGTCGTGCAGTGCCTCAGCGAGATGGTGAAGGATTTCATCGGGCAGTTTCACGGCCAACTCGACCGCGGTCTCCGGGTCGTCCGTGAGGTGTTTGACGATGGTGCCGTAGCGACGCGTGGCCATAAAGTGCATTCTGCCCGACCCCACTGACAGTCACACTGGAATCGAACATCTGTTCGCCCTAGACTCCTACAATGGGCACAACCAAACCGGCGAGCGGCGCCACTATTCTTCATGCCGACCTCGATGCCTTCTACGCATCAGTCGAGCAGCGCGACAACCCTCGCCTACGCGGCCGTCCGGTGATCGTCGGCGAAGGCGTCGTGTTGGCCTGCAGCTACGAGGCCAAACGCCTCGGCGTGCGCTCGGCCATGAACGGCGGCCAAGCGCGGCTGTTGTGTCCGAACGCCATCGTGGTCGAGCCCCGAATGGATGCGTATTCCGAGGCCTCCGAGGCGGTCTTCGAGAAGTTCCGCGACTTCACACCTTTCGTCGAACCCGTCTCAGTCGATGAAGCCTTCCTCGATGTCAGCGGCGCCGAGCACCTCTTCGGCCCGGCAGTAGAGATCGCGGCCCAGCTCCGCACGAGGGTGCTTGTCGATGTCGGGCTTCCCCTTTCGGTTGGCGTGGCCCGAACGAAGTTCCTGGCCAAGGTGGCGAGTGCCCAGGCCAAACCCGACGGGCTCTTGTATGTCGAACCCGGCCAAGAACTCGAGTTCCTTCATCCGCTGCCGGTTGAAGTGTTGTGGGGGGTTGGGCCCGTCACGGCCACAAAGCTCCACGATCACGGAGTCGACACCGTGGGCGATCTCGCGGGGAGCGGCCGGGCCGATCTGCAGGGTTACCTCGGGCCCCACGCGAGCCGTCACCTCCGCGACCTCGCTCATAACCTCGATCCCCGGCCCGTGAACAACGCCCGTCGCGATCGTTCGATGGGGGCGCAACGGGCCCTCGGAAATCGGATCCGCACCCGCGACGAACTTCGGCGCGAGCTCCTCGGGTTAGCCGAGAGGGTTGCCTCCCGGCTCCGCAAGGCCGAGCGAGTGGCTCGCACCGTCACTGTCCGTTATCGCACATCTGAGATGCGACACGAAAGCCGGTCACGCACCCTCGCCGAGCCCACCCATCTCACCGGGCTCCTCACCGCCACCGCCGACGAACTCCTCCTCGACCTGATCGACGGGCCCCACGGCCCCGGCGGCAACCTCGGTCGAAAGGGCTGCACGCTTGTGGGCATCACCTACGCGGGCCTCGGTCGGCCCGATGCGGTACAGATGGCGCTGCGTTTCCCCGAGGAAGGTCGGGCCACGGAGAAGCTCGACGCCATGGTCGACGACATTCGCGGCCGCTGGGGGAAGACCGCGCTCGCTCGAGCGTCACTTCTCGAGCACGCCGAGGGTGGGCCCGCGCTCATTCGGCCAACTGCGCTCGACGCCTAATCGAGGATCGACGAGGCATCACCGGTCTCGAGCACGGTCAGCGCGGCCTCAGCCTCGGCTTCCGTCACAAGGCCGGCACTGATTGCTGCCTCGAGATCGCCGCCACTGGCGATCAGTATCGTTGCGGCTATGACACCGTCGGGGTCGAGTCCGTCCGGGATTGACTCGTCGGCCAACTCGGTCTGCTCGACCTCGGGCGCCTGCCGTTCGATCGCTTCCTCGGATGGCGTTTCCGCGACCGGAGGTAGTACCGGTTCCTCCGCCGTCGGCGCAGAGGACCCGCCGCAACCGGCGAGGAAGATCGCCGCGCCCATCAGAAGGGAGGGAAGAATTCGAAGAGAGCGAGCTCGCATCGTCATGCTCCTACAACGTCTCGCAACCCGAGCCTGCGCCATCAGCGCAGGACGGTGGCGACGCGTCAGTACCAGACTCCGGCGTCGTGGGGTAGGTCGACTGTCGCGGCGTGCGCACCGGATACTCGGCGGGAACCGGTTCGGGAGCTGTCGGGTAGTCCGGCGGTGGTGCCATCTCATGGACCGCAGGGTCCGCGGTCGGCAAGGTGGTACTGGGAGCGGCCGGAGTCGGAGGCGTCACGTGCTCGGGAGCGGCGACGGGAGGTGGTGCCGGGGGGAGATCCGTCGGGCCGTGCGGC